>QHUZ01000063.1 GCA_003223395.1 Gemmatimonadota bacterium | reverse complement strand
CAACTTTGCTAGGTGAGCCACCTCGACCGCGGTAAGAGCCTTGATCATCACCTCGGGATGGCGTGCTTTGAGGCCGCGAAACATGTCCGTGTAGTACGCGAGCCGCAGCTTGGGATGCAGGCCGCCCACGATGTGAAACTCACGGGTCGGATTGTCCCGCGCCGCGTCTGCCTCGGCGAACACTTCCTCCAGACTCCGCGTGTACGCGCCGTCCTCTTTCGGCATGCGCGCGAAAGAGCAGAACACGCAGGTGTTGCGCAGGATGCAGACGTTGGTCGGATTGATGTGCTGATTGGCCGCGAAGTAGACGCGGTCGCCGTTCTTCCGGCGATTGGCGAGATCGGCGAGGCGGCCGATCGTCAGCAAGTCGCTAGATGCAAAAAGCGCGAGGCCATCCTCGCGCGTGAGTCGCTCGCCGCGTTCGACCTTCTCGGCGATAGGTCGGAGGTTCACGCGACCCTCCGAACCGCCAGCGTCACATTGTGCCCCCCGAACCCGAACGAGTTGGACAGGGCAACGTCCACCTGCCGCTTGACTGCGTGGTTCGGCGCCGAATCCAGATCACAGGCAGGATCGGCATTGAACTGATTGATCGTAGGGGGAATCACGCCGTTTTTGAGTGCGAGCGCGCAGATCGCGAACTCGAACGCACCGGCGGCGCCGAGCAGATGGCCGGTCATCGACTTGGTCGAGCCGAAGATGAGCTTGCGCGCCTGCGCGCCGAACACCGCCTTCACCGCGGCGGTCTCGGCGGCGTCGCCGTGCGGGGTCGAGGTGCCGTGCGCATTGATGTAGCCGACTTCGTCGGGCCGGATGCCGCCGCTCGACATCGCGAGCCGCATCGCCTCCTGCGCTCCCGAGCCATCGGGTGCGGGCGCAGTGATGTGATGCGCGTCGGCGGTCGCGCCGTAGCCGACAATCTCGGCGACGATGGTCGCGCCACGCGACTTGGCGCGCTCCCACTCCTCGAGGATCACGACCGCGGCGCCGTCGCCCATCACGAACCCGTCGCGATCCTTGTCGAACGGCCGGCTCGCTGTCTGGGGGTCGTCGTTGCGCTCCGACAGCGCTTTCATGTTCGCGAAGCTCGCCAACGCGAGCGGGGTGATCGCCGCTTCCGATCCGCCCGCGACCATCACGTCAGCTTTGTTCTCACGAATCAGGTCGAACGCGTCGCCCAGGGCATGACCCGACGAGGCGCAGGCCGACACCGTGCAGTAGCACGGTCCCTGGAAGCCGAAGCGCATGGAGACGATCGCCGATGCGACATTGGCCATGAACATCGGCACGAAGAACGGGGAGACGCGGCTCGGCCCCTTTTCAATGAAGGCACGCATGTTCTCTTCGAACGTTGCGATGCCGCCCGTGCCGCTGCCGATGATCACGCCGATGCGTTTGGGGTCGAGCGGGCTCTTCTCGAGACACGCGTCCCGCACGGCCTGCACCGCCGCGCCCATGGCGAACTGCGAGAACAGATCGTAGCGGCGGGCTTCCTTCTTCTCGATGTACTGCAGGGGGTCGTACCCCTTCACTTCGCAGGCGAAGTGCACCGGTAGCTGCGCCGAATCGAATTTGGTGATCGGACCTGCCCCCGACTCCCCGGCGACGAGGGCGGCCCAGGTGCTCGCGACATCGTTCCCAACCGGCGTCACGAGCCCCATCCCCGTGACCGCCACCCGCCGGGGGGAGCGGGGGGGGGGCGTCACTATTTGCCTTTCCCCATCTTGTCGTGGAGATAGTTCATCGCGGCCCCGACGGTGCGCAGCTTCTCCGCCTCTTCGTCCGGGATGTCGATGTCGAATTCCTTCTCGAAGGCCATGACCAGCTCGACCGTGTCGAGGCTGTCGGCCCCGAGGTCTTCCATGAAGCTCGCGTCGTTGGTGAGCTTGTCCCGCTCGACCCCAAGCTCTTCGACGATAATGTCTTTGACCTTCTCCTCGAGCTGCTTCATGTCCATTGCCATGGGTAACCCTCAGCGAAGGTAAGGGAGCTCACATCACCATCCCGCCGTCGACGACTATAACCTGACCCGTAATGTAGCTGGCTAAGTCGGAGGCGAGAAAGAGGACGGCGGACGCAATTTCGGAGCTATGCCCCAGCCGTCCCAGCGGAATGTTGTCTAGGAAGTACTTCCGGGCTTCTGGAGTGACGCTCTGCGTAAGCTCCGTCTCGACAAAGCCAGGAGCGACGGCATTCACCAGCACATTGCGCGAGGCTAGCTCCTTCGCGACGGACTTGGTGAAGCCGATAATCCCTGCCTTGGAGGCGGAGTAGTTGGATTGGCCTTTGTTGCCGTTCAGTCCGACGACGCTCGTGATATTGATGACCCGGCCCCAACGCCGTTTGATCATGCCACGGGCCGCGTACTTGGTCATCAGAAACGTGCCCTTCAGGTTCGTATCCACGACCGCGTCCCAATCCGCTTCGGTCAGCAGAAACAGGAGGTTGTCCTTGGTGAACCCGGCATTGTTGACGAGGATGTCGATCTGGCCGAAGTCCTTCTCGACCGCCTTCGCGAACGCTTCGACCTGGGCGCTCACGCCGACGTCGCAGGCGTAGCCGCGCGTGCCCTCGCCGAACTCACTCGCCGTCTGCTCCGCCACGGC
Source organism: Gemmatimonadota bacterium (assembly GCA_003223395.1). GTDB lineage: Bacteria > Gemmatimonadota > Gemmatimonadetes > Gemmatimonadales > GWC2-71-9 > 20CM-2-65-7. Next base: position 15,552 of record QHUZ01000063.1, on the reverse strand, counting down.
GCCGTCGCGGGAGCAAAGCGCGACTTTGGCTCCCGCGTCGATGAAGGCGCGGCAGATGTCGTGTCCAATCCCGCGCGTCCCGCCGGTGACGAGTGCAACCTTCCCGGTCAGATCGAGCTGCATCCGATTCCCGCTCTGCCCCGCGGGGTCTATTTCCGCCCGTCGAGCTGTCGTCATAGGTTCAAGCTGCTTCCATGAACTTGGTCACCTCATCCGCAGTTCCAAGACTGACCACGTTCGCCTCAGGTACGATTCGCTTCAAGAGGCCCGCGAGCACGCCGCCCGGGCCGATTTCGATGAAACGCGCGCTTTCCCCTCCGAGCCGCGCCGCGTGCTCCATGCATTCTACCCAGCGAACCGCCGCCGTGAGTTGGTCTGACAGGAGGCGCCGCGCCCGGCCGGCGTCTTTCACCGCTTCCGCGGTCGCGTTGGCGACCACGGGGAACGCTGGATCGGCGAACTGCGCACGCTCGAGCGCCAGCTGGAGGTGATTCCGCGCGGGCTCCATCAACGGCGAGTGAAACGCGCCGCTCACCTTGAGGGCGATGACGCGCTTGGCGCCCCGCTTCTTGCACGCTTCCCCCGCGCGCGTGACCGCTTCGGGATCGCCCGAGATCACCGTCTGATCGGGAGCGTTGATATTCGCGGCGACCGCGAGGCTCGCCTGCTGCGACGCCTCCGCACAGGCCGCCTCGACGTCCTTGGTCGGGAGTCCGAGCACGGCCGCCATCGTCCCGGGCCGTTCCTCCCCCGCCTTTTGCATCAGCTCGCCACGCCGGCGGACCAGCTTGGCCGCTTCGGGTGCGGCCAGCGTGGCCGCGGTGACGTACGCCGAGTACTCGCCGAGTGAATGCCCCGCCGCGGCCACGGCCGCACCCGCTTTCTCGCCGACGATTGCGAACACCGCCGCGCTGTGCGCGAGAATCGCCGGCTGGGTGTTCTGGGTCGCGGTGAGCTCGTCTTCGGGTCCTTCGAACATCAGTTTGGACAACGGCGCGTCGAGCGCCTCGTCGATCGCGCCGAAGACGTCGCGTGCCGCGGGAAACCGCTCCGCCAGATCTTTGCCCATGCCGACTTTTTGCGCGCCCTGCCCCGGGCACAACCAGATGGTGGGCGCAACATGCTGCGCTCCTACCACCGCACGACCAGGCTACCCCATGTGAAGCCGGCCCCGAACGCGCAGAACATCACCGTCATGCCTGGTTTGAGCCGGCCGCACTTCACCGCTTCGTCGAGTGCGATCGCGATGGACGCCGCGGAGGTGTTGCCGAAACGGTCGACGTTGACGTAGACCTTGTCCATGGGGAGACCGGCGTGTTTCGCGGTCGCTTCGATGATGCGGATGTTGGCCTGGTGCGGGATGAGCAGATCGATGTCGCCGGCGGACAGGCCGGCACGTTCCAGCGCGTGATCGCACGCGTCCGCCATCGAGAGCACGGCCGCCTTGAAGACCTCGCGGCCGGCCATCTTGATGTAGTAGCTGTGATCCTTGAGCAGCTCTTCACTGGGCGGATGCGACGCGCCGCCGCCGGGCCGGTACAGCAGCTCGGCGAGCGTGCCGTCGGTCTTCAAATACACCCCGAGAATGCCGCGCCCGTTGGTGCTCCGGCGGACGATCGTCGCGCCCGCGCCGTCGCCGAATAAGACCGCCGTCGTGCGGTCGCTCCAGTCCATGATGCTGGTCAGCTTCTCCGCCGCGATCACCAACACATGCTCGGCTTGCTCGGCCGCGATGATGCCCTCGGCCGTGCTCAGCGCGAACACGAACCCGGAGCACGCCGCGCCCACGTCGAACGCCGCGGCGTTCTTGGCGCCCAGGATCGCCTGGAGATCGCAGGCCTGCGATGGGAGAAGCCGGTCGGGCGACGCCGTGGCGTACACGATCGCGTCGATGTCGAGCGGCGTGAGCCCGGTTTCCTGCAGCACCTGCAGCGCCGCGGCCTTGCCCATGCACGCGTTCGTCTCGTCCTTGCTCGACACGCGCCGTTCGCGGATGCCGGTGCGCTCCTGAATCCATTGGTCGGAGGTGTCGAGGAACTTCGAGAACTCGTCGTTCGTCATGACGCGCGCCGGCGCGTAGCTGCCGGTCCCCCACAGCTCGGCGAACGGGCGCTTCACGCGGGCACCTTCCCCTCGGAGAACTCGGCGGCGATGTCGTCGGAGAGATGGCTCTGCACCGCTTGGATCGCGACGCGGATCGCGTTCTTGATGGCCTTCGCGGGCGACGCGCCGTGGCAGATGATCACGACGCCCTGTACGCCCAGCAGCGGCGCGCCCCCGTACGTCGCGTAATCGAGCACCTTCAGCACGTTGCCCATCTCGGGCCGCTGCAGGACGTCCGGGGCTTCCCGCTTGATGAGCGACACGAAGACCCGTCCCGCCGACTCGTAGAACTTGAGCACGACGTTTCCGACGAAGCCGTCACAGGTCACGACGTCCAGGCGCTGCCCGCGGGCCTCGCCGACCGGGATGTCGCGGCCTTCGATGTTGCCGATGTAGTGGATGCCGGGGGTCTGCTTGAGGAGCTGATGCGCCTCCTTGACGACGGCGTTTCCTTTCTCGTCTTCTTCGCCGATGTTCAGGAGGCCGACGGTCGGATTGGTGCGGCCCAGCACGTCCCGCGCGTACACCGAGCCCAGATGCGCGAAGCCTACCAGCTCGCGCGCGTCGCAGTCGATGCTGGCACCGCCGTCGACGACGAGCACGGGCTGGCCGGCAGTGGGAAACAGCGCGCCGATCGCGGCCCGCTGGACGCCGGGATGGAGCCGCAGCAGCAGGGTGCTCGCCGCCATCACCGCGCCGGTGTTCCCGGCCGAGATGAACGCGTCCGACTTGCCTTTTTTCTGGAGGCCGAGCCCCACGGCAATCGACGAGCGGGGCTTGCCGCGGATCGCGGCCAACGGTTTGTCGCCCATCCCCACCACTTCGGGCGCGTCCACGATCTCGATGCGCGAACGATCCACACCGGCGACGCGGCCCAGGGCGGCTTCGATGTCCGCCTTGCGGCCCACGAGCTGGATCAGGAATTCGGCGGGCAGCTCGGTGAGCGCCTGCGCCACGCCCTCCACCTCGACTTGAGGGGCGTTGTCACTTCCCATCGCGTCCAACGCGATGCGGATCATCAGTCCTCGACGGTCACTCGCTGTTCGCCGTTGTAATACCCGCACGTCGGGCAAACGCGATGGGGCTGTTTCATGTCACCGCAGCGCGGGCAGGGCTGCAGCGTCGGACGCACCGCCTTGTAGTGCGTGCGGCGCGCGCGCTTCTTGCGCTTAGAGGTTCTACGCTTGGGTACGGCCATTACGATCGTCCTTTAGTTAGTTAGAACGGAGCTTGTCCTTAAGCGCTTGCAGCGGCTGCCAGCGGGCGTCGGTGACCGGCGCACAATCGCATGGACCGGCGTTCAGATCCTTTCCGCACTGCGGGCAAATCCCCTTGCAATCCTCACGGCATTCGACGAACCGCGGCGCGGCGAGCAGCAGCTCCTCGCGCACGGCCGTCGTCACGTCGATCTCTGTCGCCTCGGGCGCCACGGGATAGGAATCCGGGTCGTCGAGGGCTTCCGGGTCCTGGGTGAACAGCGCCCCGATTTCCAACTGCAACGGTGTCGCCACCGGGGTCAGACAGCGCCGGCATTCGCCCTGGACGACGGTTCGTGCTGTTCCCTGCCAGTAGAAGCGCCCCTCACCGATGGATTGCAACCGCCCCGTCACCGAGACCGGCTCCCGCAGGTTGATGTCCACGCCTTCCAGCGCCGGATCGTCCAGTTTTAGCTCGCCTTGGGTCTGTACCGCCCCCCCGCCACGGGTCAACTCCCGCAAATCGACTCGCAACATGGTGAGCGAAGCTAAACCCTTGTGGCACTTGCGTCAACGGCGTCAGCGCTTGCCTCGCGCCGGGAAGAAAAACGCGACTTCGCGGGCGGCATTTTCGGGCGAATCGGACGCGTGAATCGCATTCTTTTCCTTCGACTGGGCGTAGAGGCGCCGGATCGTGCCCGGCTCCGCCTGCGAGGGGTCCGTCGCCCCGATGACCTTGCGCAGGTGCGTGACCGCCTCGTCCCGCTCGAGCACCAGCGCCAACGCCGGCCCGGACGTCATGAACGAGACGAGGGGCCGAAAGAACGGCCGCTCCCGATGGACTTCGTAAAACGATTGTGCCCGCTCCTCGGTCAGGCGCACCATCTGCGCCTCACGAATGTGAAAGCCCTCGGCCTCGAGGTGAGCAATAATCTTGCCGGAGTGTCCGGCGGCGACGGCGTCAGGTTTGATGATCGCTAGGGTCAGCATTCTCCTACAGGCGCTCCTTCAGTAGGGGTACGACGTCGGCGGGCCGTTTCATCACGCTGATGCCCGCCTTCGCCAACGCGGCCATCTTCTCGGCCGCCGTTCCCGATGAACCGGAAATGATCGCTCCGGCGTGCCCCATGCGACGCCCGGGTGGTGCGGTCTGGCCGGCGATGAATCCAACGACAGGCTTCTTGACCTTTTCTTTCACGAATTCAGCCGCCTGTTGTTCGTCCGTGCCGCCAATCTCGCCGATCATCACGATCGCGGCGGTCTCGGGGTCAGCCTCGAAGGCCGAGAGGCAGTGGACGAAGTTCGTTCCGATGAGGGGATCACCGCCGATCCCGACGCACGTCGATTGCCCCATCCCGTGCGTCGAGAGCTGGTGCACGATCTCGTAGGTGAGCGTGCCGCTGCGCGACACGACGCCGATCTTCCCAGGCGTGCAGATGTTGCCGGGGATGATTCCGACCTTGCTCTGGCCCGGCGAGATCAGCCCCGGACAGTTCGGGCCGATCAGGTGCGCGCCACGCTCATGCACGAACGGTAGCGCGCGCGTCATGTCCAGCACGGGAATCCCTTCGGTAATGCAGATGATCAGCTCGATGCCGGAATCGGCGGCTTCGAAGATGGCAGAGGCAGCGACGGCGGCCGGAACGTAGATGACCGACGTATTGGCCTCGGTTGCGTGCACCGCCTCGGCGACGGTGTTGAATACCGGGACGGCGCCCTCGAACGTCTGGCCGCCTTTCCCCGGCGTCACCCCGGCGACGACGTTGGTGCCGTACTCCATCATCTGTTTGGCGTGAAACGATCCGTCGCGGCCGGTAATTCCCTGGATCACCAGGCGTGTGGATTTATCGATGAAGACGCTCATGCCACCGCCTGCTTCACCGCTTCGTCCATGTCCGTCAGCGCCTTGAACCCGGCCCGCTCGAGAATCGCGATCCCTTCTTTCTCATTCGTGCCGGTCAGCCGGATCACGATCGGCACCTTGAGCGGAAACGCGTGCGTGGCCTGCACGATGCCATTCGCGACGTCGTCACCGCGGGTGATGCCACCAAAAATGTTGAAGAGGATGACCTTCACGCGCGGATCGGACGTCATGATCCGCAGCGCCGCGACGACCTTCTGGGGATTCGAGCTGCCACCGATGTCGAGAAAGTTCGCCGGCTGACCGCCGTAGTACTTCACGAGATCCATCGTCGCCATCGCGAGCCCCGCGCCGTTCACGCAGCAGCCCACGTCGCCATCGAGCTTGATGAACGTGAGTCCCGCCTCTCGCGCGGCGACCTCCTCGGGGGCCTCGGCCGAGACGTCGCGAAGGGCGGCGATCTCCGGTCGGCGCTCGAGCTCGTTGTCGTCGATGGAGATCTTGGCGTCGAGCGCCTGGACACTCCCGTCGGGAGTGGTGACGAGCGGGTTGATCTCCGCGAGCGATGCACCGACGGCATAGACCACGCCGTAGAGCTTCTGCATGATGTCCGCGGCGGCGCGCGCCTGCTTCACGTCGCGGTACAGCGCAAAGCCGAGCGCCAGCGCCTGGTGCGGGAGCAGTCCGTACCGTGGATCGACGGCCAGCCGATGAAGCTGTTCGGGCGTCTTGGCCGCGACTTCCTCGATATCGATGCCACCGGCGGCACTCACGATCAACACCGGCCGCTGCGAGGCGCGATCCACGATGATGCCGACGTAGCTCTCGGAGACGATCTCGGCCGCGGGCACGACGAGAACCTTATGAACCGTGAGGCCCTTGATCGTCATACCGAGAATGGCGGACGCCGCCGCCTTGGCGGCGTCCGCGCCGTCCGCCAGCTTCACGCCGCCCGCCTTGCCGCGGCCGCCGGCGTGCACCTGTGCCTTGACGACGACCTTGCCGCCGAAGCGCTCGGCGATCGCGCGCGCCTCCGCCGGCGTCGTGGCGACTTCACCCGGCGGCACCGGGATGCCGTGCTTTCGCAAAATGTCCCGTGCCTGATACTCGTGCAGATTCACGCGTGCTCCTTCGCGATCGTCGTTCCCGCTTCGCCGCGGAGCGCGGCGAGTCCATGGGCCAGCTCGGCAATGATGGCCCGCTCGCCCCCGGTGCGCACGAACTCGGCGGCGGCCTCGACCTTCGGCCGCATGCTGCCGGCGCCCAGCTCCTTCCCGGCGAGCAGGTGCTCCGCCTGCGCCAGCGTCAGCCGCCGAATCGCTTCCTGGTGCGGCGTGCCGAAGCCGCGGTAGACGGCAGTGACGTTGGTCAGGATCAACAGCACCTGCGCCCCGATTTCCCGGCCGAGGATGGCGGCGACGCGGTCCTTGTCGGCGACGGCGTCGATGCCTTCGAGGCCCAGCGTGGCGTCCTGGTAGACGGGCGGTCCGCCGCCGCCGCCGGCAATCACGATGTGTCCCGCCGCAGCCAAATCGCGCACCATCTGTTGCTCGACGATCCCAGCCGGTTTGGGACTGGGCGCGAGCCGTCGCCCGTCGCGGACGGGAATGCCGCGCGCCACGAGTCGCGCCTGCCGCACCGAATCGAGCACGTGACCGACCGGCTTCGACGGCGTGCGCAAATCGGGGTCGTCGGCCCGGCACAGCGTCTGCGTGATCAGCGTGACCACGGAGCGCTGCACACCCGCGCGCGCGAGCGCGTTCTGCAGCGACTGCTGGATCATGTAGCCCATCCAGCCGGCGGTCCCCGCTACCAGCACGCCAAGCGGCAGCGGCTCGACCTGATCGGCGGCGATCTCGTTGCGCGCCAGCTCATCGCCGACCTGCGGGCCGTTCCCGTGGACCAGGACGATGTGCCATCCCGCCGCGGCGAGATCCACGATCGGGACGAGACTCGCGCGCGTATGCCGGAACTGATTGCTGATCGTCGGCCGCTCACCGGGTGGAGCGACGGCGTTTCCTCCGAGGGCGATAACGATCGTTCCAGGGGCCGGCACGGCGGCGCAACCTAGCGGGGGCGCTGGACCGGAGCAAGCTCACCGATCAGCGAGCGCCACAAGCGCCCAAACAGCTCCAGGTCTCCCGCGGCCAGCGCCGAATCCGCCTGCACCGCCAGCCGGCGCGCCCGTTCCCAGCGCGCCGCGAGAGTCGTGTCGGTGAGGATCTGCTCCCCGCCCAGCAGCGCAGCGCGAGCCGTCAGGGCGTGCCCGCTGCGTCCGTCGAACGTCACGTAGACCTCCGTTACGCGCGGGGGCGGTGGCGTCTTCGCGGCGACGGGGTCGAGGATCTGGGCCTGCACGGTGATGATCGTATTCCCCGCCGGCCATACCCGCAGTGGGCCGGGCCGCAGTAACGATGAGCCGACCAACTCACCCGGCAGTCGTTCGCGCGGAGGATCGGGTGCCGATGGGCGCCAGAGGTGGAGCTCGGGACCGCGCGATTTGATCGCGCCGGCCAACACGCCCACCAGCCGCCTCGGGGCGAGCAAACCCGTCTCGAACGTGATCCCGGTCCACACTGCACCGTCCGGGGCGCCGAGCCGGTAGGGCTCTCCGGGACGCGTGAGCCATCCGGTTTGGCCAGCGGAGTCGTCGCTGGCACGCACCAATGCGGCAACGGCGAGCTTGAACGTTTCGACGGGATAGACGAGTTGTGCGCGCAGATCCGCCGGGAGGCGGTCCGCGGGTTCGATCAGCGGCTCGAACCGCCGGGCCCAGGTGGCGGTCAGCGAATCGTAGCCCGGTGCCAGCCAGAGGTGCGTCTCGCCCGTCGCGACGCGCACGGCGCCGACGATTCCGCCGCGCAGAAAGCGCACCTCGCCGTCGCGCCAGGGGAGCGATCGCACGAGGGGAAACGCCTCGTGCGACACATACCCCCAGCTCACCCACCACACGGCGCCGCTGCGCAGCACCGGTGTCGGATCGCCGAATTGCGCGAATGGAGCGAGCCGCTGCAGACGCTCGGTGACGTCCCGCCGCCACAGCAGGACTTTGCCGTTTGATTCACCGTGGGCCAGCCCCCAGGACTGCACCGTCCACGCGATCGCAAAGCGGCGCCACGCGCCCGTGAGCCGAACCGCTCCGGAGCCGCGAGCAGCGGCCGGGCGGGGCACGCTGTCCGCCGACATCACGACGTATCCCGGCAATTCGGGACCGAACAACAGCGGCGTACTCTCGGTCGCTAGCGCCGTCACGGCGAGGCCCGTGTCAGTCTCGATCGCGAGGCGCACCGGATCAGGAGAGCTGGTGGGTGCGACCATCCAGGAAGCACCGCGGTCTTCGGGACGCGGCGGGCGCAGCGCGACGGCATGCGCGGGGGCGTCTACCGCTCGGCCGACATGGACGGCATCCCACAGTGGAACCGTCCGCACGGCCGCGTCCCCCGACGGGAAGGGCGGCGGCGCGCCCGGATCCACCTCCACAAGTCCAAACGCGACGCGTTCCAGCGACGCGCGGTGCTGCATCAGCTCGGCATTCTCCGGTCCGCTGGCGGCCGCGTTGCGGACGATACCGGGAATCACGAAATAGGCGGCCGTGAGCGAGACGAGCAACGCTGCCCAGCCGGCGAGAATCAGCCTGGGGCGATCCCGCCATGCCCAGACGAGCGAGATCACCGCCGTGACGATCGCGACGGCTGCGACAACCCGGGCACCGGGTATGCGCACGGTCAGCGCGGCCTGATCGACCGTCCCGTGCAGGCCGCCGACGATTTCCGCCGGATCCAATGCCGCGCCCCAGGCAATCACGACGGCGAGACACGCGAGCAACGCGCCGAGGTGCCTGCGGGCGTAGTCGCTCGCGCGGATGCGGCCACGGCGAATGCGGAGCGAGCCGATGACCCCGTACAGCAGCGCCACGATGCCCAATGCGCCGACGGCGAGGATCAGCGTGCGGTTTTGAAGTGCGGCGAACCATGGGAGCACACTGACGTAGTAGCCGGCGTCGTGCCCGAGCTTTGTGGCATCGGGAACGCCGAAGTGCGGCGGCGCCGCAGCCAGCACCGCGTGTCGCCACCAGTCCGCGGTGCCGAGGGACAGCAACGAGCCGAGGATCACGCCGAGCAGGATGGTGGCGGCGAGGAGAGTGCGCCGCGGTACGGCTTCGACGATTTCCAGGTCGCCGAGACGCCGCGGCATTTGGACGGAGCCGATCGCCCGATACACCAGCAACAGATTGCCGGCGATCCAGGTAATCGCCACGACGAGGACGAAGGCCTGCAAGAGCCGGGACAGATCGCGGGCGGCGATCAATGCCTCGCCGCCCGCGAAGGTGCGGTCCCACGCGCGTTCCGCGGTTTCGACCGCCAGCCAGCGGCCGCCGACCAACGCAGCCACGAGCAGACCGGCGCCGAACAGATACAGCCTGCGCCGGTTCGCCCGTGTCACGCCGTCACGCCGCGCGCCGCCAGCCAGCCCTCGACCTCGGCGCGATAGGCGTCGAGCGCGTTCGGACTCGTCGCCTCGAACCGCATGACGAGCACGGGCTGCGTGTTCGAGGCGCGCAGCAATCCCCACCCTTCCGGGAACGTGATGCGCACACCGTCGAGCGTCGAGACGGGATACTTCGCGGCAAACTCCGCGGCCGCCTGCTGGACGACGTCGAACTTCTGCTCATCGGGACAGTCGACGCGTATCTCCGGCGTCGCGTAGGTCTTCGGCAAGTCGGCGAGGAGGCGCGAGAGCGGCCCGCCTTCGCGCGCGACGTACGCGAGCAACCGGGCCGCGGCGAAGAGCGCGTCATCGAATCCGTACCAGTCGCCGCCGAAGAACATGTGACCGCTCATTTCGCCGGCGAGCGGGGCGCCGATCTCTTTCATCTTCTGCTTGATGAACGAATGCCCTGTCTTCCACATGACCGGCTCGAGCCCGGCCTTCTTCAGCATCTGCGGCAGCACCTCCGAGCACTTCACGTCGAAGATCACGGGGTGCTTCTTGCCCATGCGATGCACCAGGTCGCGCCCGAACAGCACCAGGAGCTGATCGCCCAGGACCGGGTCGCCGCGCTCATCGACCGCGCCGATGCGGTCACCGTCGCCGTCGAACGCGATGCCCAGCTCGGCCTTTTCCTTTTTGACCGCGGCCTGGAGGTCGTGGAGGTTCTCGAGCACCGTGGGGTCGGGATGGTGATGCGGGAACGTCCCGTCGGATTCGGCAAATAACGCGACGACCTCGGCGCCCAATTGCTTCAACGTCTCGATGGCTACGAGACTCGTGACGCCGTTGCCGCAGTCCGCCACCACTTTGACGCGACGGGCGAGCGGCGCGTTGCGCTGGACGATCGCCTCCCGGTACGCGGTGAGCAGTGCGCGGTGCACGGTTTGTGTGGCCCCCGGCTTCGTTACGAGCTTCCCGTCGTTGATCAGGCGATACAGGACCTGGATGTCGTCGCCGAAGACGGCGTCGTGGGCGAGGACCATCTTGAAGCCGTTGAACTCGGGCGGATTATGCGAGCCCGTGACTTGAATACCGCCGTCCACCGGCAGCGTCTTGGTCGCGAAGTAGAGTGCGGGAGTCGGCAGCTCCCCCACGTCGATCGCGGCGCCTCCCGCCGCGGCGATGCCCTCGCGCACGCCCTGCGCGAGCGCGGCGCCGGACGGCCGGTTGTCGCGGCCCACGGCGACGCGTGGCGGCTTGCCCGTCTTCAGGCGCTCCCACGCGAACGTGGTATACGCTTGTCCTACGGCGCGGGCCGCGGCAGGCGTGAGCTGTTCGTCTACGAGGCCGCGGATGTCGTACTGGCGGAAAATTGTGGCGGGAAGGTTCACGGAGACGCCGGCACGATGCGTTAGGGTGGGTTTGCGGCTGTCGTCGCCGCGGGTTGCACGCTATTCCCGGCTGACCGCGCGAGATCGAACAGCCGGTTGGGCCAGACACCGAAGAGCAGCAGTCCGACGACGACCACCGCGACGGCGGCTCGTCCCCACCGGTCGAGCGTGGCATCCACATGCGCGTGCTCGACCGGCTGCGGTTTCATGTACATCGCCATGATGACGGGAAGATAGTACCCCGCCGAGACGACGCTGGTGATCACGAGAATGGCGGCCAGGGTGTTCTTCCCGGCGCTGGTGGCCGCGATGAGGATATACCACTTGCCGATGAACCCGGCCGTTCCGGGAAACCCCAGCAACGAGAGCATGCACACCGCGAGCGCAAAGGCGAGCCACGGACGCTGGCTCGCAAGTCCCGCGAGATCGTCGATCATCACTTCGCTCTCGCCCGCCCTGCCCTTGGCCGTCAGTACGGCGAACGCGCCGAGCGACATCAGCGTGTAGGCGATGACGTAAACGAGGAATGCGCTGGTACCCGCCGCGCCCCCGGCGGTGACGGCGACGAGCAGATACCCGGCATGCGCGACCGACGAGTACGCGAGCATCCGCTTGAGCGACCGCTGGCCGAGGGCGAAGAGGTTGCCACCGATCATCGTGACCGCCGCGAGCCACCACAGGATGTCGTGCCACGCCGCGACCGGCGCGAACGCCTGATTCAGGACGCGGAACCCAGCAACATGACGCTCGGCCTGCCCATGAGGCCGACCTGCGTGCCGATCAGGCCAAGATTCGTCGACCCGGTCGCACCATACACGAGCGCGATGCCGTACAGCAGAAATCCCGAGGCGAATGCCCCGAGCAGGAAATACTTGAGGGCCGCCTCGGCGGAGCGCGCGCGCCGCCGGTCGATGCCCGCCAGCACGTAGACGGCGACCGACATCAGCTCGAGTCCGAGGAAAATCACCATTAGGTCGGCGCCGGCGGCCATGACCATCATACCGAGCGTACCGAAGATGAGCAGCACGTAGTACTCGGGCACCAGCAGCTGCTCGCGCTGCAGATAGGCGAACGAGATGAGGACCGTGAGCGCGGCAGCGCCGAGGAATACCCAGTCCGCGACCCAGCGGAAGTCCTCCGCCGCGATCATCGTCACGACTCCCTGCACGCCCGCCCGATTCCACCAGAGCCACCAGGTGGCGACGGCGGTGGACAGGAGCGCCAGGAGCGTCAGCCAGCCCGCGATCCGGAGGTCACGCGCGGTGCGGTGGCGCCACGCGACGAACAACAGCAGCACGAGGGCCCACCCGGTGAGCACCAACTCAGGCAGCAGCGACAGCAGGAGGTCGCGGTAGATGGCGGGATCCAGTCTCACGGTTGACCCGCCGTCGGAGCGGCACTCGGCTTCATCTGTTCGATCAGCGCGCGCGCCGCCGGCTCCATGCGCTGCAGGAACGGCTTGGGATAGATCCCCACCCACAGAATGCAGACGAGCAACGGGATCAGCACGACCAGCTCCCGCGGCGTCAAATCGGGCAGCTTCTCGTTCTCAGGATTCTGCAGCGGGTTGTAGATCACGCGCTGCAGTGCCGTCAGCAGATAGGCTGCCGCGACGATCACGCCGGTCGTCGCGAGCGCCGTCGCGATGGGATAGGTGCGGAAGGATCCCACCAGCACCAGGAATTCACCGACGAAGCCGTTGGTGCCCGGCAGCGCGATGGACGATAACGAGACGATCGTGAGGATCGCGGCGAACAGCGGTACCACGCGCGCGATGCCGCCATAGGCTTCGATCAGCCGGCTATGCCGCCGTTCGTAGATCATGCCGGCCAGGAAGAACAGCGCGCCGGTCGAAATCCCATGGTTGATCATGATCAGCAGCGCGCCCTGGACGCTCTGCAGCGTCAGAGCCCAGATGCCGAGCATCACGAATCCGAGGTGGGCGACGGACGAATAGGCGATGAGCTTCTTGAAATCGGGCTGCACCATCGCCACCAGGCCGCCGTAGATGATCCCGATGAGCGACAGGATCACGATCACGAGCTGCACGCCCTGATTGAGCGCGACGGCCGGGAAGAACGGCAACGCGAATCGCAGAAACCCGTACGTGCCCATTTTGAGCAGGATCGCCGCCAGGATCACCGACCCTGCCGTGGGGGCCTCGACGTGCGCGTCAGGCAGCCAGGTGTGCAGCGGGAACATCGGTACCTTGATCGCGAACGCCAGGAAGAACGCCCCGAACAGCCACCAGGCCGTAGAACCGAGCGATGCCACCTGGCTCAGGAGGTGCGCGTAGCTGAACGAGTAGACGCCGGTCGCCTGGCCGGCGTGCAGGTACAACACCAGGATCGCCACGAGCATGAGCAGCGATCCGAAGAACGTATAGATGAAGAACTTGATCGCCGCGTACAGCCGATTGTCGCCGCCCCAGACGCCGATGATGAAATACATCGGGATGAGCATCACTTCCCACATCACATAAAAGAGGAAGAGGTCGAGGGCGACGAAGACGCCGATCATGCCGGTCGTCAGGACGAGCAGCAGTGTGTAGAATCCCGTCTCGCGCTTCGTGATGTAGCTCCAGCTGCCGAGGATCGAGAGCGGCATCAGGAACGTCGTGAGCAGCACCAGGAATAGCGAAATGCCGTCTAGGCCGACCGTGAAGTGAATGCCCCACGCGGCGATCCACGGCTGATCGGCGACGAACTGCATCCCGCCGGCCGGCGCGAACGTCCACCACAGCGGAACCGAGATCGCAAACTCGATCACACTGGCGATGAGCGCGACGTACTTGGCGAGCCGCGCGGGCACCAGGAGCACGGCGAGGCCGGCGAGCAGCGGCCACGCGAGCAGCGCGGTGAGTACCCAGCGCGCGTACATCAGGTCGTCGCCCGCCAGAGAATCAGCAGGACGCCGACGACGAATACCGTGACGTAGATCCCGACCTGCCCCGTCTGCAGCCAGCGATTCGCCCAGCCGAGTGCCCGGGCGCCCCGCGCGGCGCCATTGACCGCCGCGCCATCGATGGCGCGCTGGTCGATTTGCTTCCAGAGCACCTCACGCGACAGCCACACAAGCGGCCGGACGATCAACGCGTCATAGATCTCGTCCACGTACCACTTGTTCTTGAGGAGGCGCGCAAACCCGCGCTCTTCGGGCGCGCTGCGGGCAGGCACGAGTTTGTCCGGCTTGAGCAACCGCCAGGCAGCCAGAATGCCGACGAGCGCGACCACGACCGCGACACCGACCAGCACCCACTCGGTGGCGGGCGCCAACTGCACGGCAGGAAGCAGCGCCGCGCTCGGCGGCGTGATCGGCTCGAGCCAGTGATGGAGCCACGCGTTGCCATGATAGAGCTCGGGGATGTTGATGACGCCACCCGCGGCGGAGAGTACGCCGAGCAGGAGCAATGGCCCGGTCATGATCCACGGCGCCTCGTGCAGGTGCTCCTGTTCTTTCTCGCCCGTGCGGTTCGGGCCATGGAAGGTGTAGAGCATGAGCCGCGTCATGTAGAACGCGGTGAGCAGCGCGGCGCCGAGTGCCAGGCCCCAGAACACGAGCCAGACGGGGTCGGCTTGGCCGCGAGCGTTTGCTGCCGTAAGGATCTCGTCCTTCGAGAAGAAGCCCGAGAGCGGGGGTACGCCGGCGATGGCGAGCGTCGCAATCCACATCAGGGCCGTAGTCCACGGCATGTAGCGCGCGAGCCCGCCCATGTTGCGCATGTCCTGCGCGTCTTCGTGGGAATGCGTGTGATGGTACGCGCGATGCAGCGCGAAGATCACGCTGCCCGAGCCGAGGAACAGCAACGCCTTGAAGAACGCGTGCGTGACGAGGTGGAAGATGCCGGCGCGGATCGCGCCCGTCCCGACTCCCAGGAACATGTAACCGAGCTGGGAGATCGTGGAATACGCGAGCACCTTCTTGATGTCCCACTGCTTGAGCGCGATCGTCGCCGCGAACAGCGCCGTCAGCGCGCCGACACCCGCGACCACCGCGCTCGAGACCGGCGCCATGGCGAACAGCAAATTGCAGCGGGCGACCAGATAGACGCCTGCGGTCACCATGGTTGCCGCGTGGATCAGTGCGGAGACGGGCGTCGGCCCCGCCATCGCATCGGGGAGCCAGGTGTAGAGAGGGATCTGCGCCGATTTGCCGGTACAGCCCAGGAACAGGAAGAGCGTGATGACCGTGACGGTCTTGCCGCCCGCCGCCAGCGCGTTCGGGGCGTGGGTGAACACGGTGCCGAAATCGAGCGAGCCGGTGGACCAGAAGATCATGAACATCGCGACCATGAACCCGAAGTCGCCGATGCGGTTCATGATGAACGCCTTGCGGCCCGCGGTGGCGTTCGCCGCTTCGCTGAACCAGAAGCCGATCAGCAGGTAGCTGCAGAGACCGACGCCTTCCCACCCCACGAACATCACCGGGAAGCTCGCTCCCAGGACCAGCACCAGCATGAAGAAGACGAAGAGGTTGAGATAGGCGAAATAGCGCGCGTATCCCGGATCCTCCTTCATGTAGCCGATGCTGAACAGATGAATCAGGGAGCCCACGCCGGTCACGACGAGCA
>QHUZ01000114.1 GCA_003223395.1 Gemmatimonadota bacterium | reverse complement strand
CAAAGTCGTGCTCGTGGACTTCTGCACGTACACGTGCGTCAACTGGTTGCGGACGCTGCCGTACCTTCGCGCGTGGGACGCCAAATATCGCCAGCACGGGCTGGTCGTGATCGGCGCGCATACGCCGGAATTCGGTTTCGAGCACGACCTGGACAACGTGCGTCGCGCGATCAAGGCGATGCGCGTCGAGTACCCGATCGCCGTGGACAACGACTACGCCATTTGGAATGGCTTCTCGAACCAATACTGGCCGGCGCTCTACTTGATCGATGAAAAGGGGCCCATTCGGTTCACGCACTTCGGCGAGGGCGCCTACGACGAGTCCGAGCGAACGATTCAAAAGGTGCTTGGGGAAGCCGGCGCCAGCGGCTTCAGTCGTGAGCTCGTGACTGTCGATGCCCCGGGTCTTGAGGCAGCCGCTGACTGGGACAACCTCCGCTCTCCAGAGACCTATCTCGGCTCGGAGCAGGGCGAGAACTTCGTACGCAACGCGGCGCGACTGCGACTGAACGAATGGACGGTCGGGGGCGACTGGACCCTGGGCAGCAAGGCGGTCGTCCTGAAGCAGCCGAACGGGCACATCGCGTATCGCTTTCACGCTCGCGATGTCAATCTCGTAATGGGTCCGACCGGACGAGAGACCTCGGTGCGCTACCGCGTTCGGATTGACGGGCAGCCGGCGCGCGGCGGAGCTGATGTCGACGCGCAGGGCGAGGGCGTCGTCACCGAACAGCGGACGTATCAGCTGGTCCGGCAAGCGCCGCCGATCGAGGATCGCCAGTTCGAAATCGAGTTCCTCGCTGCAGGCGTCGAGGCGTTCTGCTTTACGTTCGGATGAACCAGAACCGTCGGGAGTTCATTGAAACGACGCTCATGACATTCATCGCCGCGAAGATGGGCGCGATTGAGCCGGGAAGAGCCTTCGGGCCGCTCAAGCAGATCGACGCCGGCGTCCTCAATGTCGGGTACGCGGAAGCTGGTCCCCCCGGCGGTCGTCCGGTGATTCTGCTGCACGGCTGGCCCTACGATATCCACACCTATGGCGACGTCGCCCCGCTACTGGCGGCGAAGGGGTATCGCGTGATCGTCCCGTATCTGCGCGGCTATGGCACGACGCGCTTTCTCTCGAGTGAGACGGTGCGGAACGGCCAGCCATCGGCGCTCGCCGTCGACGCGATCGCCCTCATGGATGCGCTCAAGATCGACGCGGCAGTCCTCGGCGGCTGTGACTGGGGCGCGCGCACGGCCGGTATCATGGCGGTGCTCTGGCCCGAACGCTGCAAGGGGCTCGTCTCGGTCAGCGGTTATTTGATCGGCAGCCAGGAGGCAGGGAAGGTGCCGCTGCCGCCCAAGGCCGAGCTGCAGTGGTGGTACCAGTTCTACTTCGCGACGGAGCGCGGGCGCGCGGGATACGAGAAATACCGGCGGGAATTCTCAAAGCTTATTTGGCAGCTCGCGTCGCCCAAGTGGAATTTCGATGATGCGACATTCGATCGCAGCGCCACGGCTTTTGACAATCCCGATCACGTGGCCATCGTGATTGACAATTATCGCTGGCGGCTCGGTCTTGCCGCCGGAGAGTCGAAGTTCGACGACCTCGAGCAGCGACTGGCGCAGGGTCCGGTCATCACCGTGCCCACCATTACTATGGAAGGTGACGCCAATGGTGCGCCGCACCCGGACCCAAGCGCCTATGCGAAAAAGTTCACCGGCCGGTATGCGCACCGGCTCATCACGGGTGGGGTAGGGCACAACCTGCCGCAGGAGGCCCCGCAGGCATTCGCCGACGCCGTTCTCGAAGTCGCCGGCTACTGACGTGGAGTTCGCCTACAGGCCGGAGCTGTGGCAGTCGTTGTTCGACATGGTGGCACGCGCGCGGGAAGCCCTCATCGCACTCACCGTGCTGTTGACCGTAGCGATCTTCGTGCTGATTCCGGAGCAGGGACGTGTGGCACTGGGAGTTGAGCTCCTGGTCCTGAGCATCCTCGTGTGGGGAGTGAGCCTGCGGTTGCAGTGGAGAACGGTGCACGCGTTGCCGGCCCAGCGGCGGCGATCGTGGATCGGCCGTCTCATTGGTTTCGACACCGCCATCGTCGGCATCACCCTGGCGGGGGCCGGCCTCGTCACCGGACGACTCGGCGGCTTTTTGTGGCTGTTGCCGACCGTACTGATCTGCCTCATATGGTCGACATACAACGCGTGGAGCCTCACGATCGATGCGATAGATCGGCACCAGGACAAGACGCCCTAGAACATGGAATTGGCGACCACGCGCTCGCGCACTCGCGCGAAGACCGGCAACGCCCGGTCGATCATGGCATCGCTGGCGGTAATCGAGGCACGAACGTAGCCGGGCAGGTAGACCACGCTGCCCGGCAGGCAGAGCACGCCTTCGCGCGCGAGCATGTCCGAAAACGCGACGTCGTCCGCGATGGGCGCGCGCGGCGTCACGTAGAACGCGCCCTCGGGGCGCATCACCTCGTACCCACAGGCGCGCAATCCATCGACCAGGCGATCGCGGCGACGCGCGAGATCCGTGATGTCCAATGACAGACGATCGATCTCCGGCAGCGCGTGCTGCGCGATCGCGCTCGTCATCGCCCAGCCACTCAGAATCTGCGTGGACAGCATGACCGTCCGTACCGCTTCCAGATCATCCATGGTTGGCGACAGCGCCACATAGCCGATTCGCTCCCCCGGCGTCAGCAGCGTCTTGCCGTAGGTATAGATCATGATCGAATTCTTGTAGAACTTCACGGGGCTCTCGAACGTCCGTCCATCGAACACGATTCGTCGGTACGCTTCGTCGGAAATCAGGTAGATCGGTTTGCCGAACGTGCGGCTCGCGTCCGTCAGCACGCGTGCGAGGCGCTCGAGGGTCGTGGGTGGATAGATCTTGCCGGTCGGATTGTTGGGCGAATTGACGATCACGTACTTCGTCCGCGGCGTGATGGTGCGGCTGATCGCGTCCACGTCGAGATCGAATGTGTCGGGCCGGACGTCGACCCCGGCCGGAGTCCCGCCCGCCATCCAAACCATGCCCTCGTAGAAGAACCACGGTGGCTTGTTGAAAATCACTTCGTCGCCCGCCTCGGTCAGGGCGGTCATCGTGACGAGCAGTGCCCCGGTCGCGCCGTTCGTCATGAAGATATTTTCGGGCGGGAAATCGAGGTCCGTGAGACGCGCGAGGGCGGCACGGACCACGTCGCGAGACGACGGCTCGCTCATCTTGTAGGCAAACCACGCGGGATTTTGGGGGAACGTCGCGGCGCGGAGCGCGTCCACGAAGCCCGGGAGCGGTAGCGTCTGGGGATTGCCGAGTGCGAAGTCGCATGCCTCGGCCCCTAGCTCGGCGAGCCAGCGGTTGTATTTGCCGAGGAATTCGTAAATCGTCGCGATGCTGGCGTGTGCGCGCCGCACCCGCTGCGGGGTGGCGAGTGGCGTCTGCTCGATTGCCATGTACGAACATCCATAGCGGGCTCAGCGTCGTTCGGCTAGAGGCGCCGCGCCCGCCGAGCCGACGTAACTTATGACGACATGAAAGCAGCTCGGGTCTCGGCCCAGATCGCATTGTTGATGACGGCGCTCGCCCCCGCTGCGTTCGCCCAAGCGACCGTTCGCGTCGACGTCACACCGGGCCACGCCATCAATACGTTCGATCCCGACAGCGCCCTGGGCAGCTCGATTGACGTGCTCTCGCGGACGGACATCAACCGCGTCTATACGCCGCATATCATCGAGGAGGCGCTCTCGGCCGGCTGGGGACCGATCACCTACCGCAACAACACCGAGCTGCGCATGGCCGCCTGGCATTGGACCGAGAACGGCGCGTGGAGTGATGCGGCGCATCGCAGCGGATACTTCACCGGCAGCCCCGACCTCAAGGAACCGATTCGCTACATCCTCGCCTACGCGCTGCCCCATCGCGGCTTCGCGACGAGCGGCGATCGTCCGGTCGCGGGTCCGAACCTGACCTATTGGAAGAGCAATCCGTATCTGACGAGCAAATTCACCGGTGAAAGTGACACGCTGCATCCGCAGTGGGTGGTCGTCGACCTGCAAGCGGAGAAGCCAGTGAGCGCGGTCCGCATCGTCTGGGCAAGCCCGTATGCCACGACCTATCAGGTGGAATATTGGGTCGGCACAAACGCGCTCGACTTCGATGGAGGACCGAAGGGGGAATGGAAGGTCTTTCCCTCGGGGGCACTCAAGCACGCGCCGGGTGGAACGGTCATGGTGAAGCTGACGGATGCTCCCCCCCTGGTCGCGACGCGGTACCTGCGGATTCTGATGACCGAGTCTTCCAACACGTGCGACGAGCACGGCGCCGAGGACGTGCGCAATTGTGTGGGGTACGCGATCCAGCAGATCGCCGCGGGGACGCTGAATGCGAGCGGGGCGTTTGTCGAAGTGACCAAGACTCCCGACGAGAAACTCACCACGTACG
>QHUZ01000062.1 GCA_003223395.1 Gemmatimonadota bacterium | reverse complement strand
AAGTACACGGGCACGCCGAGCAGGACCAAGATCAGTCCCAAAAACGCATACGTGCGGGTCGCGTCCTGAACCAGCAGATCGACCGCAATCAGGCCCGTGAGCACCACGTACAGGGCCGGTAGTACCGGGTACCCCGGTGCTTTGACTGGCCGTGGAATGTCCGGCCGCCGCTGCCGCAGACGGAACAGGCCGACCGCGGTCACCGCATAGAACACGACCGCGGCAAAGATTACGAAGTTGAGCAGCTGACCGTACGTCCCCGAAAGACAGAGCACGCACGTCCAAATCGCCTGCACGATCAGCGCGAGCGCCGGCGTGCGAAACGTGGGATGCAGGTTCGCCGCAGACTTGAAGAACAGATTGTCCTGCGCCATCGCGTAGTACACGCGCGCGCCGGAGAGAATCAGCCCGTTATTGCAGCCGAACGTCGAGATCATGATCGCGACGGCCATGACATAGAGGCCAGGCGATCCAAGAATCGCCTGCATCGCGGCCGTGCCCACGCGGTCCTGCGGCGCATGTGCAATGGTATCCGCAGATAGCACGAGCAGGTACGCGACGTTGGCCAGGACGTACAGGGTCGTCACCGTCAACACGCCGGCCGCCATCGCGAACGGCACATCCCTCTCGGGATTCTTGAGCTCGCCGGACGCGAACCCCACGTTGTTCCACGCGTCCATCGAGAACAGCGACCCCACCATGGCCCCGCCGACCACCGGGAGGACGGCGAGCGACAGGCCACCGCCAGCCCAGAAGTTCGCCCCGAAATTGGCGGCAATAGCCTCGGCGTTCCGCCCGATCGTGAACCCCAAGAGTATCAGACCCGCCAGCGTGGCGGTCTTGATCGCGGTCAGCGTAGTCTGGATGAACGCCGCCGTCCGCACGCCTCGCACGTTGATCCACGTGAGCAGCACAATCGAGGCGATCGCAAAGATGCGCTGCGCCGATAGGCCGACCGCGATGTCCCCGATTGGCGCCGGAAAGTGCAGCGTCGTGCCCAGGAAGACGTCGGGTGTGAGGGCGGGAAAGAGCACCGATGTGAAACGCGCGAACGCCACGGCCACCGCGGCGATCGTGCCGGTCTGAATCACGACGAAGAGGGTCCAGCCGTAGAGGTAGCCGAACAGCGGCGAGATACCTTCGCGAAGGTAGACGTAGTTGCCGCCCGCCTTCGGAAACATGGCCGCGAGCTCCCCATACGACAGCGCGCCGAGCAGGGTCACCACACCCGAGAGCAGCCATACGGCGAGGAGCAGGCCCGGTGAATGCACCTGTCGGAGGATATCGGCCGACACGATGAAGATGCCGGACCCGATCATCGATCCGACCACGAGTGCCGTGGCGTCGAGGCGTGAAATCGCCCGGACGAACTCGACCCGCTGGGGTTGAACCGGGGCGGCTGTCATGAGGCTGATAACCTAGTTGTCATTCCACATGGCCGCTATCTTTGCGGTCCACCACGCCACCGGAGATACCGTGCGTCTCCTGCCGCGCGAAGAAGAGTTTTTCGATCTGTTCACCGAAGTCGCCACTCGCAACAAAGAAGCCGTGGAGCATTTGCGGCAGCTCTTCCAGGCGGCGCCCGACCGCCGCACGCCCCACGTCGAAGCCATCAAGCGGCTGGAGCATGAGGCCGATCAGGTCACGCATGAGGTCGTCAATCGTCTCGACCGCACGTTCATTACGCCGCTCGATCGCGAAGACATTCACCAGCTCGCGTCCGATCTCGATGACGTTATGGACGCGATGGACGGGACTGCCCGGCGCACGCAGATCTTTCGGCTCGGCGTCGCGCCGCAGGGCGTGCTGCGATTGATCGACGTCTTGGGGCGGATGATGGGCGTGCTGTGGGAGGCGGTGAGCCGGCTCAAGAAAGGCACTGACGTCATGAAGTACGCCGTGGAGGCGAAACAGCTCGAGGAAGAGGGCGACGCGATCTATCACGAGGCGCTGGGGCAGCTCTTCGAGAAAGAGCGCGATGCGATCGAGCTGATCAAGTGGAAAGAGATTTACGATAATCTGGAGGGCACGCTCGACCAGGCCGAAGACGTCGCGAATGTGGTCGAGTCCATCACCATCAAGCACGCCTGATGGCTGGCTCCGTCTGGTTCGTGCTGGCGATTCTGGTCGTCGCCCTCATTTTCGACTTCATCAATGGATTTCACGACGCGGCCAACTCGATCGCCACGGTCGTGTCGACGCGGGTGCTCTCACCAAGCGCGGCGGTGATTTGGGCGGCGTTCTGGAACTTCATCGCCGCATTCGTGTTCGGGACCGCGATCGCCAAGACGATCGGGAAAGGACTGATCGACCTCAGCGTGGTCGATTCGACCGTCGTGCTTGGTGGACTGCTGGGGGCAATCATCTGGGACCTCGTCACCTGGTGGCTGGGACTGCCGACGTCGTCCTCGCACGCCCTCATTGGCGGCTACGCGGGCGCCGCGGTCGCCAAGTCCGGGTTCTCCGCAATCATCGCCGGTGGCTGGACCAAGACACTCATCTTCATCGTGGTCGCGCCGGTCATGGGGTTCATGCTGGCGCTGCTACTCACCGTGGCGTTGTCGTGGTCCTTGCGCCGATCGTTGCCACGACGAGTGGACAAGTCATTCCGAGTGCTGCAGCTCGTGTCGGCGGCACTCTACTCACTCGGCCATGGGACGAACGACGCGCAGAAGACGATGGGGATTATCGTCGCACTGTTGGTATCGAGCCAGGCGCTGTTCGTGAACTTTCCAATCCAGCTCTTTCACCTCACCGACGCCGAGCACATTCCGCCGTGGGTCATCGTGGCCGCGGGCGCCGCAATCGGACTGGGGACGATGGCGGGCGGCTGGCGGATCGTGAAGACGATGGGCCAGCGCATCACGAAGCTCACCCCGTTCGGCGGCTTCTGCGCCGAGACAGCGGGAGCAATCACGCTCTTCGTCTCCTCGCATTACGGCATCCCCGTGAGTACGACGCACACGATCACCGGCGCGATCACGGGCGTCGGCGCAGTACAGCGCTTCTCTGCCGTGCGCTGGGGCGTGGCGGGACGAATCGTGTGGGCGTGGATCGCGACGATTCCGGCGGCCGCCGGCATCGGCGGGCTCACCTACCTGCTGCTGCGGGCGGTGGTCTAGCTAGTCACTTCACTCAGTCACTGAACAAGCGACGCAGTCCACGTTCCGTTTCCGCCAGCGCCTCCTGGAAGTGCTGCAGCTCGCCGCCGTAGCCGAACCGCAGGAAGCCGGGCATCCCGAAATGATCGCCGGGGCAGAGCAGCACGCCGTGCTGCGCGCGGAGCTTCTCGACGATCTCCTGGGCGGGGATCGCGCCGCGGTAGCGCGCCCAGCAGATCGCGCCGGCGTTCGGCGAGGTCCAGCTGAAGGTGTCGCCGAATGACTTCAGCCACGCTTCCATCACCGGGAAGTTGGCGTGCAGGATGCGCCGCGTGCGCTCGATGAGCTTCTCGCGCACGCGGGGATCGAGGGCGACGGCGGCGAGATGGTCGGACGCGCCCGACGGGCCGATGGTCGTGTAGTCGTGGCGCGCCCAGGCTTCCTGACTGAAGGCGGGCTGGGACACGATCCAGCCGATCCGGAGGCCCGGGAGGCCGTACGCCTTCGACAGTCCGTTCACGATGATGAGCTGCTTGTAGCCGCTGCTCCAGAACGACTCGGTCGTCTTGCCTTCGCGCTCCGCGCCTTGATAGACCTCGTCCGCCAGAATCCAAGCGCCGACTTCGTTGGCGCGGTCGAGGATCGCTTTGCGTGCCGCATCGCCCAGGACGTGCCCGGTCGGATTGTGCGGATTGGTGACGACGATCAGTTTCGTCCCGGGGGCGATGGCGGTGCGAATCTCTTCGACGTACGGCTCCCACCCTTGTTTTTCGTGCAGCTGAAACGCCTTCGCCTCCGCGCCGAAGTTTTGCGCGAGCCCCCAGGTCTGGAGGTAGTTCGGCATCATGACGGCGACCTTGTCGCCGGGCTCGAGCAGCCGCCAGCAGGTGACGAAGTTCGCTTCGGAGCTGCCGGTGGTGACGAGGATCTGGTCGGGTGAGGCGCCGGGGTAAAGCGCGGCGATGCGCTCGCGCAGCAGGTCGCTGCCGTTCGACTGCGCGTAGCCGAGGCGCACGTCGAGGAGGGGGAGCGCCGACGCGCTGGCGAGGCCGAGCAGCTCCTGGATCGTGAGCGGGTGCACGCCGGATTCGGAGAGGTTGAACCGCACCCGGTTTTCCCAGGTGCTCTGCCACCGTTCCAGCTCGAAGGGGACGAATTTGGGGCTCATGGCTCGTAAAGCTCGCGCAAGTCCTGGGGTTTCTCCAGCCAGTAATCGGGGGACAGATCTTCGAGGTCTGCCCGATCGAACGGGCCCCACAGCACGGCGGCGGTCTTCACGCCGGCGGCGCGGCCGGATTCCATGTCGTGGCGGGAATCGCCGATAAAGACCGTGCTCTCGTTCTTGACGCCCAACTTCTCGACCGCCTTCAACACGGGCTCCGGATGCGGTTTGGAGTGGGTCACGTCGTCGCACCCGATGACGACGTCGAATGCGTCGTCGAGGCCGGAGATGCGGAGCCCGCGCATCGCACCGTCGCGCAGCTTGCTCGTGACGACGCCGAGCAGTTTGCCGGCGTGTTTGAGGCGGCGAATCTCGTCCACGACGCCTTCATACGGTTTCACGAGCGCGTCGTGGTGGGTGAGGTTGTAGGTGCGGTAGGTCTGCACCATCCGCTCGATCTCTTCCTTGTCGTCCGTGATCTCGCCGAACTGCGCCCACAGCGGCGTGCCGAGGCCTTTGATCCACATGTCGTCGGGGGGCGGCGGCTCGTCGCCACGGTGATGCGCCATCGTGTGGCGGTAGGAGCGCAGAATCAGCTCGATGGAGTCGATGATCGTGCCATCGAGATCGAACAGGAAGGTGTTGAGGGGCATCGCTGACAAGCTAGCGCCCCGTTCGTATGATTGCAGCGTGCACAAGATCCGCACGATTGTCATTCTGGGCGTGCTGCTGGTCGGCGCGATCGCGGCGCTGTACTACGGAATGCGCTGGTTCGGCCGCGAGCTGCGCAACAAGCCATACGTGGCCAATGTGAAGAGTCAGCTGCGCGCGCTGTCCGCAGCCGAGGAGGCCTACCGCAGAGACAGCCTTTCCTACACGAGGGAAGTCGCGCGGGTCTGGCATCCGAGCGCCGAGACCCAGGGCGTGGAGGTGCGCATTCTCGAGGCGGGAGCCGACGGGTTTTTCGCCGAAGGGCGTCACGAGGCCTGGGCGGGTCGATGTGTGATTGCGGTGGGCCGCTCCGCCGGCGATAGCCTGCCGGTGGGGGAGCCGGTGTGCTACTGGGGGCGCGACTAGGATCTTGCGACAACGATCAACGCGGCGACGAGCTCGACGCTCAGGGTCAAGTCTCCGGTGTCGGCCGGCGGCAGCGCGTGATGCCATGCCAACAGGTCGTGCACTAACAGCGGCTCCTGCCGCGACAACAGGTCTTCCAGCATCAGCTCCTCTCCAGCAGTCATCCCCGATGTCAGTCTCGAGACCAACGCATCGAGCGCGGTGAGCTGCTCCCCATCGGCGCGGCGCGCCGCTCGGCGCGCGGCAGACAACACCCACGGAATGAGCCGTCGCGCGAAGCGATCGCGGTCACTCGCGCGCCAGCGTGCATCTTGAACGCCCGCGATCCGAGATCGGATCAGTGGAGCAGCGGTATCGAGCGCCCGCTGCAGCGGCACGCGATCGATGCTCGCGGGGGGCGCCCCGCAAGCGCTCGCAAGGATTCGCGCAGCGGCGGCAGGATTCGTACGGGCCGATCCTCCATCGACAACGATTGCCTCCACCAACTTCCCGATGCGGACCACCAGGACAGTCTCCGCCCGTTCTCCTGCAACTGCCGCGGCACAGCCGACCGGTGCGGTAGCGCTCCCTGACGCGAGGGGCCCCAGTTGATCGCACCAGTCCAGCCGGCCGTTGGTGCCCGCGACTTGCTGAGCCCCAACCTTTCTCGCCAGGCGCTCCTCGATTGCGAGTGCGCGGCCGAGCGGTGGAGACGGCAGGAACGTGACCGTCGTGATCGAGCAATGCGACGAGCCGAGCCGGTCGATGCGGCCGACGCGCTGGGCGAGGCGCGCCGGGCTCCACGGCAAGTCATAGTGCACGACACGCTCAGCGTCCTGGAGGTTGAGCCCTTCGCTCAAGAGGTCGGTCGCGATGAGTACGTCGGTCTGCAGCGCCGCAGCCGGCCCGAGGACACCCTGCGCCCGCGGTGCGAACGCACGCAGCACGTCCTGCCTCGGCGCATCCCCAGATGCGAAGCGACCCACGTGTCCGAACACCGCGGCCACCCGGCGGTGAGACAGCCGCTGCAACAGATACCGCGCCGTGGGCTGAGCATCGGTGAAGACAATGGTCTTCATGGCTCGAGCGCTGAGCAACCCTTCTAGCGCGTCTGATTTCGGATCCACTGCGGGGGTGCGGGCGAGCAGCTCGCGCAGGCGAGCCAGCGTACGGCGATCGTCAGCGAACCGGGCGCCATCGCCGCCGTGGTCGAGCAGCAGCGGAAACAGGACGAGCTGAATATCGGACTCCGCAGCGCGCGGCCCTCCTCCGCCGCGCGAGCCGCGAGGTCGAGGTAGGCGTCGTGCCGGGTCAACGCTGCCCGGAACGCAGGCAGGCTAGATCCCAGGCGCCGGAGCAACATCAAGCGGAGCAGAGGAGCCGCCCCGCCGCCCGCGCGCAAGCGCGTGACACCGGCGACCAGATCGGCGATCAACGTCTCCGGGGCTGGTCCCGCGCGCATCGTCTCGGTCGTCGAACGCGGGAACACCATGCTCACCGGCCCGCCGTCGTACCCCGTGCGGACGCGCTCGCGCGAGCGCGCGACGATGACACGACCCACGGCGGCGTAGGCCAATGACCCGTCCGCCTCTCGCCGCGCGGCGTTTCGGAGCGATGGCAGCCCCAGCGCCGCGAGGGCGTGATCGCGCAGGAACAGGCGCAGCAAGTTCAACAGATCGGCGACGGCGTTGTGAATCGGAGTCGCGGTCACGAGCAGCACGCTGGTGCCAACAACGAGACGAGCCAAAGCGCGGTAGCGGTTCGTGTCGGGGTTTCTGAATCGATGCGCCTCGTCGACAACTACAAAGGCGGCGGTCGGACGGTCTGACGGTCGGACGGTCGAGACGCTGAGAGATTCGTGCGTGATGATCGGTACCGCGTGTTGGCCGAATCGGGTGAGCAAGTCGCGCCACTGCGAGACGAGAACCGCGGGAACCACGAGCGTGAACGGTTCGTGCCGTGCGAGAGCCACTGCGAGCGCGACGTACGACTTGCCCAATCCGACCTCGTCCGCGAGCAGCGCGCCGCCGTGCCGGGCGATGATCGCGGTCAGTCGCTCTGCGGCCGGGACCTGGTGCGGCGCGAGCCAGGCGGGCCAGATGGGCGACGCTGCGCTGTTTGCTCGAGGCGCCCCGTCGAGCAGCGCCCGCGCCGCGCTGGACACCACCGCGCGCGGTGACGCTTCCCCACCCGGCTCGAGGGCAACCGTGAGGGGTTCCGCGACCGGGACGAGGTGCTCAGAGAGAATCCGCGGCCAGCGCGCGGCGGTCGGCGGCATTGAGTTGGAGCGCATCGGCGACGAGATCGTCGGCGGGCTCGCAGCACGCGCCGCGCCGCGCAAGCTCGGCCCAGACCGTCGAGCCTTGGGCCGGCACTGGTAGACCACGGACGACACGAGCGTTGAAGCGCCGAAAGCCACCGCGGGCAGGATCGGCGACGAGGCGCGCGAGCGCAGTGAGCCAACAGGAGTTGAACAGCGCGGCCAACGCTGCGGCGTCGGCCGCGTCAAGCGTGGCGATGCCGTACACGGTGTTGAGCGGCACGAGCTCCGCGTCCGGCACCGCCGCGGCTAAGCGGCGACCTAAGTCAGGCCACACTACGCGGTGCGCGGCGAATCCGAGCCCGGTGCGAAACAACTGCCAGGGCGGTCCGGCCCGGTAATCGGAGCGCCGGCGCAATCGCGCCTCGTGGTGCGAGAGCCGCTCGATGAGCTCGCGCGGGAGCCGAGCGAGCGGCAGCCCATCGGCGCCGTGGGTCCAGAGCAGGAAGCGACGCGGCCGGCAGCGCCATGCGACAATGTCGCGCCCGCGGAGCGCGGGCCGCGCGCCGAAACATTCACGATCGATGACGAAGACGTCGTCGGCACCCGTTTTCACGCCGAGCTGCGGCGACCAGCGGTCGCCGACGGTCGGGAACTCCGCACGCAACCGCCGGCTCAGACGTTCCGCGCCGGGCGTCAGGATCCACGGCCCGTCGCTGTGCAGCTGGCGTTGGGGGACCGACGGTGCGGCTGGCTTTGCGCCAAGCGCGGTGGCGGTCAGCTCCGTTCCGGTGGGATCGGCACGCGCGGCGACCAACGCCATCGGGTACACCGCCGCGCCAAACATGTGGGCGACCGGCTCGGGCAGCGCGGATGCACGCTCGATCCGCGCTCCGTGACTGAGCCGCCGCCGCAACGGCTCGGCATAGCCGCTGGACGCGAACTTTGCCGGAACGAGCAACGCAACAATCCCACCTGGGCGCGTGAGCTCGAAGGCGCGCTCGGTGAAGGCAACGGCAACATCGGGGAGATGCGCGAAACCGCGCGTTCGCGCCGGGCGCCAGCACGAGTAGCGCGCCGCGAGCGTTTCGCGCACCCGCGGTGACAGCCGCTCGGCGCGCACCCAGGGCGGATTCCCGGTTACCAAATCGAACCCACCCTGCGCCATCACATCCGCGAAATGAGACTCGAACGCGAAGAACGGGGCAGCACCTTCCAATCGGAGCTTGCGACGCGCGGCTCGCAGCTCGCGCAGGCTTTGGCGCAGACGCGCCAACCGCAACCGTTGCTCGAGATCGAGCCCGCGCCTCCGGCCGAACAGATCGCGATTGCGCCCGGCATTGAGCAGCTCGGCAATCGCCACTTCGAGCGCTCCGCAGCCGTCGTCCAGGAGCCTGCGCGCGAGCGCCGTCTCGGCTCGCTTCAGCTCCGCCTGCGACGCCCGCTTCTCCGCACCCGTAAGGCGAAAATGCGTGCGGCGCGCGACGGCCAGTCTTCGGACCTCGGCTGCGTTTCCGCGGAACGCCCGGCCGCCGAGTGATCCTGCCATCGTCAACGGATCGAGCAACGCGTCGCCCTGAAGCACATGTCCATCGAGGTTTGGCAGCGGCGCGATCCGGGTCACCTCGACATCGTCCGCGTCGGCGACGAGCGCCAGCCACAACCGCAGCTCCGTGAGGCGCACAGCGGTTGGTGTGAGATCGACGCCGAACAACGAGCGGGCGAGGACGTCGCGCTTCACGGCGAGCAGGGGCCCGTCTCCGGCCGCGCATCTGAGGCTCACCACCTCGTCCAGCGCTCCCAGCAGGAACGCACCTGATCCCGCTGCCGGGTCGAGGATGGTGAGCCCGCGCAGGTCGGGAGCGGGACACGGAGCGACGCCTTCGTGCACCCAGCGAGCGGCGGCGGCTGCGGGGACGCCGAATCGATGAGTCAACGCGGCCTCGAGTCCCGCGCGAACCATCTCGCGCACGAGAAACGCGGGTGTGTAGTAGCTCCCGCTCGTTCGTCGTTCGTCCGGGTCCATCACGCCTTCGAACACACGGCCAAGCATGTCAGGCGCGACGAATTCGCCGTCATCGTGCTCGCGGACGGAGAAATGGAATCGCTCGAACAGCTCGTCGAACGCGTCGCGCCACTCGGCGTTGGACCAGACGGCCGGGCCGTGCCGCCGTTCGAGCGCCGAGGGCTCGAAGAGTCCGCCATTGAGGAATGGGACCTTGCCCAGTGCCCGCGCGATGGCGCCCCGGTCCGCAGGGGGGCGATTCAACGCGCCGAAGCAGAGGGCGTGCAGAAAGGAGCGATGAAAGTGACGCCGGGCGGAGAGCGCACGGTCGAGCAAACGCGACACGTATCGCGTATCGCCGTTCAGCCAGCCCTTCGACTGGATGAAGTAGAGGAAGAGCACCCGGGTGAGCGCCGTTAGCGTGAGCGCATGACGATCCACCCGCGATCGCGGGGTGCTCAGTCGGTCAGTGAGCTTGTCGAGCGTGTGTCGAAACGCCCGAAAGAACCGCGGCGTGACGCCTTCGCTCGCGAGCACCTCGCTGATGCGCAGCGACAGCGCGAGCGCAGATTCTCCCTTCGCCGGTGCAAGCCGCTCGAGCGTCGCCAGCGCGGAGCCGGAGGGATTCGCGACCTGGATCGTCGCCATCCGCAGTCCCACCGGGCCCGCTGCGCAGACGAGCTGCAGCGGCTGCCCGCCCAGCGCACAAGCCAGGCCGCGCTCGGCTCCGGCGGAAAGGCGCCGTACAGCTCTGCGCGCCGCTTCCACGGGAACCGGAGTCTCGAGCGCAAAGACGCGAAAGGCGCCGTGCCGGGCGATCAGTGCGGCGCGCTCAACGTTCGCCGTCTCTCCCAGCCACGCGCCCACCGGCACGGGCTCCCAGGCGGCTTCATAGCCGAGCGCGCCAAACAGCTCGCGGAGACTCTCGATTTGTGTGGTGCGGGTGAGGATTTGCCGCAACACCAAAAGCCCCTCCTGAAAGAGGGGCTAAGGTGGGCTGGCAGCGTTGTGAATTGGGTACCGAAAGAGTGCGGCCTGTGCCTAATCAGTGCCCTTCTTCAATTTGATCTCCCCATTCACCGTGCTCAGGCTGAGCCCCCGCCCGCCCGCGCCGATCGTGCCCTTCAGGCGGCGCTGACTGATGCGCCCGGAGATCATCAGCGGCCAGTCGGTCTCGATGTCGCCGTTCACCGTGTTGGCCCGAATCTCCGTGTCGAGCTTCCCGGGAAGAATCAGCGTAATCCCGCCGTTCACCGTGCTGAACTCGAGATCGTTGGTCCAGTCCGCTCGGCCCAGCTGCGCGTAGACGGAGCCGTTCACCGTGGACGCTTCGGCAAGGCCGGTCGTGGTCACGCGCACGCTGCCATTCACGGTGCTCGCCTGCACGTCACCCTTCAGCCCTTCGGCCGACATCTCGCCGTTCACCGTCTTACCGTCGAACGTGACGCCCGCGGGGACCTGCACCTCGAAATCGACCACCACGTCGTTGTTGTCGGTGCTCGAGCGCCAGCGCTCGCCCGGCTCGCAGTTGTTCTCCTCCCGCGCGCGCGGCGGCGTGGGATAGACGGCGCAGATCGTGATGCCGTCTTCGGACTCGACGACTTTGATCTCTACCTCGTCGGGATCGGAGCGGCGCGCGTGCTTCCGCGCGTTCACCACCGCCTCGGCGCCACTCGCCAGGACCGCCCGCACGTCGCCGCTCACCCCTTTCACTTCCAGCCGCTTCCCGGCCGCGAGGCGGCCATGCCAGTTGAAATCCTGGGCGGTCAGCGCGGCGACGGCACCGACGCACAGGGCGGTCGTGAGCAGGACGGTTCGCATAGCGGCTCCCCTGTTAATGCGTGTTCAGACGGTAGATGGTCTTGTACTGCCGGCTGTACATCTTCGAATACTGACGCGCGTATCTCGGTGCGTACTGCGCCGCATACTGCGCGGCGTATTTTGGTGCGTACGCCGCGGCGTAGCGTGTGGCGTATGCGGTCACGCTGCGCAGAGCCCAGCTGAAGCTCGTATCCGTGTCGGCGTCGTGATCCTTGTCGTGGTCGTGGTCGTTGTCGTGCTCGTCGTGTTTGTGCTTCCGATCGACCCGATCGTGCAGCTCCTGGGGACGGCGCAGCTGGATGTCGCCCTGGAACGATTCCAGCTCCATGCGCGCGCTCCCCGAACCGATCTTGAACGTCTTGCGGTGCTTGCCCAGCGTGCTGGTCATCGGCAGCGGGAAGCTCGAGTCGATGTCGCCATTTGCGGTCGCGGCGGTGATCGTCACATTCGCGCCCTCGGGCACGGACACGGTGATGTCGCCGTTATGCGATCCCAGGCTGTAGGATCCGCCGTCAGTGACCGTGCCCTCGTAGAGCACGTCGCCGTTGATCGTGCCGGCGTCGACGCTCGATGACTTGATGCCTGTCAGCATGACCTCACCGTTCGTGGTCTCGACTTTGATTTCGCCGGTGATGTTGCTCAGCTCGACGTTTTCGTTGACCGAGTTCACCTCGATACGGCCCGAGGCATCGGCGAGTGTCACACTACCCTGAATCGAATGCAGCGTGACGATCCCCTTGCCGCCCCGGACGTTGACCTCGCCGTTGACCGTCTCGGCGCTGATCGCTCCCTGCACACCATCGACTGTGATGTCCGCATACGTGCCACTGAGGGAGAGCGCCATGGACTGTGGAACCGTGATATCGAGATCGATCACCGACGGCGCACCTTCTCGGCTGCCCGTCTTGATGACCACGGTGTTCCCGACGAGTGAGACTTCGACGCGTCCGCGCCGACCGGTTTCGCCGTGCACTTTGACGCGATTCTCGCTCCAGCCGTGGACGGCGATCCCGCCCCCGAAATTGTTGACCGAAAGGCTCGCGCCGGCCGGCACGGCGAAGGTCGTATCGGATTGTCTTTGCGGTGCCAGTGCGACCAGCATCGCGGCGGCCAGCGTTGCAACCATGTTCGTTCTCCTCCTAGGATCGAGCCGCGGCCATGTCGTTCACACGCCGCAGCAGCTCCACCTTGCGTCGCATCGTATTGGCGAGGTGAAGGTTCAGGTACGCGTTGCCGGGATCCTTTTGCAGCGCGACGCGCGCGTCAGCAATCGCCCGATCGATGATCGCAAGGTTCTCCCGCACGATGCGCACGGTGGCGGTGTCGAGTCGCTTCTCATTCTGTGTCAGGGCGGTCTGCAGGTCGGCGATCGCCGCGTCGGTATGTCCGGTCCACGTGACCACCTGCCCCACGCGGGGCCGCGGGGTGGACCCGCCGAAGCGCGTCGGCTCGCTTGACGCAAGCGGTTGCAGGGCAAGCCATGCACCGCCACCGGAAAGAAGGACCAGCGCGATGCTGGCGGCCAATAACTGCCCGACGGTCAAACTGAAACGGCGGCGGACGAGGCGGTCACGTCGTGCCGGTGCCTTCTCCCGGCGAATCTCCCGAGCGATTTCCATCCAAAGGTCGGTCGCGGGCGGCGTGTCCGAGAGCGACTTCGCGCGCGCGACCACCTGGCGCAGCTCGCCGAGCGTCGCGTAGCACTGCCCGCAGGTCGCGAGGTGCGCTTCGAGTGCGGCCTGCTCGGTGCGGTCGAGCTCGCCGTCGATGTATTCCGAGAGTCTAGTCGTCCACTGATCGTTCATCGTTCCAAGTGCCTCCGCAGCGCCATCCGCGCATGATGCAGCTGCGATTTCGAGGTGCCCGGCACGACGCCGAGCATACGCGCGATTTCCTCGTGACGATAGCCTTCCACATCGTGTAAGACGAACACTTGTCGGGCGCCTTCCGGGAGGCTTGCCAGCGCCTCCTCGAAATCCATCGATAACTCCAGCGTCACCGGTTTGCTCGTCACGCCATCGAGCGGCTCTGCATCATTAATGAAGCGCCCCCGCTCGATCCCGACGCTTTTGCGCCGGGCCAGGACCACGTTCACCGCCAACCGGTGGAGCCACGTCCCGAACGCCGACTCGCCGCGGAACGTCGCGAGCTTCTGCCACGCCCGAATGAACACGTCCTGCGTCACATCGTCCGCTTCGTCGGCGTCGAGCATGCGGCGCACCAACGTGTGGACCCGGGCAACGTGGGTCCGGTACAAGCGCTCGAATGCAGTGGCGTCCCCGCTTGCCGCGAGAGCCGAGTCGGCAGCTATGGAGTCAGCAGTCAGAGTGTCCTCGAGCACCTGTCTGGGCATGCACGGTGTTGGATATGCAAGCAGGGCAAAAGGTTGTAGTTAGATTTGGGCCTCGACATGACGCCTTCCATTGTAGCCATCCTGGCCATCGGCGGACTCTTGGGCCTGCGGCATGCCTTTGAGCCAGACCATCTTGCGGCCGTCTCCACCCTGGCGACAAGGCCTGGCGCCAGGCGCCTGTGGAGCGCCGCCCGGCTGGGACTCGTCTGGGGTCTGGGGCACACCGCGACGGTCGGCGTCGTCGCGCTGCTCATCATCGTCTTGGGCGTGCGGCTGCCCGCACGGCTCTGGCCCGCCGCCGAGCTGGTCGTGGCGGGACTGCTGGTCCTCCTGGGCACGATCGTGATCTGGCGCTACGTGCGGGGGCGCTGGCACATGCACGCCCACGCGCACACCGCAGCCGCCTCGCACTTTCACCTGCACAGTCACGCCGCCGATCCCAGCCACGGCCATTCCCACCCCATCGGTGACGCGCGACGCTCGCTCGGCTTCGGTGTCGCGCACGGACTCGCCGGGAGTGGCGCCATTGCCGCGCTGCTCGTCGCGGCCGTGCCCGATACGATGTCGCGGCTGGTTTACTTCGCGGCCTTCAGCGCCGGAACGATCGTCGGGATGCTCGGCGTGTCGCTGACGCTGTCGGTGGTCGTGCGATTTGCCGCCGAGCGGGGGGCGCGCTGGGCCACTTTCCTGCATGTGGGGGCCGCGGTGGGGAGCGTCATCGCCGGTCTC
>QHUZ01000061.1 GCA_003223395.1 Gemmatimonadota bacterium | reverse complement strand
TCGTCGCGGGTGGGTGGGCGGCCAACGCGGCCGCGAAGTTGGTGACCTGGGCCTTGCCGGACTGCTGGAGGCGATGGATGACGGTGGCTAGTGTTTGATCGGCGCCTTTGTGATGGTGGCCGAAGGTCTCGCCATCGACGGCGATGCTGGCGAGCGCGCCCGGCGGCGCGCGCTCGAGTGCTTCGGTCAAGCGATCGGCGTCGGTGGTGAGCGGGCCGAAAGCGACGTCGTGCGACAACACGCCGTCGTACACGAAGACCGCGATCGACCGGCCACCGCTCAGCTCGATGCGCGCCGGCAGACCGTGCGCAGGCGGCTTGGAGACCTGATGCGGCGCGAGCACCGTGAACTGGATTCCCTCGGCGGCGAGGACGTCGAGTGTCTCGCGATCGACCGCGGTTTCCGGAAGCCAGAATCCGACGGGATCTCGCCGAAAGAGGCGCTTGAAGTGCGCGATGCCCCACCGCACTTCGGTTTCCTTGTCGCGCCGGCTGGCGAGCGGCAAGATGATGTGGTGGTACGGCATCGCCAGCGCGTTGCCGTGACCGACTCGTCCCCGGCTCGCGCGGTCAGCGAGCGCCACGTTCACAAAGACGGACGGCGCGCCCCCCTCCCGGCCCATCCAGTCGAGCAGCGTCGGTCCGAAATCGAAGCTCAGGAACTCATAGCTGGGGACGAGCGGTTGGTACGCTTCCCTCGTGATGCGGACGTTCCAGTCGTGATCGGGCGCCGCCGATGGCTCGACATCGACCAGGCCAGTCCAAGGATTCTCACGCGGCGGCTGGTAGAAGTGTCCGTGAATGACGACGCTCATGCCAGCGCTTCGGCGATGCTGCGTAGGACGTTGGGGAACAGACTGTCCTGCGCCTCCAGCGCTTCCACGCGATGCATCGTCGCATCGTCGATCTTGCCGTTCGCCAGCGCCCGCACGAGGTCTTCCGCCTGGCCGCAATGCTCGTCGAACCGCTGGTTGGCGTAATCAGCCGCTTCACCGGTGGAGATGATGAACTGCCAGTCCGACGCCTGCGCCAGCAGCATCGCGCGCGTGGCCTGGGCCAGGACGGCGCGCGGCTTGGGTCCGCCGCTGAGCGCTTTCGGCGCGACCGCCCAGTACGCTTGCTCCAGCGCCCATAACCGCTGCCACGTCCAGGTTGTCTGGTCGTTCAGCCACATCGAGAAGTCGCCGTTCTTTCCCCACGAGCCTTCCGTGAGCTGGATCGTGGGGCTCGTCTTGGCACTGGCCGTCACGTGCTGTTTGGCGGTCACGGGCCGCACACCGTTGTGGGAGAGGCGCCGATACAGCTGCGCAATGAAGTCGACCCCCTCGAACCACCAGTGCCCAAACAGCTCCGCGTCGAACGGCGCGGTCACGACTGGGGGCGGGGCGCCGCGTGCGGGGAGCTCTTGTTGCACTCGCGCGGCGGTCTCGCGCAGCACGCTGGCGAAATGTTCGGCGTGATTGCGCGCGGAGTTGCTCGCCGCACTCGGGTCGTAGCGCTGTTTGCCGCCCAGATCCACGGCGCCGCCCGTCACGCGCCACAACCGCAGGCCGTCGGGCCAGCGAATCTTGTGAAACTCGAGATACCACTCGTCGCCCGGATACCCTTGAGCGCGCGACCACACCTGCGCGGACGCTTTGGGATCGCGCACCAGGGCGAACAGATCGTGCGCGCGCCGCTTCGCGGATGCCACGCGATACGCGACGTACGGCGTGCGCTCGCCGGTAGCCGGAATCTCCTCGACCTCCGGGTACCCCAGCGCCGCGCCGGCGCGGACCAGATGCGTGTCCACGAAGAAATAGCGGTAGCCCGCGGCGGCGAGATGCTCGTCGGTGCCTGGTCGATACATCTGTCGCAGCGCCGGCGGCACTCCCGGCGGATTCCACGGTCCCCCCGGGCGGTACGCGCACTCCGGCAGCCAGCACCCCGTCGGCGTGCGGCCGAACAGTCGCTTGTGCTCGGCGACACCCACGGCGAGCTGCAGGCGAATGCTTTCGTCGCGCGACAGCAGCGGCAAGAAACCGTGCGTCGCGGCTGACGAGATCAGCTCGATCCGCCCGCGATCCTCGAACCCGCGCAGCGCCCCGATGAGATCGCCGTCGAGTGCGCGAAACAGCTTCAGGAGACGCGTCAACCGTTCGTGCCAGAACTTCGCGAGCGGGACGAGCTGCGAGTCCCCCGCCGCGGACAGATGCGCGGGCGCGTCGGCCGCGCCTTCGAGCCGGCGCTCCATGTACGCCTCGAACTCACTCACGAACGACGGATGCGCGAGCTGGTTGGCGAGGACGGGAGTGATGCCAAGCGTCACGGGGGAGGGAATGCGCTCTGTTTCGAGCGCTTGCAGCGCTTCGATGAGCGGCAAATAGCTGTCGAAGGCGGCCTCGCACAGCCACACGCTGCCGTGCGGCCAGCGGCCGTGATGCAGCACGTACGGGAGATGACCGTGGAGTGTCAGGACGAAATCCATGGACGGCCTAGCGACGGGCGTTGACGCCTCGTCCCTTGCTGGTCGCGGACCGCTTCCGGGGCGCGCGCCCGCCCTTGTCGGTCGCGGACGTGTCGGGAATGGCGCGAGCAGCGGCGGCGCGGCGATAGACTGCCGCGTACGCTTCCGCCGGTTGCCGCCAGGAGAAGTCCTTCCGCATCGCCCCGCGGGACAGCTCCGCGAACCGGGGGCCGTCCTGATACAGCGTCACCGCGCGCTGCACCGCGTGGTCGAACGCTTCGGGACTGTAGGCGTCGTACAGGACGCCGGTGATGCCGTCGTCGATCGTATCGGCAAGCCCCCCAACGCGACGCGCGACCGGCAGTGCCCCGTAGAGCTGCGCGCGCATCTGCGTCAGCCCGCACGGCTCGTACAGCGACGGCATCATGAGAAAATCGGCACCGGCCAGCAGGTGATGCTCGAGCGCGTCGGTAAACGCCGTGTTCACGCCGATCCGCAGGGGGAAGCGCGCTGCGAGCTCGCGCAACGCGTTCTCGAATTGCGCCTCGCCGGCGCCGAGAAAAATGAACTGTGCGTCCAGGA
The DNA here is from genome assembly GCA_003223395.1 of Gemmatimonadota bacterium. Taxonomy (GTDB): domain Bacteria; phylum Gemmatimonadota; class Gemmatimonadetes; order Gemmatimonadales; family GWC2-71-9; genus 20CM-2-65-7. Next base: position 24,863 of record QHUZ01000061.1, on the reverse strand, counting down.
GCCGGAGCGACTGCGACGCGACGATCTGATCGAGCCCCTTCTGCGCGACCAGCCGGGCGCTCATCCCGAACAGCGGCACGTCCGCGCGCCGCGGCAGGCCCCAGGCGTCCTGCAGCGTCGCCTTGCAGTGTGTCTTCCCCGACATGTCGTCGGGCGTGAAGCGCGCGGCGATTTGGGCGTCGTCCGCCGGATTCCACTTCTTGATGTCGATGCCGTTGCGGATGCCGACCAGGCGGTCGCCGAGCTGGCGGAAGCTGTGTTGCAACCCAAAGCCGCCGACGTCGGTCAGCAGCTCGAACGCATGCGTCGGGCTGACCGTCGTCACCATGTCGGCGTAGTGCAGCCCGCCTTTCAGGTAGTTCAGCCGGCCGTACCACTCCATGTAGTCAGGCGACCACATGTCGTCGGGGAGACCGATTTGCTTGAGCACCTCGGACGGGTACACGCCCTGAAACCCGCCGTTGTGCACCGTCAGGACGCAAGGCAGGCGCTGCAGGTCAGGCTCATCGCGGTAGACACGGCGCAGGAACACCGGGACGAGCGCGGCGTGCCAATCGTGCGCGTGCATGATCAGCGTGCCTTCGCCGAAGCGCCGCGCGATCTCGATCGCTGCGGAAGCGAACAAGGCGAAGCGCTGCGGGTTGTCCGCATAGTCGCCGCTCGCATCGCCGTAAAGACCCGGGCGGTCGAACGACGGGTTGTGCTCGAGAAACATCGTCTTCGGATAGTCGTCACCGACCTGGTGCCAGACGCGCACCTCCTCGCGCCGCCCACCGCTGACGACGGGGAATGGTTCGGTGAGCGGTTCGATTTTCCCGGCGTGGGCGCGGGCCTCGCGATACAGCGGCAGGACGACATGGCTCTCCGTCCCGCTCGCCGCCTGATGATCGGCGATATCGGCGACCGCCTGGCCTAGTCCGCCCGTGCGGGCGTACGGCCACAGCTCGGCGGTGACATGGAGAACCCGCGTCTTCAACGCACCCTCGTTGCTACAGTGGTGGATCGCCGGGAGTCGCTTCGCCGGCCGCAGCGGGAACGTAGTACTGCGTGACGTACGTCTGGAGCATCCGGCGCGTGGTGAAGCGTTCAACCGCCACGGTCAGCGCCCCTTTCATCATATGTACCCACTCCGCCGAGTGCTGGCCAGGGAGCCTGTCGTAATACATCGGCACGACTTTCTCTTCGAGCAGGCCAAAGAGATGCTCCATGTCGCGCTGGTCGGTGTCACCGTCCTCCCCCCCCGCCCCCCCCGTCCCCCCGGACGCCCGCGGAATCGCCCATCCCTTCTGGCCCGTGTACCCCTCGGCCCACCAGCCATCCAGCGTTCCCAGCTGTGGCACGCCGTTCAGCGCGGCCTTCATGCCACTCGTGCCGCACGCCTCGAGTGGCACGCGGGGCAGATTGAGCCAGAGATCGACGCCGGCGACCAGGCGATGTGCCAAGTGGAGCTCGTAATCCTCCAGGAAGGCGATCCTGCCTTCGAAGCTTGGATCCTGCGCCGCTAGGAACACCTGCTGGAGCAGGCGCTTGCCGGGGTCGTCGGCTGGATGCGCTTTCCCGGAGAAGATGATCTGGACCGGACGGCTCGGGTCGGTCAACAAGCGCCGCAGCCGTTCCCGATCGCGGAAGAGCAGATCGGCGCGCTTGTAGGTCGCGAAGCGGCGGGCGAAACCGATCGTGAAGACAGCGGGGGAAAGGAGCGCGCCGGATCCCGCCAGTCTCGCCGCATCCTTCCATTTTTCCCGCCACCGGACGCGGGCCTCCTCCCGGATGTAGTGAAATAGCAGTTGGCGGAGGCTGTCGTGGGCGGCCCAGAGGCGGTCATCATCGGTCTCGCGCACGGCGGCGGCGACGGCCGCCGGTTCAGCCTCGAGCTCCCAATCCGACCCGAGGGACTTGGCCACCAGATCACGAATCGGACGTGCCATCCACGTGCTGAGGTGCACACCGTTCGTCACGTGGTCGATGGGGACGTCCGCGACAGGTTTTTTGCCCCACATCCAGCGCCAAATCCGCCGCGATTCTTCCTGGTGTCGCGCCGACACCGCGTTCACGCGACCGGCGAGCCGCAGGGACAACACCGTCATCTCGAAGCGCCGGTCGTCCCCGCCCGATTTTCCGAGTGCCAGGAATTGGTCGCGCGTGATCCCCATCGTGTTCCAGAACGGCCCGGTCACCTGCTCCACCTGCTCGGAGGTAAAGACGTCGTGTCCAGCGGCAACCGGTGTGTGCGTCGTAAACACGCTCGTCGCGCGGATCTGTTCTGCCGCCTTGACCGCCGTGAGTCCAGTGCCGGTCAGCTCGCGCATGCGCTCGATGAACATGAAGGCCGCGTGCCCCTCGTTGGCATGCCAGACCTCCGGCTGAATGCCGAGGGCTCGCAAGAGGCGGACGCCGCCGACGCCCAGCACCCACTCCTGGCGCAGGCGCCATTCCGGAGCGCCCGTGTAGAGTCGCGCGGTCAACTGACGGTCGCCGGCATCATTGGCTTCGAGGTCGGTATCGAGCAGGTAGACCGGAATCCGGCCTACCACGACCCGCCACGCGCCGACTTGGACCTCGCGACCGGAGATGGTCACCGCGACGAGGCACGGCTTGCCGTCGGCGCCGTTTACCCGCACGACGGGGTTCACCGTGGGATCGACCGGATCGTCAGAATCGCGCTGCCATCCATCCAAGCCGATCAACTGATCGAAATAGCCGCCGTGGTAGTAGAGGCCGACGCCAATCAGCGGGACGCCCAGGTCGGAGGCTTCCTTACAGTGATCTCCGGCGAGCACGCCGAGGCCCCCGGAATAGATCGGGAGCGAGCGGTGCAGGGCGAATTCCGCGGAAAAGTACGCGATCGGCCGATTCCGGAGCTCGGGATACCGGCCGGCAAACCAGGTCCCGTTTTGTTGCGTGAGCAGCTCGAACCGCCGCACGACGCGATCGTAGCGCTCGAGGGATATCGGGTCCTGCGCGTTTTCCTCGAGACGCTCCGGTGAGACCTGCCGCAGAAACTGCACGGCGTTGTGGCGTGTCCCTTCCCACAAGCGGCGGTCGATTCGGTGGAAGAGCTCACGCGCATCGAGCTGCCAGCTCCACCACAGATTCTGGCTGATGTCGGCCAGCATCCGGATCCGTTCCGGAAGGTGATTGGGCGAGGCTGCAGGAGTCGGAGCGGGAGCTGGGGCCGCGGGAGCGGCTGGCGGAGACGGTTCGGGTGGTGTCATCGGTTGCACATATCTAATGAAGGAGATTGTAAGGCTCCAGTCAGAGCCGCAACCTTTTTCTTCTCGGGTGCGTCCAACCTGGTATCCTAGCCCACGTGACCGCCATGCCGAGACTCACCGGCCTTCTCGCCGTGCTGTATGCGCCTTCCTTAATAGCCCAGAACATCCACCCCCACACCCCGCCTGAAGTCAGGGCGGTGCAGCTTCGCGAGCCGATCCATCTCGACGGCAAGCTCGACGAGGGCGTGTGGCGGACGGCGCCGGCGGCGACCGGCTTGCGCCAGGCGCAGCCCCACTCCGGGGACTCCGCCACCCAGCGCACCGAGGTGCGATTCGCGTACGACGACGCAGCGATCTACGTCGGCGCGCGGATGTACGACGACTCCGGCGCGCGGGGCGTCCGGACTCGCCTCGTGCGACGCGACGCCGACATGAACTCCGATTACTTCGAAGTCATCTTCGACACCTATCACGATCACATCGGACGCCTGTTCTTCCAGGTCAATCCATCAGGCGTAAAGCAGGACGCCAACGGCCTCGGCGGCGGCGGCGATCAGTCCTGGGATCCGGTCTGGGAAGTGGCGACCAACATCGACTCGCTCGGCTGGACCGCCGAGCTGCGGATTCCGTTCTCGCAGCTGCGCTACCCGGCGACGTCCGCGGAGCAGACCTGGGGCCTGCAGATCCGGCGCCAGGAAAACCGGCTCAACGAATTGTCGCAGTGGGCGTGGTGGCGGTTGGACGAGACCGGCGGCCCGTCCATGTTCGGCCACCTGCAGGGCCTGGTGATTACCCATCCCCCCGGTCGCGCCGAGGTCACGCCGTACTTGGTGGGGCGCTCGTCGAACGTTCCAGGCAACCGCAGCGATCCATTCTTCGATCCGCACGCGCTCGACGGCCGTGTCGGCGGCGACGCGATGTACCGTGTCACCTCGAATCTCACGTTGAACGCGACCGTGAACCCCGATTTCGGCCAGGTCGAAGTCGATCCCGCCGTCGTCAATCTGTCGGCGTTCGAGACATTTTTCGACGAGAAGCGGCCGTTCTTTGTCGAGGGCGCGGGGTACTTCGGCCTCGGCGGGTTCAGCTGCTTCTTCTGCTCCAACGTGTCGAGTCTCTCGATGCTCGCCACGCGCCGCATCGGGCGCCCGCCGCAGGTCTCACCGTTCCGCGCCGGCCTGCCGACGTCTGTGGAGTATGCCGACATGCCGGAGAACTCCACGATCCTCGGCGCTGCCAAGCTCACGGGGCGCACCCCCACCGGCTGGTCGATCGGCGCCCTTGACGCGGTGACCAAGCGCGAGCGCGCGCCGGTGGACTTCACGGACGCGACACGCGGCCAGTTCGAGGTCGAGCCGGCCACGAATTACTTCGCGGCCCGCGCGGCCAAGGATCTGAGCGGGGGCGCGACGCAGATCAAGGCGATGGCCACGTCGGTGTATCGCGACCTCGGCGATCCCTATCTCCAGAGCCGCTTGTCCCATCACTCCGAGGCGTTTGGGGTCTCGAGCGACAGCTGGTGGGGCAAGCGCACCTACCGGTTGATGGCGCAGCTTGCGGGGACCCACGTCGAGGGCGATACGACGGCGATGCGACGGATCCGGTTTGGCTCCGCGCATTTCTTCCAACGCCCCGATCGGCCCGATACGGCCGACGCGCGGGCCCCGCGGACCGGCATGGCCGGGCTCGGCGGCTACGCGCGGCTCTCGAAGGAGCAGGGGCATTGGCTGTGGGAGGTCGCGACCAACTTCCGGACGCCGGCGTACAACAACAACGACATCGCGTTCTTCTCGCGCGCCGATTACTGGTGGATGTCCGCGAACATCTTTCCGCTGTGGACCAAGCCGACGAAGTGGTACCGGCAGCTCTTGTTCATCGCCGGCGGCCAGCAGCAGTACACCTTCGACGGCGATCTGAACGGCCGCCAGGGGCAGCTGTTTGGTCAGCTCCAGACCTTGAGTTACTGGAACTTGAGCGGCTTCTGGATTCACCAGCCCAGCGTCTTCGACGACCGGTTGACGCGCGGCGGACCGCTGGTGCGGGTGCCCGCGAACGACTACTACTCGCTCAACGTCAATACCGACTCTCGCAAAGCGGTGGTTGGTCAGTTCAACGCGAACTACGGCTGCAACACCGAGGGGGACTGCAGCAAAGGAGCGAGTCTCGGGCTCGAGCTGCGCCCGCGCTCCAACGTGACGGTCTCCTTGAACCCGTCGGTCAACCGGTCCGAGACGGGATTCCAGTTCGTCGACAGCTACGCCGACCAGACGGCGACATCGTTCTCCGGCACCCGCTACGTGTTCGCCCACCTGATGCAGCGCTCGGTGTCGATGGACACGCGCTTCAACGTGACGTTCTCGCCGACGACGACCCTCGAGCTGTTCGTGCAACCGCTGATCGCCACGGGGGCCTACAGCCGGTACAACGTGTACGCTGCGCCCCGGACCGCGCAGCGGCTCGAGTACGGCAAGGATTTCGGCACCGTGGTCGTCCAGCCGGCGGCGAACCCCTCGCGCGATCCGGCGACGATTCTTCTGAACGCGGGAGGCGGGGCACCGACGGATACCCTCACCGACCCGACCTTCACCTTCCGGTCGTTGCGCGGGAATGCCGTGCTGCGCTGGGAGTACCGGCCCGGATCGACGCTGTTTGCGGTGTGGACCCGCAGCAGCCGGATTCCCGACCTGCCGCGCGGCGACATCCGGTTTGGGGACGATGCGAGCGCGCTGTTCCGGGGCCCGTCCGAGAACATTTTCCTCGTGAAGATGACCTATTGGCTAGGATTCTAAGGGCGCGGGGTCTGGGAGCAGGCACGGGGACTGTTGAACGTAGGGGTAGGGGCGCAGCATGCTGCGCCCCTACATCGTTGTGGGAACCGGCTAGTGTTCTATAGCAAACCAGCTTGATGAGGCCTCATGTCGATCCGTGCCGTTAAATCGATTTCCCAGTCGCTCCCCACGCTCGAAGGCGCCGGCGTCAGACTGCGCCGCGCATTCGGGTTCGGGAAGACGAGCGACTTTGACCCGTTCCTGCTGCTCGACGATTTCCGCAACGACCATCCCGAGGATTACCTCCCGGGTTTTCCGTGGCACCCGCACCGCGGCATCGAGACAATCACCTATGTGCTGAGCGGCAGCGTGCAGCACGGTGACAGCCTTGGCAACAAGGGCACCATGGGGGCCGGCGATGTGCAGTGGATGACCGCCGGCAGCGGCATACTGCATCAGGAAATGCCGAAGGGCGATGAGCGCGGCCGGATGCATGGATTTCAACTGTGGGCGAATCTGCCGCGCAGTCTCAAGATGACCGATCCCCGCTACCAGGATATTCACGGCGCAGAGATCCCCGAGGTCGTGGACGATGACGGCACACGCGTGCGCGTCGTCGCGGGCGATTTCTGGGGTAAGCGCGGCCCGGTCGAGGGTGTGGCCGCCGATCCGCGCTATCTGGACGTCTGGATTCCGCCACGCGTGCGCAAGACGATTCCGGTGGAAGCGTCACGGCACGCGTTCGCCTATGTGTTCGAAGGCAGCGGCACGTTCCGCGATGCCTCGGCGCCGCAGGGCGTCCGCACCGACCGTGTGTCGGCCGGTGGTCGCGACGCCGGCAGCGAGAGTCCACAGGAAACGGGAAATCGGTCGCTGGTGCTGTTCGATTCGGGCGATGAAATCACGGTACAGGCGGGCGAGCAGGGGATGCGGTTCCTGCTGGTCTCGGGGCAGCCGTTACAGGAGCCGGTCGCCTGGCAGGGTCCGATCGTGATGAATACGCAGGAGGAGCTGCAGCACGCCTACGACGAGCTGCGGCGCGGCACCTTCATCAAGCGTTGATGTCGGGGTGCTGGCGGACGCTGGTGGTCGCCCCGTCGATTCGCACGATATAGTCGCGCACCGGCTCGTCGGGCATGCGGGCCGGCAGGACAAAATGCGGATCGTCGGGCTGGGGGCTCTTGAGATCGTCGACCATGAGGTCGCCCCCACGCGCCTCGACCGCGCGCTCGAAGCGTTCGACAGCTCCGAGTAAATCGGCCAAATCCTCGGGCCGTTCGTCCCCACGCAACGGAATTCCCCGCCGCCGGAGGCGATCCGCCACCTCCGCAGCCACGGCACGTATGTCGGCGCCCATGGCTGTAGGCTACGCGCTGTACCGCTCGAGCGGAAGGCCTTATCCTTCACGCCGCCCCATGTGGACCTTCCTCCGTCGCCGTACGCTGACGCAGTGGATCATCGCGGCCATGGTGGTCGGCGTGCTGATCGGTGTGCTGTTTCCGCTGTTCGCCGTCTCGCTGAGCCCGATCTCCACCGTCTTCCTGCGGATGATCAAATCGATCATCGTGCCGCTCATCTTTGGTACGCTGGTCGTCGGCATCGCCGGCCATGGCGATGACATGAAGCGGGTCGGCCGGCTCGCGCTCAAGTCCATCATTTACTTCGAAGTCGTCACCACACTCGCGCTCTTCATCGGGTTGCTGGCCGTCCACATCCTCAAGCCGGGCGTCGGCGTGTCGTTGGCGTCTCCGGATGCCGCCGCGGGAGCTCCGGTGGCGGGCAAGGTCACGTTCTCGGGCGTGCTGGAGCATCTCGTGCCGCAGAGTTTTTTCGACGCCGCCGCGAACAACGAAATGCTCCAGATCGTGTTCTGGTCGGTGCTGTTCGCGATCGGACTGTCGCAGGTGCGCGGCCGCGCGAAGGAAACGATGCTGGGATTCTGCGAGGCGGTGGCGGAGGTGATGTTCAAGTTCACCGGCGTGGTCATGAAGTTCGCGCCGTTTGGTGTCGCTGCCGCGCTGGCGTTCACGGTGGGCCAGGCCGTCATCAAGCACGGGGGTCCCGAGGGAGCGTTCAAGCTGCTGCAGAGCCTCGGCCTCGTCGTTCTCACGCTCTACATCGCGCTCGTCGTATTCGGGCTGGTGGTGTTGCTGCCGGTCGCCCGCCTCGCGCGGGTTCCGCTCGGGCGGTTTATCGGCGCCGTAAAGGAGCCGGCGTTGATTGCCTTTTCGACGGCGTCATCGGAGGCGGCGTTGCCGAAGGCGATGGAGCAGATGGAGGCGATCGGCGTGCCGCGCCGCATCGTCGCCTTCGTCATGCCGACCGGCTATTCGTTCAACCTCGACGGCAGCACGCTGTATCTCTCGGTCGCCGCGCTGTTCGCGGCTCAGGCGGGCGGCATCTCACTGACGATCGGGCAGCAGCTGCTCATGATGTTGACGTTGATGCTGACCAGCAAAGGCGTCGCGGGTGTGCCCCGGGCGGCGCTCGTGATCCTCACCGGCACGCTCGCGTCGTTCCATCTGCCGGCCGAAGCGGCAGTCGTGTTGCTTGGCGTGGACGTGCTGATGGACATGGCGCGGACAACTGTGAACCTCATCGGTAACTGCCTGGCGACCGTCGTCATGGCACGGTGGGAAGGGGAGTACGACGACGCCCGCGCCGTCGTAACCAAAGCGGCCGAAGCCGCGTAACTTCTCCGCGTGGAACAGACAATGGAGATCCCCGCCGACCTCCAAGCGGCGCTCGCCGGCCGCTATACGTTGCGCCGGGTGCTGGGTCGCGGCGGTATGGCGACGGTGTACCTGGCCGATGATAAGAAGCATTACCGGGCCGTCGCGCTCAAAGTGCTGCTCCCCGGTCTCGCGGCGTTCCTCGGTGCCGAGCGCTTCCTCAAGGAGATTCAGATCGCGGCGCGGCTCACGCATCCGCACATCCTCGCGTTGCATGACTCGGGCGAGGCCGGCAGCTTCCTGTATTACGTCATGCCCTACATCGACGGCGGCTCGCTGCGCCAGCAGCTCGAGGGGCCGCCCCGGCGCGCGCTGTCGCAGGAGCAGGCGCTGGCGATCACCCAACCGGTGGCAGACGCGTTGTCGTACGCGCATCGCATGGGAGTGCTGCACCGGGACATCAAGCCGGAGAACATCCTGTTCTCGCAGGGACATCCGATCGTCGCGGATTTCGGAATCGCCAAGGCGGTCAGCACCGCCGGCGGCGCGAATCTGACGCGGACCGGCTTCCCCGTGGGGACGCCCGGCTATATGAGCCCCGAGCAAGCCGCGGGTCTCACCGATCTGGATGAGCGCACGGATGTCTACAGCCTCGCGGTCGTCGTGTACGAGATGCTCGTCGGCGACGTCCCGGGGCGCTGGCCCACCGAAGATGCGGTGCGCGCCGGGCGGTTCCTCGAGGCATCGGCCAGCCATCGCCCCCGGCTGACGAGTATCGGTGCGAGAATCGAGGGCGCGCTCGTGCGCGGCCTCGCGATCCGCCACGATCAGCGGACCGCCACCACGGACGCGCTGATCGACGAGCTTACGCGGGGCAAATCGGGACCCCGTCGGCGCTACGACAAGGATGAGGTTGAGGAAATCGTCAAACGGGCCACCGAGCTGGAGGCGAACAAAACCGCCTCAGGTGCGATGACGATCGGTGGCGTGCAGGCGCTTGCGGGGGAAGTCGGTGTGGCCCCGGAAATTGTGCGGGCTGCGGCCGAATCACTGCAGGCGCCCGCTCCGTATGTCACGCCCGGATCCCTGGCGCCCAACCGGACAAATCACTGGGTCGCCGGGCCGACGGAGCTGTTTTTCGAACGAGTTATCGAGGGGGAGCTTCCCGAGTCCGAGTATGCGGCGGTCGTCGAAGAGATCCGGCGCGTCCTGCGCAATGCGGGGCAGGTGAGCCAGTTCGGTCGCTCGTTTTCCTGGGTGGCGGCCCGCGGGCCCGCGATACGACGCGACCTGGAAGTCGCCGTCTCCGTGCGCCGCGGGCAGACGCGGATCACGATTCAGGAAAATATGAGTCAGCTCATCGGCGCGGTGTACGGCGGGATCGGCGGCGGGATGGGGGGAGGCGGTATGGGCCCGATCATCGGCGTCGGAGTGGGCGCGCTGCACCTGGTCGGAGCCGCGGTGGTGGTAGTCGTCCCGGTTTGGCTCGGCATCACCTATCTTACCGCCCGCGCGGTCTACAGGCGCAGCTCGACAAAACGCGCGCGCGAGCTCGAGGCTCTCGCGAATCGGCTCGATACTCTGGTGCGTGACCTCGTCGATTAGAAGCTCAGACGCCATTCGACGCGGGCGCCGTGCGGGCTGATCAGGAATTCGGGAGGGCCGAGCCCGAAGATGCGCCAGCGGCCCTCCATCACGTTGGCCGCGGTGACGCCCACCGCGGCGCCGGCTACGACATCGGAAAGCCAGTGCTTATGATCGTTGAGGCGCGACCAGGCCGTTCCGGTGGCGCCGGCGACTAGGAGTGCGGTCGCCCAGGGGCGGTGAATCTCGGCCGAGAGGGACGTGGCGAGTGCGAACGCAATCGTCGCGTGTCCCGACGGAAAAGCGTCGTGATTGGAGAACGGCCGAAACACGTACTGATCTGTGGTATTGTCGGGACGGAACCGGCCGGTAATCTCCTTGAGCGCTCCCGTCGCGAGCCCGGCGGTCACGACGGAGGCCAGCACCCGGCCGCCGCTGCGCTGCAGGTTCTTATTGCCGCTGATCGCGCCCGCCGCCAGGATGCCGGCGGGGATGCCGAAGACGAGCTCGGGTCCGCCGCCGATGCGGAATGCGCGCGCCACCGTATTGCTGTGTGCTGACCGCCGCGCCTGCACCCAGTCGTCCACACGACGATCGAATATGCTCGCGGCGCCAATCGCACCCACGGCGAGCGCCGCTTCCCACCAGCGAATGTTGTGGCTCGGCTGATGCTGCGCCGCCGCGGGCGTGAGCGACAAAAGCTGCGAGACCAGAACGACCAGAGAACATTTCACGCCGCCCACGTTACCCTCGTGGGCTCCCCGTCGTGGGCGTCGAGGCCTGTGAGGCCAGCGTCGTTGCGGCCGGTACGAGCAACGCGAGCAGCAGGATGGGTTTCATGCGCCTCAAGATAGCGCGGCAAAGACCCCGATGATGGCGATGACGACGGCGAGCGCGATCTTCACGGCGGCGGCGGCGGCGCGGCCCATGAGGGCGCCCCAGCCGGCGCGAGCGGCGACCCCGGTGCGGCGCGAGTGGGTGTACTCGAACAGCGCGGCGCCGATGAAGGAGCCGAGGAACGCCCCGATGACGCTGCCGATGACGGCGACCGGCACCCCGATCACCGCGCCGACCAGCCCTCCGAGCAGGGCGCCCCAGCCGGACCGGGTGGATCCCCCATAACGCTTTGCGAATCGAAACCCGAGCCAGTTGTCGAGGATTTCACCGAGAAACGCGATGGCGAGGACGATCGCGATCATGACGACGCCAACGGAGCGAAAGTCCGTCAGCCAGCCGTAGGCCAGGATTCCCCCGGCCATGACCCAGAGCCCCGGAAGGCCGAGTGAGATCATCGCGAGGCCGACGAGTCCCAGGACGATGAGCAGGACGATCGCGAGCGGCGTCATGGCTTGGTGCGCACGTTGAGGTGCGCCCAGATCACACGCGAATAGCGGAACACCAGGGGAATGCAGATCACGTGAATAGCCACTACGCACGCGACGGCCCACGCGATTCCGATGCGGGGCACAAGCAAGAGCTGCGCCAATAATCCCAGCACCGCGAGATACGAAACACCCAACACCCAGCTCACGTACATTGCGCCTTGGAAGAATCCCTGCTCACGCTCGAAGCGATGCCCGCAGACGGGACACGTCGGATGCATGCGCAGGCGACCGGCAAACATTCTCCCGTTGAGGCACACGGGGCAGCGCTGCGTGACGATGGCGCGCAGGCGAGGTGATATGGGCATATATTGCTCGTCAATCTTAACGAACCCCTCCTCGATCCGGTGAAGCGCTGATCCTGCTCGCGGTTCTCCTCCAAATCTCGGTCCCAGCGCCGCGCGGGTTCGTCAACGACTTCGCGGGCGTCCTCGACACGGCGTCCGTTCAGCACATGGAAGCCGTCATCGGCGAGGTGCGAGAAAAGACACGCGGCGAGATTGCCGTGGTGACGCTTGCCGATATCGGCGACCGCAGCGCGAGTGACGTCGCGCTGCAGATCGGGCGGCAATGGGGTGTCGGCGCGAAAGGGGATCCCGGTGATCGCGCCAAGAACGCCGGCGTGGTCGTGCTCCTCATTCCCCGGAAGAATCACCGGCCGGGCACCGGCGATGTCTTCATCTCCGTGGGCCGCGGCGCCGAGGGTTTCCTCACCGACGCGCGCGCCGGCCGGATCCGCGATGCCATGCTGCCCGCGCTCGGCGCGGAAGACTACGGCACGGGGCTGGCGCTCGGCGTCGACCTCATCGCCCAGGCGTTCGCCGCCGAGTTCGGCATCACGCTGACCAATCCCCAGTACGCGATGCCGCAGCCGGTCGCGGACGATCGCCGGGGGGTCACGATCCCCTCCATCTGGCTCATCGCGATCGTCATCCTGCTCCTCATTTTCACGCGGGGCCGGATTCTCTGGCTCCCGTTCTGGATCATGAGCCAGGGACGTGGTGGCGGCGGCTGGAGCGGGGGCGGAGGGTGGGGCGGCGGGGGGGGGCGGGGCGGTGGAGGATTCGGCGGATTCGGGGGTGGGGGTGGCTTCTCGGGTGGCGGAGCAGGAGGAAGATTCTGACATGGCGCGAATGACACTCGAAGCGTTCGCCGCTCGGGTCGCCGAGGCGCTTGGCCCGCGGCTCGTGAGTCTGGTGCTCTACGGCTCGGCCGCCAGGGAGCAGGGCGCGGGGAGCGGGGAGCTGACGATGAACACCCTCCTCATTGTGGATCGCGTCGACGCCGATCTCTTCGCCCGCCTCGTCACGCCGGTCGGCGATTGGGTCAGCGCCAATCACCCGCCGCCGCTCGTGTTCGCGGAACAGGAGTGGCGCGATTCGGCGGATGCGTTCGCAATCGAGTACGAGGATATCCGCGACGCGCACCGCATCCTGGCCGGTCGAAACCCGTGGACCGGGATCAGCGTCCGGCGTGAGCATGTGCGGCGCCAGCTCGAGCACGAGTTGATGGGCAAGCTGGTCCACCTGCGCCAGGCGTATGTCGCCCACTGGGGTCGCCCCAAACGCCTGGCCGAGGTCGTCCGCGGCACGCGGGCCGGTTTCTTGACCATGTTGCGCGCCGTCTTGCGTCTTGCCGGCCGCACGCCTCCCGCCGACTCGGCGGCTCTGGTGCGCGACGCGGCTGCCCTGATAGGATTCGCCTCGGATGGCTTCACTGAGCCCGCCGCGTATCTCGCGGCGGTGACGCGCACGGCAGAGTACGTGAACCGTATGGAAAGGAACCCTTCGTGAACGCGCATCGACGCCGCACTGCTCTGGCCCTGCCACTCGCTTTGGCCATCGTCGCCGGCTGCGGCTACAACACCATTCAAACGATGGACGAGAAGGTGAATGCCGCCGAATCCCAGATCAAAGTACAGCTGCAGCGGCGCGCGGACCTGATTCCCAATTTGGTGGAGACCGTGAAGGGATATGCCAAGCAGGAGCAGACAATCTTCATCCAGGTTGCGGAGGCGCGCTCCAAACTGGCGGGGGCGGTGCAGAGCGGTGACCTGCAACAGATGGCGGCCGCCAATGCGGCCCTCACGGCGCCGCTCGGTCGTCTGATTGCCATCGCCGAGAATTATCCGCAACTCAAGTCAAATGAGAACTTCCGTGCTCTGCAGGATCAGCTCGAGGGCACCGAAAACCGCATCGCCGTCTCCCGTCAGGACTACAACGAAAGTGTGAATGCGTATAACGCGTACATTCGCCGCTTCCCGCAGGTGCTGACGGCGAAGGTACTCGGGAAGAAACCGCGCGTTTACTTTGAGCTACAGACGCCCGCCGCTGCGGACGCACCGAAGGTCGATTTTTCGCATTGAACGAGCGCCTGCGCTAGCGGACGAACTTCCGGCGGTCGCCCTTGGGTGGCGTCTTTTTGTGCGCGTGCGCCGCGATCTGGAGCCGGCTGTGCAACGCCAGCTTCTCCAGGATGTTGTGTACGTGACTCTTTACCGTGTACGTCGCGATGTTGAGGCGTTGGGCGATTTCCTTGTTGCTGAGCCCTTCGGCGATGAGATCGGTGATCTGCTGCTCCCGCTTGGTCATCCGTATCGACGCCATCATCGGGGTATTGCGCAGCACGGATGCTTGTTTGGCGATGTGGGAGAGCAGGGTACCCGTCAGCGCCGGAGGGACGACGTCGCCGCCGTTGGCGACCTGCCGGATGGTGTTGACGAGATCTTCGAACGCGGCATCCTTCGCGATGAAACCGTTGGCGCCGCGCTTGATGAAGTCGATGACGTCTTCTTCCTCGGGCAGCATGTCCATCATGATGATGCGCGCGTGCGGCGCTGCGTCCTTGATGCTTTCGACGAGTCGCTGACTGCGATTGCGCCCGAGCGCGGCATCTACGAGCACGACATTCGGCTTCGTCTCCTGGAGCCGCTGCAGCGCGGCCGATCCGCCCTCGGCGGATGCCACGACCTTGAATTCGGTTTCCGAATCCAACAATGTCGCGAGACCATCACGCAGCAGGCGATTGTCTTCGATGACGAGGATTTGAATTCTCTTTGTCATTGGCGCTGACGGCCCTCGTTCCGGGGGACGAGATGTACGAGGTTGAGAAGCGTAGGTTGGCCAATTGCCAAGGTATTAGTCAAGTCGGAGGAGAAGGTTCCTGCCTCATCCTTTGGGATGAGTCGCCAAAATCGGCGTCTAACCCTTCCCCCGAAATTGCGAGGGCGGGGTGCGGGCGCGGACCGGAAAGGTTGCGAAATCGGGGGTCGTAGTGAATCGTAGGGGGCGCTCCCGCGCCCGAAGGGAGGGTGGCTCTGTGTCCCAGATTCACTGCCACTTCTGTGGCGGCATCATCCAGGACGTCGCGACCATCGAGTATCGCCCGCCGCGAGCCAGTGCCCAGTTCGCGATGCCCCAACCTACGCCCTGTAACTGCTCGCCGCCGGTGGTCTACGAGCACCCGCCCGTTCTCGGCGGGCCCGAGGAGGATCAGACACCGGACGGTGAAGCGGCCTGAAAAAAGAACACGGCGCCCCCGGAATCGGGTGGCGCCGTGCCGCTTCAGGTGCCGTGGTGGTTACAGCTTCACGACGTTCTGCGCCGCGGGGCCCTTCTGACCCTGCACGATCTCGAACTCCACGCGCTGGCCTTCGGTCAGCGACTTGAACCCTTCACCCTGAATCGCGGTGTGATGCACGAAGCAGTCCTTGCCGCCGCTTTCAGGCGTGATGAAACCGAAGCCCTTGGCGTCGTTGAACCACTTCACGGTACCGGTAATCCGTGCCATCGGTGCGTCGCTCCCTAGCGTGTACGGTTCCGGCGGCGAGCTGCCTTGCTCTTACGCCGCCGTTGAACGGCGGGACTCTCGTAGAAACGCTTCTTCTTCATGTCCTGAAACAGGCCCGCCTTGGTGATCTGACGGTTGAATTTCTTCAGCACCACTTCCAACCGATCGGTCTCGTTCAGCGTGACTTCCATAACCCATCCAGGGTGAGAAGCTCGAACCAGAAACGACACGAGGACCGCGGGCGACAGCCGAGGTCCTCGATCGGTCCACTGGTCTTCAGCCCCTTCGCTCGCCCGAAGGATCACCAGAGCGCAAACTCAAGTCAATGGTCGCGCGGTTGAACGAACGCGCATCCGGATGCAACTTAGTCGCCCATGCGCCCCCTCCTGTTGATGGCTGCGCTGTTCGGCGCGGCCTGTCACTCGCATCACACCGCAAACACGCTGCCGGTGCGGCCGTCGCGCGACACCGCGCGCGTGACGCAACGGCAGCCGGTGGTGCGCGACACGGCGCTGGAGCAGCGCGCCGCGCGCCTCGAACTGAAAGTGCTCGAGCAGGAAGCGCAGGTGGACGAGTTGCAGAGCCGGCTCGATGATGCGCGGCACGAGGTCGTGCGAGCGATGGCGAAACTGCAATCCCTTGCGACACGCGCCGAGGCGGCGTCGGGCATGGCGGAGGCCGAGATCGCGCTGCAGGCGCTGCGTGCCGCCAATGGAAACAGCGCACCCCCATCGCCCGAGTACGGACAGGGCAGTCAGCTCCTGCAACTGGCCACGACAGAATTCGACCAGCAGAACTACGCCGGCGCGTTGTATCTCGCGACCGAAGCGAAGAACGCCGCAGCGGCGGGCCGGGGGCGCGTGGCCAGCGACGACCGGTCGGCGACGCGCCGGGGCGAAGTGCCGTTCGCGTTGCCGCTGCGACTCCAGACGACGGGCCGTGCCAACGTGCGCGAAGGGCCGGGCGCAGGGTTCAAAGTGCTGTTCACGCTGGAGGCCGGCGTGGCGATCGTAGCCTACGCGTATGTCGATCAGTGGGTGCGCATCAGGGACGACAGCGATCGGCCCGGCTGGATCCATCAAACGCTGGTCGACCGGCGACAGTAAGACTCGCGACTACCTCGCCGGGACCTTGGGACGAGCCGCCGCGATGACACGATCGCCGCCGGCGCGTTTTGCCAGGTACAGCGCGGCATCCGCTTCGGCGATGAGCTGGTCAGGTGAGTCGCCGTGTATCGGGAACGCGGAGACGCCCAGACTCAGCGTAATGTGTCCGGCGGGCAACTGCTCCTTCGCCAGTTTTTTCCGAATCCGTTCGGCATACTCCGTGGCGCCTTCCAGCTCCGTCTCCGGCATCATGATCAGAAACTCTTCACCGCCATAGCGCGCTACGAAGTCCACATCGCGACTTGCCTCGCGCATGATGGTCGCGACACGCTTGAGCACGACGTCGCCGGCGGGATGCCCGTGCTCGTCGTTGTAGCGCTTGAACAGATCGACGTCCGCCATGACGACGGAGAAGTGGTGGTGCAGCCGCCGCGAGCGGCGCACCTCGTTCTCGAGTACCTCCATCATCCGCAGCCGGTTGTACAGTCCTGTCAAGGCATCCGTCACGGAGAGGCGCTCGAGCTCGGTGCGGCCTTCGCGCAGCCGCGCCACCATGTCGTTGAAGACTTCGGTGAGGTAGCCGACTTCGCCGCCGGTCGTGACCGGCAGACCGACGTCGAGATCGCCCTTGGCAACCTTGCCGGCGGCCTGCGACAGGCGGTCGAGCGGTCGCACGATCAAGAGGCTCAGCAGATACGCCAGGGCACCGACGACCGCGAGCAGCAGCGTGACGACGCCGAGCGTGACGTTGCGCAGCCGCGCCACCTGGCTGAACGCCTCGGTCGATGGAATCTCCGACACCACCACCCAGTCGAGCGCCGGCACGAGCCGCACGCTGCCCACGACGCGTTCGCCGGTGAAACTGCCGAACTGGATCGCGCGTCCTTCGCGCGTCAGCAGCCAATTCGCCGCCTCGCGCGAGTAGCCTTGCCGCATGAGTTCCCGGGAACTGCCGCGTGAGCTCACGATGACCCGGCCCGTGCGGGTCATCAGGTAGATCTGCCCCGATTCACCCGGCGCAAACCGCCTCAGCGTATCCGCAACGGCGTGCAGGTTGACGCGTGAAGCCAGTGCCCCCAGCAGCTGCATACCGCCCGCGCCGCGGCCGGCGCGCCGCGCCGACTCGATCGGCACCGACACGAGCAGCTCCGCGTGCGTGCCCGTCGAATCCCAGTATGGCGGCCCAAGCGCCCAATCGTTCTTGGTGAGATCGGTTGCCCAGTCCGGGGGAAGCGGTACCGGTCGCGGCGACGTGGCAGTGGTCGCCACCACGTGCCCGTGATGATCGAGCACGAGGAGCTCGGCGTAGTCAGGGAAGCGGTCGCGCACCGAATTGAGATAATCGGTGAGCCGTTTGAAGTAGATCCCGGAACGGACCGGCTCGCCGTTCACGAGGGGGATGCGCTCGAGGTTCTCGGTCACTTCATAGGAGCTCGAGAACACGCGCAGGTCGTAGCGCAGCTCCTTGGTCCAGAGATCGACTTCGCGCAGCGCTTGCGCGCTGACGCCGAGCAGCTCTTCCGACGCTTTGGCCTGGAGGGCACGCTTGTTTTCGATGTAGGAAATCCACACGGTCGTCAGCGACGGCAACAGCGTCGCGACGACCGCGAACATCAGCATCTTGGTGCGGATGCTGGCAAATCGGAAAAAGCGCAGGAAGCTCAGGGCTCGCGTCCCTTCCAGGGCTGCCACAAGATTCATGCGGCGCAGCTTACCGCAAGATGCAGGCTGTAACTGTGGGCGGAATCACATCTAACCGGAGCCTCGCATGACGGATCGCCTCAGCCGCCGTTCCTTCCTTCATTATGGTGCCGCGGCAGTAACCGGATCGGTCATGGTGAGACCTGGAGGGGCGCGGCATGCTGCCCCCCTGCCTGTACATACCGATTTCGAGCTGGAGGAAGCGACTGTCGCGCAGCTGCAGGACGCCATGCGCACCGGCGCGCGGACCTCGCGCTCGATCTGCGCCGCGTATCTCACGCGCATCGCCGAGCTCGATCCCCAGTTGCACGCGGTGCTCGAAACGAATCCCGATGCGCTGGCCGTTGCGGATCGGCTCGATGCCGAGCGTAAGGCGAACCGGGTGCGCGGGCCGCTGCACGGCATTCCGGTGCTGGTGAAGGACAACATCGCGACCGTCGACCGCATGATGACCACGGCCGGCTCGTTCGCGCTCGCCGGCGTCACCCCGCCGCGCGATGCGCCGCTGGTCGCGCGGCTCCGCGCCGCCGGCGCCGTGATCCTCGGCAAGACGAACCTCTCGGAGTGGGCGAACATCCGCTCAACGCGGTCCTCCAGCGGCTGGAGCGCGCGGGGCGGGCAATGTGCGAATCCGTACGCGCTGGATCGCAATCCGTGCGGCTCGAGCTCCGGGACCGGTGCGGCGATCGCCGCGAGCTTCGCGACGGTCGGCATCGGCACCGAGACCGACGGCTCGATCGTCTGCCCGTCGAGCGCCTGCTCGCTCGTCGGCGTGAAACCGACGCTCGGTCTCATCGACGGCGCCGGCATCATTCCGATTGCGCACAGTCAGGATACCGCCGGACCGATGGCGCGCACAGTCGCCGATGCCGCGGCACTGCTGGGTGCGCTCACCGGTCGCGACTACAGCGCGAGCCTCGATCCCGCCGGGTTGCGTGGTGCACGCATTGGCGTCGCGCGCAAGAAGTTTTTCGGGTACAGCCCGGAAGCGGATGGGCTGGTCGAGGCCGCGATCGACGTGCTGCGGCGCCAGGGCGCGGTGATCGTCGATCCCGCCGACATCCCGCACGCCGGGGAGTATGATGATTCGGAGCTGACGGTATTGCTCTACGAGCTCAAGGCCGACCTCCCCGCGTATCTCGCGACGTGGGCACCGGGCGCGAAAGTCAAAACGCTCGCCGACGTGATCGCATTCAACGAGGCGAACAAGGCGACCGAGATGCCGTACTTCGGGCAGGAGCTGTTCCTGCAGGCCCAGGAGAAGGGGCCTCTCACCGATCAGGCCTATCGCGACGCCCTCGCCAAGGACCAGCAACTGTCGCGCACTGAGGGACTGGACGTGGCGTTCGCGCGAGATAGTCTCGACGCGATCGTGGCGCCCACCGGCAGCCCCCCGTGGCCCACCGATCTCGTCAACGGCGATCACTTTCTTGGCGCGAGCTCGACCCCGGCCGCGGTGGCGGGATATCCGAACATCAACGTCCCGGTCGGCTACGCGTTCGGATTGCCGGTTGGGATGTCGTTCATCGGGAAGGCGAATAGCGAGGCGACGCTGCTGAAGCTGGCGTACGCCTACGAGCAGGCGGCGAAGCCCAGGAAGGCGCCGCGGTTCTTACCGCAGTGGCGCCCCGCCTGAGATCCAGCGGGCGAGGAGCGCTCGCTCCTCCTCGGTCATGCCGGTCTTGTTGGCGAGCGGCATGGTCTTGGTTTCGACGGCCCGGACGCGAATGCGCTCGGCGAGCCGCGCGATGCTTTCCGGCGTGTCGAATGTGACGCCGCCGGGCGCGGGGCCGAGCGTGCGGTCGCTCTGATACTGCGAATGACAGGGCTGACAGCGTTGTGCGATGACCGCGCGCACCGCATGGAACGGCGGCACCGAATCGGCCGCTGCGGCGGTTGCGGGCGCGGCAGCCCCCTTGGGTGTCGACAAGAACATCGCGGCCGCCAACGCCAATCCGGCGGGGAGCAGCGCCCATCGGCTCGACGATCCTCGTCCGATCATCGCATGCCGGACCGACGCCCCAGCGACGAACAGGAGTAAGAGCACGAGCCAGTTGACCGGGCTCGCGTACGTCGCCGGGAAGTGATTGGACAGCATGATGAAGAGCAGTGGGAACGTCATGTAGCTGTTGTGTACGGAGCGTTGTTTGGCACGCTCCCCCAGCGTGAAATCGGCCGGCTGCCCCGCTCGCGTGGCAGCGAGCATCTGACGCTGGGCGGGGAGAATCCGTTCCCAGACGTTCGCCACCATGAGCGTGCCGAGCAGTGACCCGACGTGCATGAACGCGGCGCGCCCGGAGAGCAGGAGGCAGAGCAATACGGTGACCGCTGCGAGCAGCGCGAGCGAGACGAGCGACGCGACCGCCGGGCGCTTGGCTAGTGGTGAACGCCACAAACCATCGTATATCGGCCAGCTGACCACCAGCACGCCGACGCCGAGTGCGATGGCGGGGAGCCGGCCGATGCCCGACACGCTTGGATCGCGCAGATACGCGCCGCCGAGATAAAAGATGAGCACGAGCAGCGCGATGCCCGTGATCCAGGTCAGCATCGCTTCCCACTTGAACCAGTGCAGCACTGCCGGCACTTCCCCGGGCCCCGGACGGCGCTTCTCGACTTGATAGAAGCCTCCGCTATGGACCATCCACAGGTCCCCTTCGACGCCGGGCTTCAGGTGCTCGGGTGTGGTTAACGCGCGGTCCAGCCAGATGAAGTAGAAGGAGCTGCCGATCCAGGCGATGCCGGCGATGAAGTGCGCCCAGCGCAGCAGGAGATTCGCCCAATCGCCGAGCCAACTGGTCATGGCGCTTAATCTCACCGTCACCATACTTTTAGGCCATGCTGCCCCTTCTACTATCAGTCCTCTTTGTGCTGCCGACAGATACCGTGACCGGCCGCGTCGTCGACAACGGCGGCCAAGCCGTCCCGCAGGCCATCGTGGAAATCACGCAACTCGGGAAGAGCGTCACGGCAGGCGCCGACGGGGCCTTCCGGCTCGCGCTCGCACCTGGACGGTACACCCTGGCCGTCCGGCGCCACGGCTTCGCGCCGGCGGTGCGGGAGATCTCGGTTGGCGCCGGGCAAGCGGCGCTCGAGATCGTGCTGACGCCGAGTGCGTTCAACCTCGAGCCGGTGACCGTGACCGCGACGCGGCAGCCGCTCGCCTCCGCGAGCTCGCCGCTCCCGGCCGACGCGCTGGCCGGCGACGAGCTGCGGCGCGCGCAAGGTGTCTCGCTCGCGCACGTCGTAGCGACATTGCCGGGTGTAAACGCGATTACGACAGGCTCGCAGATCGGGAAACCGATGATTCGCGGCTTCTCTGGTCCGCGCGTGCTGGTGCTCGAGAACGGCAATCGCCTGGAGGACTATTCATGGAGTGACGAAGACGGCCCGTCCGTCGAGACGGCGTTCGTGCGGCGCGTCGAGCTGATTCGCGGACCGGCGAGCGTGCTGTACGGATCGGATGCGTTGGGTGGTGTCATCAACGTCATTCCCGAGCAGCTGCCCGATGCCGCTGGCGGGCCAAGCTTCATGCGCACAGGATTCACGCTCTCGGCCGCGACCAACAACATCGAGGCCGGTCTGGGCGCGCAGGTCGAAGGCGCGCGGGGCAACATGGGATGGCGCGTCGCCGCGATCGGGCATCATGCCAACAACCTGCACACGCCCGTTGGTGAGCTGGACAATACCGGCTTCGGCGCGTTCAATGGAGAAGCAGCGGCGGGATGGCTTTGGCCGTCGGGCAGCGCGCTCGCTATTCGGGCGGTCCACTACGGCGGCGAGTTCAAACTACTCGAAGCGAATGCGCCGCCAGGGGAGACCGGTGGTCCCGAGCGCAAAGCGGGTGACGAGCGGCTCCAGATCACCGGCCAGCGGCCATTTGGAGATTGGCGCCTCGAAACCAAGGCACAGCTGCAACGGCACTCGCTGATCGAAATAGCGGATGATACGACTGGAACGGAATCGGAGCAGTTCAATCTGCTGCTCCAGACCGCCTCGCTCGATCTTCTCCTCCATCACGGCGGCACGACGTTCGGCATCACGAGCGTCGGCCAGAGCAGCGACGCGAGCGGACGCGAGCCAATCGTTCCCAACGCGAGTGTCCTCTCGGGCGCCGCGTTCGCATTCGAGCGATGGACCCCCGGATCGGGGCGCTGGACGTTGCTCGCGGGATTGCGCGCCGACGCTCGCCGACTCCACGCCGATCGTGACGACTCCCTCGGCGTCGTTGCGCAGGACCGGAACTCGCAGGCGTGGTCCGGGAACGCCGGTGTCGTGTTCACGCCGGCTACGGGACTTGCGCTCAGCCTGAACGTGGGCCGTGCATGGCGTGCCCCCACATTGTTCGAGCTGTTCGCGAACGGTCCTCATATCGGCGAAGCGCGCTACGAGCTGGGCGATTCGACGATGAAGCCGGAGGCGAGCCGCGGCGTCGACCTCGGCATCCGCGTGAGTGGGCGGCGTGCACGAGTGGAACTCGCCGCGTACCACAACCGCATGTCCGACTACATCTACATCACACCCACGGCCGTGTTCATCGATTCGCTGCGCGTCTACCAATACGGCCAGGCGGAGGCGGAGATGCTTGGCGGCGAGGCGCTGCTCGAAGCGGAGATCGGTCAGGGACTCGTGGCTCGCAGTCGCGTGGAGGTAGTGCGGGGCACCAATCTCACCTCCCACGAGCCGCTGCCGCTGCTGCCGCCGGTGCGCGCGGCGGTGGGTTTCGGGTGGCGGGATCGGTTGAGCGTGGACGTCGATGCATATGCGCGACCCAAACGGCTTAACCCGCTCGACATTCCGACCGCCGGCTACGCGCTGCTGCATCTCGGCGGTGGGGCGGATGTCCGGTTGTTTGGCCGGGCGATGCGGCTCGATGTCTCGCTGCGCAATGCGCTCAATCAGCGCTACAAGAGCTTCCTGAGCCGCTACAAGGAGTTCGCGCTCGATCCCGGACGGAACTTGATCGTCCGGCTGTCGAGCGGATTCGTCGACTAGCGCCGCCCGACGGCGGCGCTAGTCGCGGCGTCGAGAATCGCCCAGATCCGATCCGTCCACGCACGGTGCTCGGGCTTCATCAAGACGGAGCGCAGGCAGACGATCGTGTCGCCGTCGCGTTCCATGTCTTGCACGTCGATCAATTGGACGGGCAACGTGACGATCGCGAGATGGAGCTGGCGCTGGGCGGCCTCGGCAAAAATGCGCTGCGAGAGGGCGGAGGCCTGGCTAATCCGCCGGGCGCGCGGAGCCCAGACGAGGATGTCGAGCTCCGGTGCCGTGCCCGTCACGAACCGTCCATCCTTTCGCAATCGCTCGTACAGTTCAAGCGCGGCAGCGCGCCCCTTCGCCAGACCCTGCGCGAACTCTCCATTGCGAACGAGTGGAAACAGCCGCTGCGTCGCCCAGAGTGCAACGGCCGCGGCGCCGGGCCGCGAACACTCGAGGCTGATCTCGCCAAGATGTAGCTCGGTGGATGTGAAGTACGTGTACGGCGACTCATGCCGGTACAGCCGACCCACCGACGGATCCCGGAACAGCACGCAACCGCAGCCATACGGTTGCAGCCCATGCTTGTGCGGATCGATCACCACTGACGCCGCTTCCGCGATCCGGTCGAACGCCCGGCGCGTCTCTTCGGTCATCGTGCTGACCAGCACGAAATAGCCGCCGTAGGCCGCGTCGGCGTGGATCCGGAAATCGTATTGGCTGCGTAACTCGACGATCGCATCGAGCGGGTCCACCGCGCCCGTCGCCGTCGTCCCCAGGGTCGCGACGACGGTGCCGACGCCACCCGCGGCCAGGCGCTGCTCGAGCGCCTGCAAGTCCATCCGGCCCCGCCGGTCACAGGGAATCGTCTCGAACGGCAGACCCAACACGCCGGCGATTCGCTGGTGTGTGTAATGCGCTTGCGTCGATGCGAGGACCGTCTTGCCGGGATCGAGCTGCCCCGCGACCCACAGCGCCTCGAGGTTCGCCATGGTGCCGCCGCTGCAGAGGTGGCCGAGGTGCGTGTCCCACCCGATCATGCGCGCCAGCGCCGCGACCGCTTCTTTCTCCATGGCCGAGCTCGCGCGGCCGCCGTCAAGCGCATGGTTGTTGGGATTGATCTTGAGGGCCATCTCGTACGCGCGGCGCGCCACGTCGTGCGGTGGCTTGAGCATCTGGCCCGCGTACAGCGGATCGCCGTATGGGTAGTTGTCCTTGAGGCGTTCCGCGACTTCCTTCAGCACATCTTCAAGATCCTTCAAATGCCCTCAGGTAGGTGCGATCCCAGGCGGCCGGGATGCTCTCGCGCGGCGAGTAGGGGCCCGGCGCGTACACCCGGGAGCTGATGCCGAGCTGGCTCTGCTCACAGATGTGCCAATCCTGCCGGTTGGTGCGATCCCAGAATTCCTCGGCGTCCTCGATGTTGTAGCCCGTCGCGGCGGGCGCATCCGGATGCACCATCCATTCGCAGACCACGCGCGACTCCTTCGTCGCCACCGGCCAGACGGTATAGAACACCGCGTAGTCTGGATGCAGGCTCAGCATCATCGTCGGAAACAGCGCGAAGTAGAAGGCGCGGCGCTGATCTTCGGCCGCCAGGGTGCCGAGCGGCAACGCGCACGCCCGGCCCGTCATCGTCGCGCTCTCGTTCGGCGCCTTGATC
>QHUZ01000029.1 GCA_003223395.1 Gemmatimonadota bacterium | reverse complement strand
TCCCACACGCGGCGTCGCTGCGTCAGCCTTGCGGCCATTGCGCAAGATTCCCCACTGCTGCCTCCCGTAGGAGTCTGGGCCGTGTCTCAGTCCCAATGTGGCTGGCCATCCTCTCAGACCAGCTACCCGTCGTCGCCTTGGTGGGCCGTTACCCCGCCAACTAGCTGATAGGCCGCGAGACTCTCCGCCGGCGCACCTTGCGGTGCTTTCATCGTCCAGGGATGCCCCCAAACGATCGTACGCGGTATTAACCGGCCGTTGGGCCGGCTATCCCCCACCGATGGACAAGTTTCTCACGTGTTACGCACCCGTCTGCCACTGAACTCGAGAGTTGCCCCCCGAGCCCCGTTCGACTTACATGTGTTAGGCACGCCGCCAGCGTTCGTCCTGAGCCAGGATCAAACTCTCCAATGATTTTGAGAATTCGAACAGCTCACCGAACGACTGGTACATCTGTCGTCCGAATCACAATCAGAATGAAACCCCTCGCGGTGCGCTTCTGACAACGCATCCGCTCAAATGGGGCCGCACTCCACACACTCGATCATCAATTCTCAAAGAGCGTCCGCGAAAAAAGTTCGCGGAGAGACGCGGATTCTAGCCGCGGGTCCGGGGTGAGTCAAGGGGGCCAATTATTTGAAGATACGGCCCCTTGAGGGGGGTCCATTGCGGGGGGATTTCCGACCGGAACGATGTTCAAAACTCAGGTAGAACAAGGCACCCCAGCACCGTGAGCGTAACGAGACTAGGGCTTCTCAAGCTGCGGCCGCACATACCTTTCGTAACAGTCGGGACAATACCCGTGACTGAATTGCGCCTCGGATCGCTCTTCGACATAGCGTTCGATCGACTCCCACTTTTCCGATGCATCGCGGATGCGTTTGCAGTACGCGCAAATCGGTAACAAGCCCTCGAGCTGCTGCACGTGCTGGCGCAGGCCGAGGATCCGCTCGGCGGCTTTGAGCCGGGCGCGCAGCTCGTCCACGTCGATCGGCTTCGTGATGAAGTCGTCAGCGCCCGCCTCCATCCCTTCGAGGTAACGCTTCTTTCCGCCCGTCGCCGTGACCAAGAGGAAGTAGGAATACTTGTCGGTGGCACGCGCGCGCAGGCGGCGGCACAGCTCGGGGCCATCGACTTCGGGCATGTGCCAGTCGGAAATGACGATCGGGAAATAGCCGAGCTGGAGGTTGGCCCACGCCTCGCCGCCATGCTCGGCTTCGGTCACCTCGTAACCGAGACCCCTGAGCACCGCGCTCAGCGTCATGCGCGCGACGGCGTCGTCTTCGGCGAGGAGGAGGTTCATGAGAGTGCGCCCGGGAGGATTCGAACCTCCGACCAACAGCTTAGAAGGCTGCTGCTCTATCCACCTGAGCTACGGGCGCGCGATGCCAAACTTAACGCGTTCTAGCGTCCTGATATACGGCACCCTTACTTTTTCCTGAAATGCGCGCTCCTCTGATACTCCTCGCCCCGCTCGTCCTCGTGCTTGTGGCAGTCCCTCACATGGTCTCCGCCCAGACTGACGAGATCCAAGTGTACGATGGCGGACTGGCGGCGCGGGGCAAGTTCAATCTCACGCTGCACACCAATTTCACTCCCAAAGGCCTGACAACCCCGGCATTTGCCGGCGCGTTCGTGCCAAACAAATCGCTGAATGGCGTGCCCGAATGGGCCTATGGCGTAACAGCGTGGTTCGAGGCGGGACTCTATTTGCCCCTCTACAGTATCGGTACGCGAGACGCTCATCGCGACGCGATGGTCGATGGCGTCAAGCTGCGCCTCCTGTTCGCCGTACCGCGCGCGGATGATCGTACGTTCTTCTACGGCGTGAATTTCGAATTCAGTTACAACGCCAGGCATTGGGATCCGACGCGCTTCACCTCGGAGATTCGACCGATCATCGGTTGGCACTTGTCTCCGATCGACATCATCGTCAATCCGATTTTCGACGCCTCATACGACGGCCTGAAAAACCTGGACTTCGCGCCGGCGACTCGAGTCGGCTGCGATCTCTCCGATACGTGGGTACTGGCCGTCGAGGAGTACGACCATTTCGGACCACTGCACCAGTTCTATGCCGGGAATCAGCAGGCCCATCAACTCTACGGGGTCGTCGACCATACTACCAAGGGCGTGGACATCGAGGCCGGTATAGGATTCGGACTGACCAGCGCGTCGGACAGGATCACCCTGAAGCTGATCCTGTCGCGCGATCTCAACTGACCGTCTCCCGGCGCGGGAAGTCCAAGCGCAGGACCGCAAGCCCGCCGCCGTGCCGCAAAAACGCCCTAGTACGTTTTGCGGTCATATCGTAGCATGTAGCACCCATGACCACGCCGGCCAACGAGGCGCGACCGGAGAACAGCGTAGCGACGGACGAGCGCATCCGCGCCGACCTCGCCCGCCTGCTCCGAGAGCGCCTCGTGCGCGAGAGCCGGCTCGGTGTCTGGGTACATCCCATTCTCATCGCCGTCGTCGTTGCGCTCGCCTGGCCCGATGCGCCCCACGACCTGCTGCTCGGCTGGGCCGGCGCAGTCGTGTTCACCGCGCTGGTGCGGGGTGCGTGGATCTACGTCGCCTCAAGCCGACCGCTGACCGAGCGGGCCGTCCGCACGGGCGTGCGCGTCACCGTGACCCTGCTCGCCATCACCTGGGGCGTGGGCGGCGCACTGGTACTGCCGCTCGTGCCGTTCGAGACCACCGCCCTCGTCCTCGTAATCCTGGCCGGCCTCATCGCCAGTGCGCTGACGACGCTCGCGGCCGATCCTCTGAGCATCCGCGGATTCCTCGCCGGCATCGCTCTCCCCGTCTTCGTGTCGCTGGCCACGAGCGATCAGGCTCATCACCTCGCGGCCGCGATCGTCGTGGCCGTCTTCACCCTGGGAATGGCGATCGTGGCGCGACGCGCGCACCTGACACTCGTCGATCACCTCCAGGTGACTGCGCGCCTCGCGGTCAGCGAAGAAGCTGCCAAGCAAGCCGAAGCGGTGATGCGCGACGCCCGCGACCTCGCCGAACGCGTCGCCCGGGCCCGCTCGGCCTTCCTCGCCAACATGAGCCACGAGATCCGCACGCCGATGAACGCCGTGCTCGGCTTCGTGGAGCTGATCCTCGATACCGAGCTGACGACCGAGCAGCGCCGCGCCCTGGAGCTGGTCCGCTCGTCGTCGGAAGCGTTGCTGATGATCCTGAACGACATCCTCGACTACTCCAAGATCGAAGCCGAGCACCTGGAGCTCGAGTCGATCCCGTTCGACGTGTCGAAAGTGGTGCACGCCACGGCCAGCCTCCTCGCCGTGCGGGCGCGCGAAAAGCATCTCGAGCTGCTCGCGGAAGTGTCGGCCGACGTGCCGCGCGCGGTCCGCGGCGACCCCACCCGCCTGCGGCAGGTGCTCATGAATCTGATCGGCAATGCGATCAAGTTCACCGAGCAAGGCGAGGTCGTGGTATCCGTGGACGTCGCCGCGACCGACGGCACTGCCAAGGTCACGTTCGCGGTGCGGGACACCGGCATCGGGATCGCGGCCGAACACACCACGTCGGTATTCAAAGAGTTCACGCAGGCCGATTCGACGATGACGCGCCGCTACGGCGGGACCGGCCTCGGCCTCGCCATCTCGCAGCGCCTGGTCCGGCTGATGGGCGGCGAGCTTTCCGTGAAAAGCGAGGTCGGACGTGGCAGCGAGTTCTCGTTTTCGCTCGCCCTCCCCGTCGGGACCGCTCCGCCGACGCGCGTCGTCGGCCTCGCGGCGCTCGGCGGCCGCCGCATGCTGATCGTCGACGATAATCAGACGAACCGGCGCATCCTGCGGGAGATGCTCGCAGCCGAGGGCATCAACGTCGACGAGGCGTCGACTGCGGCCGACGGCCTGGAAGCGCTGCGCCGTGTCCGCTATGACCTCGCGATCCTCGACGTGCAGATGCCCGACATGGACGGCTTCCAGCTCGCGACCGCGGTGCGCGCCGACAAGAAGATCAAGCGCACCAACTTGCTGATGTTGACGTCCGCCGGGCAGCGTGGCGACGGCGAGCGATGCCGCGAGCTGGGGATCCGCGGCTACCTCACGAAGCCGATGTCCCGCAGCGACCTGCTGGAAGCGCTCGGGACAGTCCTCGCCGGATCGCCGGAGGAAGCGGGAACGCCGGATGTCGTGACCCGACACACGATCGCGGAATCGCGCGCGACGCTGCGCGTGCTGCTCGCGGAAGACAATCCCGTCAATCAGCAAGTCGCGGTCGCCATGCTGGTCAAACGGGGACATGAAGTCCACGTTTCGAGCAACGGCCGCGAGGCAGTGGAAGCGGTGAACGGGCGCGACTACGACGTGGTCTTGATGGACATTCAGATGCCGGAGATGGACGGCTTCGAGGCCACGCACGCGATTCGGGCGCTGCCCAAGGGCAAGGACCTCCCGATCATCGGCCTGACGGCACACGCCCTCTCGGGCGAGCGCGAGCGCTGTCTGTCGCACGGCATGACGGACTACCTCGCCAAGCCTTTCAAGGCGCACGAGCTGTTCGCGCTGGTGGAAGGGACGGCGGAGCCCAGGACCGTCACCGAGCGGGCTCCCGAACCGCTCACGCCGCCGGTGGACCTCGAGGGGTTCCGGATGACGCTGCGCGAAGCGGGCGCGGAGCAGGCGCTCTATTCCATTATAGACACGTTCGTGCGGCAGGCCCCGGATCGTCTGGCTGCGCTTGCCGGTGCGGTCACAAGCGGGACGGGCGACGATATCGCGAAGGCCGCCCACGTCTACCGTGGCGCCGCCGCGACCATCGGCGCCCGCGAGCTCGCCGGGTTGCTCGAGACCGTCGAGACGACCGCCCGCGCCGGTGACGTCGAACATGCGCGCGAGACCTTCGAGCGCGTCAGCCCCATCGCCCACGCGGTGACCGACTATCTACGCCAGCAACGCGCCTCGTTGCCGGAGGAATAATGCGAATTCTGCTCGCCGAAGATGACGCCGTCGCCGGACAGACGCTGACCGCAATCCTCACCGCGCAGGGTCACGAGGTCACGGCGGTGGACAACGGCGTCGACGCGTGGGGATTGTGGCTGGTCGCCCACCATCGCGTGATCGTTTCCGACTGGCTGATGCCGGCGATGGACGGCATCGAGCTGTGCCGCAAGATCCGCTCGCGTCCTCCCGGCCCATACACCTACTTCATGATGCAGACGATCCGCACCGGATTGGGGAACTTTCTCGAGGCGATGCAGGCCGGCGTGGACGATTTCATCACGAAGCCGATCATCCCCGAAGAGCTGGTCGCGCGTCTCAACGTCGCCGAGCGCATCCTGGGCTTGCGCGAGGAGCTGATGACGCTGGAAGGGCTGCTCGCGATGTGCAGCTATTGCAAGCGCATTCGCGACACCGACGGCGCCTGGACCCCG
Source organism: Gemmatimonadota bacterium (assembly GCA_003223395.1). GTDB lineage: Bacteria > Gemmatimonadota > Gemmatimonadetes > Gemmatimonadales > GWC2-71-9 > 20CM-2-65-7. Next base: position 52,151 of record QHUZ01000029.1, on the reverse strand, counting down.
CTGGAGCGCTATGTCGAGCAGCGCTCAGCGGCGCGGTTCAGCCACGGCGTCTGCGAGGATTGCTACGAGAAGTACCTGCGAGCGCAGGTGGACGGGTGAATCGGGGCGGCGGGATTCGAACCCGCGACCTCCTGGTCCCAAACCAGGCGCGCTACCGGACTGCGCCACACCCCGGCTAACTAACGAAGACGTCAAAAAAAGGCGTCGAACAAACTGCGTCAAGATAACTACGTCAAGAAGAATACGTAAAACAAAAACTGCAAAACAACAACTGCAAAACAACAACGACAAAACAACAACTACGTAGAACGGCGTAACAGCACTTCAATCAAGGCGCGAAAGGCCCGGCCGCGGTGCGAGACGCGATGCTTCGCGGCGGGGGGAGCCTCACCGAAGGTCATGTGGAGCTCTTCCGAATAGAACAGCGGATCGTAGCCAAAGCCCCCCGTGCCGCGCGGCTCCGTCAGGATCACCCCATCGCACGTCGCTTCGACGATCTCCGGGACGCTGCTCGGCGTCGCGAGAAATGCCACGATGCAGCGGTAATGCGCCGTGCGCTTGTCAGCCGGGAGACCCGCCAACTGCTCGAGCAGCAAGGTGTTGTTTTCGGCATCGGTGCCGGTCGCCGACCAGCGCGCGGAGCGTGGACCCGGCGCCCCGCCGAGCGCGTCCACTTCGATGCCGGAGTCATCGGATACCGCCGGCAGGCCGCTGCGCGCCGCGTAGTATCGCGCCTTGGAGACCGCATTCTCGACATAGCTCGTGCTGCGCTCGAGATCGGCTTCTTCCGGCAGCGGCTGGAGGAGCCGGTCGGCGGGAAACGACACGTCAAACGGCAGGCCGGCAAACAGCTCGCGAATCTCCCGCGTCTTCCCGGGGCTGCGCGTGCCGACGATCAGCTTCATCCGCCCCGCAGCCGCTCGAGCAGCTTCGTCGTGGACTTGTCCGTGACGAGCGGCACGCGCACAACCCGGCCCCCCCACCCTTCCACTTCCTTCGCGCCGACGATGGCGTCGTGCGCGTAATCGGCGCCTTTCACCAGCACAGCGGGACGCAGGAGCTGGATCAGCGCGAGCGGCGTGTCCTCGTCGAACAGCACCACGCAATCGACCGCAGCCAGCGCCGCCAGCAGGCGCGCCCGTTCAGCCTCGGCGACGATGGGCCGGTCGGGCCCTTTGCCCAGGCGCCGCGCCGACGCGTCGCTGTTGACCCCGACGACGAGGGCGTCGCCCTCGGCGCGCGCCGCCTCGAGTAGTGCGACGTGTCCCGTATGGAGCAGATCAAACACGCCGTTGGTGAAAACAACCCGGCCCTGAGTGGCGCGCCACGTTGCGGCGGCCTCGGGCGTCCGGACCTTCGCGGCCGTGTTCAGAGCGGCTGCGAGGCTCTGGGGTGGAAGTTGAAGCTGTGATTGAAGAAGGGCAGCGAGACCGATTCGCTGTAGCGCGTCTCGATGACGATCTCGCGCGGCTGCGACGTGCGACGGATCTGGAGCTGGCGGCTCCCCGCGGAATCGGGAAGGCCGATCTCTTCGATCGCGGCCTGGATGCGGCGCCGGATCGTCCCATCGTCGAGTCCGGACGCGATGCGGGTTTCCGTCTGCATTTCATCGAGCAGCCGATAGTACCGGAAGTAGACCTCGCCGATGTTCACCCCGTAGTACAGCACCGCGACGACGATCAGGAGCGAGAGCAGGCAGCCGCTCGAGCTGGCGCCGCGGCGCGCTGCGAGGAACCTCACCATTGTGACTGCGCTCCGTCGACGATCTGCTGCACGAGCTTGGCGAGCGCGGCTTTACGGCCGTCCGCTTCCGCCGGCGGGGCGTAGTCGCCGTCCACGGAGAGACCCTGCCGCTTCCACACGGTCGTGCCTTCACGCTGGTTGACGATCTCGACATCGACGATGATCTGCACTTTGCGTTTCGTCACCGTCGCCTGCCCCACGCCCGCCAGCACACTCTGCGGCACGTCGGGATCGTAGCGCACGACCCGGCCGCGGACGATCGCGTCCGCCGTTGCCTCGGTCGCCACGCGCAGTCCGAGGCGCCCTTCGAGCGCCTGGCGAACGGCCTCGCTCACTTCTGCGGTCAGGCGCGGCTCGGGGGTGTCGTTGTCGAACGGCAGGATGGCGACGGTTTTGACGTTGGGGAGTGTGCCGCCTTGAAATCCATACGGGCAGCCCGCGAGCCACAGGCTCGACGCACTAATGAGGACTGCGCCAAACAGCCGGTGGAATGACCGCCGCGGTATCAACCATACCAACCGTGAGCTCAAATCTGGCCGGCCCCTCCGGAAAGTCGACGCGCGCACTCGCGGGCCGCTGTAATGCGTCGAGCTTGGCACGGCTCCGCGCTACCACTCTTCCCCGCCGCCGCCATTCGGCCTCTAGCATCGACTCGCGACCCGCGCTGTCGGTCACAACATAGTCGAGCGTATCCTCGGCCTGAGCAAACCGCCACACGACGCGGCGCTGGTGCGTCACCGAATCCACGATCTGCGTGCCCAGCACGTTCGCGTCGTCCGCGGGCGGCCGCACCATCGCGAATGACGCCCAGAGCATCGGGATCGCCGGGACCAGCGATCGAAAGTTCTTCTCCGGATCGGCCCACCGCACGGAATCGCCGATCACGACGGCCGCCCCGCTTCCCCAGTTGAACGGCCCCGCGTAGTCGAATCGCAGCGAATCGCGCGGCGCGATTCGCACGGATCCGCGCCCCGCGTATTTGACTCGCTCGTCCTGATATCGCCAGCGAAATCGAATCAGCGCAGCCGCGCGCGGCAATGTCCTCCGGCTCCACTGCACCGCGCTGTCACGATTCACCGGTGCCAGGGGCATCGGCACGAGCGGCGCCGGTGGATGACGCGGGCACGCCGCGAGCAACGTACAGGCGGCAATGTAGGAAACAGAGCGTCGCCGGGTCAATAGTTGAAGCCGAAGAAGAAGTCGACGAACCGACGATTGTGGGTGCTCGCCGGCAATCCGTACGCGTCGAGATCCGTCGTTCCAAGTCGATAGCCGATGTCGAGTCGCAACACGAGCGGCGGGCCGATCGGCATGCGCAGTCCGAGTCCGCTCGAACCGAGGACGCCGCGGCCGGTCGTCGTCTTCGACCACGCGCGCCCGTAATCGACGAAGAGCGCGCCCTGCACGCCCGGAAACCGCGCCGCCCCGAATGGGAAACCGATGGTCAGGAAGTCGAGAATCGGGAACCGGTACTCGGCGTTCACGAGCCAGGCGCGCGTGCCGGCCACGTAGCCGTACTGCGGATAGCCGCGCAAGCCCCACGAGCCGGCGATGCTGATGCGCCGCGGCCGCTCGCCGCCCGCGGCGTAGCCCTGGATGCGCAGCGCGACGGCGCTGTGCTGCGACGTCCGCACGTACTTGCGCCAGTCCGCCGACACGAGCCACGAGTCGAACCGGCCGTGACTCAGATCGTTCACGAGCCCGGTCGTGAAATTGTAGCGCTCACCGTCGATCGGGCCGGTCGGCAGCCAGAGCGTGTTGTCTTTCACGTACGTCAGATAGTTCGACGCCAGCCAGCCGATGCGGCGCGGCTCGGTCACGTCGTCGGTGCGGATGTCGAGACGATCCGAACGCTCCAGGCGATACTCGCCCACGATCCGGCGGAAGCGCGTGAGCGGATACCGGACCTGCGCGAACATGCCGTAGGACCGTTCTTCGAACAGCGAATTGAAGTCACCCTCGTAGAACAGGCCGCGCTGGCGGAACGCCCCGGCGCCCCAGTTGATGCGCCGCGACTGATTCAGGTAGAACACGGACCCGCTGATGTTATCGACCAGGCTCCCAAAGCCGGCGTTCTGAAACGACGTCAGCGAGAAGAAGACCTGGTGGTCGGACAGGAGGTCGCTGAACACGAAGACCGCGCCCTGCGCCGAGCCGATCCCGGGGGCGACGGCGGCATCGCCCGCGGCGAAGTCGAGACTGAATTTCCGCTCGTACGGGGCCCCGTCGGTGCGCGCGTACTGCGGGTGCGACAGCTCCCCCCACGTCCACGCCGCGGCCGGGAGGCTATCTGCGTTGGCGAGCGTGAATGTGCCGGCCCCGTCGTGCAGCGGCGGCGCGACATAGATATTGAAGCTGAGATCGGCAAATCCGCCGAACAGCAAGCCACCCTGTGTGCCCGGCACCCATTGCGGGTCGAACGCGCCATTGAGTGTTCGCGTCTCGCGCCGCCCCGTGCCCGCCGAATCGATCGAATACACCTGGAACGTCCCGTCGCGGTCGGAGGCGAAGTAGATGCGGCCTTCGCCCCAGCGCGGGGATTCGTCACGCCAGTCGCCGTAGGTCAGATAGCGGACCCTGCCGGTGGGGAGATCGAGCGCGAACAGATTATGTGCGCCGGTCCGGCCGAAGGGTGTGCGATCGGACGAAAAGACGACGGTCCGCCCGTCCGGGCTGATGGTCGGATCGAGATCTTCGTACCGATCCGAGGTAAGGCGCTCGAGGCGCCCGGCACGCAACGAGTCACCGGGATCGGCGAGCCACAGCCGGTAGAGATCCGAATAGCCGGACTCCGACAGGCCGCTGAACACGACACTCTTGCCGTCAGGCGCCCAGGCCGGGGAGAGAATCGAGACGAGCTCGGCGAACTGATAGCGGCCGACGACCTTGCCTTTCTGCAAGTCCCAGAAAAACAGCGCGTCGCGCTCGGCGTACTTGCTGCTGAAGGTCGCGACGCCGTGCGGGTTCACGTCGATCCGCGACTCGAAGAAGTGGAACGATTCGAACTGCTCGTTGCGCTCGCCCTGCACCACCTGCCGCCGGCCTCTCCCGCTGAGGGTCTGCGTGTAGATCGTGGTATAGCCACTCGCGGGTGAGAAGAAGAGGAATGAGGGCGCGGAATCGCCGGGGAGCCGATACGCCGTCGGCTTGATCCCAAGCTCGGTGAGCTTGCGCGCCGTGATCGCGAGCGGTGGCTGGGTGGTGACGGCAGGATAGTAGTGCTGGCGCATCCAGTATTGCCATTCGTCCGACAGCTGGTCGATCGTGCGGCCGTAGATGCCGGCAAGCGCGCGGTCGAAGCTCGAGTACTTCCAGATGTCGCTGTACAGCTCGAGGAGGCGCCACTCGCCGTAGCGTTCGGCCAGGAAGTGGTGAATGCTGCCGCCGACGGGATAGACCAGCCCGCCGTACGCGTAGGTCAAGTCGGGCAACGAGGGCAAGCGGCCCGCGATCGTCATGTCGCGCAGCACCATCTCGTCGCGGCTGTCCTCACCCGCGGAGAAGAACTCCGCCAACCCTTCACTCCACCACAGCGGCACCCCAGCCTGCCGGAAGCGCGGGTACCGTCCGAACGTTTGTGACGCGAGGCTCAGCTGGAAGACGTGCACCAGCTCGTGACGGATCGTATGCCGGAATTCGGCGTAGCTGCCGCGAAACGGCAGTGCGACGCGACGCTTCAAAAACTCGGTCACACCCAACAAGCCTTCAGGCGGAATGAACGGCAGGATGTTGGTCTGCTCGAAATCGCTGTGGGACGCGTAGACGATCAGCGGGATGCGCCGGGTGACGGCGTGGTTGAAGCGCCGCTCGAGCGCGTCGTAGCTCTCCTCCGCGTATGCCAGCGCGACGCGGCCCAGCTCTTCTTCTTCAGGATAGTAGTAGAGATCCACGTGCTCGCCGCGCAGCACGCGCCAATCGAAACGGCGGTATTGAATCTTGTTTTGCCCGAAGTAGCCGTACTGGCCGGACAGTGAGGAAGCGCACGCCAGCGTCAACGCGATGGCACAGGCCCAGCTCTTCATCGATGAATGCTCCGGATGCGATCGCCCTGCCCGATCGCGTTCAGCACCGCAGCGCCGCTCGCGCCGCCGACGACACGACCAAAGATCGTATAGATGCCGTCCAGGTGCGGCTGCGCGGAATGCGTAATGAAATACTGGCTGCCTCCGGTGTTCGGTCCGGAGAGCGCCATGCCCACGGTGCCCGTTTCATAGCGCACGGGATTGATCTCGTCGCGAATCGCGAATCCCGGGCCGCCCCAGCCGTCACCGCGGGGATCGCCGTCCTGCACGACGAAGTTCGGCACCACACGATGCCAGCGCGTGCCGTCGAAATAGCGGCGATTCACGAGGTCGATGATCACCGCGACCGTGAGCGGCGCCTCGGCAGCCAGCAGCTCGATATCGAGCGTTCCGCGATCCGTCTCCAGGATCACATGCGGGTTGGTACCTGCGAGGGCGGGCGCCAACCAGCGCCGCGCGACATCGCGATAGTCGGCGAGCGTGCGACCGGTCGCGATGGGCAGGACCGGACCCCACGCCTCACGCGTGTCGGGGAGCGTGTCGGCGGCGAGGCGCCGCACGAGATAGTCGTCGGGTCGGGGCGTCGCCGACACGAACCGCGTCACGACACGGAGGCGGGCGGTCGGCGACGACGCGGCGATGGCACCAAGCGCGGAGACCGCCGACAGGCGGGCATCGTTGAACGGATCGCGGTCGGCACGGTCGTATGCAGTCACGAGGAGGTCGACGTCGTCCTCGGTGGGATGGCGTGCCAGGAGTTCGGCCGCGACGCTGCGCACCGCCGGATCGCTATGGCGGAGCAGGACGCGCGCGCGGGCGAGCAGTGCCGAATCCTCCGGGGGGGGCACGATACGCTGGAGCGCTTGCAACGCCCGCGCCACCACCCGGCCGTCGGGGTCGGTGAGCTGTCCTTCCAAGCGATCGCGCGCGCGGGCGGCGTCGAACGCCTCCGCGGCGACGAGGCGCCAGCGCCAATCGCCGTCGTTGCCCACGGCGACGGCCGCAGCGACACCGGTGCTGCTGTCGGCCTGCGCCACGGCAATGAGCGCCTGGCGCTTGAGCGCAAAGACGCTGCTCGTGAGCCGGGGACGTAGGGCCGCGAGTGCCGCGCTGCCCCGCACGACTCCCAACGTGGTCTCGGCCTGCACCGCGACGCCGATGTCGCGATCCGCGACGAGCGGCACGATGGCGCCGGCGACCGTGGAATCACGGAACGACGCGAGCGCGCGCAGCGCATTGATGCGGATATGCGCGTCGGGGTCATTGAGCAACCGGCGCAGTCCGGCGACGGCCCCGCGCGGGTCAAGGCGCGCGCTGTCGAGCAGCGCCTTTCCGATCCCCCGCGCGGCGACGGTGCGCGTTTGCGCGTCCGGATCGCTGAGCGCCCGAATGAGGGGGGCGGCGCCGGGAGCCGCGCGCAGGCGCGCGAGCGAGAAGAGCGCGCGCCAACGTGTCGCCGCGTCGACGGCATCGGTGAAGCGCACCAGCTCCGCGACAGGGGCGCGAGCGGTGCCGAGCCGCCACGATTCGAGCAGTGCGGCGTTCACGACCGGTGTCGCGGAGCCTGGCGATCCCGACGCGAGGATATCGATCAGGGCGCGCGCGCCCGCGTCGCCGCCGATCTTGGCGATCGCCGTTACGGCCTCGAGCTGCGGCGCGGCCTGCTCGGTCGACGACACGGCGCGGATCTTTTCCAGCAGCAAGGGGATGGCGCGTGCGTCCTTGAGCAGGCCGAGCGCGAACGCCACGGCCGCCTGGACCGTGGGCATCGAATCGTTGAGCACCGGAAGTAAGAGGTCGATCGCGGCGGCGTCGCCGATGCGTCCGGCCGCCAGCGCGGCCTGACGCCGCACCGCAGGATTCGCGTGGCTCAGCCCCTCGCGGAGCGCGGCGAGATCGAAGCGCCGAGCATCAGCAGCCGCGAGCAGCCCGGCGAGCACACCCACGGTCGTTTCATCGGCGGCGGCGCCTTGCTGCGCGAGCACCGGCCGGGCCGCGAGCAGCGCCGCCAGCAGCAGGACGCTAGAGACGAACCGGGTCTGCCGTGGCTTCGAGCAACTCACACACGTGCTCCGGAAGGCGCGAGAGCGATTGTTGGTTGTTCAGCGCGATCAGCGACGTTTCGGCGGTGGCGAGCAATTCGTCCGTCTGCGCCCGCTCCACCGCGTATCCGAAGATTACCCGCCGCGAGGCCAGGTCTCGCACCCAGCAGCGGACGCGAATCATATCATCATAGCGTGCCGGCTGGCGGTAGCGGACGTGCACGTCCGTGACCGTGAGATACGTCCCCTGCTCCTCCAGTTCCTTATACGACATCCCGCGCTCACGCAAATGCTCTGTGCGCGCCATGTCCATCCAGATGAGATAGTTCGCGTGGTAGACGAAGCCCATCTGATCGGTCTCGGAGTAGTTCACGCGGTGCAGCACCGCGTTGATTACGGGGGGAGTCTTACTCGCCGTAAGGAATCCAGATGTTCTTTACTTCCGTCGCGCGACGGAGGAACTCGCGTCCCTCACCCTGACGCGTATCGAGCCAGTCGCGCGTGCGCGCCGACGTCCACGTGCGCTTCATGTTCGCTGCCGAGGCCAGTTCGACGGCCTTCAGACCGGCGGCGCTGCCGAAGTACCACATCCCGTCCACGTCGTCGTGCTCGGCGAGCACTTTTGCGAGCGGATCCTTCGCGCCGGTGATCACGTTGATCACGCCATCCGGGACGTCGGACGTCTCGAGCACGGTATAGAACTCGGTCGCGGCGATCGGCTGCGACTCGGAGGGAACGACGATGACGGTGTTGCCGACGGCGATCGCCGGTGCCATCAGCGACACGAAGCCGAGCAGCGGCACGTCATCCGGAGCGGCAATGCCGAGGACGCCGATCGGCTCGTTCATCGCCAGCGTAACCCCGCGAATTGGCGTGTGGTGCACGGCGCCGTCCCACTTGTCGGCCCACGCGGCGTAGGTGAACAGTCGGGCGATGCTCGCGTCTACTTCCTGGCGTCCCACCCGCGCCGCGAACTCGTCGGCACGCGTCGCGAGATTCTCGGCGATGAAATAGAGGATCTGGGCGCGCATGTGGCCGCTGCCGCGTCCCCACCCGTCGGCCGCGTGTGCCGCCTCGACCGCGTTGCGCACGTCCTTGCGATTGCCTTCGGCGACCTCGCCGAGCACCCGGCCGTCCGGTCCGAGGATCTTGCGGGAGTAGCCCTGATCGGGGCGCGCCTGTTTACCGCCGATGAAGAGCTTGTAGGTCCTATCAATAGGCGGGAGAAGGGAGATGGGAGATGTACGTTCCGGTGCGGATGTCGATTTCGCCGCCGTATCGGACATCTCCCTTCTCCCATCTCCCGCCTTTTCATCCCATCCCGCCTTCAGGTATTCCCACATCCCCTCTCTCCCACCCTCTCGACCGAAGCCAGACTCCCGGTAGCCGCCGAATCCGGCTGCCGCGTCGAACAGATTCGTCGAGTTGATCCACACGACGCCGGCCTTGAGCTTCGGGGCGACGTCGAGCGCGAGATTGATATTCTCGGTCCACACGCTCGCCGCGAGACCGTATGGCGTGTTGTTGGCCAGCTCCACCGCTTCCTTCGGTGTGCGGAACGTCATGCTGACGAGGACGGGGCCGAAGATTTCGATCTGGGCGATCGTGGCGGCGGGCGAGACGTCGGTGAACAGCGTCGGCGGATAGAAGTAGCCTTCGGTCGGGCACGCCCACGACGGCTGCCACATCTTGGCCCCTTCTTCGACGCCTTTCTCTACCAGACCGCGGATGCGCTCGAGCTGGACTGGTGCCACGATGGCGCCCATGTCCACCGCTTTATCGAGCGGCGAGCCGACGCGCAGCTTTTCCATGCGCGCCCGGAGCTTCTGCGTCAGCCGGTCGGCGACGCTTTCCTGCACGAGCAGCCGCGAGCCGGCGCAGCACACCTGGCCCTGATTGAACCAGATCGCGTCCACCACACCTTCGACGACGCTGTCGAGATCGGCGTCGTCGAACACGATGAACGGACTTTTGCCGCCGAGCTCGAGCGTCAGCTTCTTGCCGCTGCCGGCGGTCGCCTTGCGGATGATGCGTCCGACTTCCGTGGAGCCGGTGAACGCGATCTTCTGCACGTCCGGGTGCTCGACGAGCGCCTTCCCCGTCGCGCCATCGCCGGTCACCACGTTGAAGACGCCGGGCGGCAGCCCCGCGGCCTGCGCGATCTCCGCAAAGCACAGCGCGGTGAGCGGCGTGAACTCGGCAGGCTTCAGGATCACCGTGTTTCCCGCCGCGAGCGCCGGCGCCACCTTCCAGGCGACCATGAGGAGCGGGAAATTCCACGGGATGATCTGGCCGACGACCCCGACCGGCACGTAGCCGGGGAATTCGCTGTCGCGCAGCTGCGCCCAACCGGCGTGATGATAGAAGTGCCGGGCGACGAGCGGGATGTCGAGATCGCGCGTTTCGCGGATCGGTTTGCCGTTATCGAGGCTCTCGAGCACCGCGAGGAGCCGCGAATGCCGCTGCACCTCACGGGCGAGCGCGTACAGGAAGCGGGCGCGCGCGTGGGGCGTGAGCCCGGACCACACGGGCGCGGCGGAATTCGCGGCGGCGACGGCCGCATCCACGTCCGCCTTGCTCCCCTGGGCGACGCGCGCCAGGACCGCCTTCGTCGCGGGGTTGATCGTCTCGAAATACTGGCCTTCGGCGGGAGCCACCCAACGGCCGTTGCTGAAGTGCCCGAAGCGCCCGTTGTCGTGTTGTTTGAGCCACTCGAGCGCCGGCGCGTCGCTCTCCGGCGCCGGTCCGTATTCCATCGTCTCGAACAGCTTGGCGACGGTTGCCATTACACCATCGGATGGCGATGGGCAGCCGCGTAGCGGCCCGTCACGAAGTGCTCGAGCTGGCGCTCGATGTCAGTCAGCAACGAACTTGCCCCCAGCCTGAACAACGCCGACCTGAGCCAGCGGTCGCCGAGCTCTTCCTTCATAAGGATGAGCCAGTCGAGCGCCTGCTTGGCGGCGCGGATCCCGCCCGCGGGCTTGAAGCCGACGGCGGCGCCGGTCCGCATCTCGTATTCGCGAATCATGCGCGTCATCACGACGCCGACCGGCAAGACCGCGTTGACCGGCTCTTTGCCCGTGGACGTCTTGATGAAATCGGCGCCGGCCATCATCGCCACCATGCTGGCGCGGGCGACATTCGTGAGGGTCGCCAGGTCGCCGGTGCCGAGGATCGCTTTCATGTGCGCGCGGCCGCACGCATCGCGGAACGCGCGGACCTCGGCGTAGAGCGCCGGCCAGTCGCCGGTCAGCACGTGCGCGCGGGTGATGACGATGTCGATCTCCTGCGCGCCCGCCGCAACTGACGCCTGTACCTCCTCGAGTCGCTGCGCGAAGGGACTGAGTCCCGCGGGAAAACCGGTCGATACGGCGGCCACCGGAATCCCCGAGCCTTCGAGCGCCGCGACCGCCGTGGGGACGAGCGCGTGATAGACGCAGACCGCGCCAACCTTGATATCGAGATCGCCGACGCCGAGCGCGTCGATCAGGTCCTGGCGCAGCGGGCGACGGGCCTTGGCGCAGAGCCGCAGCACGTTGCCGGGCGTGTCGTCGCCCTGCAGTGTCGTGAGGTCCATGCAGGTGATCGCGCGCAGCAGCCACGCGGCTTGCCATTCCTTCTTTACGGTGCGGCGCGTGGGGATGGTGGCGGCGCGGCGTTCGACGGCGCTGCGATTGACGCGCAGCGCGCGGATGACATCGAGATCGAGCGGCATACCGGGATTGCGATCGTCCTGGAGGACAGGACGAACGGGTACGGTCCCAGCCCGCAGTCGTTCCGAGAGAGCCTTCATGCTGGCGGGAGAATGCGAACCGCCGCCGTAAAAGTCAACGCGACACAGGGACTCCCGCGCCCAACCGGCACGCCATGACCGCCTGCGGCTCCTGCGCGCGCAGGCACTGGACCTCGCGCTCCGGCAGCGACGCCAGCAGTGTGGCGATCTCTTCGCCGAGGGCGTGATAGCAGGTCGGCCCGCCGGCCTCGCTGGCAACGAGCTGGCAGAAGGCGAATGCCGCACCCGTCGTCGCGGTCCAATCGACGAGCGCCTTCACCGCCCCGAAGTAACACGCGGGGCGGTAGGGCTCCGCCGCCGTGTGACAGAGATCGGCCGTCTTTTGTGGATCGCGCGACGTGTAGGATGTAATGTCGCGACCGAGGCTCTGGAAGCAGATTGGCCGGACGCGCAGCGGCGCGCGCTCGCACGATTTTGCCGCGTCCCCGATGTTGCCGTGATTCAGATTGAGCATGACCGACGTCTGCATCTGGTAGCACGCATCCAGGTACCGCTCGGCCATGATCGAGCAGGGATACAATGGATCCGCCGGATCCATGGCCTTGAACGTCGTGCCGCCCATCATGTGGTGATGGCTCTGTGCGGCGAGCATCGTCGCGGGATGGTGCGGAGCGGTCGCGTTGATCACGCTCTCCATGAACGCGCCGCCGTAGCACGACTCGCGGTCCCACCCGTCGCTGAGCATGTCGCAGTCGGTGAGTGCGCGCGGCAGGTCGTGCGCATACAGCATCGTCAGGCCGTGGCCCATCCCGTGAACACATTGAAACAGCACCCAGCGGCTCGCGCCGGGGCTCTTGAACGGCTGGCACAGCGCTTCGACCTCGGGCTGCGTCACCTTCTCGCGCGATTCGAAGTACGCCTGGATCACGCCATGGCGGCAGCCCGACGAAAAGCCGTCACCGCAGGCGGCAAAGGTGGCGACGATATCGGTGGACCTGCCGTATGCCTCGATGCCGAGGCCGTGCGCGAACTCGTGCGCGTGCTCGGCGACGTCGGCGTCCGTCGCCGCGAGCTTATCCAGGGTGGCCACCGCATCGGCGACGCCGTGCTGTCTGAGACGCTCCGACAGGAGCTGGGAATAGCAGGTCCGACGCGCCTCGTTGACGAAGCGGCGGCAGGCTTCGCCTCGGTCGCCCGTCCCCGCCGGAGCGAAGCGGTTCGCAGCGATTCCGGTTCCGGCCAGGATGCCGATGGCGATCAGGAGCTTTTGCGTTTGCGTCATGGCAATACAGTAATGTGCTTGCGTGCGTCGATCCAGGTTCCTAAGCTTGGGCCGTGTCGTCCCAGAGTAAATCCCCTCGCGTCATCGTGGTGGCGGACGCGCACCTGGGTCAGGTGCCGCCCGCCGTGGGGAAGGCGTTCCACGCGTTCCTGGATGAGATCCCCCAGCCCGGGGATCACCTCATTCTCACGGGCGATGTCTTCGACTTCTGGTTCGAGTATCCAAGCGTCATCCCCCGCAAACATTTTGCCACCGTCGCCAAGCTGCAGGAGGTCCGCGCCCGCGGCGTGCCGGTCACGTTCGTGGGGGGCAACCACGATCGCTGGGGCGGTTCGTTCTTCACCCAGGATCTCGGCATCGAATTCTTCGGCGGCGAGGCCGAGCTCGACCTGGGGGGGCGCCGCGCCTTCATTACGCACGGCGACGGCCTCACCGAGCAGCACTGGACCGGCGCGCTGATGCATCGCGTGCTGCGTCATCCCATCACGGTCGCGGTGTTTCGCGTGCTGCATCCCACCATCGGCTTCTGGATCGCCGATCTGTTTTCGCGCCATCTGGCCGATAATACAAAGGATAGCGCGGTGCTGGATCGGGCGGCAGCGGCGCAGCGCCGCTGGGCTGCGGATTTCCTGGGCAGCCACGCCGACGTGCAGCTCGTGATCATGGCGCACACGCATCGGCCGGTGGTGGACCGCCTGCCCGACGGCCGTGCCTATCTGAATCCCGGAGCGTTTCTGGACGGGGGGCGTTATGCGGTGATCTCGGGCGACCAGGTGGAGCTCAAGACGTTTCCTGATGCTCTCGTCAACCGAGCGGTACGACCTCTACCTGCTTGAGCTTCTCGCCGAGGAACCTCGCACCAACTTTCCGAAAATGCGGCTCATCGTCCGACACCACGAAGCGATGGTCGTGACTCCCGCCGTTCGCTAGCAGATCCAGCCGCTCGAGCTCCCGCGCCACCGCTGTCGCCGTCTCTTCCGCCGAGTCCACCAGTTTCACACCCGGACCCATGACGCGCGCGAGGAGCGGCTTGAGCAACGGATAATGCGTGCAGCCCAGCACGAGCACGTCCACCTTCGCGCGCTGCAGCGGCGCCAGATACTCGCGTGCGATCAGCTCGGCGGCGGGATGCTCGAACCACCCTTCCTCGACGAGCGGCACGAACAGCGGGCAGGGCTGGCTGTGGACGCGTGCATCGGGGCGCAGCGCCTTGATCGCGCGCTCGTACGCGCCGCTCGCAACGGTCCCGGCGGTGCCGATCACACCGATCGTCCCCGTCTTGGTCGCTGCCACTGCGGCGCGCGCACCCGGTTCGATCACGCCGACGACGGGTACAGTCGAGCGCTCCTTCAGGTAGCCGAGCGCGTGCGCGGTGCTCGTATTGCACGCGACGACCACGGCTTTCACGCCGCGATTCAGCAGATACGCGAGGATCTCGCCGCTATAGCGCCGCACGGTATCAGGAGATTTCGGCCCGTACGGCACGCGCGCGGTGTCGCCGAAATAGATCACCGACTCGTGCGGGAGCCGCTCGAACAACGCGCGCGCGACGGTCAGGCCGCCGATCCCCGAGTCGAACACCCCGAGCGGGGCTTTATTCATGGAACGGGATACTGATGCCGATGCCGCCGGGGAAGGCCCGGAGCTTGAGATCCGGCGGGAAGTCGTGCAGGTGCGCGGAGACGTACGCCTCCGCGCCCGAAAAGAAGTGATTGAAGACCCACAGCACGAGCCAGTCCTGCACTTCCTGCCGCTTGTGGCGCAGGTTGACGGAGTGAATCGCCTTGAAGTAGTTCGCTTCCTGCTGCGCTTTGAGGGTCATCATGACCGTCACGCCTTCCCAGGCGACGAATACCGCGCCAGTCATGGGCCGGTCGGTCGCCACCTGGCCCCACCCGGGAAGGATGAAGGAGCGCAGAAAGGCTCCCATGGGCCTGATTCCCCTGGGCATCGTATCTGGGAGGATGACGTGGCTCGTATCTCGAGCGGTGGTGGTATCCTGAGCAGAAAGATGGAACGATGGAATGATGGAAAGAAAAGCCGCCAGAGCGACCACATTCCATCGTTCCCTCATTCCATCGTTTTTCATCGTGCCACCAACACGTTCAATCTCCCCCGCTCCAGCTCCACCGTGCATTCATTGACTCCCGGCTCGCGCAATTCCCCATCGGTGTGCAGCATCAGCGGCTCCTCGGGGGCGCGAATCACGAGCTTGGCGGTCTTGATGAGCGCCACCTCGCGCATCGTGACGTGCGTGCCACGCATCACGCGCGGTATCGCGAGGAGGAACCGCGGCAACGACACGCGCCGGATCAAGCAGACATCCAGCTTCCCGTCCGCGGGATCGGCGTCCGGGGCGAACCGATAGCTCCCGCCTGCCGTCGTACCGTTGCAAACCTCGACCATCATCATGTACCCCCGCTCCCGGAATCCGGGCGCGGCCACGTCGAAGACCGGCGGCTCGAACTTGAAGAACGTCTGCACGATCGGGACGAGATAAGATAGAAAGCCGCGCAGGTGGTGCATCGCGTTCCGCGTCTTGACGACGGCGGGCCCGAACCCGAACCCGACGCTGTTTACGAACCATTCACCCAGCACCCGCCCCGCATCGAAGCGCTGCGAGCGGGCGGTGACGAGCCGCGCCACCGCGCGCGCTGGATCGTAGCCGAACTGCCCGACGAGCTTCGCAAAGTCGTTGCCGGAGCCGATCGGCACCACGCCGAGGGCGGCATCGGTGCCCGTGCGCAGCAGGCCGTTCGCCACTTCGTGAACCGTGCCGTCTCCACCGACCGCGACCACATGCTTGGCGCCCTGCCGCACCGCCTCCATCGCCAGCTCCTGACCGTGGCCGGGGCCGTCGGTGCGGACCACATCCACCGCCCAGCCCTGCGCCCGGAACTCGCGCGCGACCACGGACTCGGCGCGTCGTGCGGCGCCTCGTCCCGCCGCGGGATTGAGGATGACGTGGGCATGAAGCACGCGGCAGACAAGATACAATCTCGTCTGCCGCGAAAGGACCTGCCGATCTTCGAGCCTGATTTAGTGAATCAGATAGTGCTCGTCCCAGTCCACGGCGAATTCGACGCTGCACCGACCGCACATCATCCGGCTGGGCTTGCCGCGCAGCGGGACGCGGTCGCGGCACGAGGGGCACACCGCATAGTGCTCCCCGATGTCCACGGAACGCGGGACATTGCGGGGGCGCGCCACGACGGTCCATTTGCGAGGCGGCGAATTCGACATCTGCAGGAAGGCGCGGACAACGGCGACGGGTGTCCCTTTCACGTCAACCACGGCGGCGAGGCCCTGAGCCTTGATCAGGCGGTACCAGGCACCGCGCCGCAGGTTACAGTTGACATCCGCTTGAAGACGGGCCCACACCATCATTCACGCTCGGGCGTCGAGGGGAGAGAAGAGTAATGCACGCAGACCGACTTGGAAGTGACCGTTGTCACGCGGAATGTTTGACGCCGTTCCCTTCCTCCCAATTGATCTCGAACTCCTGCCGGCAGCGTGCACACTCGAGGGTGGGCACGGTTTTCTTCGGCAGCGGTGCCCGCGCCCGACAATTCGGACACACGCCGTAGGTTCCCCGAAGATGCGGCGGCGCTTTCTTGTTCTCCGCGGAGCCGTGCACGACGCTCCAGCGCTGCGGCGGGCGCTGCTGGATCTCGAGCCAGGCGCGCAACACGCCGACCTTGCGGTGATTGACTTCGATAACAGCCTGGAGGTCCGTGAGTTGGATCACGCGGTACCACGCCCCGCGGCGCATCTTGAGGGGGACATCGGCCTGCAGGCGGGCAAATAAGATCGCCATCACGGCTCCTGGTTCGGGAGACGGGAATGGGCGCGGGCACAATATAGTGATCGGCGCAAGCGACGCGACATCAGGAATTGTCCCAGCCGATGTCAAAGAAGCCGTTGCACTTGGGACAGCGCATGCTGGTCGTGCGGTCTTCGAGGCGGGCGCGCTCGCGGCAATTGGGGCAGACACCGTAGCGCGAGCCCCACGTCAGCGGCAGCCGCGCCGCGCGGGGCGGCCGCGGCACGACGGTCCAGCGGGTAGGTCGCGTCGGCAGGATTTCGAGTGATGGGCGCGGGAATGCGGTCAGCGTGCCGTTGACATCGAGCACGGCTTCGACGGGTGTGAGGCGGATCACACGATACCACGCGCCGCGGCGCAGGTGGCCGGTTTCTGCAGGGCGTATACGAGCCCATTGCCCCGTAACCATGCGTCCTCCGAGGGTGAGCTGGTCTACGATTTGATTTGGCGGGCAGAAAGTCAACGGCGGTGGCGGGAGCGTGTAGGAATCGAACCTACCGAGCCCCTTTCGGGGCCCAAACAGTTTTGAAGACTGGTCAGGCCACCAGACCCAATCCGCTCCCCCGTTGCCACGCTACTGTGTGAGCGCGATCACGTCGATCTCGACGCGCGCGCCCTTCGGCAGACCGGCCGCTTGCACCGTCGATCGCGCAGGCTTGTGGGCGCCGAAATGCTTCGCATACACCTCATTCATTTGCGGAAAATCGGCCATGTCCACGAGATACACCGTCGTCTTCACGACCTTCGCGAGCGCCGTTCCAGCCGCGGACAAGACGGCTTTCAAATTGGCGAACACTTGCTCCGTTTGCTCCGCGGTCGTACGGCCCACGAGCTCGCCGCTTTTCGGGTCCAACGCGACCTGGCCGGCGGTGAACACGAGACGGTCGATCGCGATCGCCTGGCTGTAGGGGCCAATCGCCTTCGGTGCGGCGTCGGTTGCGATAGTACGCATTAGAACAGTCCCTCGATCGTGCCGTCAGGCAGAAGCCGAATTCGCTCGGCCGCCGGGTTCTTGCCGAGTCCCGGCATCGTCATGATGTCGCCCGCGAGCGCCACGACGAAGCCGGCGCCGGCGGAGGGGAGAATGTCGCGGACATGCAGCGTGAACCCCGTGGGGGCGCCGAGCTGCGTCGGATCATCAGAGAATGAGTACTGCGTCTTCGCCATACAGACGGGCGTTTCCCCGAGGCCCAGCTTGGGGAGAAGCT
Source organism: Gemmatimonadota bacterium (assembly GCA_003223395.1). Classification (GTDB taxonomy): domain Bacteria; phylum Gemmatimonadota; class Gemmatimonadetes; order Gemmatimonadales; family GWC2-71-9; genus 20CM-2-65-7. The sequence goes on along the minus strand of QHUZ01000029.1, from coordinate 34,298 downwards.
CGAGCGCGCGATCCGCCGCGGGCGCGAAGGAGACGCTCCCGGCGCCGTAAATCTCGCGCGCAATCGTTTCGATCTTGTCGCGAATTGGCCGGCGCTCGTCGTACAGCGGCTTGAACGTGGACTTGCTCGTCTTGAGCAGCCCGAGCAACGCCTCCGCCACCGCGACCCCCCCTTCCCCGCCCTTTTCCCACACGTCACAGCGCACCACGTCGACGCCCTCGGCCGCGCCAACCGCGCGGACCGCTTCGACTTCTTCGTCGGAATCAGTGATGAAGCGGTTGAGCGCGACCATCGCGGGCACCCCGAACTTCTTCACGTTGCGGATGTGGCGGCGGAGGTTTTCAGAACCCCGCTGCACCGCAGCGGGATCAGCCGTAGCCAGCCGATCCTTTTTGACTCCGCCATGCATCTTCAGCGCCCGCAGCGTGGCGACGATGATCGCCGCCTCCGGCTTGAGGCCCGCAAACCGGCATTTGATGTCGAAAAACTTTTCGGCGCCCAAATCGGCGCCGAAACCTGCTTCCGTCAACACGATGTCCGACAGCGTGAGTCCCAGCTGTGTCGCGGCGACGGAATTGCAGCCGTGGGCAATGTTGCCGAACGGGCCGCCATGCACGAGCGCCGGGCCGCCCTCGAGCGTCTGCACGAGATTCGGATTGATCGCATCCTTGAGCAGCAGCGTCATGGCGCCTTGCGCCTTGAGGTCGCTGGCGCGCGCAGCGGTTTTGTCCGGGCGCAGGCCGACGATGATGCGCGCGATGCGTTCTTCGAGGTCGTCGATTCCCGTGGCCAACGCCAGAATCGCCATGATCTCCGAACCGGGAATGATCACGAAGCGCTCTTCGCGCATCGGCCCGCCCGACAGGCCTCCCAGCCCCACGATGATGTTGCGCAACGCCCGGTCGTTCATGTCGATCGTGCGCGGCCAGATGATGCGCCGCACATCCAGCCCCAGGGCGTTGCCGTGATGGAGATGCGCATCGAGCATCGCCGACAGGAGGTTGTGCGCGCTCGCAATGGCGTGGAAGTCGCCGGTGAAGTGCAGGTTGATGTCTTCCATCGGCACGACCTGTGCATACCCGCCGCCGGCCGCGCCGCCCTTTACGCCGAACACGGGGCCGAGCGACGGCTCGCGCAGCGCCAGAATGGCGTTCTTGCCGAGGCGGCGCAGCGCCTGCGTGACGCCCACGGTGACGGTGGACTTGCCTTCGCCCGCCGGGGTGGGATTGATGCCGGTGACGAGGACGAGCCGGCCTTTGCGGTCGCGCTTGTGCAGCGCGCGCAGCGAGATCTTCGCCTTGTACTTCCCATACAGCTCGAGGTCGTCGTCCGACAAGCCGAGCTCGGCGGCGACGTCGCGAATGGGCCGCAGTTTTGCGGCCTGGGCGATGGCGATGTCGGAGGGAACTTTGGTGGCAGTGGCAGTCATAGGGAAGAATCGATCCGGGAGCCGAAACAGCGGCGGGCGTTTTCCGTGGTGCGGCGCGTCAGCTCATCGAAGCTTTCGCCGCGCAGCACCGCCGCCCGTTCGGCGATGTCGCGCACGAAGCCCGGCTCGTTGCGTTTGCCGCGATGCGGCACCGGTGCGAGATAGGGCGCGTCCGTCTCGACTAACAGACGGTCGGACGGGCAGACGGCCAGACGGCCGGTGAGGGGCCAGTTTTTGAACGTGATCATGCCGCTGAAGGAGAAATATGCGCTAATCGCCATGCCCGCTTCCCAGACCGCGTCACCGGATGAAAAGCTGTGCAGGACGACGACCGGCTGGGCGGGTGCAACCGAGCGGAGTATGGCGGCCATATCGTCGTCGGCATCGCGGGCGTGGACGATCACCGGCTTGTCGAGCTCCCGCCCGATCTGCAAGTGCGCTTCGAATGCGCGCCGCTGCATCTCACGCGGCGAATGCATGTAGTGGTAATCGAGTCCGGTCTCGCCCACGGCGACGACTTCGGGCGCGGCGAGCAGATCCAGGACACGGCGCCGTGCGTCGTCCGACCAATTGCTGGCTTCGTGTGGGTGCACCCCGACCGTCGCCGACCGGCCCGCGGCGCCGCGCGCGAGCGCCACCGCGCGCTCGCTGCCGGCCAACGACTCGCCGATCACCACGACGTGGCTGACTCCCGCCGCCTTCGCGTTGGCCAGAACCGCATCGCGGTCAGCATCGAACGCGGCATCGCCCAAATGGCAATGGGTGTCCACAAGGTAGGGGCGCAGCATGCTGCGCCCGTCCTACCGTGTCGGTTGCGGCGTGCGAGGCTGCGACGACATCGCGGGCGCTGCGGGCGCCGACGGCGTCGTGGCCGGGCGCGAGCCGAACGCGCGCGCGCCGCGCGCATCCTCACCGGGCCAGCGCTTCTCGATCCAGAGCAGCACGGGCGCCGCGATGTAGATCGATGAGAACGTGCCGGTGAAGATTCCGAACGACATGACCCAGGCGAACGGCCGGATCACCTCGCCCCCGAGGATCAGGAGCGAGAGTGTGGTCGCGATCGTGGTCCCGTGCGTCAGCACCGACCGCGGCAACGTTTCGTTGATCGAGAGATTGAGGATCTCGTACAGATTCTGGCGCCGGTATTTGCGCAGGTTTTCGCGCACGCGGTCGAAGATGATGATCGTGTCGTTGAGCGAGTATCCGACCACGGTCAGCACCGCCCCGACCACGACGAGACTCACTTCGAGATGCATGACGCTGATGAAGGCGATGGTCGCGACGATGTCGTGCGCGGTCGCGACGACCGCCGCCAGACCAAAGCGCCATTCGAACCGGACCGCGAGATAGATCAGCGTCACGAGAAAGCTGACCAGGATGGCGAGGAGGGCTTTTCCCTGCAGCTCGCGGCCCACCTTCGGGCCCACCGATTGGCGTTGCGCGATTTGGTATTGCCCCTGCCCGACGCTCTGGTCGAGCGCGCGGGCGACGGAATCGGCGACCGCCTGTGTGCCCGCGTCGCCTTCGGACGCATTCGCGCCGAGCCGTGCGCGCACCTGGTACGAGGTGTCGGAGCCGAAGTTGTAGATGTCGGCGCCCCGGAGGCCCACCTGGTCGAGCGCCGCCCGGATCTTCCCCGTCTCGACCCGGTGCGCGACTTCAAACTGCACCGACGTTCCGCCGGTGAACTCGATGCTGTAATTGAGGCCGCGCGTGGCGAGGAAGATCGCGCCGATCAGCATGATCCCGCCCGTGAGGGAAAACGCCACACGGCGCCATTTGATGAAGTCGTAGTTTGCGTTCGCGAAGAGTCTGATCATCAGATACTCAGGGTGACCATGTCGGGCCGCCGGTTCAACCACATGAGAAACAGCGTCTTCACCACGAAGATCGCCGAGATCATCGAGGCGACGATACCGATGATCAGGGTAATGGCAAAGCCCTGGACCGGGCCGGTCCCAACGGCGTAGAGAATGAGCGCCGTCAGGATGGTGCTGACGTTCGAATCCACGATGGCGTTCATGGCGTGCAGGAACCCGTCATCCACGGCGAGCCGCAGCGACTTGCCGTGGACCAGCTCCTCACGTATGCGCTCGAAGATCAGCACGTTCGCGTCTACGGCGATGCCGATCGAGAGCACGAAGCCGGCGAGCCCGGGCAGTGTCAGCGTAAACCCGAACATCGCCAGGCCCGCGAGCGTGAACAGGCAGTACAGCGTGAGCGCCGCGACGGCCAGCGCGCCGGACATGCGATAATAGCCGACCATGATGACGATCACGAGCACGACACCGACCACGCCCGCGATCACGGCATCGTGAATGGAATCGGCGCCCAGCGTGGCGCTGATGGCGCGTTCGTCCACGATCGTGAGCGGCGCGGGGAGTGCGCCGGCGCGCAGCACCAGCGCCAAGTCGCTCGCTTCCTGCAGCGGCTTGCTGCCAAGCTCGATCTGGCCATTCGCACCGATCTGACTGCGAATGACCGGCGGCTGTCCTTGTACTCGACCATCGAGGATGATGGCCATGTAGTCGCCGATGTGGCGCGCCGTTTCATCCGAGAACTTGCGGGCGCCGCGATGGCTGAGCTGGAACGTCACGACCGACCCATTCGTCACGGGATCGCGCCGGGCGGAAGCCTTGACCAACTCTTCGCCCGTGATGATCGGCCGGGCTTCGACCGCGTAGAGCGCCCGATAGGCGCGGGCGCCGCGTGATTCGGACTGGGCACCCCACCGGAGCTCCATGCCGCGCGGAATCAGCGACGTCACGTCCGGCCGGTTCATCAGGCTGTCGACGAGCGGCCACTGCTCTTCGGGGACGAGGAATTCGCCGGGGAGCTGCCCCTGAAACAGCAGCGACGACAGCACGCCCGGCGTGTTCGCCTCGGCAGCCGAATCGCGGGCCGCCTTGGTGGTGTCCCCGCCGAACAGCTGCGCGACGGCCGAGGGGGCGTTGGCGCCGCGCGCCTTCACGCCCGCCTTGCGCAACCCCGCGTCGATCTGCGGCAGCGCATCCTTGAACAGGCCCTTCATGTCGGTGATGCGGAACTCGAGGAAGGCCGTCCGCTGCACGATGCTCTTGGCGCGCGCGGGGTCCTTCTCGCCCGCAAGCTCCACGATCAGGCGGCAACGGCCCTGGATCTGCACGACAGGCTCGGTCGTCCCGAACTCGTCGATACGGGTGCGCACGACTTTCTCAGCGCGCTGGATCGCGTCGGCGCAATCGGGGACGGGTCCCTTGGATTGATCGACCTCGAGCGCCAGGTGAATGCCGCCCTGGAGGTCGAGCCCCAGGTTGATCGGAAGCCGCCGGACCGTCGTGTCCTTCATGCGGCCGGTCTCCCGATCGATGACCCGCTGCTTCGTGTTGCGCGGCACCAGCGACCCCACGCTGAGGCCGACCAGTCCCACGATGATCCAGAGCCGATTGCGAATGCGCTTATCCATCAGTCTCTCTATCGGTTGAGGGTCGCCTGCGCCGCCTGGCGGTCGCGCTCGAGCTGCGCCACCAGCGCTTCGCGGGACGGGAACGCCTGCACATCGCGCAGGCGGCGGACCCATTCCACGTCTACCGTCTCTCCGTACAGCTCGCCGTCGAAATCGAACAGATGCACTTCGAGCGCGCGAGCCTGTTCACCAAATGTGGGGCGCGGGCCCTGATTCATCATGCCCCCAAAGATCTTGGAGCCCAAGATCCTGACCCGCACCGCATACACCCCGTCGGGCGGCAACAGCTTCCTCGGATCGGGCGACTCCAGGTTGATCGTCGGAATCCCGATCGTCCTGCCGCGCCCCGCGCCCCGCACCACCGTTCCCCGAATACCGTACCGCCGTCCCAACCAGCGCGTCGCCGATTCCAGATCGCCGTGCGCGACTGCCGTACGAATCAACGTCGACGAAATCGGTTGACCGTTATCCCGCACGGCATCGACGACCGCCATGCGGAATCCCTGCTCCCGCGCCAACCGCTCCACCAGCTCCACGTCACCGGCTCGCCCGCGCCCAAACCCGTGATCGTATCCCATCACGAGCTCGCGCATGCCGTACTCGTCGCACAGGCGGCGCACAAACGCTTCCGCGTCGAGCTGCGCCACCGCCGGCGTGAACGGCATCAGCACGAACCGGTCAATGCCCTCCGCCTGCACGAGCGCTTCTTTTTCTGCAGGCAGCGTCAGCAGCTTCGGTGCCGCCGCCGGATTTACCACTGCGAGCGGATGCGGATCGAACGTGACGAGCACGCTCGCCAATTTGGCCGCTCGCGCCCGCCGCTTCACTTCTGCGAGCACCGCCTGATGGCCGCGGTGCAGGCCATCGAAGGTACCCATGGTGACGACTGCAGGTTGCGCCATCAGTCGTCCGCCACGACCACACGCGGCTTCAGAAGGTCGCCCACCTGGTCGGCTATGGCTAGAAGCTCGGCGCCTTCGAAAATGGCCGTCGGCTGCCCTGCGTCAGCCATCCGGACGCTTGGAATCGCGCGCCCGTGCTGGACTGCATCCCGTTCCTTCTTATCTACCTGCCGGCGCGCCAGATGCGCGACCAGGACCGCCGCATCCTGCAACGCCGCCGGCGTGACCGCTTCGGGCGCCACCGCATCGGCGAGCAGCAGCGGCCCGACCGCCGTGCGCCGCAGTGCCGTGAGATGGGCGCCGCACCCGAGCTTTGCCCCGATGTCGCGCGCCAGCGACCGCACGTAGGTCCCGGCGCTGACCGTCGCCCGAAACTGTAGATCGGGCACTGCCGCTTCGACGATCTCCAGCTCGCGGATCTCGACGGGCCGCGGCTCGGGCTTGACGACTTCACCCCGGCGCGCGCGCCGGTACGCCCGCTCTCCCTCGATCTTCACCGCCGAGTAGGCCGGCGGCCGCTGCTCGTAGGTGCCGCGGAATCCGCCGATCACGTCCGCGAGTTGTGCGGGCGTGATGGCCGTCCACGGCGCGGTCGCCACCACGGCACCCGTCAGGTCGTCGGTGTCGGTCGTGACGCCGAGCCGGATGACGCCTTCGTACGTCTTCGGCCACTCCCCCGCGAACGGCGCGAGCCGCGTCGCCCGCCCGACGACCAGGACCAGCAGCCCCTTGGCGAACGGGTCCAGCGTGCCGAGGTGTCCCACGCGCTGTTCGCCGAGCGCGCGGCGGACGATGTCGACGACATCATGGGATGTGGGACCGGCCGGCTTGGCCACCAGGACGAGCCCACCGTTTTTCAGTCGTCCGTCTCCTTCAGCTCCTTCAACACGCGATCGATGTGCTGCGCGTGCTCGATTCCACGGTCCAGATGGAAATGCAGCTCGGGGCTCGTCCGCAAATTCAGCTCCTTCGACAGCTGCGCCCGCAGAAACCGTGCGGCGCTCGCCAATCCCTCGAGCGACTTCGCCTTCTCTTCGTCGGAGCCCATGACGCTGACGCGCACGTTGGCATGCGAGAGATCGGGCGAGACCTCGACGCCGGTGACCGTGACGAACCCGATCCGCGGATCGCGCACGTCGCCGGTGAGGAACACGCCCACGGCGTGGCGGATCATCTCGCTCACGCGCTCGGGACGATGGCTGCGACGCTTCATCTCAGAGATAGCTCGTGCTGGTGTCCACGATGCGCGCACCGTCCGCCCCGGCCACCAGCTGGTCCGCCTCGCGCAGCACGCTCTCGGCGTGGCGCCGGTCGGTGCTCACCACCGCGGCCGTCAGCTCGGTGCGCTGCCACAGCTCGTGATGCCCCGTTTCCGCGACCGACACGTTGAAGCGGTTGTGCATCCGATCCTTCAGGCTCTTCACGATCGTGCGCTTGTCCTTCAGCGACTGGCACGCCGGAAGATGCAGCTCCCACACCATGACCCCCACGATCACGTCTCAGCAGCGCTGAGGGACCGCGCGACCTCCTCGATGCGGTACGACTCGATCAGATCGCTGACTTTGACGTCGTTGAAATTCTCGATGCCGATGCCGCACTCGAAGCCCTCGCGGACTTCGCGCACGTCGTCCTTGAAGCGCTTCAGCGAGGCGAGCGTGCCATCGTACACCTCGACGCCGTTGCGGATCACGCGTACCCGCCCCGTGCGCGGAATCACGCCGCTCCGCACGAAGCAGCCGGCGATCGTTCCGATTTTTGCGATCTTGAAAATCTGCCTGACTTCCGCCTCGCCCAGCACCACTTCCTTCTTCTCGGGAGCGAGCAGGCCTTCCATGGCCAGCTTCACCTCTTCCACCGCCTCGTAAATGATGCGGTAGGTGCGGATCTCCACGCGCTCGCGGTCCGCCGCGGCGCGCGCGTTGGAATCGGGACGCACATGGAAGCCGACGATGATCGCGCCGGACGCGCGCGCGAGCAGCACGTCGGATTCGGTGATCGCGCCGACGCCCCGGTGCACCACTTCCACCTTCACCTCGGCGGTCGAGAGCTGCGCCAGCGCATCGGCGAGCGCCTCGGCGGGACCGCCCTGGTCGGCCTTGATGATGATCCGCAGGGTCGCCACGCCGCCCGCCGCTGCTTCCGCCATGAAGTCTTCCAACGTCTTGACCCGGCCGGAGCGCCGATGCTGCGCCTCGCGCTCGAGCCGCTGCCGCTTCTGCGCGATGTCGCGCGCCGCCGCGGCGTCGTCCATCGCCAGGAAACTGTCACCCGCCTCGGGGACGCCCTCGAAGCCGAGGATCTGCACCGGCGTGGAGGGTCCCGCGTCGGCTTCGGTGCCGCCGCGCTCGTCGTACATCGCGCGCACCCGGCCCGAGTACTGGCCACAGATGAAGTCGTCGCCAACCCGCAGCGTGCCGTTCTGCACCAGGATCGTGGCCAGCGCGCCCTTGCCCGGATCGAGCGACGCTTCGAGCACGGAGCCCTGCGCCTTGCGATCGGGATTCGCCTTCAGGTCGAGCAGCTCCGCCTGGAGCAGGATCTGATCCAGCAGCGCGTCGACGTTCGTGCCCTTCTTGGCGGAGATCGGCGTCATGAGCGTGGTCCCGCCGAACTCTTCCAGCACGACGCCGTGCGACAACAGGTCCTGCTTCACCTTCTGCACGTTCGCCGTCGGCAGATCGATCTTGTTGATCGCCACGACGAGCGGCACGCCGGCGTTCTTGGCATGCGAAATCGCTTCGATCGTCTGCGGCATGATGGCATCGTCCGCGGCGACGACCAGCACGACGATGTCCGTCACCTGAGCGCCGCGGGCACGCATGGCGGTGAAGGCCTCGTGACCCGGCGTGTCGAGGAACGTGATCTTGCGACCGTCCTTGAGCGTGACCTGGTAGGCGCCGATGTGCTGCGTGATGCCGCCCGCTTCACCCGCGACGACGTTGGCCTTGCGGACATAGTCGAGCAGCGACGTCTTGCCGTGGTCCACGTGGCCCATGATCGTCACGACCGGCGGCCGTGGCTTCAACGTTTCGTCGGCGTCCTTGGTCTCTTCGGTCTGGGTGGTGGCGTACTCCTCTTCGCGCACCGCCTGGAAGCTGAACGCCGAGGCGATCAGCTCGATCATGTCGAAGTCGAGCCGCTGATTGATCGTTACCATCTGGCCCAGCTCTTTGAACGCGAACGTCACGATCTGGGTCGGCGGGACCTTCAGCGTGTTGGCGAGCTCGGAGACGGTAATGAACTCCGTCACCCGGACGAGCGTCTTTTCGCGCTCGCGCTCCTCACGGCGACGCTCTTCCTGTGTCTCGCGGAACGTGGGGCCCTCTTCACGGCGGTGCACGCCCTTCTTGCCGACCGGTGCCTTCAGGGTGGCGAGGGTGCGCGAGATGTTCTGCGCGACCGCTTCCTGATCGACGAGGGATTTCTTGCCTTTCTTGCGCTTTTTGCCCTTCTCGCGCCGGCGCTCATCGAGCGGCGGCGCACCGGGAGCGGCGGACGCGACGGGCCGCGGCGGTACCGGGGGGGCGCCGCCAGGGCCGGACGGTGTGCCGCGCGCCACGGGGCGCGGGCGAACCGGCGTCGGAATGAACGGACGCGGTGGCGGTGACGACGACGGCGGCGAAAAAACCGGCGGCGAGGGGGCGGCGGAGGGGGGCGGAGGCGCAAATGTCAGGCTTGCGGCCGGCGCCAGCGTCTCAGCCGATTCCGCTGGGGCGAGATCCTTGAAGAGCGCAGCGGCGCGCTCTTCGAGCGATGGAGCCACTTTGTCCTCTTCCTGCTCGCGAACCGCCGTCTCGAGCGCGAGACGCGCGCGTTCGGCCTCGGCGGCTTCAGCCGCCGCGACTTCGGCGGCGGCGGCATCGGCGGCGGCGACCTCGGCGGCGGTGCGACGCCGGCGCATCGGTCGCCCTTCGGCGACCGGCGGCGCGGGAGGCGGCTCGGCAGCCTTCGCCGTGCGGCGCCGTTTGGGCGGCGCGCTCGGTTGCTTCTGTTTGCGCTTGTCGCGCTCCCAGCGCGCACGCATCAACGACACCTGCTCGTCCTTGAGCGGCGTCAGATGACTGCGCACGAAGATGTCCATCTCCTTGAGCATGCCCATCAGCTGCTCGCTGGAGATCCCGAATTCCGCTGCTAGATCATGAATCCGCGTCGTTGCCACTCGTACTCCTCCGCTATCTGCCATCAGCCGTCTGCCATCAGTCCGCGCGCGAGCGCCGGATCAGCCACCCCAACCGCCTGAACGGGCGGCCTGCCGAGCCCCTCGCCCAACTCCGCGGCGACCGGGCCGCGAAGCACCGGGATACTCTTGGCCTCCGCGAGCCGCGCCACTTTTTCGATCGTGCGCTGGCCGGCATCCTCCGCCAGCACCACGCACGCCAACTTTCCGCGCTGCAATCCTGCTCTGACCCCTGCCACTCCGACGACGACATTCCCCGCGCGCAGGCCCAGGCCGAGCAAGCGGGTGATGCGCGTGTTCACGCCGCGGTCGGCGTCCCGGCGTCAGGACTCGCCGCCCCCGGCTCTTCCTCTTCACCGCCCTCCTCGGTCATCTCATTGAGGAAGGCCATCATCTTCTCGGCGAGATCGGGCGTCATGCCCGGGATGCGGTCAACATCCTCGCGCTCGAGATCGAGAATGTCCTGCAACGTCTTCTTCCCGGCCTGCTCGAGCACCGCAACCAGCTCGGGCGACAGGCCTTTCATTTCTGAGAGCGCCACCTGCGTAACGGATTGATCGGCCGGGGGCAACGGAGCGAACAGCGGGCCCTCGCCGCCGCGCTCCAGCCATTCGCGGCTCGAGTAGAGATCGACTTTCCAGCCCGTGAGCTCGGAGGCGAGACGCACATTCTGGCCGTTCCGGCCGATCGCGAGCGACAGCTGGTCCTCATCGACGATCGCCTGAATCGTTTTCGACTCGGGGTCGGAGAAGACGCGGGCGACGCGGGCCGGAGCGAGCGACAGCTTGGCAAAGCGCTCCGGATCGGACGACCACGGCACGATGTCGATGCGCTCACCGTTCAGCTCATTCACGACGGCCTGCACGCGCGAGCCCTTCAGGCCCACGCAGGCGCCGACCGGATCGATCCCGTCGTCGCGCGACCAGACCGCGATCTTGGTGCGACTGCCCGCTTCCCGCGCCGTAGCGCGGATCTCGACGATCTGCTGCTGAATCTCGGGGACTTCCAGCTTGAACAGCGCTTTGACGAACAGCGGGTCCGCGCGCGACAGAATGAGTCGGGGGCCTTTCGGTGTTTCCTCGATGCGCTTCAAGACCGCGCGAATCGTATCGCCCTGATGGAAGTGCTCGCGATGATTCTGGTCGCGATAGGGGATGATCGCCTCCGCTTCCCGGAACTTGTTGAGCATGACGACGATCTTGCCGCGCTCGATCTGCTGGACCTCGCCGGAGAGCAATTCGCCGACCTTGCCGGAGAACTCCTCGCGGATGCGGGTGCGCTCGCCTTCGCGGACGCGCTGGATGATGCGCTGCTTCGCGGCCTGCACCGCGGTGCGCCCGAACTGCTCGAACGGCACCTCTTCTTCCAGCACATCCCCGGGTTGGAAGTCGGCGTCTTCGAAGCGGGCTTCCTCCAGGGTGATCTGGGTGCCAGGGTCCTCGACGGCCTCGACGACCGTCTTCAGCACGACAATCCGGATCGATCCCTTCATCTCGTCGATCCCGATCTCGGCACGGACGTTGGGGCCGTACCGCTTCACGAGGGCGGCGTGCAGGCCGTCCTTGAGCAGGTCGATCAGCTCGCCGCGTTCGAGCTGCTTCGTGTTGGTCAGTTCTCGAATTGCCGAGACGACGTCGGTTGCGTTGGCCATCAGTGTCCTCAGTCCTCAGTCATCGGTCTTCAGTGTCGCTGGCTAAGCGGGCATCACGGATCTCGTCGAACCGATACGGCCGCTCGGGGCCACCTTGCGGCGCCAGAACCACCGTTTCCTGATCCGGCACCGCCACGATCCGGGCGAGTACACGACCAAGTCCAGCGATCTTGACGTTCACATCCTTGCCCACGAACTGGACCCAATGGCGATGCCAGCGCACGGGCCGTTCGATCCCCGGGCTCGACACCTCCAAGACATACTTATTGCCCAGGGGACCGCCGACATCGAGCCATTGTTCGAGCGCCCGACTGACCCGGCTGCAGTCTTCGACAGTGACGTTCCGTGGCGGACAGTCAATGCGGACTTGGACGAGCGGTCGATTCGGCGTACCGCCGATGCGCAGGTCGGCCAGATCGAACCCCAATACTTCGAGCCGGGTCCGGAAGGCCTCGACAAGACTCTCAGTAAGCATGAAAAAAAAGCGCGGGCCGAACTTCGCCCGCTGCAGGGTGGGAATGTAGCCGGGCGCTCCCCTATGTCAACCGAGTGCGCGACCGAGGTACGCGACCATCCGGCCATCCCGTCCGCGCGACGCGCGATGCGAATAGAACCGGTCCCGCTCCTCCGCGCTGCACCACGGCGAGACCGTGACCTCCCCGATCCCCAAGGCCTTCGCCTGCTGTGTCAGGATCGCGCGGAGGTCGAGCTGGACCGTTCCGCTCAGTCCAAACCGCACGGCGACTTCAGAACCAACTTCATAACACTTGCCACAAATTCCGACGCCGCAATGCATTACAATATCGCTCGCCTTGGCAAAGCCGCGCCACTTGAGGAGCTCCACACATTGCTCGAGGATGCCGTCGGCGGTCCCGCGCCATCCCGCGTGGATCAGCGCGATCGCACCCTTCTGCGGGACCGTGAGGTACACCGGAATACAGTCGGCGACGGTGACGGTGAGCAGCATGCCGCGCTCGTTGGTCGCGTGTCCATCGACGCCGTCGAGGATGAGCCACCCGTCGGGCAGCGCCTCGTGCCAACGCACGTCGGTACCGTGCACCTGATGCGCCAGTACCGTCACTGGAAAGCGCGCGCCGAACGCGGCGCGGAACGCGCGCCACCGCCCGATCACCTGGCCGACCGGCTCGTCGCTCCACAACCCCAGGCTGAGAGGCCGGGTCGTGATTCCGGCGACAACGCCGTAGCGCTGGGACCATTCCATGAGCTCGAGACGCGGGACTGCGGCATCGCCGGTCGAGATTTCGGCGAGCGACGGAATGTTGGAATGTTGGAATGATGGAATGGGCTGTGATGTCTTGCTCACGGTCTCCCTTTCCCACGTTCCATCGTTCCATCATTCCTCTCGATTTGTGCTCCCAGCGCCTTCAATCGGTCGTCGATGTGCTCGTAACCCCGTTCGATCTGCCCGATGTTGTGGATCACCGAATCACCCTGGGCCGCGAGGGCCGCCAGCAGCATCGCCATACCGGCCCGGATGTCGGGACTTTCGACCGACTGCCCGCGCAGGGCCGACGGCCCCGCGATCACGGCGCGATGCGGATCGCAGAGCACGATGCGAGCACCCATGCCGATCAGTTTATCCACGAAGAACAGCCGCGACTCGAAGAGCTTCTCGAACACGAGCAGCAGCCCTTCGCATTGCGTCGCCACGACGATGGCGATGGACATGAGGTCGGCGGGAAACGCGGGCCACGGTCCGTCTTCGAGCTTGGGGACGTGGCCGCCGAGGTCGGGGCGGATCCGGCGCTCCTGACCCGCGTCCACGATCAGTTTGTCTCCATCGAGTCGCGGCCGGACGCCCAGGCGCTCGAACGCGAGCAAGGTGGACCGCAGATCGTCGCCGCGCACGCCGTCGATCGTAATCGCACCGCCGGTGACCGCGGCCAATCCGATGAACGAGCCGATCTCGATGTGATCGGGGCCGACGGTGTGCGGCGCTCCCGTGAGCGTCGGTCGGCCCTCGATCGTGAGCGTGTTGCTGCCGATGCCGTCGATGGCGCCGCCGAGCGAAACGAGAAACCGAGCGAGGTCCTGGACGTGCGGTTCCGAGGCCGCGTTGCGCAACACCGTGGTGCCACTCGCTCGCACCGCGGCCATCAGCGCGTTCTCGGTCCCTGTGACGCTCGGCTCATCGAGAAAGATGTCGGCGCCTTTGAGCTTCCCTTCGAGCTTGTAGGCGTCGCCGACACTGACCTCGGCGCCGAGCCGTTCGAGCGCCAAAAAGTGCGTATCGACGCGCCGGCGGCCGATGATGTCGCCGCCCGGCGGCGGCAGGGTGACGCGACCAAAGCGCGCCAGCATCGGACCCGCGAGCAGAATCGACGCGCGGATCTCCTTACTCAGTGCGGGATCGAGCGACTTCGGCTCGGCGTGGCTGGTATCGACTTCGACGGTATTGGCTCCATGCCATTGCACCGCCGCGCCGACGTGTTGCAGCAACGCGAGCAGGGTTTCGACGTCGCGAATGCGCGGCACGTTGTCGATGCGGCACGGGCCGTCGGCGAGAAGAGTGGCCGCGAGGATGGGAAGGGCCGCGTTTTTGTTGCCGGCGGGCCGGATCGTGCCCGAGAGGGGGCGCCCCCCCGTGACACGGAACGACGGTGGCATAGGTCCGCCCAAGCTACGGGGGCGCTTGCGCCTGCGTCAAGCGTTTGCGAACGTTGGCCCTCGTGCATCCCGTGCTAGCGCTGGCGCTCGTCATTCTCGCCGGCATCGGCGTCACGCGCCTGTCGCGGCCCGCCTTCCGTCACCCCGCGCTGCTCACCGATCTCATCGCCACGGGCGTGCCATTCCTCCTGCTGGGCCTGCTCTTGGGACCGGGACTCGGCGTCATCGATGCCGAGGGACTGCGCATGTTGGAACCCCTCATCGTGCTGGCCATAGGGTGGACCGGCGCGGTGTTCGGTGCGCACCTCGAATGGCGGATGGTGCGGCGCATCTCCGCTCGCACCTGGCTCGTCGGAGCGACGCTCGCCCTTCCAGTCCTGGTCGTGACAACCGTGATGGCGGTGACGGTGGCGCGCGCACTGCCGCCCCTCGCCGAAGTCTGGGGCCGGCCGTTGCTCCCCGCGGCCCTCGTGCTCGGCGGCGCGCTGACTACTGCAGCCAGCCAACGCGGCCCGCGCCTCGGCCGCCGCAACGCGCTGCTCGATACAGCATTCGGCGCGGGCGCCGTCACGCTGGGAGTCGCGCTGTACCACCCCCACGTCGCGTTGCGCAGCCTCGCGCTCACGCTGGTGGCAGGGCTGGCACTCGGCGGCCTGTTTGTCGCGTTGGCCCGGAATGAGTTGCTGTCGGAACCCCGCGACGCCGGCATCGCGGCGTTCGCCGTGATCCTCTGCGGCGCCGGGTTCAGCTACGTCGCCGGTCTTTCACCGTTCGTCCTGTGCGGGTTGGAGGCCGCCGTCTTCATGAGCTTTTCGCCGGCAACGGTCCGCCGCGCGGTCGCCGGGTTGCTGAGCCGCTGTGAGGGGCCGTTGTACGCCACTTTCCTTATAGTCGCCGGGGCCCTGCTCCGCCCGTTGACGGCGTGGCTGCTCCTCGCCGCGCCGGTGCTCGCGTTGCTCCGTGTGCTGGTGCGCTGGGTGACGGTGCGATTTGGCCTCGATCAAGTGGATCCGGTCTGGCGGTCACTGCCGTTCGCGCCGCCGCCGGCGTTCGCCCATTCCGTCATTCGGCAGGGCGCCACCGCGGTGGCGCTGGCCGCGGGGTTCGACCTGATACGGGGCGCACCCGGCCCGATGCTGGTGACCGTGCTCGTGAGCGTCATGGCCGCGGACGCACTCGCGCTCGTGCACCCGTTGACAGCACGCCCGAGACCGGCAGAGGTTACGTGATGCTGCCAACCTGGGTCGGCGTCGTGTCGGCGATCAGTCTCGCCATCATCGCCGTCGCAGCCCTGGTGACAGCCGCCGGCATCACTGCCGCGGCGCTCGGCGTCCGGGTGGCGGTGAAAGCCCTCAAGGGCTTTGCGGGACCGGCGATCGCCGACGTCCGCCAGCTGATCGGCTCGATCAGGACCGAGGCCGACGCCCTGGTCGGCACGTCGCGCGACGTTCGGCAACGCATTGTCCGTGCCGTGGATGCCGCCGAGGAGCGGCTCACCTCGCTCGATGCGCTGGCCGAGGTGGTGCAGGAAGAGCTGGAAGAAACGGCCCTCGACGCGGCGGCGACGATGCGGAACGTCCGCCGCGGCCTGTCGGTCTGGCGCTGGAGCCGCAAGCTCCTGAAGGGCAAAAAGCGACGGTGAAACAGCTCGGCGCGGCCATCGCATTTGCCGTGATCGGATTGGTGCTCTTCCCCGGCGTCGCGCACGCCTGGACGCCCGGCACCCACATCTTCTTGGGCGAGTCGGTGCTCGCCAATCTGCACCAGCTGCCCACCATCGTCGCCGACCTGCTTCGCGCCTTCCCCTACGATTTCCTCTACGGCAACATCGCGGCCGACACGTCGATGGCGAAGAAATACGCGCCCGTCGGCCGGCACTGCCACGCGTGGCACGTGGGCCAGGAGATTTTCGACCTGGCGCCGAGCGATCCGCTCCGGGCGTTTGGGCTGGGCTACCTGTCGCACCTCGCGGCCGACACGATCGCGCACAACTTCTTCGTCCCGCGCCAGCTGGTGCTCACCTCGAGTACGGTCGCGCTCGGCCATTCCTACTGGGAGAGCCGCTTCGAGACGCATCTGGGCGACGCGTACGCGCGCGAAGCCCGCGACGTCATCCTGAAGGACCACGCCGCGAGCGATGCCCATCTCGACGAAATCCTGTCGCCCACTCTGTTCAGCGTGCACACCAATCGCCGGCTGTTCCGCGGCATGGTGCATCTCACCGAGAGTCAAAGCTGGCAGTGGGTGTTTCAGGTCATTGCGGGGACGAGTCGGTGGGACCTCGCCGACTCGGATATCGAGAAACATATGGCCGTGGCGTTCGAATACGTGATGGAGACGTTGGGCGCCGACGCGAGTGACGCAGCCGCGCGCCGGTTGGACCCCGCGGGTGAGAAAGCGCTGGGATTGGCGAAGCGGATGCGGCGCCAGGCGCTGCGCGAAGGCGGGCGGCACGAGCCCGAGCGCGTCGAGGAAACGGCACGGCAGCATTTCGGATTGCCCACGCCGGCGCTCGATTACTGGAAGCAGTCGCGCGCACAGCGTCCGTGGCGGGAGGGCTAGGAGGCGAGTTTCTCCTCGAGGACGCGCTGGGCCAGCTTCGGATCCGCCTTCCCCTTTGACGCCCGCATCAACTGTCCCACGAAGAATGGCATCAACTTCGTCTCGCCCTTCTTGTAACGTTCGACTTCGGTAGGGTGCGCCGCGAGCACATCCGTCACCCACCCCGCGATGATGTTGGTATCCGCCACCTGGATGACGCCGAGTGACTCGGCCACCGAGCGTGGATCTCCGCCCTTGGCGGCGACCTCGGCGAACACCCGCTTCGCGGCTTGATGGCTCAGCGTCCCGCCCTTGACGAGCCCGATGATCTGCGAGAGCGCGGGCGGGGACACCCGCAGCTCGTCATTGTGGTCCTTCGCGTCGGCGAGCGCCTCGGTCATGACCCAGTTGGCGGCGTGCTGCGGCTCGGCGCTGGTCTTCGCGACGGTCTCGAAATAATCCGCTACGGCGCGCGAGGCCGTGACGACGGTCGCGTGCTCGCGGCTGAGGCCGTAGGTCGCAACGAATCGGTCGCGTTTGGCCCCCGGCAGCTCGGGCAGCTCACTCTGCTGCTCGGCGACGAACTCCGGGGTCAGGACCAGCGGCGGCAGGTCGGGATCGGGGAAGTAGCGGTAGTCGTGGCTCTCTTCCTTCGAGCGCTGCGGCCGCACCGAGTTCTCTTTTGAATCGTACAGCATCGTCTGTTGCGTCACGGTCCCGCCCGATTCGTTCAAGGCGATCTGCCGGTCCCGCTCCACCGTCAGCGCTTTCTCGACGAACGCGAACGAGTTGATGTTCTTGACCTCGGTGCGTGTGTTGAGCGCCGTGTCTCCGACGCGGCGCACGGACACGTTGGCGTCGACGCGCAGGCTGCCCTTCTCCATATCGCAATCGGAGATGCCGATATACTCGAGCAGTTGCTTCAGAAGTTGGAGGTACGCGCGCGCTTCCGCAGGTGAGCGGAGATCGGGACCACCGACGATCTCGATGAGCGGCACGCCGGAGCGATTCAGGTCGACTGCCGTCGCCTTGGCGAACCGATCGTGGATCGACTTGCCGGCGTCCTCTTCGATGTGCAGCCGCACGATCGTCGCGTTGACGATCCCGCGCTCGGCCGAGAGGAACGACAGCGTGCCACTCGTCGCCAGCGGCTGATCGAATTGCGAGATCTGATAGCCCTTGGGCAGATCGGGATAGAAATAGTTCTTGCGCGCGAAGACGCTCTTGGGATGCACGGTGCATCCGAGCGCGAGCGCGCCGCGGACGGCGAGACCGATGGCGGCGCCATTCGCGGCCGGGAGCGCTCCCGGCAGCCCCAGGCAAACGGGACAGACCTGCGTGTTGGGCGGAGCGCCGAACGCCGTGGAGCAGCCGCAGAACATCTTCGACTTGGTGCGCAGCTGCACGTGCGTCTCGAGCCCGATGATCGTTTCCCAGGCGGGCGGCATCACGCCTCGTCCGTCGCGGGGACCACGCGCTCGAGCGCATACGCGGCCTCGATCATCTCATCCTCGAGGAACGCCTGGCCGATCAATTGCCCGCCGATCGGTAACCCCTTCACCCGGCCGATCGGCAGGGAGATGGCCGGCAGGCCGGCGAGATTCGCCGTCACGGTGAAGATGTCGGACATGTACATCGCAATCGGATCGGCGAGCTTCTCCCCCGCCTTGAACGCGGGACTGGGGACAGTCGGCGTAAACAGCAGATCGACGCCGCGATCGAACACGTTGCGGAAGTCCTGGGCGATCAGCGCCCGCATCTGCTGGGCGCGGCGGTAATAGGCGTCGTAGTAACCCGACGACAGCACGTAGGTGCCCACCAGAATGCGGCGGCGCACTTCCGGCCCGAATCCCTGCCCGCGCGTCGAGCGATACAGGCTGCGGAGATCGGTGGCCCCGTTGAACCGCGGCCCGTAGCGCACCCCATCGTAGCGGGCCAGGTTGGACGACGCCTCCGCCGGCGCGATGACGTAGTAGGTCGGCACGGCGTAGGGCGTGTGCGGCAGCGAGACTTCGCGGACGGCGGCCCCCAGCTCTTTCATCATCCGGATGGCGCGGTCGCACGCGCGGCGCACCGCCGGATCGAGCTCGGGGGGGAAGTACTCCTTGGGCAGACCGACCACGAAGCCCTGGAGCGACTCGGGCACCGTGGGCAGACGCAGCGGATCACGGTCCTCGCAGGTCGAGTCGCGCGGATCGCGACCGCTGATCACCGACAGCACCCGAGCGGCATCGTGCACGCTCCGGCCGAATACACCGATCTGATCGAGCGATGAGCCGAACGCGACGAGGCCGTAGCGACTGACGCGGCCGTAGGTCGGTTTGATACCGACGACGCCGCAGAACGCGGCCGGCTGCCGCACCGAGCCACCCGTCTCCGAGCCGAGCGCCGCGGGCAAGGCGCCCGCGCCCACGAGGGCCGCGGATCCGCCGGATGAACCCCCGGGCACGCGCGCCTTGTCGAGCGGGTGGAGCACGCGGCCGTAGGCCGAGTGCTCCGTTGACGAGCCCATCGCGAACTCGTCGCAGTTCGTCTTTCCGGCGATCAGCGCGCCGGCGGCCTTGAGTTTCGCGACCGCGGTCGCTTCATAGGGCGAGCGATAGCCCTCGAGAATGCGCGAGCCGCACGTCGTTGTGAATTCCAGCGTGCAGATGTTGTCTTTCACGGCGACCGGCATGCCGTAGAGCACGCCGGTCGGACGCGCCGCGGCGATCTGCGTGTTGAGCGACTTGCGGAGCTCTTTGGGAGGCGTGAGCAGCGCGTTGAGGCGCTTCGCTTTCACCAGGCGGTCGGCGACCGCTTTTGCGTCACTCACTCGAACTGGCCAAGCTTCGGCACGACGAAGAAGCCCTCCTTGAAGTCGGGTGCGAAGTCCTCAGGACCGAACGCCAGCTGGGACGGCACGACTTCGTCGACGCGGAAGCGGATCGCGTCGGGACCTGGCACGAACACCTTGACCGTTCCGTTCGCCGGCACCGCGCTCAACTGTGCCACGTAGTCGAGGATGCGTGACATTTGTTCGGCGAGGGTCGGCAACCCCTCCTCGTCCACGTCGAGCTCCGCAAGCTGGGCGATGCGGAGGACTTCCTCCCGCGACACACTCATGCCCCTTCTCCTTCCCAATCGCGCTCGAGGCCCGCATAGGCGACGAGCAGTTGCTTGGTGCCGATGTCCGGATCGTCGAAGTCCACACTCACGCGCAGGTCGCGGCCTTCACCCGACACCGCGCGCACGATCCCGCCGCCGAACTTGCGGTGGCGCACGCGCTCACCTTTGACGTAGCGTGGCGCGTCCTGCGACACGTCTTCGGGAAATCCGACGTCCGGCGGCAGCCGCCGCGCCGCGGCGCCACGAGGCCGTGACGGCCGTGGCGGCATCGCTCCCGACCCGCGCAGCGGCTTCCACGAGGGCGTCGTGCTCCGCTCCTCGACGACTTCCGGCGGCAGCGCGTCGAGAAAGCGTGACGGCTCCGCAAGCTCCATGTGCGCGGTGAGCAGCGTGACGCCGGGCTCGTTCTGATCCTCGTCCACGGGCGTGATGAGGGCGGCCTGCGTGAGGTAGCGCTCGACCGGAGTGCCGGTGCCCTCCGCCGCCTCGGCGTCCTGGACCTCGGCCCAGGCGGCGGCCCCGGCGACCAGCTCGCGCACGTTCTCGATGCGCTCCATGCCGTCGGCGCCCTCATCGGCCAGGTACTGCTCGTAGCTGGTCGTCGCGAGAATTGTTTCCAGCGCCGTCGCCGGGTCGGCCTGCCCCACCGCCTCGCGCAGCCGGTCGAGCAGCGCGGCGACGCCGCTGAGCCCTTCCCGGACGTTGGGGCGCAAGTCGCTCACGCTCCCGGCCCGGCGGGCGGCTTCGAGCAACGGCTTCTGCCACGCCGCCGCCGCCCGGCCAAGCACGGCCAGCGAGGCGTCGCCGATGCCGCGCCGGGGGACGTTGACCACGCGGAGAAACGCCTCGTCGTCGGCCGGATTGGCGATCAGCCGCAGGTAGGCCAGGAGATCCTTGACCTCGCGCCGCTCGTAGAAGCTGATCGCGCCGATCAACCGGTATGGAATGCCGCGGAACCGAAACGCCTCTTCGAGCGGACGGGACTGCGCGTTCGTGCGGTAGAGGACCGCCATGCCCTCGTACTCCGCCTCGCCGTCCGCGGCGCGGCGGGCGAACTCGTTCGCCAGCCATTCCGCCTCGTCGCGCTCGTCGGCCGAGCTCAACAACGTCACCGGGGCGCCGCCCTTCTTCTCGGTGAAGAGCGTCTTGCCGAGGCGGGCGGTGTTTTCGGCGATGATGCCGTTGGCAGCGTCGAGGATGATCTGTGTGGACCGGTAGTTCTGCTCCAGGCGCACGAGCTTCGTGCCGGGAAAGTCGTTCTGGAACGTGAGCATATGCCGCACGTCGGCGCCGCGCCAGCCGTAAATCGCCTGATCGTCGTCGCCCACCACGCAGAGATTCCCGTGTTGCCTGGCGAGATGCTTCACCAACAGGTACTGCGCGGCATTCGTGTCCTGGAACTCGTCCACGAGCACGTGCTGAAAGCGATCCTGCCAGTACGCCAGCCGCTCGGGGTGCTCGCGAAACAGGGTCAGGGGATGGAGCAAGAGATCGTCGAAATCCATCGCGTTGGCCTGCTTCAGCGCCGGTCCCAACGCGGCATAGACGTCGGCCGCGACTTTGATCAGGGGCGTATCCAGCTGCGCGCCGAGCTCCTCAGGCGTCAGCATCCGGTTCTTGGCGCTCGAGATCACCCCGTGGACCGACCGCGGGGGGTAGACCTTGGTGGAGAGCTGCCGCGCCTCGAGCAGTCGCTTGACCAGCGCCTCGGAGTCGTCGGAGTCGTAAATCGTGAAGTTCGAACCGAATCCGAGGAGGGGCGCCTCCCGGCGCAGCAGCCGCGCGGAGAGCGAGTGGAACGTCCCGATCCAGAGGCCGCGCGGATCGGCGCCGAGCAGCTGGCCGATACGGGTGCGCATCTCCCCCGCCGCCTTGTTCGTGAACGTGACCGCGAAGATCCGCTGCGGCGCGACATGGAGCGCGGTGATCAGGTGCGCGATCCGGGCTGTCAGGACGCGGGTTTTGCCCGACCCCGCCCCGGCCAGGACGAGCAGCGGGCCACCGGGATGCTCGACCGCCTCCCGCTGGGCGGGATTCAGTGGAAGGGGGGGAGTCATTACGACAGCGGAAATTCCAGCACAAACACCGACCCTCGACCTTGCTCGCCCGGCCGAAACACCACGCGGCCGCCATGCTGCTGCTCGACGATCCGGCGGGCGAGCGCGAGTCCGAGGCCCCAGCCGCCAGTCTTGCTGGAGACGCCCGGCTCGAATAGCTGATGCTGCATGTCGGGCGCGACACCCGGCCCGTCGTCCCGCACAGTCACGCGCGCCATCCCATCACCGCCCCCGGCTTCGACGTCCACCTCGATGCGGCCGCCGCGCCCGCTCAACGCATCCACGGCATTCTTCACGATCACTTCGAGCGCCCATTCGATCAGCACGGGATCGCCGGTCGCGGTCGGTCCGGCGCCCGGCGAGGTGAGTGTGATGGTCACCGCATGGGCGAGGGTCGGCAGCCGCGGCCGGAAATACGTCACCACGCGTTCGGCCACGGTGCCCAATCCCACCGGCTCGCGGCGCGACGGGCGGCCGATGCGCTCGAAGCGTTTCGCGACGCGCTGCAGCCGCTCGGCGTCCGCTTCAAGATGGACGACTAGCTCGCTTCCCGGCGTACCCGGATTCTCCCGCAGGTAATCAATCCAACCCGTGAGGCTCATGAGCGGCGTGCCGAGCTGATGGGCCGACTCGCGCGCCATCGCCACCCACAGCCGGTCCCGCGCCGCGCTGACCCGCTCGCGCATCGCCCACACCGCCAGGAGCACGAGACAGAGGAACATCGCGCCCTGCAGCACCGCCAGGCCGGTGAACGCGCGAGCCGCGGGCAGCGCGCCGTAGTGGATCGTGCCCACGCCCGGTTGAATGAGCGGCGGGTGGATGCGATCCAGCTCGGCTATCCAGGCGCGCCGCGTCGCAGCGCTCGCGCTGCCGTCGAACGGCTCATTGTCGAGCGCGGTGATACGGCCGGCGGTATCGGTGACCGCCAGCGGGATGCCGAGATGACGCACCTCCTCGGCGAGGGCGAGCAGCGCATCGGCCGCCGCGCCTTCGCGGGGATCGTTCAACCCGGCAAAGACGTGACCGAGCAGGCGGCTCGTCTCGCGCGCATCGTTGCGGAGGTGGCTCGCCACAATCCAGGCGTACCCGACCGAGAGCACGCCGAACAGCAGCGCGGCGGCGATAAGCGCGGGCGGGCCGGCGCGGCGGAGCGCGCCGCTAGGCAATGCGGTCAGTGCCGACATACGGCACCAACGCCGGCGGGACGGTGACGGAGCCGTCGGACTGCTGGTGGGTTTCGAGCAGCGCCGCAATCGTGCGCGGCAGCGCAACACCCGACGCGTTCAACGTGTGCACGAATTCGGGCTTCTCGCCGGGCCGCGGGCGGGCGCGAATGTTCGCGCGCCGGGCCTGATAGTCGGTGTAGGTGCTAGAGCTCGAGACCTCGAGCCACTGGCCGACGCCGGGCGCCCATGCCTCGAGGTCGTAGGTCTTGGCGGCCGCGAAGCCGAAGTCGTTCGCGGGCAACACCGCGACGCGATAGGGCAGCTCCAGCTTCTGGAGCACGGTCTCTGCATGCAGTGTGAGCTTTTCATGCTCCGCCGGCGAATCGGCGGCGAGGCAGAACCGCACGAGCTCGACTTTATCGAACTGATGAACGCGGAGCAGCCCGCGCGTGTCTTTCCCCGCGGCCCCGGCCTCACGCCGGAAACACGGAGTGTAGGCGACATAACCTTTGGGCAGCGTCGTCCCGTCCAGAATCTCGTCCCGGTGGAGGTTCGTGACCGGCACCTCCGCGGTCGGGACGAGGAACAGGTCGTCCGGCACGGTCCGATAGAGATCGTCTTCGAACTTCGGCAGCTGCCCCGTGCCGGTGATGACGTCACGCCGGACCAGGAACGGCGGCTCCACTTCGATGTACCCGTGTTCGCGCGTGTGCAGGTCGAGCATGAAATTGATCAGCGCGCGCGCCAGCCGCGCGCCCGCTCCCACCAGGACCGGAAACCCGGAACCCGCGAGCTTGGCGCCGCGCGGCAGATCGAGGATGCCGAGGTGTTCCGCGATTTCCCAGTGCGGCTTGCCGCCCTTGGGGGCCGGCGTTCCCCAGCTGCGCACGATCGTCTGCTCGTCCGGCACCTCGGGCAGCGGCGGGTTCGGGACGAACAGCGCCTTCGCGTCGAGCGTCGCCTCGATCTGCCGCAGCTCCGATTCCAGACTGGTGATCCGCTCGCCGAGCTTGCGGCGCGCCGCCACGATGTCGTCGGGGAGTTTGCCCTTCGCCTTCGCCATCTGCGCGTCGGCCTTCGCCGCGTCGTTGCGCTCCGCCTTCAGCGTGTCGAGTTGCGCGGTCAGCGTGCGGCGCTTGATGTCCAACGCCTCGATCTCGTCGAGGAGTCGAGTCAGCGACGGGTCGCCGCGGCGTGCGACTGCCGCTCGCACCTGGGCGGGCGAGGCGCGCAACAACTTCAGGTCGATCACGATTTAGTGGCGCGGCACGCCTTCTTGGAGGCCGCGGTATCCGCAATTGAGGTCGCTGAGAATCTCGAAATCGATCCGGCGCCCGTTCGGCGCTGACGTCGTGTCGATGGTCAGAACGTGTAGCTTCGCGTAAAACGGTGCCGCGATACCGAGGCTGCCCACGCAGGGCGTCGTGCTCGTGTACGCGATCAGGACGCTGTTCTCGTGCACCACCACGGCGCTGTCGAGCTTGTAGCCGGTGGTCGGCGCAAACTTGATCGAGTCGAATTGCTGGGCACTGATCTGGAGCCCTGACACTTTCGCCAGCTTCAGCGCCCCGGCGACGAAGAGTTTCGCCTCACCCGTCGAGTCGATATCGAACGCGAAATCGAAGGGCCCACCCACGTCGGTGCGGACTGGGCTTCGGGAGAGGATCGAATACGCCGACGGGAGCGAGACGGGCGTGCCGCTGAGCGCGTACACCGTCACCAGCGTATCGACGAAGTTGCTGCCGGCAGGTTGCAGTGCAAACGGATTCCCGCACGCCGCGGCCCCCGCACAACCCAGTAATGCCAGAATGAAGTAGCGCATGGAGTGTGGACAACTTACAGGGCCATGTTCGAGTGGGTCAACCCATAGTCGCTGCTTGACTTCGACTTGGCGGAAACCTAGGTTGCCCGCGCGTATGGCGACCATCCGCGACGTGGTAGACGCGCTCAGCCGTTCCAACGGCGTGGACGCCGTGGTGGTAGTGGGCCGCGATGGGCTGCCCATCGATTCGCGCGTGGCCAACGGCGTCGATGCCGAGAGCGTGGCCGCGCTCCTGCCGTCGGCGATCAAGCACATGGCCGAGTTGGGCGGCGCCGGCGGACGGGGCGACTTCACTACCGCCGTTCTCGAATTCGGCCGTGGGCTCGCGATCGTTGCGGTCCTCAACGCCGAAGCACTCCTCATCGTGCTGGTGCAGCCCGCGACGAACGTGGGCGCGCTGCTGTTCGATCTGCGCCGACACCGCACCGCCATCGCTGGTCTGCTGTAACCCGACGGTCCGCCGGTGGCAGACTCCGCACGGCACCTTCTCGTAGTGGACGACGAGCCACATATCGGGATCGTCTTGCGTCCTTATCTCGAACAGCTCGGCTACCGCGTGAGCGTCGCCCGCACGCTCGACGAAGCGCGCAGCGCGCTGCGCGCCAATCCCGGAACCGACGGCCTGCTGCTCGACCTCCATCTGCCCGACGGCTCCGGCCTCGATTTCCTGCGCGACCTGCGGAAACAGCACGGCACCGCGCGGCTTCCCGTCCTCGTCCTCACGGCCGAGGGCGAAGATCGGATCCTCCGCGAGGCGCGCCGGCTCGGCGCCGGGCTGGTGACGAAACCGTTCAGTCCGACGAAGCTCAGCCAGCGCATCGCCATCATGTTCGGTGACGTGGAGCCGGAGGCCTCGTGAGTACGTGGGCCGCTATTCTCGCCGGCGGATCGGGCACGCGGTTCTGGCCGCTCTCGACACCCGAGCGACCCAAGCAGCTGCTGCCGCTGACCGGCGACCGGCCGCTGCTGACGCAGACGGTCGCGCGCCTGCGCGAGCTCGTGCCACCTGAGCGCACCTTGATCCTGACAGGACCGTCGCTCGTCGAGAGCGTCGCCGCGATAGTGCCGGAGATCCCCAAAGCGAACGTCTTCGCCGAGCCACGCGCCGCCTCCACGGCGCCGGCGCTCGCCTGGGCAGCGCACTGGATCGCCAAACACGACCCCGGCGGCCAGATGCTGTCGCTCCATGCCGACTGGGCGATTGGCGACGACCGCGCGTTTCGCGCCGCCGCGACGCACGCGCTCGACGTCGCCGCCGAGCACGATGTGTTGGTGACCGTCGGCGTGAAGCCGACGCGAAACGAGACGGGGTACGGCTACATCGTGCCCGGAAAGCCGCTCGGCCGCGCGCGCAAGGTGGGGCGCTTCATCGAAAAGCCGAGTCCAGCGCGGGCAGCGCTGCTGCGGCGACGCGGCGCCCTGTGGAATACCGGCCTGTTTGCCTGGAGCGCGGCGCGGTTCCTCGGCGAGGCCGGCGCGTATGCGGAGGAGCTTGCTCCCGGGTGGCCGGCGCTCACGAAGGGCGACGCGCCGCGTTTCTTCGCTGCGGTGACGCCGGTCGCCGTCGATGTGGCGGTGCTCGAGCGGACGAACCGCCTGGCGGTCGTGACGGGCGCGTTCTCGTGGGACGACATCGGCTCGTGGGACGCGCTGCTGCGCATTCGTCGCTGCGACGCGCGCGGCAACGTCACCGTGGGCAATGTCACGCTGGGTGATGACGTGAAGAACTGCGTGATCTGGGCCGAGACCGAAGACGTCGCCGTCGTCGGCATCGAGGACATGGTGGTCGTGCGCGCCAACGGGCACGCGCTGGTGATGCCGACCGGGCATCCGGACAAACTCAAAGCGCTGGTGCAGAAGCTGTGACCCACGCGCTCTATCTCCTCGATCCCGATCCCACGCTCGCGTGGGCGCCGTTCGCCGGGATCCGGCCGCTGTCCGAGTTGCGCGCCGGGGCGCATTTGGTGCGCGAGCGGTGGGAGACGTTCGTCGGCACCGAAGCGGTAGCGATTTTCGCGCTCCCCCATCTCGCCGGATTCCCCGAGCCCGGCGTGCCACCGGTCGAGGCGCGGCGCGCCGTCGCCGGACCCGCGGTGATCGGCTCGTCCACGTTCGCGCCGCGCGGACTCGCGGGACCGTTACCAAATGCTGCCGCGCGACTCACTCATGAGGGGATCACCGTCGGGTGGGCGGTCCCGGCGGGGAGTACCTGGACGGGCCCGGTCTCGAACGCCCAGGCCATGAATGTGGAGGGCGTGCTGCTCCGCGGGGTCCATGACCTCGTCAGCGTGCTGGAGCAGCTGCTGCGCGAGGACGTCATCAAGCTGCTGGGCGATTCGGACCCGGTGCCCAAAGGCTCGATCGTGCTCGGCGACGCGGCCTGGGTGTCGGTGCGGGAAGCGGCGGTCGAGCCCGGCGTGGTCTTTGACACTCGCAACGGTCCGGTGGTCCTAGAGAGCGGAGTCGAAGTGCGGTCCGGTACCCGGCTCGAGGGACCGCTCTGGGTAGGAGCGAATACGCGAATCACGGGAGGAGCGATCCGGCATTCGGCGATCGGACCCTGGTGCGTCGTCCACGGCGAGGTGTCCACGACCGCGATGCTCGGCTATGCCAACAAGAGCCATTATGGGTTCCTGGGACACTCGGTGCTGGGCCGGTGGGTCAATTTCGGCGCCGGGACGACGACATCGAATCTCAAGAGCACCTACGGTCCCGTGCGGCTGGACGTCGCGGGCACGAAGCTGGAAACTGGACACCAGTTTTTGGGTAGTCTCATCGGCGATCACGCCAAGACCGCGATCGGCACGTTGCTGGATGCCGGTTCGGTGATCGGCGCCGGCGCCAGCGTCTTCGACGATGTGAAGGCACCCAAGTACGTAGCGCCATTTTCCTGGGGAGGCTCCGCATCCGAGCGGATGAGGCTGGAGAAGTTTCTCGCGACGGTCGAACGGGTGCTCCCGCGGCGACACGTCGAGGTGACGGAGCCGATGCGCTCGTACCTGGCGCGGGCCTTCGATTGGCTGACCCGGTGAGCGACGCGTCTCAGCGCTACCGCCGGCTCGGCAAGTACGAGCTGCATCAGCTGCTCGGCGAAGGGGCCATGGGCATCGTGTGGAAGGCCTACGACACGGTGCTGCGGCGCTACGTCGCACTCAAGCTCTTGAGCGCGAGCTTCCGCAAGACGAAAGACATGCACGACCGGTTCCTGCGCGAAGCGCGCGCCGCCGGCGCGATCCAGCACGCCAACATCGTCACCGTGTACGACCTCGGCGAGTCCGAGGGCCAGCTGTACATCGCGATGGAGCTGGTGGAAGGGCGCGATCTCTCCGACATGATCGCGTTGCGCGATCCGCTCGCGCTGGAGCGCAAGCTCGACATCGCGATCGAGGTGCTGACCGGCCTCCACTTCGCGCATCAGCGCGGCGTGATTCACCGCGACGTGAAACCTTCCAACGTGCGCGTGATGCCCGACGGTCGCGTGAAGATCATGGACTTCGGGATCGCCCGGTTGCAAAAGGCCGACACCACCGGCTCGGGCGCGATCGTGGGCACGCCGACGTACATGGCTCCGGAGCAGATCACGAACGGCGCGATCACACCCGCCACCGACGTCTTCTCCATGGGCTGCATGCTCTACGAGCTGCTCTGCTACCAGCGGCCGTTCGAGGCGGAGTCCGTGCACGGCGTACTCTATCAAGTGCTGACGACCGAGCCGCGGCCGCTGCGGACCGTGGCGCCGTCGATCCCGGCGGCGCTCGAGCGTGTGGTCGCGAAGGCGATGAACAAGGTCCCGCACGAGCGCTACGAGTCGGCCGGCCAGATGATGTCCACCCTGCAGCAGATCCGCGCGGCCTTGTCGGGCGCCGACGAAGAGGCGACGCAGCCGCTTGGGCGCTGGACCCCGCTGCCCCGCCCGATGTTGAAGCTCATTACGCATGCATCGACGAGGGCGCGTCTCGCCGTGCTGGCCGCCCTCGCGGCGGTCGTGCTGCTGTTGGTCTACGCGTCGGGCCAAACGGCCGAGGATCCGTCGAGTCCCGCGGTTGTGAATCCCCCGCCCCCGGCGCCCACCGGTCTGGGCGCACCGCCCGCCGCGCCCACCACCGCTCCCATCTCGATGTACATCACCTCGAGGCGCGATTCGGCTATTGCGGCGCACGACCGCGCGATCGTGGCGGGTGCGCAGAAAAACAGCGTCCCGGCGCTCATCCTCGCGCAATCGATGTTCGAGGCAGCCGATCAGGCACTGCAGCGGGGCGATCAGTCGCTCGCGGTGCGCGGCTACGTCGAGGCCGCGCAGGCCTACGCCCGCGCGCGTGAGGAAGCGCGGGCGATGGATCGTGAGGCGCAGCACATGATCGATCGTGTCACACCGGTCGTCCAGGCCATTCCCACGGGACGGGCGGCCTCCAATGCCGGCGTCTTCCTGGCGCGCGCCGAATCACTCCTCCACGAGCAGGACTTCACGCTCGCCAAGGTCGCCGCGCAGAGTGCCGAGCAGATCGGGATTGACGCGGGCATCGCGCCACCGAGCGCACAACCGGCAGGTGCCCGCGAGGCCATCGACGTGTTGCTCAGCGACCTCGGGCGGGCGCTCGCAAGCCAGCGGATATCCAATATTCGGGTGCTATATCCCGGACTGACGGACTCGGAGCGCCGCGGCTGGGAGGCGTTTTTCCGCGACTGGAATCAGATCACGGCAAAATTCACGATCGAGGATTTCGGCGTCCGCGGCACCACCGCAACCGGCAATGTCCGGGCGATGTTCGAGTACATCCCGGCCCGCGGCGGTGCGCCGCGGGTGGACCGGCGGCGGTTCGCGATGCGGTTCGAGCGGAAGGACGTGGGCTGGCGGTTGGCGGCGGTTACAGAACTGAAATAGGCTACCAAGCGCGCTGATTGGGTGCCGGCGGGTCGGGAATCGTCAACGTATCGGGACGCGCAGTCGGCGGACCCACCCGGCGCAGCGTGACCGGCTTCTCCAAATCCCCACCGCTGATCGTGAGCTTGTCGCCGTTGAGCTTCATCCCGTAGACCTGCCACACCCCGTCGCCCAACGTAATCCACAGGCTGTCGCCCACGACGCGCCAGCGCGCGAGATCCTGGCCGAACTGCGCCGAGCTGTCGCTGCGCACCATGATGTGGCGGATCTCGTCGCCCGTGCGCGCTTGCCAGTTCCCAGTGAGGCGCGGCGGGGACTGCGCGACGAATAACGCGCCCAACAGAATCGTCCAACGCATCACAAGTCCTGATACGGGATTAGTGTAGGGGCGCAGCATGCTGCGCCCCTACCGAACCGAACAGCGGCCCCAATCATACCCCGGTCCGTTCCCGTTTGGCACCTGGAGGCGGCGGGGTGGCCGTGGTGATGAAAGCCGACACATCGGGGAGCAGGGCTACCTGTCCCTCCCACTGCTTCATCATCCGCACGAACGTGCCACAAAGCTCCGGGTCGAACTCCAGCCCGCCGCGTTCTTCCAGATATCCGAGTGTCTTCTCGAATGACCACGCCTCGCGGTACGGGCGCCGGGTTCGCAGGGCATCGTACACGTCGCAGACGTGCACCAGCTTGCTCGCCTGGTGGCAGTCGCGCGCGTACCGCAAAACGGGATAGCCGCCGCCGTTGATCATGATGTGATGCTCGTACGCCACCACGACCGCCAGGTCCAGGTCCTCCTCGACCTCGAGGAGCATGCGCGCACCGGCCGCCGGGTGTTCGTTCATCAACGCCCGCTCTTCAGCGGTGAGTTTGCCGGGCTTCGTGAGCACCTCCAGCGGGATCTTGGTCTTGCCGATGTCGTGCAGCAGGCCCGCGATGCCGAACGTCCGAACATCGGTCGCGGAGAGGCCGAGAAACTCGGCCAGCGCCATCGACAGGACGGCCACGTTCAGCGAGTGCGTCGTGGTGTACTGGTCGAATTCCTTGAGCTGGAGCAGCGGCAGCATGACTTGCCGGCCGCCGTGCATCGCGATCGCGAGCGAGCGCACCACCGCCTCGGCCTCGACGAGCGGCACGGCGCCGGTCGTCTGCACCTCGCGTTGCAGCCAACGCACCGTGTCCACTTCTTCGCCAAGCGAGAAGCTGATCGTCGCAGTCGGGAGCGGCTCCGGCGCGAGCTCGCTCTCGCCCTTCAGTCCCACCGCGCCGAACCGGATGCTGCTACGGCGCATCTGCCGCGCTTCGGTGCTGATGGCAGACAGCGTCAGACGCGCGAGCACCTCCTCGAGAAATCCTTCGAAGTCCTCGCGGCTCACCGCATCCTCGAACTCCAGGCGTTGAATGCCGGCCTGCGCCAGGCGTTTCCCCCAGTCCCACGACTTCAGCTCGCGCAGCGGCAGCCGTCCGAACACAACCTCATCACCGAGAAAAGTGAACAGCGGCCGCGCCGTATCGGACTGGAGATCCTGGATCTGCTGATGGGCGACGTCGAGGGCGCGCTCGCGCGCGGGATGGCCGTCGCGATAGAGTGCCATCGCGGCCAGCGCCTGGGCAAAGGCGTTGAGAAAACGGGCGGGGTCGCCGCTCATCGCTTGATCGTGGCCATCGCGGCCGTGGTGCGCGGTGTTGGACTCACGGCGCTGCGGATGTCGGGATCGTTCGATGCGGCGGCCAGCGCCAGGAGAGTGGCCGCCCGCCCATCGTTCCGCCACGCCGCCGCGAGTGCCATCAATGCGGCGAGCAGCTCGAGTGAGCGGGCCGCGAGCCGCGGACGCCCCAGCCAGTTCTTCCCGCCGTCCACGATCTCGAGCAGCGCGGTCAGGGCGACGACGTTCTTCACGCGGCCCAGGACCTTGATGGCCAGGACCCGCAGCTCCGAGGCCACCGTCTGGTCGTGCGCGACCTGCGTGATCGGCGGCACTGCCGACGGCGGACAGTCCTCGAGCGCTGCGGTCAGGGCGACGCGAACCATGCGCGGATCGGCATCGCGCAGCGCGCCGAGCAGCGCAGCCTCTCGTTCCGCCGGAACTTTGAGCGACACCTTCAACGCCTCGCGCCGGACGCGGGCGTCCTCGTGTGCAATGAACGCCGCCGCCCGAAATCCGTCGGGCAGCGCGGGCAGACCGTCCAGGATGAGCAGCAGATTACGGGTGACGTACCAGGGGATCTCGCGCGCGAGACGCGCGGCGATGAGAGGACCGAGCTCGCGCGGGGCGTGCGACAGCCGATCGAGCAGCCCGCGACGCGTCGTGCGGGACTCCGACGCGCCGAGCACGTCGAGCAGCGGCTCGAAGCCGTCCACGGGCAACCGCGGTAACACGCGGTCCAGTGTCGCGAAGTCCGGTGGCTCGGTGCTGGCCAGCTCACGCACTACATCGGGTGAAGTGACGCGCGTCCACAGCGGGCCGACGTCGGGCGTGGACGGCGACACGGCCAGCAGATCGACGAGGTTCCCCACCTGGTGCTCGGCGACGAGCCGCTCGATCGCGCGCCAGGCGCCGAACCCGAGCACCCCGGTCTCGAGCGCCGTCTGCACGATGCGGAGCGGCTCGGCGGTCTGTTGCCACGTACTCCGCGCGCTGGTGGCGGGTGACGCGGCCGCCATTCGGTGCAGGGCTTTCCCGTACGCGTCGGGATTCGGATCCTCGAGCGTCCAGCCCTGCAGCAGCGTGCGCACCTGCTCGCGGAGCGCCTCGTCGGCCTGGGGTCGTGCTTCCGCAGTCCCCTGCTCCGCATGCTGCGCCAGCTTGGACAGCATCCGCACCAAGGGGTCGGAGACCGTCTTGTGCGACGCGTCGGCCATCGCGCGCACGATCTCGAGGACGGCATCCACCGCAAGCCCATGTGTCGCGTCGATCGCGAACTTGGTGCGCTGCGCGTTGTCGCCGCCCATCTCGATCAGCCGTCGCAGCGTTCCCGGATGTAGCGCGCCGACGAGCTTCGATGTCCGGCGTCGCAACGCCGCCGCTTCCGCGCCGCCGGTGTGCTTCAGCTCATCGGCGATTTGCAACAGGTATCCCACGATCACCTGATCGTACGCGGCGTTGTTCTGACGCTCATCGATCGCCTTGGCGATCACCGACGGTTCGGTCGCCGGAGGTGGACCGTCCTCGCTCGCCATCGCGTCCGCGCTCAGCGCCGCCCGCGCGAGACCGACCCAGAGCTGTGCGCCCCGCAGACCGCGTTCCTTGGCACCCTTGTCGTCAAGCGCGGCCTGGTCGTCCTCCTGCAGCAGCTCGAGACGTTCGTACGTGACGGGATGCAACCGGACGTGTTCCCAGGCGCGGAGCTGCTCTGGCGCGCCGAGGCCGAGGGGGTGGCCGGTGCGCTCCGCCTCCACCGCCAGCGTCTTCAAGACGTCGACGACCTCGTTCACACGGAGGCCGCGATGGAAGGTCACGGCGCCGAGATGGTGTCGATGCAGACGGCCGGCGAGCTCGGAGAGGAGGGGGTTTTGGGGGTCGGTTGCAACGCCTTCGATGACGAGCTGCTGCCGTGCCACGCCCAGGGCGAGGGTGGCGCGTTCCTCGAACAGGTGCTCGGCGCGCCGCGTCACCCCCGCCGCCGCCGGCGCAAGCGAGGGATGTCCCTCCGGATACATCGCGTGCTTGTGCAGCGCGATGGACAGCTCGATGAGGAAGTCGGCCAACTCTCGCGAGAGGGCCGCCTTTTCCGAAGGGACGGTCATGGCCCACCAAAATAGCGCTCCCCCCCGTGCGGAACGTCACACGAGGGGGAGTCTAGGGTTTTTCCTAGGCGTCTAAGCGTCTAGGCGCCTAGCCTTTAGTACATGCCACCCATGCCGCCACCGGGCATCGGCGGAGCCTTTTCCTTCTCTTTCTTCTCCACCACGACGCACTCGGTCGTGAGGAGCAGGCTCGCGATGGATGCGGCATTCTGCAAAGCCGTCCGGGTGACCTTGGTCGGGTCGATGACGCCGGACGCCACCAGGTCCTCGAACTTATCGGTCTGGGCGTTGTAGCCGAAGTTCTTGTCCTTCGAGTCCTTCACCTTGCCGACCACGATGGCGCCTTCCGCGCCCGCGTTCTGGGCGATGATGCGGATCGGCTCCTCGAGGGCCCGGCGCACGATCTCGATGCCGGTCTTCTCATCGTCATCGTGACCCTTGGTCTTGTCGAGCGACTTCTGACACCACAGCAGCGCCACACCGCCGCCCGGCACGATGCCCTCCTCGACCGCCGCGCGGGTCGCATGCAGCGCGTCCTCGACACGGGCCTTCTTCTCCTTCATCTCGGTCTCGGTCGCCGCGCCGACATTCAGCACGGCCACGCCGCCGGCGAGCTTCGCCAGCCGCTCCTGGAGCTTTTCCTTGTCGTAATCGGACGTGGACTTCTCGATCTGGGCCTTGATCTCCGCCTTGCGGCCCTCGATCTGGTCGTCCTTGCCCTTGCCGTCTACGAGCGTGGTGTTGT
>QHUZ01000011.1 GCA_003223395.1 Gemmatimonadota bacterium | reverse complement strand
ATCGCCGTTCCGAGCTGCCGGAACCGGAGCGCGGCTTCGTCCTGGAGTTGCAAATTCCGCTCAGCCGGCCGGGCTCCACCTGGCGGGCAGTCGCGGTTTGCCGGCACCAGTGCGGCAGCGTCGGGCGCGATGTTGTCGAATCAGTGAGGAATCGCCTGCCGGAGATCCCGGCTGACGTGGCCCTCGTCTTCACGACCTCCGATTTTACCGTGGACGCTGTGGCAGCAGCGCACGAGGCCGGTATCGCCCTGTTGCGCCGCGTCGACGGACGCAGCGCGTTTGACATGAGCGGCTGGAGCACGCCCGGTCATTATCCCGCCTGGCTCCCCGCGTACCTGCCGCAGCTGATCGATCGGGATATCGCCGGCCTGCCACGAGCGCAGCTGCTCGAAGCCGGTCGCGCAGATATGATCCTCGACCGCCTGACGCCCCGCGAATAAAACAGAAGAATAGGAGAGGATATGTCGGAACCGAGTCTTCAAAAGGACGCGATGGACGTGCTGCAGGCATGGGTCGACCAGTACAACGCGCGGGCGGGCGGATCCATTGCGCTCGCATCGGGGGGCGAGGCGGGAGGCGCACAGCTGCGCCTGAAGTACGTGCCAAGCGAGGGGATCATTTCGATCCTGCATCTTGTGGCCGTGCATCAAGGTGGCCGGCCGGCGATCGTGGTCAACCGCTTTGAAGGACCCACCGCGGAGACGTCTGTGGAAGCGGGGCTGTGGGCGAGTGGCCAGTTGGGTCGCCGTCCGGTGCGATGACTTCGCCTGCGGTGCAGAGTTTCTGGCAAACGATCCGCGAAGCGATTCGCGGCACGCATCACGACTACACCTCCGGGCCGATCGGCCGCGCGATCATCCTGCTCGCGGTGCCAATGGTGCTCGAGATGGTAATGGAGTCGGTATTCGCCGTCGTCGACATCTTCTGGGTCGGGCATGTCGGCCCTGATGCGGTGGCGACGGTGGGGCTTACCGAGTCGATGCTGACGATCGCCTACACGGCCGCGATGGGACTGTCGATCGGCGTGACGGCGATGGTGGCGCGCCGCATCGGCGAAAAGAATCCCGAAGGGGCGGCCGAGGCGGCGGTCCAAGGCATCGCGCTCGGCGTGATCCTGGCGGCCCTCATCGGCGTGGCGG
This sequence comes from Gemmatimonadota bacterium, assembly GCA_003223395.1. Classification (GTDB taxonomy): domain Bacteria; phylum Gemmatimonadota; class Gemmatimonadetes; order Gemmatimonadales; family GWC2-71-9; genus 20CM-2-65-7. The sequence goes on along the minus strand of QHUZ01000011.1, from coordinate 5,534 downwards.
GCGTGCTGCTCGCGCCCACGCTGCTGGCTCTCATGGGTGCGTCTCCCGCGGTCATCGCGACCGGCCAGACGTACACGCGGGTGATGCTGGGCGGCAACGTCGTCATCCTGATGCTCTTCCTCATCAACGCGATCTTCCGCGGGGCGGGCGATGCCGCGATCGCGATGCGCGTGCTGTGGCTCGCGAACTGGATTAACATCATCCTTGGACCGCTGCTCATCTTCGGTATCGGTCCGTTCCCCCGTTTGGGCGTCACGGGAGCGGCGATCGCGACGACGATCGGGCGCGGCACCGGCGTGCTGTATCAACTGTACCGGCTGTGGCGGCGCGACGGTCGCATCGTGATTCACCGCGAGCACATCGAGCTGAAGCCTGCCGTCATGAAGACGCTGCTGCGGCTGTCGGGGACCGGGACGTTCCAGGTGTTCGTCGGCATGGCGAGCTGGATCGGCCTCACGCGGATCAATGCCTCGTTCGGAACGGACGCGCTCGCCGGATATCAGATCGCCATCCGCATCATCATCTTCGCGCTGTTGCCGTCCTGGGGACTCGCGAACGCGGCCGCGACAATGGTGGGTCAGTCGCTTGGGGCGGGGAAGCCGGAGCGCGGCGAACAGGCGGTGTGGCGCGCGGCGCTGTACAACGTGTTCTTCCTCGGCGCGGCGGGGCTCGTGTTCGTGATATTCGCGAACCCGATCGCCCATCTGTTCACGAAAGATCCGGCGGTCGCGCAGATCGCCGCGGAATGCCTGCGCATCATCAGCTACGGATATCTGTTCTACGCCTACGGCATGGTGTTGACCAATTCCTTTAATGGCGCCGGCGACACCTGGACGCCGACGTGGCTGAACCTGTTTTGCTGGTGCTGGCGCTCGTGTTCGGACTGGCGATGGCCGTTCCGGAAAGCCACGCGTGTCCGGTCCACAGCGCCGCTCCTGCCCATCATCAAGACGGCGGTCATCAGCAAAAAGCTGGGCACTGCACCTGCCCGCAGGCGTGTTGTCCCGCCGGCTTCAGTGTCTCGATCCCAACGACTGTTGCGAGTTGGTCAGCGGTGCCGTTGCCGGTGGTCGCCGTGGATGTTGGCGCCGATCGTGAGACTGTACTCCCCTCCCGGAAGCGTCTCCTCCCCTTCGCACTAGCTCCTCCACACCTCGTTTCGTAGCTCCTTAGTCCCGTAGCCGCTTAGAACTTGTCTTTAACCCCTAGTGGAGGGGCCTCATGTCTATTTGCAAACCGGCGACTGGTCTCGTCGTTCTGGTCGCCTTATTGGGCGGCGCAGGGCGGCTAGGCGCGGCGCAGGGCGGCAATGCAGATCTGGAAGAGAAGACACCGCTTGTCGTCTCGGGCTTTGCGGTGGGGCTGGGAAGCTACGATCGCAATCTCGCGCAGAGCACGGCGCTCGGGTCGAAGCTCGCGCTGAGCATCTTCCGGCCATGGTCGGATCAGCTCTACTTCTTCGGCCAGCTCACCACGCATCTCGAGGAGGCTGATAGCGGACCGCCGACGACGGCGATCGAGATCGACAATCTCATCATCAACTGGACGCCGGCGCGGTTATCGACGCTGACGCTCTCATTCGGGCGGTTCGATGCGCCGATCGGGTTCGAGCGCGACGATGAGCCGCTGAATCTCATTCCCACGACGTCATTCACGTTCGAGAACGCGCGGCCCGTCAAGTTCACGGGCCTGATGGCGCGCTACACCCTGAACCCCAAAGTCAGCGTCCTCGGCCTCGTTGCGAACGGCTGGGACCAGGTGGCCGACAATAACTCGGGCAAGACGGCGGGAGTCAAGGTCCAGCTGTTTCCCACGTCGCGACTCGCGGTCGCCGCCGGCGCGCTGTACGGCCCGGAGGAGGACTCGACGAACGGGTCCCAGCGCACGTTGCTGACCGGCGATGCCACGTGGCAGCCCATGCCGCGGCTCATTCTGCAGGCCGAAGCGCATCACGGATCGCAGACGGGCGTGAAGTGGACCGGCGTGGTCGCGCAGGGATTCTTGCGCGTGGGCCGGTCGACCGGGCTGACCGTTCGCGGTGAGGTGCTGGACGATCCCAACGGCGCGAGAACCGGGACCGCACAGAAACTCAGCTCGCTGACGGTTTCTCCCTGGTATTTCTACCGCGAGGCGCAGGAAGGCGTGTTCTCGAATGTGGAGTTCACGACCTTCCGCCTCCCCGCGTTCTCGATCCGACCCGCGCTGCGCATCGATCACTCCGATCAGCCGGTGTTCGCGAAAAAAGCTGGCAGCCTCGTACGGTCCAACCTGACCGCGCTGGTCGAGTTGGTCTACCTCTTTTAGGAGGTTCGGTGCTCTACGATCTGCGCCACAGCGATCTGCGCGTGCGCTGGCTCGTCACGCTCCTGCTTGCCACGCTCGGCACGTCGTATCTGTTCGGCGCGTGGATGGTCGCGCTGTACGCGGGCTTCAGTCCCCACAAAGTCGCGGACACGTACGGTCCGGCCGGCGAGGCGATGATGGCCATGCAGATGCCGCCTGAGACGACCGTTGTCACCGAGCGTCCCGTCTCGATGGCCGAGATGGGAGAGGAAATGCATCACGTCGACAAGGACCTGCTCGTGCAGGACACGCACGTGCACATGCCGATGTACGCGGTCATCGCCGCGGGCCTGTCTCTAATTGTGCTTGGTTTGCCATTGTCACGTTCGATGGGACTTGCGATCATTGCGCTCCTCTTCGCCGCGCCCTGGCTCGACTTCGCGGGGATGTGGCTCACGAAACTCGCTTCGCCACGCTTCGCGATCGTCACGCTCGCGGGCGGATGGGCGATGGCGCTGGGGTATACCATCGTGGCCGTCATAGCCACCTATCAGATGTGGTGGAGGAAATCATGAAGACGATCATGCTGAGCGCGGTCGCCGCCGCGCTGCTGCATATCACGCCCACCGTCATCCTCGTGAAACGGCAGGACGCGGTGAGTCACCTGCTCCCCGGCGCGGATCAATTTGCCGCGCGCGAGGTGCATGTCAGCAGCGCCGACTCCCGCCGCATCCACGACGCGGTGGGCTGGGAGCCGCCGGATGGAATGATCACGTTCTACATCGGCAAACGGCAGGACCAAGTGACCGGCGCATTGATGTTCATGCGCGTCGATTGTCAGCACGGTCCGCTCGAGCTCGCGGTCGGCTTCGACTCGCGCGGAACCGTACGCGGCGTCGAGGTCACCAAGGCGACGGTCGAAATGAAGCCGTGGGTGCTCGAAGCGCTGCGTGCGGGGCTCACCGACGCGTATCGGGGGCTCGCGGTGGATCAACCGCCGGCGGGAGCCGAGAAGGTGAAGCCGAAGATCGGGGCGATGCCGGGCTATATGGCCGAGCTGATCGACAAAGGCGTGATGCACGCGAACGCTGCGTACCGGCTGTTCTACGTGCGACGGTAGGAGGCGGTAGGGGGCGGTAAGGGGCGGTACCGCCTCCTACCGCCCCTTTACCGCCTCTTATGGCCTCAAGTATCCCCAAGTGTGCAGCCGGTCGAAGTCCTCGAACCACCGGTCCCCAATGTCTTTGCGGTAATACATGTTGGGGATCATGATGTTTTCGATCCGGTTGTAGGCCTGTTTCTGCGCGGCCTTCATCGTGGTGCCGGTGCCGACCACGATCAGTACGACGCCGGAGGTGCCGGTCACGACCCACTCGTTGTTGATCTGCTTGACGTCTTCGATGTGGACGCCGTCGCGCGTGGGCTTTTTGAAAATGATCACCGCGTCCTTGGAGTTCTTGGCGAACGTCTCGGGATCGGTATAGGGAAACGGCGGGACCATGATGCGCACGCCGACCTGGAAACCGCTGCGCGCCTTGAATGACGTGATCGAGCCTTCCGCGAGGCGGTAGAAGAATTCGCCGATCGGCGTCAGCATCCCTTCCTGCTGGATGCTGATCGTCGGATAGCCGAACCGCGAGGTGAACTCGAGCGGGTAAATCCCGTTCGAGTTCACCATGCAGTTCACGTCGATGTAGCCGACGTAATGCTCCTCGCGCAGCTTCGACTCCATTTTCTTGAGCGTCGCGTTGAAGACGCGCGTGGGGTCCGTCCAAAACATCGTCGTGCCCATCTCGCCGGTGGAGGGGCCGATATCGCCGGGGAACAGTTTCTTGTGCTCGAAATTCATGTTCACCGGAAGCACGAACTCTTTCCCGTTGAAGAAGCCGCCCGCCGCCACCTCGACGCCCACGATGCGGCGCTGCAGCTGAAATGCCTTTACGCGATCGGCCCAGGCGCGCTGATAATCCTCGAGCACCTGGATCACGTCTTTGCCGTCTTCATCCTCGCCCACGAACAGCAGCTGCTTCAGGTTCTGTGCCTCACCACTCGGCTTGATGACGTAGCGGTTGGGATTGGCGCGCACGAAGGCGATGGCTTCGTCGAAGGAGTGGAAGTTTTCCTGCGGAATGATCGACACCCCGGCCTTCTTGAGCTCCTGTTGGCCGAACGCACGATCGTCTTCGAGCTGATCGGTGTAGGGCGAGCCGCCCACGACCAGCTTCCCGGTTTGCCGCAGCTGGTGCGCTTTGGCGCCCTGGCCCAGCACGTCATCGAAGACGACGATATCGGCCCACGGCACCTCACGCACCCAATCATCGGTCTTGGGGACGAACCCGTCGGCGATTTCACGCTCACTGACCGCCTCGCAGAACAGCTTCACTTCGTGGCCTTCCTTGACGACCTGCCACGCGATGTCAGCGATCAAGCCATCCAGCGACACGAACAGGAATTTCTTTTTGTCCAAGGGTGCTCCAGCTTGGCGAGTGGTTGTGGCAAGGTAGGTTCTATTCTCGTCAAAAAGCAGATCCCTCGCTACGCGCGCGTGTGACACCGCGTGAGTCTTCGTGCCGGCGATGATAGACCAGAGCCACCTCCCCGGTTTCGAGCAGCGACTTGAGATTCGAGATGACCATCGGCCAGCCCTCCGCGACGGCTCCGATGAACTTGGAGTTCGGCCGTTCGCTCGAATGCGTGAGTGTGAGCTTCGAAGACGGCCCCGTGGGCTCAATCTCGAACACGCATTTGGAGTTTCCCTCTGCCTTGAATTCGGCGCTCCATTCACTGCGCCAACTCAGCACCAGGCGTTGCGGCGCAACGCTCTCGAGAATCTCGCCCGCGTCCATGAGGTGGCCGTCAGCATACATTTTCCACGCTGAGCCGACGTTCCAATCGCTTTCGACATTCATGCCGAAACGATACTGCGCAATGATCTCGGGTCTCGTGAGTGCCTGCCACAGCTTCTCGGGTGTCACGCGGATATAGCTGACGTAAACAAAGCGCGATCCAGACAAGGGACTCTCCTCAGGCACGCCGAACTATGCCTTGATGTAGGAACACGCGCCCCAAACAAGCAGGTCCTTCGCTCGCGCTAAAGCGCTCGCTCAGGATGACAACGTGTGGTGGTTGGCTGGCAAAAAAAAGAAGGGAGAAGGAGTTAGAGAACAGTTGTCAGCGTGCAGCTGAACCCGGGCAGCACGTCCTCGCCCAGCAGCGCTCCGTCACCCGAGATGACGTCTTCCGTCCCGTCC
>QHUZ01000028.1 GCA_003223395.1 Gemmatimonadota bacterium | reverse complement strand
TTGAAGAAGCGTGCCGCCCAGAGCCAGCGGTCCAGCCGCACACTATCGGCGTCCATACCCAAAGGTATTATCGAACGCCATGAGATGGGTTCTGATAGGCGTCGGTGGCATCGTCGCGCTCATCGCCGTGATGGCGGTGATCGGCGCCTTCATCTCGCGCGATCATCGCGCCACGAGCACGATTTCGCTGCGCCAGTCGCCCGACAGCGTCTGGAGGGTGGTGCGGGACATCGGTGGCGCGCCCGCGTGGTTCTCCGCGATGCAGAAATCGGAGCGGCTGCCGGACCGGGACGGCCATGAGGTGTGGCACCAGAAGCTGAGCGGTTTCGACGTGCCGATCATCGTGCTGGAGTCGTCGCCTCCGCGGAAGCTCGTCACGCAGATTGATCCTACGGCGCGCGGCGCGTTCGGCGGCACGTGGACCTACGAGCTGAATCCGGACTCGACCGGAACGCGGGTCAGCGTGACCGAAGCTGGGTGGATCGGCAACCCGATCTTTCGATTCATGTCACGGTTTCTCTTCGGCTCCTACGGCTCCCTCGACAAATACCTCCAGGCGCTCGGCACGCGCTTTGGTGAGGGGGTGAATCCGGTACACTCTTGAAGAGGCCATCAGCACTCTGCCGTCGGCCATCAGCCAACTCGTCGCGTTTTTTTGACCACCCTCGCGTCAGAATCGGTTACTCCAGAAAGTGCACCACTGCCGAGTTTTGAGAGTCCCCTTCTTCGAGGGCTCAATGCGGGCATTTAGAGATCTAATCGTCTGGCAGAAGACGCATCAACTGACACTCGATCTCTATCGTGTGACGAAGTCTTTCCCTCGCGACGAACAGTATGGGCTCACTTCTCAGATTCGACGAGCCGCAGCCTCGGTTGGTGCAAACATTGCGGAGGGGTGCGGACGAGGAACGGCGCGTGATTTCGCTCGGTTCGTCCAAATGGCACTGGGGTCGGCGAGCGAGTTGGAGTATGAACTGTTACTCGCATCGGATCTTGGGCTGTTTCCCGCCAGCGCGTATTCGCAGTTCGAGTCTGCGATTATCTCCGTCAAACGAATGCTTACCGGGCTGGGGCGTCGGCTGACGGCCGATGGCAGACGGCCGATGGCTCAGCGTTGAGCGCTCAAGTAGTCCACCGCGAGATGCGCCATCGCGCGCACACCCACCGGCAACGCCGCTTCATCGACATAGAACCTTGGCGAGTGATTCGGCGCCGCTTTCGCCGGGTCCGTTCCCGGCGGCGTGATGCCGAGGAAGAAGAACACGCCCGGAATACGCTGTTGATAGCGTGAGAAATCCTCCGCCGCCGTGATCGGTGGCGCGAGTGTGACATGGCTCGCGCCTGCGACGTCGCGGAGCGTGGGCAAGATTCGTTCAGTCAACGCGGGGTCGTTGTATGTCACCGCGGTGGTCGTATCGATGGTGACCTGGGCGGTCGCGCCGGCGCTCTGCGCGATCGATTCTGCCGTACGGCGGACCCGTTGGTGAATATCGCTCCGCATCGCCGTGTCGAACGTGCGGATCGTCCCGAGCATCACCACGCTATCCGGGATGATGTTGAAGCGCACCCCGCCGTTGATGGCTCCCACCGTCACGACGACCGGTGCCTCCGTCAGATTCACTTGCCGGCTCGTGATTGTCTGCAGGCCGAGCACGATCTGCGACGCCACCACGACGGGGTCGATGCCCGCCCAGGGCAGCGCGCCATGGGTTTGGCGACCCCGGACGACGATGCGGAACGCGTCGGCGCCCGCCATGATCCCGCCCGGGCGATAACGAATCTCTCCGACCGGATAGGGGAAGACGTGGAGTCCGAAGATGGCGCTCGGCTTGGGATCGTCGAGCGCGCCCTCTTCGATCATCAACGCGGCGCCGCCACGCTCACCCGCCGGCGCGCCTTCCTCGGCGGGCTGGAAGATGAACTTGACCGTGCCCGGCAGCTCGCTGCGCATTCCCGCCAGCACTTCGGCGACACCCATCAGCATGGCGACGTGCGTATCGTGGCCGCAGGCGTGCATGACGCCGACGTCTTGGCCGTTGTAGGTGGTGCGCACCCTAGATGCAAAGGGGACGTCCACTTCTTCCGTGACCGGCAAGGCGTCCATGTCGGCGCGCAAGGCGACGACCGGACCCGGCCTGCCACCGCGCAGCACACCGATCACGCCCGTATGTGCCACTCCGGTCCGGACTTCCAACCCCAGCGAGCGCAGGTGCTGCGCGACGAGATCGGCGGTACGGGTCTCCCGGTTGGAGAGCTCGGGATGCTCGTGGATGTCCCGCCGCCAGGCCACGACTTTGCCGGCGACCTGCGTGGCTCGGGCGTCGACTTCCGCGTCGAGACGCCTGTTCTGAGCGTGGAGCGGGGTAGCTAGTGCAAGAGCTAAGAGGGACAGCAGGATTGGGCGCATGGCCCGAAAGGTAGCCCGGGTATTGTAGGGGCGCAGCATGCTACCCTAGCCGAGCCGCCGATTCGCCTCGTTACGACGAACGGACCGATGAAGGTCCGACGGAGTCGTTAGACGCCGATATCCTCGTTCCACAGCTCGGGGTGCATCCGGATGAACTCGGTCATCATGCGGACGCAGGTCGGATCCTGACGCACCTCGAGTGAGACTCCACGGCTTTTGAGCAGTGCCTCCTCACCCAGAAACGTCTTGTTCTCCCCAATGATGACGCGCCGGATCCCATACAGCAGAATCGCGCCGCTGCACATCGCGCACGGCGACAGCGTCGTGTAGAGCGTTGCCTCGCGGTACACTGACGCCGGCTGCCGGCCGGCATTTTCGAGTGCGTCCATCTCGGCGTGCAGCACCGCGCTGCCTTTTTGCACTCGGGCGTTATGCCCGCGCCCGATGATCTTGCCCTGCGACACGATCACGGATCCGATGGGTATGCCGCCCTCGCGGAGACCCTGTTCTGCCTCGGCGATGGCCGCCGGGAGGAATGGATCGCTGGTCATGCCGTGGCGACACGCATCGCGTCGTACTCAAAGACATTCGGGCCGCGCGGCGCTTCGCGCGCAATTCTGACCATCGCCCGCGCGACCGTCGCGGCTTGAATCGGGCGATAGCGCCGCAGCCTGCCGAAGAGGAGCGCGGGCATCACCGGTGCGCCGAGCATGGCGATCCGCTCGCCAAGCCGAAACTCGGGCCGCTCGCCGAGCAGGAGGGAAGGGCGGAAGATCTGGATGGCCCGGTAGGGAAGCTTGCGGATCGCGGCCTCCGTTTCGCCTTTGACGCGACTGTAGAAGACGTGGGACTCGGGATCGGCGCCGATTGCGCTGACGAGGAGAAACTGCGTGGCCCCAGCGCGCAGCCCGGCGCGCGCCAATCCCACAACGAAGTCGTGATCGACCAGCCGAAACGCCGGTTGCGAGCCTGCCCGCTTGATGGTGGTGCCCAGGCAACAGAATACGTCGTCGACGTGGGGCAGGTCGCTCGCGATCTCGAGCTCCCCCAGGTCCAGCACGCGTTGCTCGAGCTTCTCGTGCTTCTGGGACGTCGTGCGGCGGCCCACCGTCACGACGCGGGACCAGCGAGCGTCGGCGAGCAGACGCTCGAGGACGTGACTGCCGACCAGCCCGGTCGCGCCTGCCAGCAGTGCCGTGCGACTCACGCCCTTTAACGCGGCGGGTGGCCCAGCGTGGGCAGCGCCTTGTCGAGGAAGTCCTCGACCGGTTGGCGTCCGTTCGACCCCATGCGATGGTCGTCCATGAGATTGATCGCCCGCGCGTTGGCGAGCGCCGAGTCAACCGGGATGCCACGGTTGATCAGGTATGCGGCCCACAGGTGACTCGCCCGCCACGCGACCGTGCAATGCAGCAACACTTTGCCCTTCGCGTTGCTGACGGCATCCGCGAACTTCGTCAGGGTTGCGGGAGAATAGGGGTATTGGTCGTTCCCTCGCACGGGCAGATAGATGTATTGCATCCCGAGCGACGCCACGAGCGCCGCCTCGTCGAACGGGACGTTCCTGGTCATCTCTTCCGGCGTCCGCAAATTCACGACGGTCGTCACCCCCTGCGCTTTCAGCGCGCGGAGCGCGCGTTCGGTCGGTTGACCGGTGACGAACATGTCTTCGCCGACGCGGGCGGCGCGCTCCTGGTACAAGCCGGTGGTATCGAGGATGACCGGCGCCGACACCGTGGCGATGGGCGCCCGCCGCGTGAACTGCTGTGCGACACTGAGCCGCGGCGCGACCGCGAGAGCGGCGAGGACCAGAGCTGTGGTGAACGCGTGTCGTGTCTTCATACGAACTCCGTTGAGGATGCAGTTTGAAGATACGGCGTTATTATCCCGCCGTGGGAATCTCCGACGCGTTGCAAAATCAACCGCTCCTCGCCGTGGGGTTGCTGTTCGCTGCCGGCGTGGTGACGAGCCTCAATCCGTGCATTTACCCGATGATCCCGATCACCGCCGGGACGCTCGCCGGCGTCAACGCGCCCGGACGAACGCGCCGCCGTACGCTTGGCCTGACGCTCACCTACGTTGCCGGGCTCGCGCTCTTCTACGCGCTGCTCGGCATGATCGCCGGGATGACCGGGTCGTTGTTCGGCACAATCGGCGCAAGCTTCTGGGCTCGGCTCGTCATCGGAAACCTGCTGCTCGTCTTCGCCCTCGCGATGCTCGAGGTGATTCCGGTGCGGCTGCCCGCGCGGCTTTCCGCCTGGGCGGGGAGCCTGGGCGGCGGCTCCTATCCAGCCGTCTTCTTGCTGGGTGCGACGTCGGGACTCGTCGCCGCGCCGTGCGGGGCCCCGGCGTTCGCCGCCGTGCTCACCTGGGTGGCAACGACGCGCAGCGCGGTGCTCGGCTTCCTCTACCTGTTCGTGTTCTCGCTGGGCATGTCGGTCCTGCTCGTCGTCGTGGGATTCTTCTCGGGTGCGCTCGCCGCACTCCCGCGTGCCGGCGCGTGGATGGTGTGGATCAAAAGGGCGGCGGGCGTGGTTCTACTGCTCATGGCTGAGTACTACTTCGTCAAAGCGGGGCAAGTGTGGTGACGGCGTGCGCTGTGCGCAGTACGCTGTGCGCTGGACTACTTTTTCTTGCCCCCGCGGTGCTGCGGGCGCAGGATGTGATTGGCATCCCGGTTGGTGAAACACCTCCTCCGGTTACCCTCGAGAGTCTCACCGGCGATTCGGTCGCGCTGTCGCAATGGATCGGGAAGAAGCCGGTCATCGTGGAGTTCTGGGCGACGTGGTGCCCCATCTGCGCCGAGCTGCTGCCGCGGATGGAGGCGGCGCAGAAGAAGTTTGGGGATCGCGCGGAGTTTCTTGTCGTCGCGGTCGCGGTGAATCAGAGCAAGAATTCCGTGCGCCGGCATCTCGAGAAGCATCCGATGCCGTTCACGTTCTTGTGGGATGGTAATGGCGCGGCGGTCAGAGCGTTCGACGCTCCCGCTACTTCATACGTCGTGGTGCTTGATGCCAAGGGTCGCGTCGTTTACACTGGCGTCGGAGCAGACCAGGAGATCGAAGCTGCTCTTGAAACGGCGGTAGGGGGCGGTAAGAGGCGGTAACCTACCGCCCCTTTACCGCCTCCTACCGCGCCGTTGAGTCAGCAGGCATCAGTTTGCTGATCGCGGCTCCGAGGTCCGTGTAGGAGGTCGGATCGATCTCCCGGAACGGCGTCGCCCGGTAGGCGATTTTTCCGTCTGGTGCTACGACGAACAGATTGCGGTTGTCGAGCTTGTACTGGGCATTGTAGGCGCCATACGCTTTTCCCACCGCTGAGCCGGTATCGCTCCCAAACAGAACCGGATAATCCGCATCCCGCGCCCATGACGCGAGTGCCGTGTCCACGTCAGCGCTGATGGCGATCAGGACGACCTTGCGCCCATCGTTGAAGACCTGTGCGTACTTATCACGGTACGCATTCATTTGAATCGTTCAGCCCTTGGTGCGCGCTTTGAAGAAGAACGCGAGTACGACCGTCTTGCCCTTGTAGTCGCTGAGCCGCACTGGGTTCTTGAGCGTCCCGTAGCGCGTGGCGCCGGGGATCGCGAAGTCGGGGGCGACGGCGCCGACTTCGAGTGCTGCGGGTCCTGGAGGCGGTGCGGGGGGTGCCGCCGGCTGCTGCATCAATGCCGCGAGAACGAGTGTCATGACCACGACGGAATCCTTGTTTGACCCCGCCCTCAATCTACCTGTGCAACAGCTTCCACGCCTGTTCCCGCCAGTCGAACTTGGAACCAACGACGCACCACAACACCGCCAGGGGTTCAAGGACTCGTGAACGTTCGATCCCGCCTATGTCCACGACCAGCCAGCCGAATTGCGTGCAGATCCGCGTGACGGTTTGCTTCGCGGCTGCGTCGTTGCCGGCGATGAACATATCCGGTGGTCCGCCGGGGAGTTTCGGATCGACCATCAATGAGTTACCCACGATGTTGAACGCTTTCACCACGCGTGACTGTGGTAGCCACCGCTGCACCTGTTCGCCGCCCGAGTCCTCAAACCCGAGGGCGAGCGCGAATGGGTCCGTCGCCGTAGGCTTGAGAGGGTTCGTGACGTCGATTACGACTTTGCCCGCGAGATTCTTCGGGTCGGTGAGCTTGATCGCACTCTCGGTTCCGGCCCACGCCGTGCAGAGAAGGACGACCTCACCGAATTTCGCGGCATCGGCGAACGACTGTTTCGGATCGCGGTGACCGAGCTTCACCTCGTGGCCGTACTTCGTGAAACCTGCGGCGAGCGACTGCCCGACTTGTCCGGTGCCCAGGATGCCGACTTTCACGACGATGCCACGCCTCCCACGCCGTACCGCGTTCTCAGGGTCTCGACATGGTGGCGCTCGTGCCCCGGAATCATGAACGCGAGTGCGCGCACGCTCACCGGCTTGCCGCTCGCCGTGCCGCGGCGGCGCCACGCGTCGGCGTCGAACGTGCGCAGCAGCGCGAGCGTCGCGGCCCGCGCCGTGCGCAGCTCCCCGATGAGATCGGCGAGCGAGCGGGTATCGAACTTGGCGATCGGGACGTAGGCGTTTTCGTCGAATCCGGGCAGCGGCGTCGTGTCGCCGCGAGCGATGCGCAGCGCCCGGTAGGCCATGATGCGCTCGACGTCGGCGAGATGCCCCACGACCTCCTTGATGCTCCACTTGCCGCGGTCGTAGCGATACATCGCGTCCGTTTCGGACAGCGGGCGCAACAGGGTGGCCGTGTCCTCGATCTGCGCGGCGCAGACCATCACCGGATCCAGCTCCGGAACGCGCTTGATGTAGCCGACATAGTGTGACGGAACCTCGTCGGGCTCGGGACGTCCGACCTCGCGCTGATTCATCACGACTTCCCTTCGAGCTCCGTGAGGGTCATCGCTTTCACGGTCTTCCCTTCGCGCGTCATGATGCGGCGGTGGTAGTCCACCTGGCCGAGATGGTAGGCGAGATGGGTCGCGAAGTGCGCGAGAAACGCGCCCGTGGACGAGCTGACGCCGCCGACCTTCTCGGGAAAGGGCTTGGCGAGATCCGCCTCGCTGATTTTGCTCATCCCCAATTCCACGGCCGCGATCGCGTTGTCGATCTCGCGTAACAGCTCGGCGCGCGGCACGTCGCGGCTGCCGAACTCGGCGTCGCGATTGCGCACGTAGCCGTTCTTGCCGAGCACGTTGCCGAGGAAGTACTGAAGATTCCCGGCGAGATGGAGTGCGAGATTGCCGCCAGGATTTGCGATCCCGGCAGGAATCTCCCACAGGTCGTCCTCGCTCGGGTATGATTCGATCTCGCGGCGCAGCGCCTTCAGCTCGCGCACGATGACCGTGGTAATCCAGTCTTTCATTCGATCCTCCCCACGCGCATGGCCACCGGCCAGCGTCCCAGTCGTGATTGCTGCGGATCGCCCCAGACGGGAGCGAGCTCGGTCACCAGACGTTCCACCGGATCCTCGCCGTGTCGCTTGAGGTACGCGCGCGTCGCCGACCAGGTGCGAACGTAGCCGGCGAGGTCGTCGAGCGTCATAGCCTGTTCGATCACGAAGTTGGGCGCGGTGAATTCAGCGAATGGAAACTCGATGGTCTGGTAACGCTCCTCGGTGATCCGTCGTTCCGGCGGCCAGTACGGACCCACGACGTCTTTGTAAAAACGGTACACGATCTTGTCGATCGGCGGCGCGATCTGAAGCATCACGTAGGTCCAGACCGCGACCACGCCGTTGGGCCGGAGGATGCGCCGCGCCTCCGTCCAGAAGCGTGGGCGGTCGAACCAATGGAGCGCCTGCGCGGCGGTGACGAGATCCATGGATGCATCCCCCAAATCACAGGCCTCCGCCGGGCAGACCCGGTACTGAATTCGCGGATCGCGCGTGGCGTGCTCGATCTGGTTCGCGCTGGCATCCGTCGCGATGACGCGCTTGAAATGCCGCGCCAACCCGACGGCGGCCTGGCCCGAACCCGTGCCCGCGTCCCACACGTCATCGCGCGCCGGCGCGACCTGTGACAGGAACTCGAACAGGGCGTCCGGGTAGCGGGGCCGGAACGCCGCGTAGGCGGCCGAGACGCCGGAAAAATGATCCGCGAAGCTCATCGTGACGGTGGGCGAGCCGCAGGCGGCGGCGGCGCAGGGGGCGGTGGGGGCGGTGGGGGCGCCGGGACGAGCGGCGGTGTCGTCCGCTGCGCATCGCGGCACTCCGGCCACGCGCCCGGCTGGCCGCTCGGCGTCAACGAGAACACCGTGCGCTTCTCGCGCGACATCCGAACAGTGTCTTCGGACGCCAGATAGACCAGCATCGCCGCGAGCGCTGCGTTGTTCGTCACGTCGTCCCAGCTGATTTTGTCGTACGTGTCGCGATTCGTGTGCCAGGTGTAGCGGCCGTAGTCCCAGTCGCCCGACCCCAGGCCGAAGCCTGGCGCGCCGCACGAGACGAAGGACGCGTGATCCGTCCCGCCACCGCTCGGGTTTCCGGGGAAGCCAAATTTGATGTTGCGTGTTATGTCCGCCGGGACGCGCGCCAAATAGCGCGCCAGGCTCGATACTGCATCCGGGAATCCCGATGCGCTCATGTTCTCGATTCTTCCGGTGCCATTGTCCTGATTGAACAATGCTTGGAGCCCGCTCACGATCTCGGGATGATCCTTCACGAACCCCCGTGAGCCATTCAGTCCCTGTTCTTCGCCGCTCCAGTGGCCCACGAGAATCGTGCGCCGCGGATTCGGATAGACCTGTTTCAGGATCCGCATCGCCTCCAACATCGTGATCGTACCGGTGCCGTTGTCGGTCGCGCCTGAGCCGCCGTCCCACGAGTCGAAGTGCGCCGAGAGCATGACGTATTCGTTGGGGAGCTGAGTGCCCTTCATTTCGCCGACCACGTTGAAGACCGGCACCTCACCAAGTGGCTGCGACTCGACGGTCAATTCGATGACCGGGCCTTGCCTGTTCTCCGCGAGCCGGTACAACAGCCCGTAGTCCTCACAGGCAATGTCGAGAACGGGCGCGCGGTCGGTATACGCCGTGAAGATCTTCTGCACGCCCCAGCCCTGTGACCAGAGGCTGCCGATGATGCCGGCAGCGCCGGCCGCCTCGAGGCGGCGAGACAGGCCCGCCGCTGCCGCGACGCCGGTTCCCCAGTAGCCGGTGCGCTGCAGGCGCTGCAGCCACGCCTGCTGCGCGGCGGTGCGGCGCGCCTTCATCGTATCGGCCGTGGTCTGGGTCGCCCACTTCTCCCAACTGTCGTCGGGCCGGCAGGTCGGCTGCGCAAATGAGATGAGTACGAATTTGCCCTTCACCTGTGGCAGCCAGGCGACCAACGCGTTGCTGTCGGCGAAGTCGGGCAGGATGACGACCGCCGCGCGCAACGGGCGGCCACGCGGCGTCGGAGGGCTCCACGCGAGCGCCGTGCCTTCGAGCGTGCGCTGCCGTGGCGTGACGAGATCGATGTGTGTCTTGCCACGTCGCCAGCTGCGCCACGTCCCGTACTGTTCCTTTCGCGCCGTGATGCCCCAGGCGGCGTAGGTCGCGAGCAGCCAGTTCTGCGCCGCGGTCATGCCGGGCGAAGCCGTCAGCCGCGGGCCGAGCGAGTCGAAGAGTACCTGCGCGAGGTGCGGGAGCTGCGAGCTGTCGGTTTCGATCGCCCAGATGCGGCGCAGGACGGGATCCTCGACCGCGAAGCCGGAGGCTTGAGGGAACTGCGCGGTTGCCGTCGTCGTGACGAAGCTGGCAACGACGGCTGTGGCGGTAAGAACGCGTCGCACGGTGTAACTCCCAATTGATGGATGAGGGGAATTGGAAGTTAACCGCGGTTCAAACCGATCCGATACCGTACCTCGGGGACAGTTGTCCGCGGGTATCTTCGATTTCCGCCATCCAGACGGAACCCGGACTTCTCATAAAACCGCCGGGCATTCCGGTTTTCTTCGAGTACCCAGAGCGTCACTTCGGCGAATCCGCGGCGCTGGAATTCGTGGAGTACGTGATCCAGGAGCGCGCGGCCGTAGCCGTGGCCGCGCAGGTGCGGCAAGACGTGCAGCGACGTGATGTGGCCGACGCGCGTGGGGTCGTCATCGGGATCCTTCGTGGGGATCATCTGACAAAACGCGACGCCCTGGCCCTCTTCCTCAATGAGATAGACCGGCCACTCGGGATCGGCGATCCGCTCCGCCCAGAACGCCGTGCGATAGGTCAGGTCGGTGCGCGCGATGACGTCGTCCGGCATGATGCCGCGGTACGCGACATTCCACGATTCGACGTGGATGCGGCCGACGGTTTCGGCGTCGCCGCTCCCCGCGCGCCGGAGCGTCATCCCCCGAGCTTCGCTTCCCATTCTTCGAGCGAGCGCGGCCAGTCGGCCTTGAGCAAGCGTGACAGCGAGCGGTCGGCCAGCACCCGCCCACCCGTCTGACAGGTCGCGCAGTAATTGGCTTCATTATCCGCGTACCGAATGCGTTGCACCGGCGAACCGCAGACGGGGCAGGGCTGCTTGTAGCGGCCGTGCACCGCCATTCCTTCCTTGAACGCGCTCACCTTCTCCGGGAATTTGTCCCCGGCCTCGACGCGCAGCTTGTCGATCCAGAGGCGCACGGTCTGTTGCGTTGCCGCATGCAGACGGCCGATCTCCGCGTCGCTCAGTTTCCCGGTCAGCAGAAATGGCGAGAGCTTCGCCGCGTGGAGAATCTCGTCCGACAGCCAGTTGCCAATTCCATCGAACAAATGGGGATCGGTGAGCGCCCGCTTGAGCGTGTGCGACTGGGATTGCAGCCGCTCCCCAAACGTTGAGACGTCGGAGTTGAGCACATCGAGACCGCCGGGGTCGTGTTGCTTCAGTGCAGACTCCCCCGCGACGACGTACAGCGATGCCCGCTTTTTCGAACTTGCTTCGGTGAGGAGCAGCGTTCCGGTGGGAAAGTCGAACGAGGCGAGGCCGACCTTGGCTGGAGACTTCGTGCCTTCGGGCCTCCACTTGAACCGGCCGGCGATCATCAGATGGAAGACGAGGAAGATGTTCCCCTCCATCTCCCACACGATGCGCTTTCCCAGGCGTCGCAATCGGACGACTTTGCGACCTTCCGCCGCGCTCAGCGGCGGGGCAACGGTGCGGAGCAGCGACGGGCTGACGATGCGGGCGCGCTCGAGCGGCTGGCCGACGATGCGCGGTGCCAATGCTTCGAGGTAAATCGTGATGTCGGGGAGCTCCGGCATGCCTGCGCTACCAGCGCCCCTTCATCCGCGTGGTGTCGCCCAGGTACGCGTATTGCAACTTCGACATATACAGATTCGCGGCGGTCATCACATCGTTCGGCGACACGCCGCGCATGCGCTTCATAAACTCGTCCCCGCGCCGAAAGCCGCCGAGGTACAGCTCGGCATGGGCCAGAAAGTCCGCCTGATCCGCGGCGGTCGCGTTTTGCTCCAGATAGTCGAAGGTGTAGCTGTCCAGGAAGCGGCTCAACGCGAAATACTCGATTTCCGAGGTTTGCAAGGTGCGTACGGCGTCTTGCATCAGCGGCAGCACTTGATCCGGGCGAGCGGTGCTCGCATACGCGCCGCCAATGGGAAGCGCCTGATCGATGAACGGCGCATAGGCGGCGTACGACAGGCTGCGCTGCGTGCGGATGACGTAGTGGAGCTGCGAGGACAGCAGCGCGGTCGCGACACGGAACGACCAGTAGCTGCGCTCCGTGGGTGGTGGCCCGGTGAAGTAGGCCAGAATGTAGTTGGTGGGGATCAGGCGATGCTCCACGAGCCAGCGCGCCGGGATCTTGGGTGCCGGAGGCGGAAGGACCCAGTGATAGTCGCCGTGCGGCAGCTGGCCCAACGTCGCCGTGACCAGCGACTCCGCGTGCGCCCGTTCGACGTTGCCCACGATCACCAGCAGCATCCGCGACGTGATCATCTGGTCGCGCGCGTACGCCCGCACCTGGTCCACGGTGATGCCATTGAGCGATTCCTCGGTCCCCTCAGGATCGAGCGAGTACGGGTGATCGGGAAACATCGCGCGATTGGCGATCACCCGGATGCGCTCGTCGGGATCGGTATAGCGCAGATGCGCGCGGGTCACGAGCCTGCTGCGCGCCTGCCCAACCGCCTGCGCCGTGAGCGATGGTTTCGCCACGCGCTCGGCGAGCACGTCCCACGCCGCGTCGAAGTCCTGCGCCAGCCCGGTGAATCCGAATTCCGACCAATCAGCGCCCACCTCGAGCTGGACCACGCTGCCGGTCCGCGCCATCGCGCGGCGCGCCTCGTCGCCGGGATAGCGCGCGGTCCCATAACTCGACGCGTTCAGGAGGAGGGCTTCGATCCCAGCGGTGCCCTCGGTGAGCTGGCGCGTTCCACCCAGCAGATAGAGCCGCGCGGCCACGATGTCCGTGCCCCGGTTGACGCGCTGAATGACATGCAGCCCTGCAACAGCGTAAGCCACCGTCAGCGTGTCCGGCCCCGGCCCTGACTGGCGCGCGCGCGGCGCGCCCCCGCGGCCACCTCCGCTCGCGCCGAGCAGCGCCACGAATCCCAGCGCCAGCCATCTCATGGTCGTGTGGAGGGAGACGGCGGAGGAGGTGGAGGCGTTGGGGCCGCCGTGGCGGCCGGTGTGCGGCCCAGCGTGCGCAGCCAGTCGGCGATTTTTGCGGTGACCGCAGGTGTACCCAGCACGCCGATCACACGCGGCGCCGCGGTCAGGTACTCACGAGCGAAGCGACGCAGCGAGTCCGCCGTCTGGGTTGCCATGTGGTCGTTGTAGCCCAGGTAATAATCCATCCCCGCGGCGCTCCACCAGAAAGCCAGACCGGGTGCCAATGACGCCGTGCGCTCGCGGGCGAGGGCACCCCCGACCTGACGGCGCTTGCGGGCGATCGCAAGGTCGTCATCGGTGACCCCCTGGAGCAAATCGACGTCGTGCAGCTCGAAGAGGAGGCTGAGGATGGCCTGCTGTGCGTGCTCCGGCGTGGTCTTGCCGTGGATTTCGATCGGCCCGGTGTGGTCGAGCGTGAGATAGCTACCGGAGATTGATACGAACGGTCCGCCGTCGACGAGCCGGCGCTGGAACGCAGAGGTTGGATCGTTGAACACGTCGAAGAACACGTCGGCGGCGTAGGTCGCACCCGGGTCGGTCCGGACGCTCGGCCCGTACATCGCGACCACGATCGTGACGTCGAGCACGTCTTTCGCCACCATGACGGCCGTCGTCTTTTCGAGCGGCGTGATCGCAGGGATCGCGCGGTCCGCGAACGGGTTCGGGGCAGCTTTCCACTCGCCGAATTTCCGCCGCACCACCTCGATAATGCGGTCAGCCTGGACGTCGCCGGTTACAATGAGCGCCGCATTGTTCGGGACGTAGTAGCGGGCGTACGTCGCCTTGAGACGGTCGAGCGAAATGCCCTGCAGCGAGCTCGAGTCCCCCCCGACATCCTTGCGGTGCCACGCCGTGCCCCAGAGCGCGCGCTCGACCTGCCGTTCGAGCGCCTGATCCGGGTCCGATTCGTTGCGTTGCAGCTCGTCCAGCACGACCAGGCGCTCGGATTTCAGGTCACCGTTCGAGAACCCGGCCTTCATCAGGAGATCTGCGAGCAATCCGATGGCGGACTCGATGTTATTCGAAGGCACCGTCACGAAGTAGTTGACGACCTCGTTCGACGTCGCGCCGTTGTAGACGCCCTTCAGCTTGGTGGTTTCGATGCCGAAGGCCGAGGGGTTGTGGCGGAAGGAGTGGAACAGCAGGTGCTCGTAGAGGTGCGCGAGGCCTGCTTCGTCGGTGTCCTGCGTGAACGCGCCGTTATGCACGGCGACGAGGGCCGTGGCCAGCGGGACCGCGGCGTTCTCCACCACGATCACCTCGAGCCCGTTGTCCAGGGTCCCGCGGCGCAACACGCGCTCGGGGGACGAGGATTGCTGCGCCGGCGCGTGCGCCGGCAGACCGAGGGCGATCGCGCCGCACAGCGCGAGGATGATCAGACGGCAACGCATAGGAGTCCTTAGGCGAACACCTGGAGTGCGACTTCCACCCGCCCGAACGGCGCGCTCACTTGTACACCCTGCACCATTTCTTTGACGCGCGTGAACATCTCCCGCGCGATCGACACACCCTCGGCCAGCGCGGCTTCCTTGCCTTTTTCCTGCGCCTTCCGCATCCGCTGCAGCACATCCTCCGGGACCGACACACCGGGCACCTCGTTCGCGAGGAACTCGGCGTTGCGGAGGGAGATGAGCGGCCAGATCCCGGCGACGATCGGCGTCTTGAACTGCTCGACGCGCTTCAGAAACGCCTCGAGCTGCCGCGCGTCGAACACCGGCTGCGTGACCGCGAACTCCGCTCCCGCATCCACCTTCCAGGCAAAGCGCGACAGCTCGCGGTCCTGATCGCTGGCGCCGGGGTTCACGCCCACGCCGATCGCCCACCGGGTCGCGCCGCCCAGCGGGTTGTTGCCGGGGTCGAGGCCCTGATTCAAGCGGTAGACGAGATTCGTCAACCCGATCGAATCGATGTCGAAGACCGCCGTCGCTTCGGGATACGGCCCCATCTTGGGCGGATCGCCGGTGATGATCAAGATGTTGCGCAACCCCGCCGCATGCGCCCCGATGATGTCGGAGAGCATGCCGAGCAGGTTGCGGTCGCGGCAGCAATAATGGATCACCGTCTCCATTCCGACTTCGCGCTCGATCAGGAGCGCCGACGGCAGCACGCCCATGCGGCTCTGCGCGCGCGGCCCGTCGGGCACGTTGACGGCGTCCACGCCAGCGGCCTTCAGCGCCCGGACCTGCTCGAGCATCGGTTTCGGATCCACGCCCTTGGGTGGCACGATCTCGACGCTCGTGACGAGCTCACCGCGCGCGAGCTTCGCGCCCCAGCGCGACTTCTCGGCGAGCGGCACCGGTGTGATGTCGGGCGGCGCTTGCACCTGCGCGCGGGAGACGACGACACTCGGCTGGCGCGGCACGACGCTAGCGACGTAGTCGCGAATCTTCTTGATGTGCTCCGGCGTCGAGCCGCAGCAGCCGCCGACGAAGCGCGCACCGGCCTCGATCATGCGCCGGGCGTAGCTCGCCATGTATTCGGGCGACGCGAGATAGATCTTGCGGTCCCCGACGTCTTTGGGCAGGCCGGCGTTCGGCTGTGCGGAGACGGGCTTTTCCGTCGTCTTGACCATCTGCTCGACGGCTTCGAGCACGCCCGCCGGCCCGACGGAGCAGTTCACGCCGATCACATCCGCGCCCCACCCCGCGAGCTGCTTGGTGAACGTATCGGGGTCGGTGCCGTAATAGGTCAGGCCGTCGGTGCCGACGGTCATCTGGCAGACGACGGGCAGGTCCGTCGCGGCGCGCACCGCCAGCAGCGCGGCATGCATCTCGTCCAGGTCGCTGAACGTCTCAAGGATGAATCCGTCCACCCCGCCGCCGAGCAGGCCCTGGACCTGGCGGGCGAACAGCGCCTGCGCCTCGAGCTTGGAGGTGGGACCGAACGGTTCGATGCGGATGCCGAGCGGTCCGATCGCGCCCACAACGCTCGCCTTGCCACCGGACGCCGTGCGCGCCAGCTCCGCGGCGGTGCGGTTGATCTTCTCCGTCTCGTCCGCCAGCCCGTAGCTGTTGAGCTTGAGCGGGTTGGCCCCGAAGGTGTTCGTCTCCAGGATCTCCGCGCCGGCGCGCACGTATTCCGCGTGCACTTCCTGCACGAGCCGCGGCTGCTTCAGGTTCAGCTCGTCGTAGCAGACGTTCAGGAAGAAGCCTTTGCCGTAGAGCATCGTGCCCATGGCCCCGTCGAAAACATGGACGCGGCCGTCGGCCAGGAGGGATCGGAAGGTGGTAGTCACAGGGGAAAATAATAACCCCCTTTGCGCGTACTCTTAGGTGACCATGAGCCACATCGCGGCCGAGCAACTCCTGGCAGAGTACACGCCGGCGCTGCGCAACTTCCTCGGCGCGCGCTGCCGGAACGACGATTTGACCGCGGAAATGCTGCAGGAAGTGGCTGCGCGCCTGGTGACGGCGACCCCGCGGCTCTCGTTGAATGGCAACGCACGGGCGTACCTGTTTCGCATCGCCGCAAATGTCTGGCGCGACCACTTGCGGCGTGAGCTCGTGCGGCGTCGCGCAGCGGTCGTACTGGAATCGGGAGAGCCGCGCTTGGCTGACGCGGCCGACGCGCGCCTCCTGGAGCGTGAGCTGCGCGCCGCCGTCCGCAGCGCGGTAGACGCGCTCCCACCCGCGCAACGCGAGGTCGTCGAGCTCCGGCACCGCGGCGTCACCTTCCAGGCGATCGCCGACCGGCTCGGCAAGCCGCTCGGCACGGTGCTCACGCAAATGCGCGCCGCGCTCGCTCGTATCAGCGCGGCATTGGAGAACTATCGATGAATCATCCGACCGACGATCAGTTGCTGCTCCTTGCCTACGGAGAGCTTCCAAGTGCGGACACGAGCGAAATCGAGTCCCATGTCGCTGCGTGCGCGACGTGCGGAGACAAGCTGGCGCATTTCGAGCGCGCGCGGGTTGCGCTCGACGTGGCGCGGCCCAAACAGGGGCGACCAGTCGCCCGCTGGGCCGCGCTGGGCGGCCTCGCCGCGGCTGCGGTTGTCGCCGGCGTGTTGCTCACCCGGAACAACCCGCCCGGCCAGGCGGCCGCGCGGGGCTGGAATCCGACGACGATGTGGTCAGCAACTGCAGGCTACGTCGCCGGAGGAGACGCGATGGTGGATATCGACGCCCGACTCACTCGACTCGAACAGGAGTGGCCCTATGGTCGCCCGTAACGTTGGCCTGGCTCTCGCCCTCGTCGTTTTCGCCGCTACGCGGGCGGGCGCCCAGGACCCTGGGCAGACGATGCCCAACCCTCAGGCGATGCAGATGCAGGTGCAGCGGATCGCGGAGCAGCGTCCCCGCGAAGCCGAGGCTGCGGCACGCGCGTTCCTGAACCTGATTTCGATGCAGCGGGGTCAGGGCTCGGTGGAAACAAACGTCGCCTGGCTCGAGTCGCTGAAAGCCAACGACCTGGGAGCATACTGGCAGGAGGTGGCGCAGCTCACGGTGCAGTTCGACGTGGTCCAGAATCTCGTGCGGCGCGACAGCACACGAGCGGCGCTCGTTACGCAACTGTTCGGCCTCGAGTACATGGCCCGCACGCTGCAGCGCGCCTACCGCGCTGCTGCGGACACGCAGCGCGAGCAGATCCGGAGTCAGATCGAGAAGGTGATTGCCGCGCATTTTGACTACGAGAACCAGCTGCGCCTCTTCGAAATCAAGGATATCGAGCGGCGCCTGAGTGAGGTTCGTGCGGAGACGCAGCGACGGCTCGACAAGCGTGCGGAGTTCATCAAGTTTGCGGTCGATGACATTATTCGGGACGCGGTAAGACCGAGATAGCGTCGTTCCGTACCGCTGGGTAGTTTTGCGCCCATGCCAAACATCGGCGCCTACCACCCCATCATCGTCCATTTCGCGATCGCGCTGCTCACCCTCGGGGTGGTCTTTCGCTGGGTCTCCCTCACCGGCCGCGCGCCCTTCACGGGCCCCGCTGCCGCGACCTGTTTGCTCCTCGGCGCCGCCGCCGCATTCCTGGCCGTGCACTCAGGAACGGACGCGCACGGGCCGGTCGAGCGCATTCCGGGAGTCCGCCAGGCGGTCATGGATCATGAGGACGCGGGGCACTGGGCACGCAACGTGTTCCTGGTCGTCGCACTGCTCGAAATCGGGGCCCTTGTCGCCAAAAAGCGCAGCGTGCACGTCGCGCGCGTCGCGCTATGGGGCTCCGCCGTGGTGGGCATCTTCGGCTTCGCGGCCATACTCAAAGCTGCTGACAAGGGCGGCGATCTCGTCTACGAATACGCCGGCGGCGTCGGCATTCGCACGGGTGACACGGCGGACGTAAACCGGCTGTATCTGGCCGGCGTGTATCAGGCGGCACAGCAGGCGCGGGCTCAGCACGACAGCGCGCGCGCGGCCGCCCTGTTCGGGCAGTTGGAGCGCGAGTTCCCCACCGATACGAACGTGCGGTTGCTCGCGATCGAATCGCTGATGCGCGACCGGGACAATGCGCGCGCGGCGTTGACCGCGCTGGCGCGGTTTCCGATGCGCCCGGACGATCGGCGGCTGCAGCTCCGCGTCGGGTTTCTGAAGGCCGACGCGTACGCCGCGGTGGGGAAGCCGGACTCCGCGCGGGTGGTGCTGGAGCGACTGGGCAACGCTTATCCCGATATGCAAGCGCGCATCAACGAGCGGCTAAAGAATGTCCAATGATCACTGATCATTCGAAGAGGGCCATTCGCTGTGCCACCCACCACGCCGCCAATGCCCCCGCAATAAAGCCGAGTACGGCGCCGAACGGACCGATGAGCTTGCTACCGACGGCGCCGGCGATCGTGCCGACGATGAAGCTGACGAGTGTTTTGAGCAGTCTCATCCGGGCCTCAGCATAGAGAGGAGGATTTGGCGCGCGACGCTCAGCACGATCATCGCCACGAGCGGGCTGAGATCGATGGCGCCGAGCGCCGGCACGATCCGGCGGATCGGCTCGACGATCCAATCGGTGAGGATGTAGAAGGGCCGGATCCACTTGGAGTAGCGGAACATGCCGAACCAGGATGCGATCACGCGCACGATCAGCGCCGCAAACAGGATGCGATAAGCCAGGTCAACGATCAGGATGACCGTGCCGCGGGGGCCGCCACTCGCGGTGGCGCGCGCCGTCTCAAATGTCCCGACGAGCCAGCCGGCCAGTGACAACAGGAGGATTCCGGCGACCGCCGTGAGTACCACGAGCCAGCCGCCGGCGTGTGTGGGATTGCCTCCCATCCGCACCAGCCGCCGCTCGACGGGCCGGATGATCGGATCGGTAGTAGACCGCAGGGTTCGACCGAGCATGCCAAAGGGGGAGACTCGACGTGTCCGAACCAACCACGAGCCGAGTGCAATGATGGCGGCGAGGACGACGAGACCCAATACGGCGTAGCGGAGGCCTGCGTGAGATTCGGGCATGCTCTGCTTAAGAGCCGTACGCAGCGGCGACGATCCGCTCCTGTTCAGCTTTGTGCGCCGCGGGATAGCCTTCGGCAGGGCTCGAGCGCTCCGGTCGAGAGTCGTCCAGCAGCGTGACTCCGGGCGCTAGCACGTCCCGAATCTTCGGCATCACGAACTTCCGCGCCCCCATGTTGCGCGGCTCTTCCTGTACCCAAACGACTTCCTTGAGGTTCGGATAACGGCGCGCGTACTCGCCGATCTCCGCACCCGGGAACGGGTATAGCAGCTCGACGCGACCGATCTTGACGTGCGGCGCCTGGGCGCGGCGCGGCGACGCGATGATGTCGTAGTAGATCTTCCCACTGCACAGGATCAGGCGCGTCACCTTCTCGGGCCACGTGCGATCCCGATCCCACACCACCGACCGGAACTTGCCGAGCACGAGATCCTCGAGCTGTGAGTTCGCGGCGGGCAGCCGCAGCAGGCTCTTCGGCGTCATCACGACCAGCGGACGGATCTCGGTGTGCAGCGCCTGGCGCCGCAGCAGATGGAAGTACTGCGCCGGCGTCGTGCAGTTCGCCACCCGGATGTTGCCCTCGGCGCCGAGGGCGAGGAACCGCTCGAGCCGGGCGCTGGAGTGCTCGGGTCCTTGACCTTCATAGCCATGGGGCAGGAGCAGCGCCAGGCGCGACGTCTCGCCCCATTTCGCCAGTCCGGCGATCAGGAACTGATCGATGATCACTTCGGCGCCGTTCGCGAAGTCCCCGAATTGTGCCTCCCACAGCACCAGCGCGTTCTGTGCCTCGACGGCGTAGCCGTACTCGAATCCCAGGCACGCGTATTCCGAGAGCGGACTGTTATAGAGCTCGAAGGGACTCTTCGCGTCGGGCAGGTGCTGGATCGGCGCGTAGCGGTTGCCGGTGTGAATGTCGTGCAGCACGAGATGCCGCTGGCTGAACGTGCCGCGCTCGGTGTCCTGGCCGGTCAGGCGAATCGGCGTGCCTTCCACCAGCAACGATGCAAACGCGAGCGCTTCGGCGTGCGCCCACTCGATCCCCTCGGCCGACGTGAGCGAGTCGCGCCGGCGCTCGAGCTGCTTCAGCAGCTTGGGGTGCACCGCGAAGCCGTCCGGAAAAGCGAGGAGTTCCCCATTGAGCTTCTTGAGCAGATCGGCGGTGACGGCGGTGGCGGGCTCCGGTGCGGTCTGCCGCGTAATGCGCTGCGGTTCTTCGGCCCGCTGGCCCGACTTGACCGCCTGCTGGACGGCGGCGAGGCGCTGATAGGCGGCCTCCGCTTCGGCGTCTATCTGCGCCTGCTCGACGACCCCTTCCTTGACGAGCTGCGCCGCGTATTTCTCGCGCACCGGCGGCGTCTGCTTGATGCGCTCGTACATCGTCGGCTGCGTGTAGGCGGGCTCGTCGGCTTCGTTGTGCCCGTAGCGGCGGTAGCCCACCAGATCGATCACGACGTCGCCGTGGAATTTCTCGCGGTACATCATCGCGAGCCGCACGGCGGCCAGGCACGCCTCGGGATCGTCGGCGTTGACGTGGACGATCGGCACGTCGAAGCCTTTGGCGAGATCGCTCGAGTAGTCGGTGGAGCGGCCCTCGCGCGGGTCCGTCGTGAAGCCGATCTGGTTGTTCAGAATCAGGTGCAGTGTGCCGCCGGTTGTGTACCCGCGCAGCCGCGCGAGGTTGAATGTCTCGGCGACAACGCCCTGGCCCGCGAACGCGGCGTCGCCGTGCAACAAGACCGGCAATGCGACGTCGATGTCATGGTTCGCGGTAGGGCCGGTCCGATCGGTCTGGTCCGCGCGGGTGCGGCCCTCGACCACCGGATTCACCGATTCGAGGTGGCTGGGATTGGGCGACAGCTTGACGGCCATGTCGACGCCGGTCGCCGTACGATAGACGCCCTCCGCGCCGTGGTGGTACTTCACGTCGCCGGTCCCGGCGGTCGCGCCTTCGTTTTCCGGGGTCTCCTCTTTGCGCCCACCTTCGAACTCGGCCAGGATCGTTTCATACGGGACGTTCACGACGTGCGCCAGCACGTTGAGCCGGCCGCGGTGCGCCATCCCGATGATCGTCATACGCGTCCGATGCGCGGCGGCCAGCTCGATCGTGAAGTCGAGCATCGGCACGGTCATGTCCAGGCCTTCGATCGAAAACCGCTTCTGGCCAAGGTAGGCCTTGTGCAGGAAGCGCTCGAGCGCGTCGACGGCGATGAGACGCGACAGCAGCTGCTTCTTCCCTTCGGCCGACAGCGGCCGGCGATGCTGCCCCGATTCGATCACGTGCCGCAGCCAGAGTCGCTCCTCGTGGCTGCCGATGTGTTCGACTTCGTAGGCGATCGTGCCGCAGTAGGTCGCGCGCAGATTCGGCAGCGCCTCGGCGAGCGTCTGCCCGGGCACGTAGATGCGCAGCACTTCCGCCGGGATGCGCGCCATGATGTCCGGCGTAAGTCCCAGACGGCCGGGGTCGAGCGACGGATCGCCGGGCGGCTCGCTGCCGAGCGGGTCGAGATGGGCGGCGAGGTGGCCGAAGTTGCGGTGCGCTCGAACGAGGGCGTAGGCCGCCGCCACGTATTTGAGATCGTCGGGAAACGGGACAGGAGAAACGGGAAACGTGGGTGCAGCGGGAGGTTCAGGTGCCACCACGTTTCCCGTTTCCCGTTTCTCGTTTCCCGCTTTACCAAGGCTCTCCGTCACTCCCTCATAAAACCGTTCCTCTCCCTGGAAGAGGGAATCCAGGTGCCGGAGAAACATCCCGGACTCCGCGCCCTGGATGATCCGGTGATCGTAGGTGCTCGTGATCGTGACGATCTTCGCGCCGGCGATCTCGCGAATCGTCCCCGTGGCGATGATCGAGCCCTGGCCCTTCATGAGGCGCGGTACGGACGCGACGGTGCCGAGGGTGCCGGGATTGGTCAGCTGGATAGTGCCGCCCGCAAAGTCGTCGGGCATCAGGCGGTTGGTCCGCGCCTTCTCGACCAACGCCTCGTACGCCGCGTGGAAAGCGGCGAAATCCATCGTTTCGGCGTGCTTGATGACGGGCACGACCAGCGCCCGGCTGCCGTCCTTCTTCTCGACGTCCACCGCGAGCCCGAGGCCAATGGCGCCAGGATCGACGCGGTAGGGTTTGCCGTCGACGTCCTGGAAGTGGTGCGTCATGATCGGGAAGCGCTTGGCAGCCTGGACGATTCCGTACCCGATCAGGTGCGTGAACGACACCTTCTTACCACTCGCGGCGAGCTGGGAGTTGAGCGCTTTGCGCCGCGCGTCGAGGGTGGTTGCCTGGATGTCGCGGAAGGAGGTCGCCGTGGGGACGGTCAGCGACTCGGTCATGTTCGCGACTAACCGAGCGGCGGGGCCGGCGATGGGAACGGCATTCGCTGGAACTGCGTGCGCCGTGAGCGGTGCGCCGTGCGCCGGAAGACTTGGCGTCGCAGCGCTTGCCGGCGTACGGCTCACGGCGGACGGCGCACGCTCTACCGGGATCACCGGGAGCTCCGCGAGCTTCCCGTTCTCAAACAGCTCCCGCCACTCGGATCCCACAGAGGCAGGATCGCGGAGGTATTCCTCGTACATGGCTTGTACGAAGGCGGCGTCGTAGGTGCCGAAAGCGAATTCGCTCACGGGATGGAATCTATAAGGTATCTTATGAGACAGGATGCCATCGCTCTCCCTTATGCTGATCCTGCTGCAAACCCAAGCTCCCAATGCCTCTCTTCGATCCCAGGTTGAAGCGCGCATCGCCCGGGCGCCCGCGCGTGCGGTCGGTGTCTACTACCGCGATCTGGCAACCGGCGACTCCCTAACCGTCGGCTCTGGCGTGCGGTTCCACGCCGCGAGCACCATGAAGATCCCGGTCATGATTCAGCTGTACCGCGATCGCGACGCCGGAGTGCTGTCACTCGACGACTCGATCACCATCACCAACACGTTTCGCTCGATCGCGGACAGCTCGCCCTATCTACTCGACGTCACGGACGACTCCGATTCGTCGCTGTACAAGCGACTCGGGCAGCGTGCCTCGATTCGCGAGTTGATCGAGCTGATGGAAACGGTGTCGAGCAATCTCGCGACCAACCTGCTGATCGCGAAGGTGAACGCAACGCGCGCCAATGCGACTGCACACGCGCTCGGCGCCGATTCGATTCTGGTGCTGCGCGGGGTCGAAGACGGCAAAGCCTATCGCGCGGGCTTGAACAACACGACGACCGCGCGCGATCTCGGCATGCTCCTGGCGGCGATCGCGAACGGGACGGCGGCATCGGCGGCATCGTGCCGGGAAATGCTCGCCATTCTCGGCCGGCAGCAGTTCAACGAGGGGATTCCCGCTGGCCTGCCGCCGGGCACGCAGGTCTATCACAAGACCGGCTGGATCGGGCAGGTGGTCTACCACGACGCGGCGCTGGTGGAGCCGGCTGGGCGCGGCCGCTACGTCCTCGTGGTGTTGACGGGTGGCATTCAGAAGGACGCAGACTCCCACGCACTGGTACGCGACATATCGCGGCTCGTGTTCGACGCTCGGAGGTGACGATGAAACTGATCACGACGATCGTACGCCCGGAGGTGCTGCCGGAGGTCAAGGCGGCGCTGTTTCGGGCGGGCATCACCGGCATCACGCTGAGCCGCGTGAGCGGCCACGGCGGGGAGCATGAAATCGTGAGCCAGTACCGCGCCACGACCGTCGTCATGGAATTCCATGAAAAAGTGAAAATCGAGATGGTCTGTTCGGAGCCGTTCGTGCAGCCCTGCATCGACGCGATCCTGTCGTCGGCCCGCACCGGAGAAGTGGGCGACGGCAAGATCTTCGTGCAGCCGATCGAGCGCGTGATCCGGATCCGGACGGGCGAGCAAAACAACGACGCGCTGACGGCGGTGAACGCGAACGAGGTGCAGCGGGCGGCGTTGCGCGCCGCCGACGAAGCGTGACGCAGGCCCCGGCTAGCCAACCTTCGCCCCTCAGGGTCGCCGGAGGATCGCTAGCCCACCGGTAGCCTCTTGCACCGTTTCGCTGGTTGCGCCACGTCGCTCCGACTGTAGGTTCGAGGCGCTCGTCTCGTCCTGTACGCGCACAGAGGCAGGCGCTGATGGGGGCCGCAGTTCCTCCTGAACTCTCCCGTTTGTTCGACGCCCCCGCTGGCGTGAAGCGGGACGAAGTGTGGGGCAGTTTCGTAGCCGCACATAGCCGCCTGATCATTCGCGTCGCGCGATCAATCAATCCCGATCACGATACCGTCATGGACGCCTACGCCTACGTGCTCGAGCGACTCCGCGCCGACGACTGCCGTCGGCTGAGGGACTACGCGCCCGATGGCCGCACGAAGTTCACGACGTGGCTGGTAGTCGTCGCCCGCCGTCTGTGCCTCGACCTGCTGCGCCGTCGCTATGGTCGGTCGCCTCCGGCGTCGGCGGGAAGGGATCCCGCCGTCCAGCGGGCGGCGAGGCGGCGGCTCGTCGATCTCGTGGCGGGAGGCGATCCAGACGACATCGCGGCCCCGGGCGGGGACCCGACTCACTCCCTGAACGCCGCCGAGGTCAGTCGGACGCTGACGCAGCTGACGAGCCGACTCCACGCGGACGATCGCCTCCTGCTCAAGCTGCGGTTCGACGACGAGTTGTCAGCCCCGGAAATCGCTCGCCTGCTGGGTCTTTCCACGCCGTTCCACGTGTACCGCCGCCTGACGTTCCTGTTTGGCGAGTTACGCGGGGCGCTACGGGAGCGCGGCATCCACGGGGCCGAGCCGTGAGGCGCAAACCGAGGCGGACGATCCGTTCAATGCTGCGGAGGCACTCGCATGCCTGGTGAAAAGATCGAAGCCCACCTGACGGCGATGGAAGTCGCCGCCTACGTCGACAACGGCCTCGAAGCCGCCGCGCGCGCGCGTGTGCGAAGCCATGTTGCCGAATGCGATGAATGCCGCGGCGAGGTGATTGCAGTGGCACGGCTGGCCAGAACGGGCCGGCGACGCTGGATGGCCCTCGTTCCGCTCGCTGCGGCCGCCGCGTTGGTGCTATACATCGCTCCGTGGCAGGGCCCCTCCGATTCGACTGCCCCAGTGTTACGCGAGCCCGGCGTCACGACGATCGTGGCCCCGACTCCCATTGCTCCGCACGGCGCTGTGACGGCGCTGCCGTCGCTCACATGGTCCAGGGTGCCGCTTGCAGATCGCTACAAGGTGACCCTCTTCGATGCGGATGGCTCAGTGCTCTGGGAGACTCAGACTGCGGACACCACGGCGGTGGTGCCCCCCAGCCTCCGCATCGTTGTCGGCGTGCCGCACTACTGGAAGGTCGCCGCCCGCACGGAGCCGGGCCGGTGGGTCGCCTCCGACCTCACGTCGTTCACGCTCAGTCGCGCGCCGCCGCAAAGATGAACGGTGCGCTGTCGGTGCTGTCGCTCCTCGCCGCGCTCGCGCAGGCGCAGGTGGTCGGCGGGCCCGAGCGGCTGCGCGTGCTGGCGCGCGACGGCCCGCAAGCCGTCCTGATCCAAGAGGTGCGGGATCATCCCGACGACGTGCGGGACGCCTTGCGCCAGCTGTTGACGCTGGCGGCGGCAGCAGCGGTTGACAGTACCGCCGCGCTTCCTCTCGCTGCGGCCGATCGACTCGCCTCCGCTTATGCCGTCGCTTGGCGCGATTCCTTCCTGCTTCATCAAGTCTCCCGATTCCGACGGTGGTCGCCTGCGGACCGGCGTGTCAAAGCGATGGCGGACAGCCTGCGCCTCGCCGGCAACGAAGCCCTTGGTCGTAACGGCGTCGTCGCTGCCGCACGGCTGTGGCGTGAGAGCGCGCGACGCGCCGCCGGAATCGGCGACACCTCGGCGATGGCGGCCGCGCTCGGCAACATCGGGCGCGGGTTCTACGAGGAGAGCGAGCTGGACAGCGCGGAAGGCTACTGGAAGCGCTCGGCGGACCTCGCAGAGCGCATCGGCGACCTCCGCACCGCCGGTAACGCAGTCGGCAATCTGGCGAGCGTCAAGAAGGATCGCGGCGACCTGCGGCAGGCGGAATCGCTCTACGTCCGGGCGGGAGCGATCCGCAGCCGTTCGGGCGACGGGCGTGGACTCGCCGCGGATGAGAACAACCGCGGCTTGATCGCGCAGACCCTCGGCGATTTCGCCGGGGCGCGGCGCGCGTTCGAGATGGCGTTGGCCGCCAACCGTCGGACCGGCCGGCGAGAGCCCGAGGCGGTGAACCTCATCAACCTCGGCAACCTCGCGGTCCTCTCGGGGGATTACGACGCCGCCGGCATCCGGTATCGCGAGGCGCTGACCGCCTACCGCGCGGCGGACAATCGTGTCGGTGTCGCCGAGACGTGGCACGACATCGGGCTGCTGCGTCTGACTCGGGGTGACTACGCGGGCGCCACCGCCGCGCTCCTGGCAGCGCTGCGAATCTACGAGGTCACGGGCCCCCCGGCCGAGATCGCGAGCGTGCGTCGCGATGTCGCCGACGTGCGCGCGGCGATCGGCGACCTCCAGGGCGCGCTCCGCGAGCTGCAGCGCGCCGAGACAGCGATCCAGCAGACGGGCGACGCTGATGCCGGACTGCGCGCTCGGCTCGCACTCACGCGCGGGGACCTCGCGGTGCTGCTCAATGCGCCCGCCGATGCGGACCGCGCGTACGCGCAGGCGCAGCAGGTGTATCACCGCGCCAACGATGGCGCCGGCGAAGCAGAGGCCCTCCAAGGTCGGGGGTATCTGTTCCTGTTGCGCGAGGACTACGCCCAAGCCCGTGACGTGCTCGAGCAGGCGCTCCGCGGACAAGAGTCGTCGGATCCGCGCAGCCGGGCGTTGACGCGGCTGCTGGTCGGATACGCGCTCCGCCAGAGCGGCGACACGGGGGGCGCCCGTCGAGCAGTGACGACGGCGCTCGACACTCTACGCGGGGTGGGCGACGCGGCAGGTGAAGCGGCTGCCCTCGGGGCGTTAGGGGATCTGGCCGTGCGCGCCGGGACCGGCCTGACTGCCGAGTCCCTGTATCGCCGTGGACTGGATCGGCTCGGGCTCGCACCGGCGCCGAGTGTGTCCTGGCCGTTGCACGCTGGTCTCGGCGCGGCGTTGCGGAGTCGCGGAGCGCTGCCCGATGCCGTGACGGAGTTAGAAGCGGCTGCCAGTGACGTCGAGCGAGTGGCCGCCCGTCTGCCGCTCGAGCAGCGGCGCGCGTCCTACCTCGCCGACAAGTGGGATGTATACGCAGAGCTCGCGCTCGCGGAGCGGGCGCGCGGACGAATCGAGGCCGCGTTCGCCGCGAGCGAGCGCCTGCGTGCCCGGCAGATGCTCGACCTGCTGGCCCGTGGGCGCATCATCTGGACGGCCGGCGGTGAGGACTCGCTGCGCTCTCGGGAGCAGGACCTGCGACTGCGCATTTCCGACCTCACGCGCCGGCTCGAGGACCCTCCATCGGACGGCGGGTTGCGCGAGCCAGTGGTGGCGGAGGCGGCCGCTGTTCGAGAGGCTCTGGCCCGAGCGCAGACCGCGTACGCCGAGCTTCTCGCCGCGGTACAGGAAACGAAGCCCGAGTACGCCCATCTGGTGGAAGGCAAGGGCGCAACGCTGCGGGAGGTGGCAAATCGGCTGGCGCCCGACGAGGCGCTGTTGGAGTACCTCGTCACCGATTCGACAGCGCTGGTGTTTGTGGTGACATCGGACACGGCCGTGGTCGTCGATCTCGGGGTCGGGCGGCACGCGCTGGCGTCGCTCGTGGACTTCACGCGTGGCGCCCTGACGCGGCCGGCGCACGGCGCCGCGGCGGATGGCCCCTCGTGGCGGGCGCCGCTCGAGCGGCTCGATCGGTTTCTCATCGAGCCGATCGAGGCGGCGGGCCTGCTGCAGGGCAAGCGCGCGTTGGTCATCGCGCCGCACGCCGAATTGCATTACCTGCCGTTCGGCGCGCTGCGGAGGGCAGGGGCATCAGCCCCGTTTCTCATCGAGCGATACGTCGTGACGACGGTGCCTTCCGCGTCGGTGTGGCTACGGCTGCGCGAGCGGGGCGATCCGGCGCCGGGGGCCGGCGTGCTGGCGTTGGCCCCGCGGGCGGACGTGCTGCCTGGCACGCGGATCGAGGTCGGATCCATCGCCCGCCTCTACGGGTCGCGCACGCGCGTGCTCCTGGGGGGGCGCGCGACGAAGCGCGCCCTCCGAGCCACCGCGTCGCGGCAACGGATAATTCATTTCGCCACGTACGGCGTTCTCAACAAGCACAATCCGCTGTTCTCGTTCGTGGAGCTCGCGCCGCAGCCCGGTGAGGACGGTCGGCTGGAAGTGCACGAAGTGTTCAACCTCGATTTGCACGCGCGGCTGGTGGTGCTTTCCGCGTGTCAGACGGCGCTCGGCGCCGGCTCGCTGGCCGATGTCCCGGCGGGCGACGACTGGGTAGGGCTCGTCGAGGGATTCCTGTACGCGGGCTCCGCCAACGTGATGGCGACGTTGTGGCCGGTCGAAGACCGGGCGACTGCGGGCCTAATCGAGCGCTTCTACACGGAGCTCGCCGCGGGACGGCCGGAGGGCGAAGCGTTGGCCATCGCGCAGCGGCTCAGCCTGCGCAATTCTGCGACTGCCGATCCGTTTTATTGGGCGGGGTTCACGCTCAATGGGGGTCGCTAACATGCGAGGTCGTAGGCGCTGGGCGGTCGTCACCGTTGCGCTGGTCTTCCTGCTCAGCTGGTTCGGTGGCTGCACCAATCCCGAGGGGGTCCCCTCGATCCCTGCAGTCGTCAAGATCTCTCCGGATACGCTTACGATCCTAACAGGTCAGTCCGCCCAGCTCACCGCCACGGTTTGGGACGCTAACGGGAAGGAGTTGCGCTCTCAGCTCGTCACGTGGGCCACGCGCGACCCGTCGGTCGCCACCGTCTCGGGGACAGGGCTGGTGACGGCAGTCGATTCTGGACGCGACACGATTACAGCCACCAGCGGTGGCCAGACCGGCATCGCGGTTCTCGATGTCCGACGTCACGCGCAACCGTCTGGTCCTGGCATACTGGTGTCAGATCTCGCGCCGAAGCCGACGCCGCAGGCCCCCGTCGGATCACCGACCTCTCGGGCGCCTGGAGTCGCGCAAGCGGGCAGCGCGGCGGAAGACAGTGTGACATACGTGGCCATTCCCCCAGGCACAGTGCTCGACGGACTCACAGCGCAAGCGTTCAATCCCGCCACCGGGTCTCTCGTCACCGCGGCCATGAATGACGGCGGGCTCGACCCCGTGCCGGTCGGCGCAAAGCCCGGGGACACGGTCACGGTCGTAACGACCACTGCTGGCGGAGTCACGAGGACGGTCAGAGTTCCAGTATCCAGCGCCACGGCACCGATCGTCATCCGCGGCCACCCGGGCAGAAAGAAGACGGACGTGCCGATGAACAGTGTGCTGGCGTTCGTCTTCAGCGAGCCGGTGGACCCTCGGACGATCTCCAAACAAACGGTCCAGCTGGTGAAGAACGGTCAGCTCGTGCCGGGGCAGCCCGTGCTGCAACCTGGTGGGCTCCGCGTCGACTTCATCCCTGACGTGCAGCTCGATCCCCAGTCGACCTACACGCTCGTTGTCACGACGGCCGTCAAGAGCCTCAAGGGGCAGCCGCTGGGGCAGGCTGAGGTGTCCACGTTCTCGACCGGGACGTTCGTCGGATCGGTGAATTTCGTCATCGTCACGCCGACTTCCGCGGGGATCGTGGTGGGCGGATCGATTCAACTCACCGCCACCCCGGTCACGAGATCGGCCACCGATACGACCGCGCCGGGCGACGCCGTCCGCGGAGGTCCGGCTTCGTGGGTCTCCAGCAATCCGAGCGTGGCTGCCGTATCGGCGACCGGCCTCGTGACCGCCGTTGGTCAGGGCCAGACCACCATCCGAGCCACGGTGAACGGTGTCTCGGGGCAATCGATCATCCAGGTGGTTCCGCCGACGAGTCTGATCATCGACGGTGTGTGGGACTGGACCGAGCAGATCATCGGCAGCTCGTACACCTGCAACGACACCGGGTCCTACGCGTTCACTCAGGTCGGCGTGAATTTCACAGGCCAATCTCAGCAGGTTGGCACCTGTCGCACGCCCGGCGACAACGTTCATACCGATCCCGTCACCACCGGACTCATCAACGGGAACGACATCACTTTCGGAGTAGGCTCTGGAGGGAGCACGTGCAACTACACCGGTCATGCGACCGGAACCCCTGCTTCGAGCCTGAGCGGCCCCCTCTCCTGCGGCGACGGCTCGACCGGAAGTTGGAGTGCGGTACGGCAAGAACCCATCGCGTCCGTGACGGTCAGCCCGGCGTCGGTCAACCTGCTACCCAACGCCACTACGCAACTTGTTGCCGCGGTGAGCGATGCGCAGGGGAATCGCCTGTTCTTCCGGCCGGTGGTGTGGTCGAGCGATAAGCCAGGCGTCGCCACCGTTTCGACGTCTGGTCTGGTCACTGCGGTGGTGCCGGGGTCCGCCACCGTCACGGCTAGCTCCGGGGGGAAGAGCGGCTCGGCGGCCGTGTCCGTTCTCGTCCCTATAGCGTCGGTGACTGTGACTCCCCCGACCGACACAATCGCACCGGGCGCGAGCGTGCAGTTCACAGCAACGCCGAGGGACGCGGCAGGGAACCCACTCACCGGTCGCGCTGTGACCTGGTCCAGCACCAACCCCACAGCTGCCTCCCTCGGGGGCACCGGACTGGCGTCGGGGGGGTCGGCGGGCGGTGTGACGACGATCATGGCCAGCAGTGAAGGGGTGACCGGACGCGCACGGCTCACTGTCTCTACGAGAGTCGCCGGCAACGTCGCCGGGGAGTGGACGTTCGTCGAGCAGTTCACCGTGTACGACGATTTTGGGAACCTGGTCCCGCTGTGCAACGATGCAGGATCGTTCGTCCTGAACCAGACCGGTTTCACGTTCGACGGGAGCGCGGGGCAGACCGGCGATTGCGCCACCGAGGCGCCAAGACCGATCGCTGACGGCGTCATCTCGGATCAGTCGGTGAGCTTCTTCACCGGAGTGTGCCAGTATTACGTCACGCTCACGACTGCTCCGGACAGCCTGAATGGTGGAGCGTCGTGCACCGACGGGTCGACCGCCTCGATCCAGGCCGTCCGGGCCGCACCGCCCGCCAGCATCACGGTGACGCCTGACGCCGCGACGATCCTCGGCGGAACCACGCTGCAATTGACCGCTGTAGTCCGGGATGCAGCGGGCAATACCCTGTACACGCATCCAGTCACCTGGACGAGTGATAACGGAGCCATCGCCGCGGTGACTTCCTCCGGGGTGGTCTCAGGAACCTCGGTCGGGACGGCCACAATTACCGCGGCCGCGGACCCGGTGAGCGCTGCGTCGGCGATCACGGTGGCTCCTCCAACGCAATTCACCTCGGTGCGCGGCGGTTACTGGAGCACCTGCGGCCTCACCGCTGCTGGGACAGCGTATTGCTGGGGCTACAACGGGTACGGTGAGCTCGGCAACGCCTGGGTGCCCTCGAGCCGGTGGCCCCTGGGCGTCGTCACTGGTGGGATCAGCTTCGCATCTGTCGCCGCCCACTTCCTGCACAGCTGCGGTCTCACGAGCGCAGGCTCCGCCTATTGCTGGGGTGCGAACGGATCGGGGCAACTCGGGGACGGGGCCTTCGCGAATAGCTCGGTGCCGCAAGCGGTCTCCGGTGGCCTGGTGTTCACAACGCTGACGGGCGGCGAGTACCACACCTGCGGGCTCACCGCGGCAGGCGCAGCCTATTGCTGGGGAACGAATGATCAGGGCCAGCTCGGTAACGGCACGATGAGCAACAGCCCAGTCCCGGTCGCCGTTGCCGGTGGTCTCACGTTCACGGCGATCGATGCCGGCGCCAATCAGACCTGCGGCCTCACGGGAGGCGGGCAAGCGTATTGCTGGGGGGCCAACGGCCTCGGCTCACTTGGTGACGGGACCTTTGTCGACCGCCTCGTGCCGGTCGCCGTCGTTGGGGGACTCAGCTTCACGGCAATCAATGCTGAGTACGCGACGTGCGCGCTCACTGCCGCCGGCGAGGCCTACTGCTGGGGCTACAACGGCTTCGGCCAGCTCGGCAACGGCTCCAGCGCGAACAGCGCCGTGCCGGTTAAGGTCGCGGGTGGTCTGACGTTTACGTCGCTGACTGGGGGCGACCACACTTGCGGCCTCACCCCCAGTGGCAGCGCCTATTGCTGGGGCGCCAACTCAGTCGGCCAACTCGGTGACGGCTCGACGATATCGCGCAGCACTCCAGTCCCTGTCGTAGGAGGCCTGACGTTCGCGTCATTGTGGTCCAAGGGGACGCAGACGTGTGGCATCACCACGGGTGGCGTCGCCTACTGTTGGGGGGATAACCAGTTTGGCGAACTCGGCGACGGCACGACTATCAATCGCACCATACCGGTAAAGGTGGGCGGCCAGCCGTAGCGTAGGGATCAGTCGGCGAGCGCGGCCTCGGCGCAAGTAAGACCTGCGCGGGGCCGCATTTTGTTAGCGAACCGGTCACAACTACTCCCTCTCCACTGCGCAAATCGCTCCGCCTCGCTCCGTTTCATAACACGTCGGCGTTGCGTGGCTGACGTGTCCACACGGAGGAGACAACATGCGAATCGGGGCCGTCGCGGTTCTGGTACTAGGGTCAATGGCTGTCGCGTGCAGCGAGCCATCGGGGCCGCGCATCGGTGACGTCCGAGTCACGGTCGTCACCGCTGGCGCGGACCTGGATCCCGACGGCTACACGGTCGCCCTCGATGGCGGTGCGGGAATGGCCGTTGCGGTGAACGGCAGCCGCACGATTTCCGGCCTGTCTACCGGACGCCACAGCGCGCTGCTGACGGGCCTGGCCCCGAATTGCACCGTCGCGGGAACGAATCCCCGCGACATCGAGGTCGGGACAAACGAAACGACGCAGGTGAGCTTCACGGTGAACTGTGCCGCGATCGTCCGGGTGGACATCGCCGGGATCTGGGACTGGACGGAGCAGTACGTCAATCCGGTCTGCCACGACACGGGGACGTACGTCTTCACGCAAAGCGGAACGACTTTCGCGGGCCGCTCCGACCAGGTCGGTATCTGCCAGACGTCCGACGGAACTCGGGACAACACGACGTCCGGTGATCGCGTCAGCGCTGGCCAAGTCGCGGGGAGCACGATCACCTTCCAAGTTGGGAACGGCCCGTTCTGCTTCTACACGGCGACGATCACGGGAGCGCCGCCTGATCATCTGAGCGGCACGACGACCTGCGGCGCCTCGACCGGCACCTGGGAAGCGGTGCGTGGTCAGCCCGTCGCCGCCGTCGCCGTCACGCCGCTCCAGGACACCCTGCTGGAAGGCGCCACGGTGCAGCTCGCGGTCCAGCTGCGCGACGCGGCAGGGCATCGCGTGTTCCGGACGATCGCGTGGGCGAGCGACCAGCCGGGGGTGGCGATTGTCTCCGACTCGGGGAAGGTCACCACCGGTTCCGCGGGGACGGCGACGATCACCGCCACCGCGGCCGGCGCGAGCGGCTCGGCGCACGTCATCGTGCAGCGGGCGGGTGTCGCGCGCGTCACCGTGGCCACTTCCGGGGTCGATGTCGATCTCGATGGCTATCGCGCCTACGTGGACGGCCGCTGGGACGGGTCACAGCCGGTCGGGATCAATGGGACGGTAAAGCTCACCAGGATCGTGCCCGGAAGTCGCAGCATCGTGCTGGGCCAGGTGGCGAGCAACTGCACGGTCAGCGGGCCGAACCCAGTGACGATTAGCGTCATGGGTGGCGACACGATTCCGGTGACATTCGATGTCGCGTGCGTTCGCACACAACGCATCGCGTTCACTTCCTCGTACTATGACGGCATCTACGTGATGAACGCCGACGGGCAGAGCGCCGCACGGCTGACCTCCAATTCGGCCTCTGCGTCGTACGGTCAGGCCGCCTGGTCTCCCGACGGAACGCGGATCGCCTTCAAGAGCGAGCGCGACGGCATTGGCAATGCCGAGATCTACGTCATGAGCGCCGACGGCTCCGGCGTCAGCCGGTTGACCAACAACCCGGCCTTCGATGGGAGGCCGGCCTGGTCGCCTGATGGGACCAAGCTCGCGTTCCAGAGCGGCCGCGACGGCAACATTGAAGTCTACGTGATGAACGCCGACGGCTCGGGCGTCGTACGGCTCACCGACAACCCGGCCTTCGACGGGGAGCCGGCGTGGTCGCCAGATGGGACCAAGATCGCGTTCCAGAGCGAGCGCGACGGCCAAGACGAGATCTACGTGATGAACGCCGACGGCTCCGGGGTCACTCGGATTACCAACAATCAGGCCGCTGATGCCGACCCCGCGTGGTCGCCAGACGGTCTCCGGATCGCGTTCTCGAGCATGCGCGACGGCAATCCCCAGATCTACGTCATGAACGCCGACGGATCGGGCGTGACCAGGCTGAGCAACAACTACGACTCCGACTGGCACCCGGCGTGGTCGTCGGACGGCTCTAAGATCGCCTTTACAAAGAACGTATTCGGATGTGACGACTACGACTGCTGGGACTTCACCAGCATTTACGTGATGAATGCCGATGGCTCCGCCATGATGCAGCTCCTCGGCACCTCTACCGGGCTGGATATCGATCCGACGTGGAGGCCGTGAGGCCTCGTCAAGGAGACTGACCGTGAACGCCACGAAATCTCAGAACGCAATCCTTTTGCTGTGTGCTCTGGCGATCGCCTGCGATCCCGCCGAACGCCCTGGCCCCGCTGGGCCGACCGTTGGTGGGCTGATGGCTGATGCGGAGGGCAGCGACGCCCCAGTCTGGTCCGCCTGGTCCGCGCCGGTCAATCTGGGCCCGGGCGTCAATTCGACATTCAACGACAACCACCCCGCGATCTCGAAAGATGGCCTCAGCCTGTATATCACCTCGGGTCGCCCGGGAGGCGTCAACGGTGTCAACGCCCTTCAGGCAGAAGAGATCTGGGTCTCACGGCGCCCCAGTCTGGACGCCGAGTGGGGACAGCCAGTGAATCTCGGACCGGCCATCAACATCGTCGGCAGCAACACGGGGTCGCCCACGTTCACGCCTGACGGGCACCGCATGTACTTCCACAGCACAAGGCCGGGGTTCTGTGGTCTCGCGGACCTGTACGTGGCGCGGCGTCACGACAAGCGGGACGACTTCGGTTGGGAGCCCGCCGAGAACCTCGGTTGCGTGGTGAATGGTCCGGCCAACGACAACGGGCCCACGTATTTCGAGGACGAGACCACGGGGATCACCACGCTCTACTTCACCAGCACCCGGCTCGGCGGACCCGGGGACTACGATATTTACGCGAGCACGCGGGTGGGCGACGATGGCGAGTTCGGGCCGGCCGTACTCGTCGCGGAGCTCTCCGCGCCGGGTCGCGATACGCGAACCGCAATCCGTCGCGATGGGCTCGAGATGTTCCTGTCGTCCGATGGATCTGGTCGGGTCGGCGGCATCGGCAGTCAGGACATCTGGGTGTCGACGCGCGCAAGCACGCTCGATCCCTGGTCGACGCCGGTCAACCTCGGCGCCACAGTCAACAGCACGGCGTTCGACGGCGCCCCTGCGCTCTCCTTCGACGGCACGACGCTGTACTTCTTCTCCGAGCGTGCCGGTGGCCTCGGCAAGAGAGATCTGTACGTCACGATGCGGCAGCGCATCAATGCCTCCGCCTCCATCCGTTCAATCAGAGAACGCAACTCACGCACACTCTCTGGAGGCGGACGATGAACACCCACACCTGGCGATTCGGGCTCGCGACCTTTGTCACCCTGGCGCTCGCGTGCGAGCCCGACGGCCGGCCACTCGGGCCGAACACTCCCGCGCTGTCCGCATCGCGCGAAGGCGTCCCATTTGCTGAAGGCTTGTCGAGCCCCGGCTGGCAACTGACCGCACGCAACCTCGTCGTGCAGGCGAGGCTCGGGCCGATCCCCGCAGCCCATGCGTACCCGCTCCTCGGCGTCGCTCAGTATCTGGCGGTACAGCGGGCCGAGGACGCAGACCCTGTCGGTGGCCGCGCACTGCTCGAGACCGATCGCGGCGCCGTCGCAGGCGCGTCGGTCGTGGTGTTGAGCTACCTGTTCCCCGGCCAGGCGCAGGCCCTCGAGGACTCGGTGACGGCGCAAGCGGCTGCGGGTCCTGGGCAGCCGCACCCCGCGTTCGTGGCAGGCGAGGCGATCGGTCGCGCTGTCGGCGCCGAGATCGTCGCGCGGGCGATTACCGACGGGTTCACCAATCCCAACACCGCGACGCCACGGGTGGGACCCGGCTTCTGGACCAGCAGTGCGATCCCCCCTCAGCGGGTCAACGGCGGGCAACTACCGGGAGTGCTCCCCTGGTTCCTGACCTCCGCGAGCCAGTTCCGCCCCGCGCCCCCGCCTGCGTTCGGCTCCGCGGACTTCGGGACCGCGCTCGCCGAGATCCGGCAGATCTCGGACACCCGCACGGCCGAGCAGGTGCGGATCGCCACGTTCTGGGCGTTGAACGCCGGCACAATCACTGGGTCGGGGTTCTGGATGGAACTCGCGTCGCAGGACGTTCTCCAGCACGGCCTATCCGAGCGCGAGGCGACACACGTCTTCGCGCTCGTCAGTGCGACGATGGCGGACGCCCAGATCGGTTGCTGGGACGCGAAGTTGACCTACTGGTTGATCCGGCCGTGGAAGGCGGATCCGGGGATCACGGTCGTCCCCGCAGTCGGGATGCCCAACCACCCGTCTTATCCCTCGGGTCACAGCTGCGTGTCTGCTTCAACGGCGGCAGTGCTGAGCGCGTTCTTCCCTGAAGAGCGCGAGCAGCTCGACGCGATGGTCATTGAGGCGGGGTTGTCGCGCATGTACGCCGGCATTCATTACCGGTTCGACATCGAAGCCGGCCAAGCGTTGGGACGAAGCGTGGCGCGGTTCGCGATTGCCGCCGATGCCTCGGGCAGCTCAGTGCTGACGCCGCGCTACTAGCTGACGCGCCGAGTCTTCCTTCTCATGAAGTCCATGAGGATGAACTGGCCGAGCGTCATCGTGTTGGTGAAGTAGGCTTTGCCGCGGCAAATCGCGGAGACCTTCTTCACGAACTCGACCAGGCTGCGGTCGCGCGCCAGCATGAACGTGTTGATCAGGATGCCGCTGCGGCGGCACAGCGCGACTTCGCGGTAGGTCGCCTGCAGAATGTGCGGGTCGAGTCCCATCGAATTCACGTAGATCCGGCCGTCCGGCTGCGTCAGCGCGGACGGCTTCCCGTCCGTGATCATGATGATCTGCCGCATGTCCTTGCGCTGCCCCATCAGGATGCGGCGCGCGAGCTTCAGCCCTTCCGTCGTGTTCGTGTGATACGGCCCCACCTGCGCATGCGCGAGCTGCGCCAGCGGGATCTCCTCCGCCGTGTCGTGAAACAGCACGACGCGCAGCGTGTCTCCCGGAAATTGCGTGCGAATCAAGTGCGTCAGCGCGAGCGCGACTTTCTTGGCCGGCGTGAACCGATCCTCGCCGTACAGAATCATCGAATGCGAGCAGTCGAGCATCAGCACCGTCGCCGATGACGAGCGATACTCGGCCTGATGCACCATTAGGTCGTCGTACTCGAGGTTGATCGGGACGCCGAGGCCCTCGCGCTTCAGCGCGTGCGACAACGTGGCGTTGACGTCGAGATTGAGCGTGTCGCCGTACTCGTAGCGCTTGCTCGCGGATTCGGCCTCGACGCCGGTCGCCAGGTGCTCCGTCTCGTGCGCGCCAAAGCTCGACTTCCCGATACTCCCCAGGAGGTGCTTGAGCGTTCGAAAGCCGAGAAAATCGATGCCCTTGTCGGTGAGATTGAACTGCACCTGCTGCGCCGCTTCTTTGGCCATGCCCCCCGGGCCGAGGACGGGCTGCTGCGCGCCGGGCATCTTGGGCGCCTGCTGGAGATTCAGGTAGCCCTCGTCGATCAGTTTCTGCACGATCTGATCGAGCAGATCGGCAAGCTGCTTCTGCAGCTCCTGGTCCTTCTGCGTGTCGCCGGTCGATTCGCCGCGCAAGACGTTGAGCATGTCGGGCGTGAGCTGGCCCGAGTCCATCAACGCCTGGAGAATCGCCTGGCGCAGCGCATCGAGTGAGCGGTCGGGATCCTCCTCGCCGAATTCGCCCCAGAACGGATGCGAGTACGGGCCTCCCGCGAATCCGGATTGGAGCAGGAAGTCGGCGAGCTGATCGAGCAACGCTTGCAGGTTGAGCGTCTCGAGCAGCCCGGGGACGTAACGGCTGTAGGTCGTGTATTTCATGTGTCTACCCACAATGTCGTGCGCTCGCGACCTTTCACGCAATGACCGAAGCTGCGCGACGCTACGGATTTGGGGCACTCGCCCACCGCAACTTCCGCCTCTTCTTCGTCGGTCAAGGCATCTCCCTCGTCGGTACGTGGCTGCAAAATGTCGGCGAGGGGTGGCTGATCCTCACGCTGACCAACTCGCCATTCTACGTCGGCCTGACCGCTGCCCTCAGCTCACTTGGCGTTCTCTTGTTCAGCCTGTATGCCGGCGTCATCGCCGACCGCGTGGACAAGCGGCGCGTGATCATTTTCATGCAGGTCGCCTTCATGCTCGAGGCGTTCACCGTCTCGATTCTGGTGTGGACCGGCGTGGTGGCAGTCTGGCAGGTCCTCGTGCTCGCCACCATCCTCGGCCTCGCCAGCGCGTTCGACATTCCGATGCGCCAGGCGTTCATCGTCGAGATGGTCGGCAAAGACGACTTGATGAACGCGATCGCGCTGAACTCGTCGCTGTTCAACGCCGCGCGCGTGCTCGGCCCGGCGATCGCGGGCTTCCTGATCGGCGCCCTCGGCATCGCGTGGTGCTATTTCCTGAATGGCGTGAGCTACATCGCGGTGATTGCGGGCCTGCTGATGATGC
Organism: Gemmatimonadota bacterium; assembly: GCA_003223395.1. Taxonomy (GTDB): domain Bacteria; phylum Gemmatimonadota; class Gemmatimonadetes; order Gemmatimonadales; family GWC2-71-9; genus 20CM-2-65-7. The sequence goes on along the minus strand of QHUZ01000028.1, from coordinate 4,598 downwards.
GGCTCCCGAGCAACCCGCGCCCGGCCAAGACCACGTCCGCGTGGACCGGTTTCCGCGAGGTGTTGGCGTATCTGCGCGGCGACCGGCGTTCGCGCGTGCTCATGACTCTGACGGCCATCATCAGCGTGTTTGGGTTTCCCTATATCGCGATGATGCCGGTATTCGCGCGCGATGTCCTGCACCGCGGAGCCGCCGGGTATGGGGCCCTGACGTCATCGATCGGGATCGGTGCGGTCATCGGGGCCCTCGCCATCGCGCTCACCTCGGCGCGCATCCGGCGGCGCGGCCGTCTCATGCTCCTGGGCGGCACTGTGTTTGGTCTGCTGCTGATTCTTTTCTCGACGTCTCGCGTGCTGCCGCTCTCGATGGTGCTGCTCGCGCTCACCGGCTGCGCGATGATCGTGAACAACTCGATTACCAACACGCTGCTGCAGACGAGCGCACCCGATCACCTGCGGGGGCGCATCATGGGGTTCTATTCGTTCGTCTTCGTGGGAATGGCGCCGTTCGGTGCGTTTCTGTTCGGCGTCGTAGCGGAGCACATCGGCGTGCCGACCACGCTCGCGGCGGGTGGGGCGATCGTCATGCTGGCGGTGACGATTGCGGCGTGGTTGGCGCCGGAGATCCGAACGGCTTAGATCCTTCGCTCCGCGCGCGTTTCCGCGCGCTTCGCTCAGGATGACAAGCCGCTCTTGTTTTCTTCTTTTAAAAAAGTAAGTGAAGCTGTCATCCTGAGCGCCGTAGGCGCGAAGGACCTGCTTCTTCTACATCCATTTCCGACGCTTGATCTCCGCGACAATCAGTTCCGCCGCCCCTTCAAACCCCAGCCGTTCCGCATTCAGCACCAGATCGTACTGCGTGAGGTCCTGCCGGTCGCGCCCGTAGTGCGTCTTGACGTACTGGTCGCGGTGCTGATCGGTCTCGTCGATCACCTTATCGACCTTCGCCGGATCGACGCCGAGTCGCTCGATCGCGACTTTCCGCCGGAACGGTTTGGACGCGACGACATAGACGTGCAGCGCATTCGGCCGCGTCGCGAGGACGGCCTGCGCGCCCCGCCCGACGAGTACCACGCGGCCCTCTGCTGCCGCCTCGGCGATCACGCGCTCGGTCATCTGGGCGACCAGCTCTTCTTCGGTCTCGACAGGCACCCGTGTCTCACCGGTCGTGATGAACATCTCCGGCGACGCGACGGCCAGGGTGCGCGCCAATCGCTCCAGCAGGCCAGGTGCCCGCTCCTCGTGGCGCGCCACCTCCTCGCGCGGGAGCCCGGCGAGGCGCGCGACCTGATCGACGAACTCGTTGTCGACCAGCATCCAGCCCGCGTCGAGGCGTTCGACGACCCGCCGCGCGATCTCCGACCCGCCCGAGGCGTATTGGCGCGTGATGGTGACGAGCGGCCTTACTGCTGGCGCAGATTGCGTCGGAGATCTCCGATGTTGAGGATCGGAATGCCGCCCTGGGTCGGCACCAGGATCACGAGGTTGTTGCCCGTCTTCATGTCGCGCAGGACCTCGAGATACTGCCGCGTGAGCGCTTCCGGCGTCAGCGTCGTATTGAGCAGCCGCTGCTGCTCCGCCTGAAGCCGCGCGACCTCGACGCGGTGGCGCTCGGTCTCTACCTGCTGCTCCTGCGCGATCTTGTTGTTGATGGCCTGGACCACCTGCGCGGGCGGCTGCAAATCCCGCAGGAAGAACGCCGTCACGGTCGCGATGCGGAACGGCGGCCCGCCGGCGCGCGGCTGGGTGACGAGCGCCGAATCCACGAGCGCCTCCATCGTTCTGGCAATTTGGGTGCGCTTGGAGATGTCGTTGATCGAGTACTGCACCATGCCGTCACGGACGCCCTTGCGAATGGCGTTGCGGACCGCACTGTGGATCTGATCTTCGATGCCGATTTCGGTGTAGATGCGTGACGCCTGCTGCGGATCGATCTGCCACCGCAGTCCCACGTCCACCGTCATGCCCATCTGCTCGCTCGACAGCGCTGCGATTTCTTCGACCTGCTCACCCGAGAACGGGTATTGCTCTTCACGCGTCGTGAAGCGCTCGACCGAGGACCACGGAGTGACCAGCCTGATCCCCGGCAGCAGCGGTTTGGGATCGACGGTGCCGAAGGCATGCCGCACGCCCACTTCGCCGGCGTTGATGACTACGGTCGTCGATCCGAGCACGATGATCACGCCGACGACCAGGGCGACATAGCTGAGAATGCGTAGTGTGCCGCCGATCGGCCGCCCCGCCGCACTTTCGCTGCGGACGGTGGCAGCGCCGAGGCGGAGGAAGAAGGCGACCGCGAGGAGTGCGAAACCAAAGACGAGCTTGCCCATGGCGACTCCCGGATGTGAAAGGGATGCTGCGGATTACGTAAAGAGGTTGGGTCCTGTGCCAGGTCCCCCGCCGGTCCCCATCGGTCCTTTGCCGAACGGCGGTTTCTGCTCTGCACGCGCCCGCACGTACCCCAGCTCCTCGCTGCGCGCGATCCGCTTCTCGGCGACGAGCCCCTCGAGCACGAGCTCACACGCCGACACCATCGTGGCCGGATCTTTCTTGCCCGCCAGCCCGACCTGATCGATCAGCGCGAGGAGGCCGGGTACGACGGTAAAGCCCTTGAGCAACGCCTCGGACCGCTCGTCGGGCGTGATCTTGAGCGCGCCGCCCTCATCGAACCAGTGCACGATGTCGTCCACGTTGGCGCCGCCCACGCGGCCTTCGAACGTGCGGCCGGCGGCACGCCGGATGAGGTCCTTCGCGATCGTCTCGGAGCCCTGCAACTCGCCCTCGTACTCGAGCTCGAGCTTGCCGGTGATCGCGGGCAACGCCGCATAGACGTCCGAGATCCTCGGCACGACGGTTTTTTCTTTGGTGAGAATCGTGCGCCGCTCGGCGTTCGACACGACGTTGTCGAGCACGCTGATCGGCAGGCGCTGTGACACACCACTGCGACGATCCACCCGCTTGTCCTCGCGCGCTTCGAACGCGATCCGCTCGATCAACTCGGCCATGAAATCGGGGACGCGGACGGATCGCGCGCCGTTCCGCTCGACCCACGCCTCTTGCTGCGTGATCGTCGAGCCGAGCTCCACGCTGAGCGGGTAGTGCGTCGTGACCTCCGAACCGATGCGGTCTTTCAGCGGCGTGATGATCTTGCCCCGCGCCGTGTAGTCCTCGGGGTTCGCGGTAAAGACCAGCGCGACGTCGAGGTTCAGCCGGACGGGGTAACCTTTGATCTGGACGTCGCCTTCCTGCATGATGTTGAAGAGACCCACCTGAATCTTGCCCGCCAGGTCCGGCAGCTCGTTGATCGCGAAAATCCCGCGATTGGCGCGCGGCAGCAGGCCGAAATGCATCGTGAGCTCGTCCGACAGGAGATGCCCGCCGCGCGCCGCCTTGATCGGATCGACGTCGCCGATGATGTCGGCGATCGTGACATCCGGGGTCGCAAGCTTTTCGACGAACCGCAGCTCGCGCGATAGCCAGGCGATCGGTGTGGCGTCGCCGCGTTCGGCGATGAGCTCGCGTCCGTATTTGGAAATCGGATCGAACGGATCGTCGTTGACCTCGCTGCCCCCGATGATCGGAATCTCTTCATCGAGCAGCGTGACGAGCTGGCGCAGGATCCGGCTTTTGGCCTGACCGCGCAGCCCCAGCAGAATGAAGTTGTGGCGCGAGAGAATGGCGTTTACGAGCTGCGGGAGCACCGTCTCTTCGTATCCCACGATGCCCGGGAACAGCGGCGAGCCGTTCTCGAGCAAACAGATGAGATTCTCGCGCATTTCATCTTTGACGGTGCGCTGGCGTCGGGCCGGACTGGCCCACTCCGTTTTCTTCAGCTCACCGAGTGTCGTCGCTTGTGTCATGGCACGACGTTAAACCTTTCAACCCGTGCTCTGCAACCCTTGCGCGATGCCGCGCACGCTCGCCAGCAGCGCCCGGAACAGTTCGTTGTCCGGCCGCCCCGCGGCGCGCCACCGCTCCAGCAGATCGATCTGCAGGAAGCTCATCGGGTCCACGTATGGATTGCGCAACAGAATCGACCGCTGGAGCGCGGGATCGGAATCGAGCAACGCCGTGGCGCGTTTCAATGCGAGCACGTGGGCAACCGTGCGATCGAACTCCGCTCGAATCAACGGGAAGTAACGATCGCCCAGCTTCCCGGCGAGCCGCGCATAGCGCGCCGCGATGGCGAGATCGGCCGTCGCGAGCACCATCTCCACGTCGTCGAGCAGGGCCTTCAGGAACGGCCATTCGCGCGCCATCTCCCCCAGCGCGTCCGCACCGTAGCGCCGGGTCGCGCCATCCAGCGCCGTGCCCAGACCGTACCAGCCGGGCAGCACATGACGGCTCTGCGTCCACGCAAACACCCACGGAATCGCGCGCAGTTGTTCGATTTCGCTTTGCTCGGTGCTGGGGCGTGACGCAGGGCGGCTGCCGATTTCCATGCGCTGGATGACGTCGATCGGCGTCGCCAGGCGGAAATACTCCACGAACTGCGAGTCGTCGTACACGAGCGCGCGATAGGCCGTCCGGCTGCCCTGTGCGATGGTGTCCATGATAGTGGTCCAGACTGACTCACGGACATCGGGCGCGCGGGGAAGG
>QHUZ01000060.1 GCA_003223395.1 Gemmatimonadota bacterium | reverse complement strand
CTCGTAGCTCATGCCCTCCACATGCTTCAAGACGAACGCCTCTCGCTTCTCGGCCGGCAGCGCGGCCAACGCACGCTCGACCAATGCCACCTGTTCGCCCCGCTCCAGAACCGCCCAGGTATCCGAGCCGTCGGCCAGCGCCGGAGCCGGCACATCACTCAGCGAGATGTCGTTCGTGTGCCGCCGAGCCAGATGGCTGCGGCAGCGATTCCCCGTAATCCGGTACAGCCAGCTGCGCAGCCGCCCAGGATCCCGGCATTGTGCCAAATGCCGATAGGCGCGCACGAGACTCTCGGCTACTGCGTCGGCTGCGGCATCGGGATTCCCGAGCATCCGCGTCGCGAAACGCAGCAGACCCGGCTCGTATCGCCGGATGAGAATCCCGAACGCCTCCCCATCGCCGCCCAACACCCGGGCGACCACTTCGATATCCGGGGCGCCGTCGTTCACCATCCCAGTGACCCCCTGGGGGGGGGCTTCGTCACGGTTTTCCAAGGGTTTGCCGCGCGGCAGTCAGGAACGTCACGGCGCGAAGGCCGGTGCCGTCCATGGAGCCCGCGAATGCCTCCAGCGTCGCCTGAGCGCGGCGCTTGTACGAGGGGTCACCAGTCACCTGCGCCAGCTCCGCCTGCACGAGCGCCGTCGCGGCGTTGGCACCGGGGAGCACGTCGTCGAAAATGTGTTTCGTACGATCGCCCAGCGCCTGGGACGCGGCGAGCGGATCGGCTGCCGCGACGTCGTAATAGCCGCCCAGCGGATCAGCATAGCTGCGCTCGACGATGGCGGCGAGATCGAGCGCGACCTCGAGATAGCGCGGCGCGTTGCTGAGCTGGTGTGCCGTGAGACACGCGGACGCCACCTGGACCTGATCCTGGAGCAGGCCCTGCGGCGTGCTGGCGCCCGCTGCGGGCGCTCCTGCGGCGGCGTGCCGCACACCCCAGCCGCGGGCATACGTCCGCTGCAACAAAACATCGAGGCCGGCGCGCGCGCGACTCGAGACTGTGGGCTCACCGATTGTGGCCGCAGCCACCATCACGTGTTCGAGTACGTACGCCTCCTGATCGGCGAACACCGATCCGTCGGGAGGCGGCTCGGCTGACAGCGCGCGGACGAGGACACGGACGGCCTCCCGATAGCGCTGCTCGCCGGTCACGGTCCACGCCTTCGCCAGGCTGACGGCGAGCGCGGCACGGACCAGCCGTGGTGGATCCTCGCTGACGGTTCCCGCGGTCGTATCGAGCATGAGATCCAGCGCGCGGCGCGCCGAGGCGAGCAGCGTGGTATCGGTGAGCAACAGAGATACGGCTTCCGCATGCGTCACGCTGCCCGCGACGGCCCGATTGCGAACCGCCTCATCCAGCTCGCGCGCGACGGCCGCGATCCCCTGCTGTACCAATGCGGGCCGCAACACACTGGGCGAATCCTCAGTCAACACCATCTGCCGCACCACTGCCGCCTGCTCCATGATGAACGTGCGTTGGTCGCGATAGCGCTTCGCGACTTCGGGCAACAATTGCTTCAGCCCGCGACCGGTGATGGGATCGTCGGCAGGGAAATATGTACCGCCGAAGAAGGGCGCGCCGTCGGCGGTGAGGAAGACGGTGAGCGGCCATCCGCGCAGTCCCGCCATCCGTTCGACGGCCGTCTGATAGCGCTGGGCCACGTCGGGCCGTTCGTCGCGGTCGACGCGAATCGGGACGAAGAGCGCGTTGATGAGCGCGCCGATCTCCGGATCGGTGTAAATCGCGCGGTCGGTTTCGGCGCACCAGCGGCAGCTATCGCTGCCGATGTACAGGAGGACAGGACGGTCGAGCCTCGCGGCGAGCGCGAAGGCGTCGCGTCCCCAGGGTTGCCAGCGGACTGGTTGGCGCGCCGCGCGCGCGAGGTAACTCGTCTCCGAGTGGGCCATGCGATTGATGAACGGCCCACGCTCGCCGATACACGCCGCGGCGGCGGCGGAGAAAACGACGATGCAAAAACGGGTGTGCATGAGGCTGCGCACGCGGGAAATACCCCGGCCGGGGCCCGGGAGTACCGCTATATTCGCGAAATGACCACCGTGACCATCACCCCGAAGTCGAACGGCCCCCTGATCATCGAGGGCCCAGTGCGGATCGTAACGCCCGACGGGAGGGAATTGACACCCCCACCCCGCAAGGACGGCAAACCGGCGGAAGTCGTTGTGCTGTGCAGATGTGGGGGCTCGGCGACGAAACCGTTTTGTGACGGAACGCACAAACGCAATGGCTTCCAGGACGGCCAGGTTACCACCGCCTAGCGCGACCTTATTATGTTGTCTGGCGCTTGCAGCTTCCCGTTCCCCCTGTACCTCGTGCCCCTGAACTGGAGGAGCGACCGACCATGGCAAAAGCAAAGAGCACGATGGCCGCAGATGAAGGTTACTGCGTGAAGTGTAAGGCGAAGCGGAAGATCTCGAACGCCCAGCAGGTCAAGATGGCAAACGGCCGCCCCGCGCTCAAAGGTGTCTGTCCGGTATGCGGGACGGGAATGTTCAAGATCCTGCCGCCCAACGCCGCCAAGTAACCGCCCGGTCCATCCGATTCATCCGCACGCCCCCGGCGCTTCAAACCCGGGGGCGCGCTTTTTCATAGCGGATCGTGTAGCACGCTGCCCCCACCTCACGACAGTAATACGCGAGGATCTCGAGCTTGGCGCGCTCACCGGCGGCCGTGCGGATCGCATAGACGTGATGCTTGGACGTGAGCAGGTGCGACCACATGCTGTACTCGTACCACTTGCCCAGCCCTGCGTTTGCGGTGTCGGCGCTGAAGCTGGTCGGCACGTACCCGTCCGCGGGGAGCTCGGTGACAGAGTCGAATGCCGCGGGACCCAGGTCGATCGCTCCAGCGCCTAGCGCGGTGATGACGTGGTTGCGGCGAAAGCCGAGATCTCCCCACCAGCGCCACTGATCGCCGCGCGAGGCATCGAGCGTGTAGGTGCTGTCGGCATGCGCGCCGAGCGCATAGGGCGGAAAGTCCGGCTTGCTGAACGCCCCAATCAACAACGACGCTACCAGCAGCAGGAACGCGACTGCCAGCGCCCAGACCAGCAGGGGAGCCTTCAAGCCTCCGCCATGAAGGGGTACCATGGATCACGGGGCGGCACGAAGTTCTCCTTGATCGACCGCGCGCTCGTCCAGCGGATCAGGTTCAGGAGGCTGCCCGCCTTGTCATTGGTGCCGCTCGCGCGCCCGCCCCCGAACGGCTGCTGCCCCACGACCGCCCCCGTCGGTTTGTCGTTCTTGTAGAAGTTGCCCGCGGCGTAGCGGAGCGCGGCATCCGCCTCCGCCAGCGCGGCACGGTCCTGCGCGAACACGCCGCCGGTGAGCGCGTAGGGGGATGTGCGGTCAATGAGCGCCAGCGTTTCCTGCCACGCTTTGTCGGGATAGACGTATAGGGACAACACCGGCCCGAAGATCTCCTCGCACATCGTGCGGTACATCGGATCCTCGACCTGGATCACGGTCGGATGTACGAAGTAGCCGTCGGAGTCGTCGCACTCGCCACCGAAGAGGATTTTGACTTTCGGATCGCGCTTCGCCTGCTCGATGTACTGCTTGATCTTGTCGAAGGCTTTCCGGTCGATCACGGCACCCATGAAGTTCCGGAAGTCGGCGGGGTCGCCGACCTTGACGTCTTCCAGCAAGCTGATGAGACGCTCGCGCAGCTGGGGCCACAGGGATTCTGGGACGTAGGCGCGCGACGCGGCGCTGCACTTCTGTCCCTGATACTCGAAGGCGCCGCGCACGATTCCCGTCGCAAGCGCTTCGACGTCGGCGCTCGCATGGGCGAGAATGAAGTCCTTGCCGCCCGTCTCACCGACCAGGCGCGGGTAGTCGGCATAACTGGTGAGATTCGTCGCCACTTGCTTCCACAGCGTCTGAAAGACTTCCGTGGACCCGGTGAAATGGATGCCGCCGAGATGCCGGTCGGCCAGCAGTCGCTCGCTGATGATCGCGGCGGGACCGGGTACGAAGTTGATAACGCCGGGCGGCAGCCCCGCCTCCTGCAGCAGGCGGAAGAGGAGGTAGTTCGAGTACGAGGCGGTGGCCGCCGGCTTCCAGACGACGGTGCAGCCCATGATCGCCGGCGCAGTGGACAGATTCCCGCCAATCGCCGTGAAGTTGAAGGGTGTGATGGCGTAGACGAATCCTTCGAGCCCGCGGTAGTCCAGCGCATTCCACATCCCGCTCCCGGCGACCGACAGCGGCTGCTCGGCATGGATCCGTTCGGCGTAATGGATGTTGAACCGCCAGAAATCGATCAGCTCGCAGGCCGCATCGATCTCCGCCTGGAACGCCGTCTTGCTCTGGCCGAGCATCGTGGCAGCGTTGAGCATGGCGCGCCAACGCGTCGCGAGCAGGTCGGCCGCCTTGAGGAAGACCGCGGCGCGGTCGGTCAGACTCCAGCTCGACCAGTCACGCCAGGCTTCGCGGGCCGCCTTGACCGCCGCGGTGACTTCCTCGGGACCGGCTTGATGCACCTTGGCAAGCACATGCCGGTGGCAGTGCGGCATTGCCGTGTCGACGGTCTTGCCGGTACGGATTTCCTTGCCGCCAATCACGATCGGGATCTCGATCTGGCGGCCGCTCAGGTCCTTGAGTGATTGCTTCAGTTCGCTGCGTTCGCGCGAGCCCGGAGCATACGGCAGCACGGGCTCGTTCACCGGCATTGGTATTTTGGCGGAGTTCATGCGCGAGAATCTAATCGTGCGCCGTGAGCCGTGCGGAGGGAGGGAACCTGGCGATGTTTCCGTCGATATGACGATCGATCCCCGCACCCGCATCGGCCACGTGCATCTCACGGTAAGTGACCTGGATCGCGCCCTGAGCTTTTACCGCAACGTGCTCGGCTTCGAGGTCACGTCTCGATACGGCAAGGACGCGGTCTTCCTGTCAGCCGGCGGCTACCACCATCACATCGGCCTCAACACGTGGGCTGGCCGCGGTGCACCGCAGCCGCCCCCGGGGACCACGGGCCTGTACCACTTCGCGATTCTCTTTGCCGACCGCGCCGCCCTTGCCGCCGCCGTGCGCAGTGTGCTCGAGCATGGCGTGGCTTTGGAAGGCGCATCGGATCATGGCGTCAGTGAGGCGGTCTACCTGCGGGATCCCGACGGCAACGGCATCGAACTGTATCGCGACCGGCCCGAAAGCGAATGGCCGCGTGGACCGGACGGCAGTATCCGGATGCACACGCGGCCACTCGATCTGGGGGCGCTGCTCGCTTAAGCTCGCGTGCGATCCCCCTCTCGCTGCGGCGGCAAGGGCAGCGTGATCGTAAGGGTCTCCGAATCGCCGGGCGGCGACTCTACCTTCACCGTGCCGTTGAACGCGTTCTCCGCCACGCCGCGCACCTTGGCGAGATCGGCGAGTGGCCGGCCGCCTCGGACGACGAGCTGCAGCTCTCGCCCTTTCTGCTCCAAGTGCACCCGCACCGGCGTCGGCTGTCCGGTGTGCGTTTCGGCGGCATTGCGCACGATGCCGACGAGCAGGTCGAACAGCGCATTCGAATCGCCCCTCACGAACGTGGACTCGAGTGTCGTGGTGAAGTCGAGATCGACGCCGCGGTCGCGCAGCAGGCGCCGCTCCAGCGTGAGACACGAACGCACCACCCGCACGGCGTCGAAACGGGCTCCTCCACCGCCCCGGGCGGTCAGCATGCCCGCGCGCGCACTCTCGCGCATGGCGCGCAGCATCTCCGAGGTGCGGTCAAGGTCTTCGAGCACCTGACCGAGATCGTCGAGCAGCGCGAGACGGCGATCCGCCGCGAGGTCTACCCAGCGGCCGATCGATTCCATGGAGAGCTGCAGGCCGGCGCGCGCGGCGCTCAGCGGATTGCTGGCCTGATGGACCATTATGCCGGGCGCAGCCGTGACCGCTTCCTGTGACGTGATCGGTCCGGCAATCAACCCCAGAGCGAGACCCGCGAGCTCGAGCGCCAATCGCTCCCGACTGCGTCGCTCGCGGCCGCCGGGTGGGGGGGCGGGAGGACGCGAGCGGACGGGCGCGATCACCCAGGCGTCGGGCGTGCTACCGGGGGCGGTGACCCAACGCGATCCCACAGGAACCGGGATACCCCAGCGCTGCAGGATGGCGTCGAGATCGAAACCGGGGGGGCGAGCACCTACGTCGGGGCCGCTGCTCGCGCGAGCCACGGCTTGGTGAGGCCCGATGATTTCCCAGAGGACGACCGGGCGTCCCACGACGGCGCTTGCCTGGCGCAGCACTTCACCTTCGTCACCGCGAAATACTACTGCACTCAACATGTCCTCCATCGGCAACCCGATGCATATCAGGGGTGTCGTGTGGGGGGCGCACGTAGAGAATCTGCGCCCCCTTGCAGCCCCGTCAAGCGGACGATAGCGTGGGCCCATGACGACTCCTCCCGGCTTCCCCGCACGCCCGTCCGTCGGCCGGTCGTCGTTTGCCGTCGCGATGAAGGATTACACGTTCATCCGGCCCGGGATTGCCGTGACGATCAGTGCGATCACCCTCGCCCTGGCCCTCCTCATCGGGTTATGGCTGATTTTCTCGCTCAATGAGGCGGCCCAAATGGTGGCCGGCGGCGCCGGGACTTCCGCGACACTGCATCGCTACAACGCGGGACTCGAGGTGTGGCGCCAGATGGCGACCGGCGCCGAACCGGGCTTCCGCCGCGTCGAGGCTGTCGCCCAGCGGGACAGCCTCGGACGGCAGCTCCGCGTCGAGCTGGCCGACCTCGGCAATACCATGGACGACGATGAGGATCGCCAGCGGGTCAAGACGATCCTGGGTGGCCTGACCAGCACCGGCACCGGTGCCGGCACCGACGCCCGCCAGGCCATGATCGTGCTCCTCGCGAAGCAGGATTCGGCCTTGTTCCGGGCCGCCCAAACGTCCCAGCAAGCGGTGCTGCTGTCGGCGGTCCTGCTGGCCCTCACGATCATCGCCGCGGGCATGCTGATCGTCCCGATGGCGTGGCTCTACGTGCGGTACAAGCGCGGCGCGGCGATCGAAGTGAAGGTGTAATGGCCAAGGCTCCCCCCACCGCGCGGCGGTCGCCCCCGACGACGATCGAGAGCTCGCGCGATCGCGAGCGGCTCCGCACCGTCGTATTCCCCGAGCACTCCGACCTCGCCGCCGCCGTCGCCGAACGGATCATCGAGGTCATTCAACGCGAGACGCGCGCCAAGGGCCGCGCGGTGCTCGGTCTCGCCACGGGGAGCACGCCCCTCGGTGTCTATGAAGAGCTGATCCGCCGTCACCAGGCGGGCGAGGTCGATTTTGCGCGCGTCCTCACGTTCAATCTCGACGAGTATTACCCGATGACGCCCGACAGTCCCCACAGCTACCACCGATACATGTGGGAGAACTTCTTCGCGCACGTGAACATCGCGAAGGGGAACGTCCACATTCCCGAGGGCGTGACCCCGCGCGAGCGCGTCGTGGATGCGTGTGCCGCGTACGAAGACGCGATTCGAGCGGCCGGCGGCATCGACTTTCAGCTGCTGGGCATCGGCAAGACGGGGCACGTCGGATTCAACGAGCCTGGCTCGGACGCGACCTCACGCACTCGGATCGTCACGCTCGACACGCTGACCCGCAAGGACGCCGCCGCCGATTTCTTCGGCGTCGAGAACGTACCGCGCGAAGCGATCACGATGGGCGTCGCCACGATTCTCGACGCCAAAGAGATCGCGCTGCTGGCGACCGGCGAGCACAAGGCGGGGATCGTGGCGCGCGCGGTCGAGGGCGAAATCTCCACCGATGTCGCCGCGACGTTTCTGCAACGCCACCAGAGCGTCACCTGCTATCTCGACCTGCCTGCCGCCGCCGAGCTCACGCGGATCAAGACGCCGTGGATCCTCGAGGGGGTAGACTGGACGCCCGCGATGGTCGAGCGGTCGGTCGTCTGGCTCGCGGAGCGGGCCAACAAGGCGGTACTCAAGCTATCGGCGCGCGATTACGCCGAACACCAGCTGAGCCCGTTGCTGGCGCGCGCCGGGTCGGCCGGTCCCATCAATGGTCAGGTGTTCAATCGGCTGCGCGACAAGATTCGGGGACGGGCCAAGCTGCCCAACCACGAGCGGGTGCTCGTGTTCTCGCCTCATCCGGACGACGACGTCATCTCGATGGGCGGCATTCTGCGCAAGCTGTGGGAAAACGAAAACCAGATCGTCGTCGCCTACATGACGAGCGGCAACATCGCCGTGTTCGATCACGACGTGACCCGCCACCTCGACTTCGTCGAGCGGGCCTCCGGCTCACTGGGACTCGACCCGTCGTCGCTCCAGCGCGCGCGCAGCACCATCAACGCGGGTATGGAACAGAAGGCGCCCGGTGACGTGGACATCCCGGTCGTACAGAGTCTCAAGAAATTCATTCGCGAGTCGGAGGCGATCGCGGCCTTGGCCGCCGTCGGCATTCCGGCGAGCGCCGCGCGGTTCCTCGATTTGCCGTTCTATCGGACGGGTGAGGTACGGAAGCGGCCGCTGAGTGACGACGACATCGCGATTGTGCTGCGTCTGATCGAAGAGACGAAACCCGATCTCGTGTTCGTCGCCGGCGATCTGTCGGATCCCCACGGGACGCATCGCACCTGCAAGGCGGCGGTCGAGGGTGCGCTCGCGCGCTATCAGGGACCGCGGCCGGAGGTGTGGCTGTATCGGGGCGCCTGGCAGGAGTGGTCGCTCACCGAAGCGGACGTCCTCGTGCCGCTGTCACAGGACGAGCTGAACGCGAAAATCCTCGCCATCTTCCGCCACCAGTCCCAGAAGGACACCGCACCCTTCCCCGGCTACGACGAGCGGGAGTTCTGGCAGCGGGTGGAGGCCCGGAATCTGGAGACGGCGGCCCGCGCCGACCGGCTCGGGCTGCCGGAGTACTACGCGATGGAAGCCTATGTAATTCAACGTAGTTAGCCGCCCAGCGTTGCACCGCGCACGGCCCGTTCATTATGTTGGCGCCGCATTCCCCCTTCTACCGAGGAGGCCCAACATGAGCGCTTCAACCACCAAGGCGTTGAGTCTGGCGATCGTTGCGGCCGTGTGGGCCGCCATTTCGCATCTCCTGAAAGTGAATCTGCAGTTGTGGCCCGTGATCGTCGGCCTCGGCTGTTTCGTCGGGACCGGCGGCGGCATCATGGGGCTGCAGAAATCGGTCCTGGGGACGCTGTCAGGTATCGTTTGGGGCGCGCTGTACCTCGCCATCTCCGGCGCGCTCGGCAGACAGGCGTTCGTCGACGCGCTCGTCCTGGGCGTCGCGGTCTTCGGGATGGTCTATCAGGCGCGGGTGCCGCTGCTCTCCTATACGGCGGGAGCGATCATTGGCGCCGCCACCTATCTGGCGATGGGATTCCGGACGTTCGGCATGAACGGCGCGATCCGTGTCGCGATCGCGCTGGTGATCGGCTGTGTGCTTGGCATCGCGGCGGAACGCGTGAGCGAGATGCTTGGCAGGATGAGAGTCGTGCCGTCAATGTCGAATCGCTAGACCAACACGATACGTGTAGGGCAGGAGCGAAGGTACAGGTAGGGGCGCAGCATGCTGCGCCCCTACATCTTTTCCGGCTGCCCGATGGGTTGCCCCCAAAAACCAAACCCGGAGCCACTGCTGCGCTCCGGGTCGGCGAGGTCGGGACAAGTGGCCGTCGACACTTGAGCCACGACCTTCACTTCCTGCTCTGATCGAATGTACGCGACCTTACGCGGAGCCTTTGTCAGAGAACGGTCCAGTCGAGTTGGCTAGCTGTTGCCGGGTGAGCCTCCAAGTGGGAATCTTTAATCCATGACTCGTTTCCGGGTGCGACGCGGCGCGGTCGTCGCGGTGCTGTTGGTCCTCGCCTTCGGCGTCGCGGCCGCGCTGGCAGTGCAGGCGTACCGCACGGCGCGCTATCATCGCGCGCAGGCGGACCGCGTGCTGCGCGACTATGCGCGGCTGGCCGCATCGCGCGTGGCGGTGCGGAGCGCGACTGACATTTACTACGCGGTTGTCCCACCGCTGAAAGCACTGAAGCACGCACACGAGATGGCGCCGCACAAAGCCCTGCCCGTCCCGAAGGACCTGCATTTCGACACTATGGAGCACGAGTTCTCGCTCGCGCCCTACATCCGGTTCACGTTCCGGATGGATCTGAAGTCGGGAGAGCTCACCACGTCGGGCCAGAAGCTCCCAACGGCCGTCCGCCGCTGGCTGATCGACACGCTGCCGCTGCACACGCGCACGGTCTACGACACGTCGTGGCACATGGGAACCGTGCTGGGGCAGCCCAAGGGCGATCGTCGCTACGTTGCCTACACGGTCCTCCGCGACTCGGACGGCGTGCTCCGTACCGCGCTGGGATTCGAAGCGAACCCCACCGCCCTCACCCCGCTCGTCATCCAGGCGACCGATACCCAGAAGTTCGCGCTGCTGCCCCGGCCACTCACCTCCGGGGATTCCTCGGATCCTTCACGGCGCCGCGTGCAGTACGACTCGATGGGATCGATCATCATCACCGACAGCTACGGCGTCGACATCTATCGCTCGGCGGTGCAGTACACCTCGCCGTTCACCGCGCGAGACACCATCGGCACCGACATGGGCGCGCTGTTTGCCCATGCGACGCTGCGCGCCGAGGTCGCCGACCAGCTGATCATTGGCGGCCTGCCCAAGTCGCGCCTGCCGCTGATTCTGAGCTTGCTCGGGTTGACCGCCGCATTGATCGGCACCGCGCTGGTCCAGCTGCGGCGCGAATCCCAACTCACCCGGCTCAGGACAGACTTCATCTCCGGCGTGTCGCACGAGCTGCGCACGCCGCTCGCGCAGATCCGCATGTTCTCCGAGACCCTGACGCTCGGTCGCGTCCGGTCCGAGGAAGAGCGGCGCCGCTCCCTGGCGATCATCGATCAGGAAGCGCGCCGCCTGACGCACCTCGTCGAGAACCTGCTGCACTTCTCGCGCTCGGAACGGCAGACCGCGCATATCGCGCCGGAGCCAACCGCCCTGGCGCCGCTGGTGCAGGAAGTCATCGACGGCTTTGCGCCGCTGGCAGCGGCCCGCGGCGTCACCCTCGCCGCATCCGTGCCTGAAGACCTCGTCGTCCCTGCCGACCCCGGCGCGGTGCGCCAAATGCTGCTCAACCTGCTCGACAACGCCGTGAAGTACGGCCCCGCGGGCCAGGAAGTGCGGATCGGTGCGACGCGCGAGAATGGCGTGGCGCAGCTGTGGGTCGCCGACCGCGGCCCCGGCATCCCCCGCGCCGATCGGGAGCGGGTATGGGACCGATTCTGGCGGCTGGAGCGTGACCGCGACTCGTCAGTCGCCGGGAGCGGCATCGGGCTCGCGGTGGTGCGCGAGCTCGCCGACCTGCATCATGGCCGGGCCTGGATCGATGACGTCGGCCCCGACGGTGCGGGAACTCGCGTCGTGATCGAGCTGCCCGCGTGATCGCGCCCGCCACAGGACCGAAGCGAATCCTGGTGATCGAGGACAACCCAGATCTCGCATACGGGCTGCGCAACAACCTCGAGATCGAAGGCTACGAGGTCGAAGTCGCCAAAGACGGCACGCGCGGCCTATCGCGGGCGCGGACCGCCAATCCCGATCTCGTGGTGCTGGATTTGATGCTGCCGGGATTGGATGGCTTCCGCGTGCTGCGCGCCCTGCGCGAAGACGGCCACGGGATGCCGGTGCTGATTCTCACTGCCCGCGGTGAAGAGGCCGACAAGGTCCGTGGCCTGCGGCTCGGCGCGGACGATTACGTCACGAAGCCGTTCGGTGTGCTCGAGCTGCTGGCACGCATCGAAGCGTTGCTGCGCCGCGTCGTCGCGCCGAAGAAGAACGGTGGACCGCCGGCTCCCGCGCTCGAGAAGTTCGGCGATATCGAGGTGCTCACACCTTCGCGGACCGTCCTGCGCGATGGCGCGCCGGTCTCGCTGACGCCCAAGGAATACGATCTGCTGCTGGCGCTGATCCGGCGCGACGGCGCCTGCATCACCCGTACCGAGCTATTGACCGAAGTCTGGGGCTACAGCGCCGAGGTCATGAGCCGCACAGTGGACACCCACGTCGCCGAGCTGCGGCGCAAGCTGGAGCACGACCCCGCCAACCCGAAGCACATTCTCACGGTCCGAAAAACAGGCTATCGTCTGGCGCGATGAGCGCCGCCAAAGCCGAAGTTCTGCGCCAGCTCCATGTCGAGGGGCCGATGCTCGTGCTCCCCAACGCGTGGGACGCGGGCAGCGCGCGGATCTTCGTGGAAGCGGGCTTCCCTGCCCTCGCGACCACCAGTGCGGGGATCGCGTTCAGTCTCGGCTACCCGGACGGTGAGCGCATCAGTCGCGACGACATGCTCGCGGCGGTGGCGCGCATTACCCGACGCATCGCAATCCCCATTACAGCCGACATGGAAGCAGGCTACGGGCAGACGGCCGACGCCGTCGCCGAGACGGTGCGTCGCGTCATCGACGCCGGGGCGGTGGGGATGAATCTCGAAGACCGGATGGAAGAGAAGCACCTGATCCACTTTTCTCTGTCCGTCGAGCGCGTCCGCGCCGCGCGTCGCGCTGCCGATGCGACCGGCGTACGTCTGGTGCTCAATGCGAGAACCGATGCGTTCGAAGCGCCGGAGATTCCGCGCGACAAGCGCGTCGCCGAAGTGGTGCGGCGCGGGAATGCGTTTCGTGAGGCGGGCGCCGATTCGGTGTTCGTGCCGTTCGTCGGCGACCGGGACACGATCGAGCAGCTGGTGCAGCAGATCCGCGCGCCGGTCAACATCCTCGGCACGCCCAACGCACCGACGCTCAAGGAGCTCGCGGCGCTCGGCGTGCGGCGCGTGACGTTTGGGTCGGCGCCGATGCGCGCGACACTCGGTCTGGTGCGACGGATGGCGCGGGAGTGGAAGGAGAAGGGGACATACGGGACGCTGGAGGCCTACGGGATTCCGTTCGCCGAGCTGCAGAAGCTGTTCGCCTAGTTCAACTCGACGTGCAAGTGATCGGCGGTGCCGACATGCCGCCTGGTTTCGAATCCCATCAGCCAGAAGTAGAACTGCACGCCGCGGTTCTTGATGACGCCGCGACCGGTGGTCCGTAGGTCCACCGCATGAATCCAGCCATCCTTCTGCTTGTAATGGCGAGTGCGACTGTTCGCCGCGAGTCCCATACGGCCGTAGTCCTCCGGCACGCGACCGGCATCAGTGATCAGGATATCGCGATCGACGAGAATGGCGGTGGAGAGCGCCAGGCGCAGCAGCGGATGCACCGATCGGTAATAGGCGCGCACCGGCGCCGACTTGGCGTGCACGCTCGCGAGATAGATTAAGGAATAGCCGCAGTAGAACAGGACGAGCGGCAGCGCGACCCACTTTGCGACTGGGATCACCAGCGCTCGACCCCCGCGCACTCCTCGCTTCATGAACTTGCGGGCGATCCACACGGCATACGCGGTAATCACACCGCCACTCAGGATCCCGGCAGTCGCCACCGCCAACCAAACCGAGCGCGTGCCGTGCTCATAGATGAACACCGACCCGCGGACCAACACGGCAAACGGTAGCGCGATGATCAGCACGACCTTCAGGACCGCACCGGCGGCCTCGGCGGCAAGCGCGCGCCATTCGGCAGCGTTCGCTGGCGCCGCCTGCCGAATCTTCTTGCGCCACTTCGCTTTCCACTCTTTCTGAACCTCGCGCTTGAGGCGCTCGAGTTTTGCGGCAACGCTGTCCATACCGTGAAATCTACGGACATCGGGTGTGCAAGGAGTCAGGTGGACCTCGTCTCTCAGACGTCCTCCACCGGAGCCTTCCCGTGAGATTGCTTCTCGTCCTGGTCCTCGCCGCCACTCTATTCGGTTGCAGGGATACGAAACCAGCAGCCCACCTGTACGATTCCGCGGCAGTCGCAACTTCCGAGCCACGCATCGGCTACGACAAGAACGGGCACCCGTCAGCCGTTGCGCTCGAGGCGGTCACCGTCACCGGAACTGAGGATGCGCTCCCTCCCGTCTCTGCCGCCGACATCTCGAACATGGTCATCCGGACCGCAGACGTGTCCATCGAAGTCGATTCGCTCGAGCCCGCCGTGGCCCGCGTACGAGAGCTGGCGGCGCGGTTCGGTGGCTACGTCGCGAGTACCCAGATCTCGACCGGCAAGGCGCAGCTCCGGAACGCCCGCCTCGAAGTGAAGATCCCCGCCCAACGCTTCGATGAAAGCCTGTCGGGACTTTCGCCGATCGGGAAACTCGAGTCCGTGAGCGTTGAAGCGGAAGATGTGGGTGAGCAGTTCGTAGATGTCTCGGCGCGCATGGAGAACGCCCGGCGCCTCGAGCGCCGCCTGATCGATCTCCTGGCCGCGCGAACGGGGAAGCTGAAGGACGTCCTCGACGTCGAACAGACGCTCGCGCGAGTGCGCGAGGAGATCGAGCGGTATGAAGGCCGGATTCGCTACCTCCGGGCTCATACCGCGACGAGCACACTGAGCGTCTACGTGCACGAGCCTGTGCCCATCGTCGCCAGTGTGGGCCGCAGTCCACTCAGCGAAGCTTTCCGACAGGCGTGGCGGAATTTCGTGGTGCTCCTGTCGCTGGCGGTGCAATCGCTCGGCGTCGTCCTCCCGCTCGGCCTCCTCGCTGGGGTCGCCTGGATGGTGACGCGGCGGTGGCGAGTCGCCAGACAGAAGGCCGCGTAGGCAGCGAATTCCGTCCCTTACCTGCGGTTGTGCCAGGGGACAGCTTTGGAGTCGTCCCCAACAACGAGGCCGGTATGGCGGACACGATCCGGAAGGTCGACTACTACTACGTGACGGCGCCCGACAAGCCGGGTGTCGGCGCGCAAATCCTGGGCAAGCTGCGCGACGCGGGTGTGAACCTGCTGGCGGTCCACGCCTTCCCGAGCGCGCGGCGGTCGCAGCTCGACGTCGTGCCGGCTGACGCCGTCGCGTTTCAGGCCGCTGCGAAGGCCGCGGGGCTCAAGCTCTCGAAGCCGAAAACCGTTTTCCTGGTCGAGGGCGACGACCGGGTCGGCGCCTTCGCGCAGCTGTTGTCGCGGCTCGGCGCTGCCGGCATCAACGTCACGGCAGCGACCGGGGTGCGCTCGGGCATGGGGCGCTATGGCGCCATCCTGTGGGTCAAGCCTGGCGACGTCAGAAAGGCTGCGGAGGTGTTAGGGGCCTGATGGCTCCAACGGACGGCAATGG
>QHUZ01000100.1 GCA_003223395.1 Gemmatimonadota bacterium | reverse complement strand
GATACGCGGCGCGGCAGGCGGACTCGATGCGTCCAGCGACCGGCAGGCGGTCCTGGCGCGCGTGCGCGCGCAGTTTGCGCTTGCGCGCGATGCCGTGACACGGTCGGTGGACGCGATCCACAGTGCGCTGACCCCGGAGCAATGGAACCGGCTGCCCGACTCAATTCGGAATCCACGCGTCGGTCCGCGAAGCGCCGCGGGCTCAAACAACAATCGGAACTAGGAGCAGACGATGAAAAGGACGTCCATGTCGTGGTGCAACTCGAGTTGCAGCGCTTCGGACGGGATCAAGACGAGGGAAAGGCCCGGGCGATCGAGTTCCGGCGCGTCTATGATCTGGTGACGGGAAGCTAGCCCGAGGTCTTTCCGTCCGAGTCCGTTGCTGAGAGCAGGCGGTTCAACGCATCGCGGAGTCGTTGAAAGTCGAGCGGTTTCGACAGGAACTCGAGCGCGCCGAGGTCGAGTGCGCGCTTGCCCCACTCCGGATCCTTCATCGCGCTCATCGCGATAACCGGGATGTTCTGCGTCTTGCTCGACGAGCGCAGCCGCTTGAGCGTGTCGAGGCCCGTCCCGCCGGGCATCTGGATATCGAGCAGGACGGCGTCCGGTCCATTCCGCTGCGCCGACATAAACGCCTGCATCGCATCCATCGCGGTGATGACCTGAAATCCCGCGGCGCGCAACTGGGCGCCGAGCGTTTCCAGCGTCACTGTGTCGTCGTCCGCAACGAGAATCTTTTTGCCGGCCCAGCGCGAGCTTGTTCTGCACGTCGAGCGCCGTGATCGGCGCGTCGCTGGTGAGCAACACCCAGTACCCCGAGACGCCGCTGTCGCTGCGCGCGGGCGCGCCGGTCAGCAGACTCCCCGTCGGCGTGAATTGCCCCGCGCGACCGGACACCGGCGCGCCGCTGATGACCGGGGCCTGGAGCGGGGAGGGGATCTCACTCACGCTGAGCGCGTTGTTCCCCGCGCGTCGCAAGGTCTTGTCACGGCTGCGCAGCGGAAAGAACAGATCGATGCGGCCCTCGGGCGTCACCCAGAAGAGCACGACGTTCGCCGGCCGCAGCAGCCGAAAGTCCACTCGGCTCTCGCTGATGGCGGTGAAGCCTTCGCCGAAATGGGCGACATCCCCATGCACGTTCTGGACGACCTGCGCGCCGGCGATTGCCGGCGACGCCACCACGAGCGTCGCCACCAGGAATTGTCTGGTCATGATCATCCGCTTCATGGGACCTCGCGTCAGGGGCCGCTCTATCCTACACTTCGAACCATGACGCGTTGCGGTACGATCGTCCTGGCCGGCCGGCCTAACGTCGGCAAATCGACGCTGCTCAACGCGCTTGTAGGGGAACACCTCGCGATTGTGTCCCCCAAGCCGCAGTCGACTCGGCTCCCCGTGGTTGGCCTGCTCACCAAAGACGACACGCAGTACATCTTTACCGACTCGCCCGGATTGCTCGAGCCCGAATACCAACTGCATGAAGTCATGCGAGCCACCGCCCTGCGCGCGATCAATGATGCCGAAGTGATTGCGTACCTGCACCCGCTCGCCGAGTATCCCGCGCCGGAACTCGCTGCGGTAGCCGGGCTGGAGCGCCCGCCTCGCGCGCCGATCATCACGGTATACACGAAATCCGATGTCGTTCGACCGTCCGGCCGTCCGGCCGTCCGACCGTCCGACGTCGTCGTCTCCGCGGTCACGCGGGAGGGCCTGGACGTGTTTCTCGCGACGTTGGGCTCCCGGCTACCCGAAAGCCCCTTTCATTATGATCCCGACGAGCTGGCCACCCAGCCGATGCGCTTCTTCGCAGCAGAGTTCATTCGGGAAGCGGCCTTCGAGCAGCTGCACGAAGAGCTGCCGTACAGCGTGGCCTGTGAGATCGATGAGTTCCGGGAAGGCGCGGAGCCGGTATATATTCGGGCCGTGCTCTACGTGGAACGCGAAAGCCAGAAAGGGATCGTCATCGGCGAGGGCGGCCGAACCATCAAAGCCCTCGGCGCCGCAGCACGCGCGAAGATCGAGGCGCTGCTCCAGCAACGCGTGTTCCTCGACCTGCACGTGAAGGTCCTTCCCAAATGGCGCCGCGACGAACCGTCCCTCAAGCGACTGGGATACGCCACCTCATGAGCCTCGCCCCCGACTTGCTCGAGATTCTCGTCTGCCCGAAGTGCAAAGGACCGCTCGAGCATCGGACCAATCCGGAAGCGCTCGCCTGTCACAGTTGCCGCCTGATCTATGCCGTCGAAGACGACATTCCCATCATGTTGATCGATGAGGCGAAGACCTTCTGACGGAACGTTGGAGATTTGGACTGTTGGAATGGGGTTGCGATTCTCCATTCTGGCGGTAATCGGTCTTTCCATCATTCCAACAGTCCAGCTTTCCAGTCAGGAGCTTCCCCTCAACGCCGGCGCGCTCTTCCTTGTGTTCCCCGTCGGCGCGCAGGCGGTCGGGATGGGACAGACCGCGACGGCCGCCGCGGGGCGGGGCGAAGCGGCGTTCTGGAATCCCGCCGGCCTCGCCACGATGTCGGACGACGAGTTCGCGCTGCACAGCGCGTCGCTGGTCGCGGGTCGCAGCAACGTCCTCGGCGCCTATTTTCCCTCGCGCGGCATCGGCGTGATCGGCGGCGCGGTGTACCTGGTCGACTACGGCGACCTCGATCGCACCGACATCAACGGCAACACGATCGCCCGCATCGCGCCGCGCAACTTCGAGTTCCTCGCCTCCTACGCGACGAACCTGACGGGCTCGTTCGTATTCGGCATCAACTACAAGCTCGTGCAGTTCCGCGTCGATTGCAGCGGCGACTGCCGGGACTTTCCCGCCGGCACCGGGGCGACGCACGCGGTCGATGTCGGCGGACAGTTCACCGTGGGCCCCGGTGGTCCGCTGCGCATCGGCATCGTGCTGCGCAATGTTGGGTTCCGGCTGCAGGTCAATAACCAGGCGCAAGCCGATCCGCTCCCGACCCGGCTGGCCGTAGGCGCGCTGTACGACATGCGGCTGCGTCCCGTCACGGGAGGCTCACTCGAGCAAGCGTTCGATGTGAAGCTCGCCGCCGACGTGGACAGCCCCTGGGGGCAGGCCGGACAGTCGGAGACCCGGATCGGTCTCGATATCGGCTATCAAAAGCTGGTCCGCGTGCGTGCCGGCTATGCGTTCGTGCAGGACGGCCTGAGCGGCCCGAGTGTAGGCCTGGGGGTCGAGAGCGGCTCGCTCGGTGTGGATCTCGCGCGAGCGTTCCTGACCAACTCCGATCTGCAGATCGAGAATCCGACTTTCTTCTCCTTCCGCGTCTCATTCTAATGAAGCGGGCGGCGTCACTCGCGGCCGTGGCAATGGTCGTGGCGGTGAGCGTGGGTGTGGGGCAGCAGCAGGAGCCGCCCGCCAGCGTGTTCGTCCGCCCGCTCGCGTCACTGCTGCTGCCCGGGACCGGGCAGCTGCTCGCGCACCAGGACCGCGGCGCGGTGTACCTGGCCGCGGAGGTGTACCTCGTGTCACGGTTCCTGCAGCTCGATCGCGAGGCGATGGCTGAAGCCCAGCGCTTTCAGAATCTGGCGTTCGACGTGGCGCGGCGCTCGTTCGGACCGGTCCGGCGCGACACCATCTTCGAGTACTACGAACAGATGGAGCGCTTTGCGGAAAGCGGCGCGTACGATAAGGATCCCGGACCGGCACTCGTGCCCGAGACCGATCCGAACACCTACAACGGCTCGATGTGGCTCCTGGCGCGGCGGACCTATTGGGAGGATCCCAACGTGTCTCCCGATCCGATGTCCCCGCAATACTGGAACGCGCTGCAGTTTTATCAGGCCCGCGCCGTTGGTCCCAACTTCCTGTGGAGCTGGCGCGACCATTCGCTCGAGCACGAGGTATTTCGCGACTACATCAAGCGGAGCGACAAGGCGTTTCGGCGTGCGCAAAATCAGATCGGCCTGCTCCTCGCCAATCACGTGTTGAGCGCGGTGGACGCGCTGATCTCGGCGCGTCTCAGCGCCGCGGCGGGACGTGCGGCACAGATGCAGACGAGCGTCGGACTCGGCGGCCGAACCCAAGTTCAGTTTTCAATCGCGTTCTAGCCCGGCCGATTCCAAGCAGGAACAGATCATGAGTTTACTGGCGAACCCCGAAGCGTGGCTGGGCCTGCTCACGTTGACGGTGCTCGAGATCGTCCTCGGCATCGACAACATCATTTTCATCTCGATCCTGGCGGGCAAACTCCCGACGCAGCAGCAGGGACGTGCGCGCCGCGTCGGGTTGGCGGGCGCGATGGTCACCCGCATCGCGCTGCTCGCCGCGCTCGCGTGGATCATTCGGCTGACCGCGCCGCTGTTCCATCTGCTGGGGCAGCCGTTCTCCGGCCGCGACCTGATTCTCATCGGCGGCGGTCTGTTCCTGCTCGCGAAGAGCACGCGCGAAATCCATGAAGGACTCGAAGGGGATGCCGACCGTGCCGGCGCGCGTGCCCGCGCGACGTTCGGGGCGGTCGTCGGGCAGATCGTGCTCCTCGACATCGTGTTCTCGCTCGATTCCGTGATCACCGCCGTCGGGATGGCGCGCCATCTCCCGGTGATGATCGCGGCGGTCGTGCTCGCGGTCGGTGTCATGATGTTCGCGGCGGCGCCGATCAGCGACTTCGTGCATCGCCATCCGACAGTGAAGATGCTGGCGCTGAGCTTCCTGCTGATGATCGGCGTCTCCCTCATCGCCGACGGGCTGGGGCAGCACATTGCCAAGGGCTACATCTATTTCGCGATGGGCTTCTCGGTGTTCGTGGAGATGCTCAACATCCGCATGCGGGCGCGCACGGCTCCGGTGAAATTGCGTGAGGCGTATGAGGGTTCATTTGACACGGGAGGCGACGAGGCCTAAGTTTAGGCGGTTTCTACCCTTACGAGAGGAGTAAGGTGCGGTCGCGCCAAGCCATTCTCTTCTTCTCGCCGGCTGGACGTTCCGTACCTGACTTCGTGACCGCATGGGTCAACGGGAAGGAATTGCCCATTATATCCCTTCCTCAAGCCGCAGGGGTGGAAGAGCGGGTGCTCCGCGCGCTGCCGACGCTGGTGGTGATCGACGCCGACAGCGCCGGCGATGAGGGAATGCAGCTCTGCGCCCGTCTGAAAGGCGACGCCTACACGGCGATCGTACCGCTGGCTGTGGTGACCAATCGCCATGCGACGGAAGCCGTGCGGAAGTGGTTCGCGGCGGGGGCGGACGAGGTCATCACGCCGCTCTTCGAGCCGGGTGAGCAAGCGGGGCGCCTCGACGCCCTGGTGACCCGCGCCGAGCGCGACGTGGCGGTGAATCCGTCGACGCGGCTCCCGGGGA
>QHUZ01000099.1 GCA_003223395.1 Gemmatimonadota bacterium | reverse complement strand
CCCACTCCCCCACGCCGCGTGGCCATACACCGCGAGCGCGCCCGGATCGCCCCCCACCCAGTGGGTGTCGACGAGGATCGCGGCGCGCTCGCGCGCCCAACGCGCCGCTTCCGCCAGAGCGTCCCAGTTCGCCGGCGACAGCAAGGCCGGCGTGATGTACAGCTCCTGCAGCTGCGTCCCCGTACCGAAGTAGGCTCGCACGTCCGACGTGAAGTCGCCGCCCGGATCGCTGTCCAGATGATTGGCGTGCCGCGCGTAGATCACGCCGTGCAGCATCAGCGAGTTGAGCGGGAACAGCGGCCCCTTCTTCACAATGCCGGCGTACGTATCGGCGTCCCGATAGGTGATCCAGCGCTGCCGATCGGAACCCACGCCGGCAAAATCGTGGTCCTCGCCACCGCGCCAGATGGAGTCGGCATGTCGCAGGAAAAACGGAGACGGATACGTCCCGCTTGTGAGGTTGACGTACAGATCCGGCTTCTCGGCACGCAGATCGGCGATCAGCGCGAGCATGGCGCTGAAATCGGAATCGAACGCGCTACCTGGAATCGCGTGCGCCACATTCCCGGTGCCGTCGAACTTGAACTGGTTGACGCCGTACCGCCGCATCATGTCGAGACAGGTCTCGCGAAACCGCGCGTAGTACTTGGGGCCTGAAAGCGCGAAGCCGCCGGCGTTGGTCTCGAAGCCCTGCTCGCGGCCGAAGCTGAGCCGGTCCTCCTTGGGCTTGCCGTACCCGCCCCATGGCGACAGCCAGACGCCGGGCGCCGCACCGTAGCGCGCCGCCGCCTCGCGCACCCGCTTGAAACCGCGCGGGAAGCCGGCGTGAAAGCGCCACAACGTGTGGGGATCGTCCCAGCCGTCGTCGAACAGAAACGAATCGAGGTGCACGCCGCGACGCTCGTGCAGCTCGCGTCCGACCGCGGCGATCGCGCCGAGTGCGCCCGCTTCGTCGAACTTGGAAAAGTAGCCGATGTCGTACCACGAGTTGTAATGGAGAAAGGGCCGGTACGGGTGGGCACGCTCGCGCTCCAGGTACGTCAGGAAATCGCGCCGCAACTGTCCGGGAGCCGCGAAGCCGACGACCGAGGAATACACGACGGCCGCACCGGGGCGCAACGGCAGCTCGCGCGCCAGCGACGCACGTGCATGGCCGTTCTCGACCGACACCTCGGCGAGTGGATGCTCGAACCCCAGGAACCACGAACCGGCGACAATGGGCGAGCCGCGCACTTCACCCCGCACCGCCGCGCCGGCCACGTCGAGATCGACCAGCCTGACGTCGGTAATCGCCACCTCGCCGCTGATCGCTTCGAGCCGGACCTCTTGCCGCACGTAGCGTGATCCCGCGCGCAACTCGGCGCGACACGTTACGCGAACGCGGCCCGCAGCGTCGGCCAACTCGACCGTCAGCGCATGGCCAGGGAGCCGCGCGGCAAGCCGAGCCGCACGGGGGTCGCCGGCCAACACCGACACCCGAGCATCTCCCGTTACCCGCAGCGCGGTCGTCCCAACCGTGGTCCCATCGCGAAACACGAGTGCGCAGACATCGGCAGATAATGGAAGGGACTGACCGGAAGCCCGATCGCTGATGTCTATCGCGCGGAGGACGCCGTCCGCGATCGACCAGCGCCCTTGCACCAGACCGTTGTCGAGCGTGAGGTCGCCGCTGCGTTGCGCGACTCGCCAACCGATTAGACTTCCGGCGGCGGCAACGCCGGCGCCGGCGAGGAAAGCGCGGCGGGTGATCACAGTAGGTAAGGATGGAGGCACCATGCAAAAACGCAAACTGGGAAAACGGGGCCTCGAAGTCTCCGCGCTCGGCCTCGGCTGCATGGGCATGAGCCAGAGCTACGGCACGCCACCGGACAAACAGGCGATGATCTCGCTCATCCGTACCGCCGTGGAACGCGGCATCACGTTCTTCGATACGGCAGAAATCTACGGTCCCCATACTAATGAAGAGCTCGTCGGGGAAGCGCTGGCGCCACTGCGCCGGCAGGTGGTGATCGCGACCAAGTTCGGGATCAAGTACGAAAACGGCCAGCAGATGCAGGACAGCCGCCCCGAGCGGATCAGGGAAAGCATCGAGGGTTCGCTGAAACGGCTCCGAACCGACGTCGTGGATCTCTATTATCAGCACCGGGTCGATCCGAACGTCCCGATCGAAGAGGTGGCGGGGACGGTCAAGGATCTGATTCAGCAGGGCAAAGTGAAGCACTTCGGCATGTCCGAGGCCGGGGTGAAAACGATTCGGCGCGCGCATGCGGTCCAGCCCGTCACCGCGGTCCAGAGCGAACACTCCCTGTGGTGGCGACGGCCCGAAGAAGAGCTGTTGCCAACCCTCGAGGAGCTCGGCATCGGCTTCGTGCCATTCAGTCCCCTTGGCAAGGGGTTCCTGACGGGCACGATCGACGAGAAGACGACGTTCGTCAGTTCCGATTTCCGGAACCTCGTGCCGCGCTTCACGCCTGAGGCGCGCAAGACGAATCAGCCTATCGTGGACGTCCTGCGAGAGATCGCGGAGAAGAAGAAGGCGACACCGGCGCAGATCGCGCTCGCGTGGCTGCTCGCGCAGAAGCCGTGGATGGCGCCAATCCCTGGCACCACGAAACTGGCACGCCTCGAAGAAAACATCGGTGCCGGCGCGATCAAGCTGACGCCCGCCGATCTCCGCGAGATCGAAACCGCCGCGTCCAAAATCACGATTCAGGGCGCGCGCTATCCTGAAGCGCTCGAGAAGAGGACCGGTCTCTGAAATGAAAGTCGGCATTCTGGGCTCGGGACTCATGGGTGGCAAACTCGGCACGATCTTCGCGCGCGCCGGGCACGAGGTGGTGTTCAGCTATTCGCACAGCCCGGAGAAGCTGCAGAAGCTCGCCCGCGCGGCGCGCGGCAAGGCGCGGGCCGGCACACCGGCTGAAGCCGCGCAGGACGCTGACGCGGTCCTGCTGGCCGTGCATTGGTCTCGGGTCGACGACGTCCTGCAACAGGTGGGCGACCTGTCGGGCAAGGTCGTCGTCAGCTGCTCGCTACCGATGAACGCCGACGATTCGGACCTCGTGGTCGCCCACACCTCGTCGGGCGCCGAGGAGCTGGCAAAGAAAGTTCCCGCGGCTCACGTCGTCTCCGCGTTCGGCACGGTGCCGAGCGAAGTGCTGTTCGACGTCTTCGCCGCTCGACGCAAGACCACGAGGCCGAGCCTCGTCTACTGCGGCGATGAGGCCAAGAGCAAGAAGACGGCTGCCAAGCTGATCCGCGACGTCGGCTTCGATCCCATAGATGCCGGACCGCTACGCGTCGCGCGGTACACCGAGCCCTTCACACTGCTGATCGCGCGGCTCGCGTACGAAACCACAGGAGGCCCAAGGCTGGCATACCGGTTCTTGCGCCCCTTCTAGACTCGCTCCATTGTCTCCGTTTCCTCCAACGGAGCAACGGATGCGCCCTCAGCGATACCTCCCGTTCGTCCTGCTTGCCGCATTCGCCTGCCAGCCGGCCGACACCTCGGCCAGCGCGAAGCAGGCGATTGACGCCGCCAACGCCCAATGGGCGCGGCTCACCAGCACCGGCCATGCCGATTCGATCGCGGAGTTCTACGCCGCCGACGCCGTCATCATGCCGCCGAACATGGCCACGATGAAAGGCAAGGAAGCAATCCGCACGTTCTTCGCGATGATGAACACGATGGATCCGAAGCCAACGCTGACACTTCACGCCGACGCGGTGCATGGCGCCGGGGCGATGGCCATGGAACGGGGCAGCTGGCACTGGGCCTACCCTGCCGGCGCGAAACTGCCGCCCGGGATGCCGGCGGTGGACTCGGGCAAGTATGTCGTCCATTGGATGCAGCAGAATGCGAAATGGCTGATGGTGGACGACATCTGGAACAGCGACTCGCCGTTGCCCACACCACCCGCGCCACCACCGCCTCCCGCAGGGCGGCGGCGCTAAACCGCACGCCGTAAACCCACGCGTGGCGCCACGCCCCCGGCCGTGGCGCCACTGCAACATCTCCGGCGCATCTGAACCCGTCCGCCGCGCGGCCGCCTCCAAGTGGAACTGCCCTCGCCACGCTGGGTATGGAACCTGCATTCACGACGGGCACACGATGCGTACGACACAGCAAAAACTCCCGTTACTCGTCGGCCTCACACTCGCTATCAGTTGTAGCGTCGGATCGCTGCTCGACACCCCTCCCACCAAAGTGATTGGTGTCACGCCCGCGCGGGTCATCGACTCGGCGCAGGAAGGGACCAGCGCGCCCCAGTCGGCAGCGCTCGTCCTCTCCACAGCACACGGCGACGCGCCGCCACCCTGGACCGCGCGCAAAGCCAAGAATGCTGCTTGGCTGACCATCGCCGCTCCGGGCTCCGCGCCCGATACGCTGCATCTGGCACTCAATCCCTCCAGTCTCCCGCCCGGGGTCTATCGCGACACCGTCGTGATCGTCCCGGACGACCACAGCATCGCGCAGCCGCACGTGCCGGTCGAGCTGCGGATCGTGGCGACTGCACCGCCACCGCCGCCACCGCCGCCACCGCCACCGCCGCCGCCGCCGCCGCCGCCGGTTGCGAACTTCGCGCCCAGTTGTACGTGGCTGACCTGCAACTTCGATGGGAGCAGCTCGACGGCACAGCCGACGGCGACGTACGGCTGGACCTGGGGCGACGCTACGCCCGCGGGGTCAGGCAAGACGGCATCGCACACCTA
>QHUZ01000098.1 GCA_003223395.1 Gemmatimonadota bacterium | reverse complement strand
TGCCTCGCCATGAGGCCCGACGGGCGCGAGTTGTTTGAGACCGCCGTAGCGAGTCCCGAGGCCCGCCGCGAGGACGACGAGAGTGCTTATTGGGCTGTGCGGATCTGCTCGCGCACCGTCTTGAGCCCGCGCGCGAGCTGCGTCTCAACGGTCTTCGTGCCGATGCCCAGCCGGTCGGCGATCTGGGCATAGCTCAAGCCGTCCATCAACCGCAGCCTGCACACTGCCGCCCGTTTGGGAGGAAGGGCGGCGAGGGCTCGCTCCACTGCGGCGGCCAGCTCTCGGGACTCGAGGTCGCACTGAAACTCCTGCGTCGTCTCGGCCTGTTCCAGTCGCCACCAGCCGCGGCGTGCCACGGCGGCCCGCGCCAGGCGATCGCGCGCGGCGTTGCGGACGGCGAGGTAGAGATAGTTGCTCACGGCGCCCGCGGGCAGCCAATCAGCGCGGCCGCGCCAGATCCGGAGAAAAACTTCCTGCGTAACGTCTTCGGCATCCGGCTTCGAGCGCACGTAGCGAAACGCGAAGGCGTAGAGCCGTTGCCAGTATGATCGGTAGAGCGTCTCGAACGCATCCATGTCGCCGGCGCGGATGCGATCGACCAACGCGCGCTCGACAGCCTCGGCGCTGAGGTCGTCGGGGAAGCGCTCGGCCTGATGGGCGAAGCGGAAGTTGAGTGACGTCATGGACAGGCGCACATACGTCCGACCGACATTAGCCTGCGCGCAATTCTGGACCGGCGCAAGAGCGGCCGAGCCTACATATGTGTGACAATTTGCTGCAGTGCCCGCTCCCCGGCGCGGAGGGCGTCGAGCAGGGCTAACTGCGTGCGGCAGCGGTCGAGATTGTGCCCCGGCCGGGCGACGCGATAGTAGCGATCGCCTTCGAGGTGGTCGATCAGGAAGCGCACCGCCTGCTCGTAGACGATGACCTGTGCCGCCGGCACGAGGAGGTCTCGCTCGGCCTGGGTCAGGAGGTCGCGGGTCGCGGCGATGTAGCCGCAGGCAACGCTCTCGAACAGCTCCGGCTCGAGCCGGACGCGGCCGAGGTCGCGCTCATCTTCGGCGGCGCGGGTCGCCATGGAGCGGACCAGGTCGCCGAAGTCGTACAGCGCCAGTCCCGGCATGACGGTGTCGAGGTCCACAACGCACAACGCCTCCCCCGACGCACGGTCGAATAGCACGTTGGCGAGCTTGGCGTCGTTGTGGACGACGCGCTCCGGGACCGCGCCCCGCGCCGCCGCGTCCACGAGCAAGGGCGCCACGTGACGGCAAGCGCGGATCTGATCGATCTCTGCACGCACCCTGGCCGCGCGAGCGGCCGTGTCGGACTCGACGGCGCGCTCCAGTGCCTCCAGCCGCCGCGGCGTATCGTGAAAATGCGGGATCGTTTCGTGCAGCCGGGGGCCAGGAAGATCCGCGAGCGCCCGCTGGAAGGCACCAAACGCGCCGGCCGCGCGCCCCACGTCCCGGCCGCTCGGCGCCCCCAGGACCGGGACCCCGTTCTCGATGTACGCGTACATGCGCCACACGCCGCCCTGATCGTCGGCGACGTACGACGCCCCGTCGTGCGCCGGGACGAGGTGCAGCGGTCCGGCAAGATGCTTCGTCACCCGCGCGACGTTTTCCATCAGGCGGGGGTGATCCCGAAACACCTCGGTGTTGAGGCGCTGCAAGAAAAACCGGCCGCGCGGGCTCCGCACCACGTAGGACGCGTTGATGTGACCGGCGGGTCCCGTGAACGGCTCGACAGTCACCACACCGGAGCCGATCGCGAACCGCGCGGCGACGTCCTTCAACGCGCGCTCCACTCCACGACGCGCCGGACTCCGTCGCGCAGGGCCACGGTCGGCTTCCAATCCCAGGTTCGGCGCGCGAGGGCCGGATCGAGGCAGCTGTGCGCGATGTCGCCCGGCCGGTCGGGCGCGAAGGCCGGTTCGCCCGAGTACCCGGTCGCGGCCGCGACTTCCCGAAACAGCTCCAGGTCCGAGACTTGGCGTCCCCAACCGAGGTTCGCGACGATGCCGGTGGGGCCCCCCCCCGACGCGGCCCGGATGGTCGCGTCCACGACGTCGCCCACATAGATGTAGTCGCGCGTCTTGGTGCCGTCGCCGAAGATCGTCACCGCCTTACCCGCGCGCATCCGATCGGTGAAGATCGCGACGACGCCGCCTTCGCCGTCGGACCGCTGCCGTGGTCCGTACACATTGGCGAATCGCAGCGCCGCGTATTCGATCAGCCCGCGCGCCTGGTACGCATTCAAGTAGTGCTCCAACGCGAGCTTGCTCGAGCCGTAATCGGAAATGGGTCGCGTCGGGTGGGTCTCGGGAACCGGAAGGCGCTCGGGGGGGCCGTATACCGCCGCTGACGACGCGTACACGACCCGGCGCGCGCCGGCGGCGTGCGCCGCGCGCAGGACGTTCAGCCCACCCAGGACGTTGACGCGGGCGTCGTAGTCCGGCTCGCGAATCGACCGGCCGACGTCGGTTTGCGCCGCGGCGTGGAACACGGTGTCGGGTTTGAAGGCGGCAACGACGTCGCGCAGCGACGGCCAATCGCAGATGTCGATGCGTTGGAAGCGGACGCCGGAGGCAACGTTGCTCGCCGAGCCGGTCGAGAGATCGTCGAGGACGCAGACGGAATAGCCATCTGAGACGAGGCGGTCGACGAGATGGGATCCAATGAATCCGGCCCCACCGGTGACGAGGGCACGCCGCGCTGTGCTCATGGCCTCACGGTAACCCGCGGATGCCTCAGAGACGAGAGGGGTAGGCTTCGCTTCCTTCTCCTAGCCTCTTAGATTCTTAGCCTCTCAGTCGCTTTGATCACGGGGCGTAGCGCAGTCCGGTTAGCGCGCCTGGTTCGGGACCAGGAGGTCGGAGGTTCAAATCCTCTCGCCCCGATTCGGTATGACTGTCGGACGGTCGGACTGTCGGACGGTACACCGTCCATCGCCTTACCAGTCCGACCGTCAGACTGTCCGACAGTCAGACCGAGTGCGCGCCAGTAGCTCAGTTGGATAGAGCGTCGGCCTCCGGAGCCGAAGGTCCCGCGTTCGAATCGCGGCTGGCGCACTAGAAGGCGATCGCGAACCCCACTCGACCGAGCGACTGCTGGATCGGCGCCGCCAACGCCCGGGGCGTTCATGTATAGTGCGCAAGGAGCTCGGCCTCGCGCTCCGGACTGATCGGTGTGACACGAATCGGAAGGTCGTGTCCGGCCGCACCTTCACGGCGATCCCACTCGACCGTCGCGCGGATCGTGTCAACGAGAGGCCGGAAGGTCAAGCCTGCCGCGACCGCCCGCCGGTTGTCAGCCAGCAGCATCCCGCCGACCCGTGCGTCGCTCTCCGGAATCCAGAGGGGAAGCTCCGTCCAAGGCTTGACGCCTGCCGCAAGAAGATCGTCGTCCGGGACCCACGTGAGACGTGCGGGACTCTCCGTAACGGCGGCGCACTCCTCGAGCACCCTGCCCATCGTCAGCGGGGATGCAGGGCCGACTGCGTTGAAGACTCCGACGCAGGAGTACTCGGCTAGCCGTACGCACCATTCGGCAAGATCACGCACGTCGACGACCTGCACCGGCCGTTTGGGACGGCCGGGCGCGAGCACCTTGCCGCCGCGCGCAACCCGGCGAGGCCAGTACGTGAAGCGGTCCGTCGGATCGTGCGGCCCCACAATGAGGCCGGGTCGGACGCGCGCGACCCGGCCCTCCATGGTCTCTTCGAGCGCATCCTCGCAGCGTGCCTTGAGCGCTCCGTAGCCCTGGTCGCCTTCTGCGCGCGGGGCGTCCTCGTCGAACGAGCGGTGTGGAGCGAACTCTCGGTACACGGAGATACTTGAGATGAAGGTGTAGTGGGCAATCGCGCCGCCCAGCACGTCTGCCACTGCCCGAACCTGCTCGGGTCGGTAACCGGATGGATCGATGACTGCGTCGAAGCGGCGGCCGCGAAGCGCAGCGTGATCCCCGTCGCGGTCGCCGCGCAGCTTTTCGATCTCGGGAAAAAGGTGTGGGTTCCGCCGGCCGCGGTTGAAGAGGACGACGTCATGCCCCCGTGCAAGCGCGACGTCCACGACGTGCCGACCGAGGAAGAGCGTTCCGCCGAGGACCAGGATTCTCACGCCATCGGATCTCCCGCGGAGGGTGACACTCCGCTTTCATCAAGGAGAGGTAAATTGACCGTTAGAAAGGAATATCTCATGGGTCTGATGGTTATGCGGGTCAAAGCCGTGCTTGTTCTGTGGCTGCTGTGTCTTTCTGTGCCGTGTTCCGGCCAAGTGAAGGTACCGGATACGCCTGCCGGACAGAAGTTTGTAGCCTGGCTG
>QHUZ01000059.1 GCA_003223395.1 Gemmatimonadota bacterium | reverse complement strand
AAGCTAAAGGTCCTTCCGCCGTACGCAGCGACCGCCGCGAAACTCCGCGCGCGATCCCGGAGATCCGCGTAGCGCGGATAGGTCCCGATCGGCGTGGTGCTCGAGCCCCACAGGGGGCTCGTGGTCGTGACATAGACTCGCACGACTCGATCGGGATCAACGACGTGCGCCGGCGGGCGGAAGAACAGCCGGTCCACGACGCCGAACATCGCGCTATTCGCCCCGATGCCGAGCCCCAGCGTCAGCACCGCGGCCAGCGACAGCCCGGGGCTTCGAGCCAGCGTGCGGAGGGCGTAGCGGAAATCCTGGAACACGGGTTTACGATCTCCTCGAGCGCCGCATCCGCCGCCAGAAGGCGCTCCAGCCGGCGCCGTCAGTGAGCTCGTCATCGCTTAGCGCAGCGCGCGCGAGCGCATCCCGCAGAGCCCCGGCGTCCCGCCAACGGCGCCGCGGCTCCCGGGCCAAGCAGCGGTCGATCACCCGTCCCAGCGCAGGCGACACGTGTGGTGCCCAACTGCACAGCGGGGGCACATCGAGAGCCACACGCTGGGCCATGAGAGCCAGACCGCCGCCTCGGAACGGGAGTCTCCCAGCGAGTGCGTAGAACCCGACGAGACCGAGCGAGTAGATGTCGCTGCGATGATCGGCGTTACAGTCCCCGGCCGCCTGCTCTGGAGCCATGAACTCCGGCGTGCCAAACCGCCGCACGATCTCCGCCCGAGACTGGTCGGATGTGAGGAGTGTTGCGATCCCGAAGTCGGTAAGGAATGGGCGCCCGTCTTCCGCCCGGAGTAGAATGTTGGACGGCTTGACGTCGCGATGGATCACACCATGACGGTGCAGGTGTGCCAGCGCGTCCGCCATCGGAACGAGAACGCGTTCGGCGAAGTCCGGGTCGAGCGGCCTTCCGCCGCGCAGGCGCCGCTCGAGCGCCTCGCCGCGCACGTATTGCATCACCGCGACCACGGCCTTCCGGTCGCAGCGGAACTCGAAGCACGGCACGATATGCGGATGTGGAAAGCGGGCGGCGATCAGCGCTTCCCTGCGAAACCGCTCCCGATTCTCGAGCGATGTGGCGAGCATGGGATCGAGCACTTTGAGCGCGACCTCTCGGCCGTTGCTCCAATCCCATGCCAGCCACACCTGTCCCATCCCACCTCGGCCGAGCGGCTCGACGACTTCGTATTCCCCACCTAGCGTGCGCGATACGCGCTCGGCCAGCAGCCGTTCTTCGTCGGTGCGCTCGACCGTCTTCCGGATGGCGTTGGTCATTATTGCGATCGCATGGTGATTGCCGGGTCGATCCGCGCTGCGCGCAGCGCCGGAATCCAACAGGCGACGAGCCCGATGACCGCCATCATCACGGTGACGCCCACGAGTGTCGTTGGATCGTACGGTTCCACACCGAACAGCAGGCCGCGAATGACGCGCGCCGCGATGCCCGCCAGGGCCAGACCCAACACGACGCCGATCGCCACCAACACGAACCCTTCGCTCAGGACCATGCGCTGCACCCGGCTGCTGTCGGCGCCGAGGCTCATGCGGATGCCGATCTCGTTGGTGCGCGCGCTCACCGAAAACCCCAAGACCCCGGCGATCCCGACGGCCGCGATGATCACCGCCAGGAGTCCGAACGACGACACAAGCGCGGCGTTGAGACGCCAGGGCGCGATCTTCCGGTCCTTGTACTGCGCCACGGTCATTACGTCCTCGATCAGGGCCGTCGGTGCAATCCGCCGCGCGATGCGAGTCGCCGTCGCGGCCAGGCCTCCGACGTTGGTATCGGCGCGAATCACGAGACCTGCTCCTATGGCGTTCACGAGCGGGCCGCCCAGAATGATCGGCGTGAATAACACCGGCACGGGCTCGGCGTTGAGCCCGCCGTCCTGTGTATTGCCAACGAGGCCGACGACCGTGCGCCATGGACCCCACCGGTATCCCACCGAGTCGCCTTGCCATTCCAACCACGCGACACGCTTGCCGATGGGATCCTCTTTCGGGAACAACCGGTCGGCGAGCGTTTGGTTGATGATCATGACCCGGCTGGACTCGTCTCCATCGGTCGTCGCGAACGGACGTCCAAGGAGAAGCGGAATTCCCGCTGCGTCGAAGAATTCAGGGCTGGCGCTGCGCCACTCGGCGCGCGGCGTCGCTTCGCCAACAGCGAGCGCCCTCCCTTCAGCCCGGACGTCAAACACGACATCGGAACGGCGGAGCGGCAGAGGCGAGCCGATGCCCACCGCTCGAACGCCCGGAAGCGCGGCCACCTCGTTTCGCATCTGCACATACTGCTGAGTCGCTGCGACAGCGGCCGCAGAGCCCGACTGTACCTCGGCCCGGGTGAGCGGGATCGTCACCTGCATCGCGAGCACTTCTTCGGTCCGGAGCCCCGTGTCCACCTGCGACAGGCGGATCATGGTACGTGTGAGCAGGCCCGCGCCGCCGAGGAGAACACACGACGCCGCGATCTGTGCGACCACCAGTCCGCGCTGCAGACGCTGTTTCCTCGGGGACCCACGCACCTGCCCCGCAGCGACGGCGATCCGCGATGCGAACGCGCCGTCCTTCGGCAGCGACGCCAGGAACGACAGCAGGAGCGCGACTGTGACCGAGAGCGCAAGCGTGAACCCCAGAACCACAAGGTCGAGGTGGATCTCGCTCGCGCGCGCGGAATAGCGCTCGGCGAGCGAGACGAGCAGACGCAAGGCCCCGACCGCCACCCAGACGCCGACCAAGGCGCCCATGAGTGTCAAGATCAGATTCTCGACCAGGAGCAGCCGCCGCAACCGCCCCACGCCGGCGCCCAACGCCGCACGGACCACCAGCTCGTGCTCCCGGCGCACGCCGCGCATGAGCGTCAGGTTCGTGACGTTGGCGACGGCGATGAGCAAGACGAACGCAGCCGCGCCCATGAGCAACCACAGCGTGAGCCGTGCGCGCTCGCCCAGTGCTGCCTTGAACGGAATCATCGCGACGCGATAGTGCGAGCTGGCGTCGTATGCATCCGGGTACTCGTGCTGAAAGCGGGTATAGGTAGCACCAACCTGGGCCCGCGCTTGCTCTAGCGAGGCGCCGGGCGCGAGCCGGGCGACCACTTCGGTCATGCGATGGGTGCGGAACTGCAACATTGTCGCACTCAAGTGGTGCGAGCTGTTCACCAGGTTCAGGTACGCCTGCACCGGATCCGGAAAGAACGGGGCGGGCTGCAGGACGCCGATCACGGTAACTGGCTTCTTGGACAGCAAGATCGTCTTGCCGACGATGCTGGAGTCTCCAGCGAAGCGGTTGAGCCAGTACTCGTAGCTGAGCACGGCGACTGGGGGCACTCCGGGACCGTCGTCGGCGGGTCCCGTCACGCGGCCCAAGATCGGCGCGAGTCCCATGACGTCGAAGTAGTTGCCGGTGACCAGGCCCACCTGAAGGCGTTCGGCACCGTCGGCCATCTGACGGATCGTACTCCAGGTCGAGTACTCGGCGATGCTGGCGAGGGCCGGAACACCACTGCGGAAATCACGAATCTCGGGAACGGAGAATGTGAGGTTCGCTTGTCCGGGTCCGTCGGCAGAGTGCCGGAGATAGACGAGCCGATCCCCGTCGCGGTGAGGTAGCGGCCTGAGCAACACGCCGCGGACGACGCTGAAGATGGCGGTGTTGGCGCCGATGCCGAGCGCCAAGGTGAGCACGACCACCAGGGTGAAGCCGGGGCTGTGCCGCAGCGCGCGCAGCGCGTAACGGAGGTCTTGGAACATGGGCCTAGGCCCCAGTCCCCTCTTCATCAACGACACGCCCATCGAACAAATGGATGGACCGATCCGCATGCTTGGCGTAGCGCGGATCGTGCGTCACCATGCACACCGTCGCGCCGCCACGGTGCAGCGTCCGCAGCAGGTCCATCACCGCCTCGCCGTTGCTGGAGTCGAGATTTCCCGTCGGCTCGTCGGCGAGCAGGATCGCGGGATCGCCCACGACCGCGCGCGCGACCGCGACCCGCTGCTGCTGGCCCCCCGAGAGCTGCACCGGGTAATGCTTCGCGCGATGCACCATGCCGACCCTCTCGAGCGCCTGTTGCACCCGCTTCGTGCGTTCCGCGCCCGACATGCCGCGGTAGGTGAGCGGCAGCTCGACATTTTCAGCCACGGTGAGATCGCCGATCAGATTGAAGGCCTGGAACACGAAGCCGATCCGCCGGTTGCGGATTCGGGCTCGCTCGGCCGGCGTCAGGTTGGCCACCGGCTTGTCCTCGAGCAGGTAGCTGCCGTCGCTGGGCGTATCGAGCAGACCGAGGATGGAGAGGAGCGTCGTCTTGCCGCACCCCGACGGGCCGTTTATCGCGACGTACTCGCCCTCGCGGATCTCGAGGTGCACGTCCGCGAGCGCGTGCGTCTCGACCTCGTCGGTGAAAAAGACCTTTCGAACGCCGTTGAGCTGAATGAGTGGCGCACCATTACCGGGCATCGGTTCTCCCCTTGAGAAGGTGTCGGGTGCCTGGTGTCTGGTGTCAGCAAACTCCCAGACACCTGACACCAGATACCAGACACCTATTTCAGTTTCACCCGCTCCACGTTGTCATACCGCGTCATGTCCGACAGAATCACCGAATCGCCGGCCGCGAGCCCTTGCACGATCTCGATCGAGTTGACCGAGGTGCGACCCACCTTCACGGGAACGCGAACGGCGTAGCGGCCCCCTTCGACGAGCTTGAACATCCCGATCGTGCTGTTGGGCTGGCCATACGCGGGACGGCCCGTGAACAACACGTCGTTCAGTCGCTCGATCGTGATCGTTGCGTCCACGCTGATGTCCGGCCGCGCCGCCGCGGGAGTGCTGTCCAATGCGATGTCCACCGTCACCGTTCCTTCTTGCGCAGAAGGGTCGATGCGTATGACGCGGCCTCCCACGACTCCGGTTCGGGTATCCACCGACGCCATCTGCCCGATCGCGAGACCGGGCGCCTGCGTCTCGGGGATACGGATCACGGCTTTGAGTTTTCCGGGCTGGACGACCTTCGCGAGAATCGTCCCGGGTACGACCCACTGGCCAGGTTGGAGGTTGAGCTCCGACAGGACGCCCTCCTCGCCGGGACGCACTTGCAGCGAGCTCAGCCGGCTGAGCCGAAATGCGGTGATCGCGCGCAGCCGCACGACCTGCTCCCGTTGCACGGCAAGCTGCGAATCCACCGCCGACGTCAGGAGCTCGAGGCGTTGCTTCTCGATGTCGTAGCGTGCCTCCAGCTCGTCGGCCTTTTCGTGGGCCAGAGTGACGTCGTTGCGGGAGAACCCGCCGATTATCGTGAGTGAGTCCGCCACGGCGGCGGCGCGTTTCGACGAGAGATACTCGCTACGCGTGGATGCGACGACGCCGGCTTGCGTCAGCCGCGCTCCCTGCAGGTTGGTGCGCAAATTCACGAGATCGCCCTCGGCGGCCGTGAGTTGCCGCTGGGCGTCGAGCGCTTCGATTTGGACGTCCGGGTTCGCAAGCTCGAGCAGCACCGTGTTCGCCTTTACCGGAATGCCGGGCTGGACGAAGATGCGCTCGACTCGCGCGGGAGTCAGTGCGGAGATCCAGCGGATGTGCTCGGGGACGAGCGTCCCGGGACCGCGCACCTCGCGCACCATCGTGCCGCGCCGCACACCGTCGAGCGAAACGACCTCGCGATCGACGCTCGGCGCCGCCGGCTTCAGGCTGGCGAGCAGAACCGTGACGAGGATGAGACCGCCGGCGCCGACTCCGGCCTGCACGTAGCGTTTGCGATTCTTGGTTGGCGCGCGTGGGATGTCCACGTGCTCGAGACAAGGCATGGACCATACCAGTCCGCTGTTGGAGCTAACTCACGGCTTTTGAAGAGATTGAGATTGGCGAGTGCGCGACGAGCGTTCGGTTATGGGATTCTCGCGTCCCACAACCGAACAGGTATGATTACGACATGCGCATCGCATCCGTCCTGCTCGTGCTGCTGATGCAAGGCACATCGCCACAAGACGATGGCCAGTGGACGATGCCCGGGAAGAACTACGCCGCGACTCGCTATAGCGGCCTGGCGCAGATCACGACCCGCAACGCGCCGCGTCTTCGGCCGGTCTGGAGTTTCTCCACCGGGACCCTCGGCGGCCACGAAGGGCAGCCGCTCGTCGTCGGCAGCACGATGTACGTCGTTACGCCGTTCCCGAACGTCCTCTACGCCTTCGATCTCAAGCGCGCAGGCTATCCGCTCAAATGGAAGTATCGGCCCGACGTGAATCCTACCGCGCTTGGGCTAGCGTGCTGTGACGCGATCAACCGCGGCGCCGTGTACGCCGATGGCAAGGTCATCTACAACCTGCTCGACGGTCACACGGTCGCGGTCGATGCGATCTCGGGTCGTGAGGTGTGGAAGACGCAGATCGCGGACATGCAACAAGGCGAGACGACGCCGATGGCACCGTTCGTCGCGCGGAACCGCGTGATCGTGGGACCGTCGGGCGGCGAGTTCGGAATCTACGGTTGGGTGAAGGGCCTCGACGTCGCCACCGGCAAGGTCCTGTGGACGGCGCACAACATGGGCCCTGACTCGTTGATGCTCGCGCGCCCCGGCCGCGGGAACTACGTCGCCGATCCGAACATCGGTGTCTCGACCTGGGAAGGCGACTCGTGGCGGCGTGGCGGCGCGCCGGTGTGGGGCTGGATCTCCTACGACCCGCAGCTCGACGTGATCTACTTCGGCACCGGAAATCCCGGACCCTACAACACGGAGCAGCGGCCCGGTGAGAACAAGTGGACCAACAGCGTCCTCGCGCGCCGCCCGGGCGACGGTTCGCTGGTGTGGGCCTACCAGTTCACGCCGCACGACAGTTGGGACTACGACTCCAATGCCGAGATGATTCTCGTTGACATGGTGGTCGGCGGCCGAATGCGGAAAGTGCTCGTGCATTTCGACAAGAACGGCTTCGCGTACACGCTCGACCGCGTGACCGGCGAGCTCCTGGTCGCCGAGCCGTTCGCGAATGTCACCTGGGCGAAGGGGATCAACAAGCGGACGGGTTTGCCGATCGTCGACACCACCAAGACTACGGGCGCGTCGCGCGGCAACGTGAAAGGCATCTGCCCGAGTCTCGAGGGCGGCAAGAGCCCTGCGTCTCCCTCCGCGTACTCGCCGCGCACCGGCTTGTTCTATACCGCCGTGAATAATCTCTGCATGAACTTCGAGGCGGCGCCCGTGACGCGCATTGCCGGCACGCCGTATATCGGCGCGACGACGCCCTATGTCATCGGTCCGGGCGGCTACGGGGGCGAGTTCATCGCATGGGATGCGGCGCGCGGTCGCAAAGTGTGGAGAATCAAGGAGAAGTTTCCCGTGTGGAGCGGCAGCGTCGTCACCGCCGGCGATGTCGTCTTCTTCGGCACGTTGGACGGGTGGTTCAAGGCGGCGAACGCGCGGACCGGCAAGGAGCTCTGGAAGTTCAAAGTCGGCTCCGGTGTC
Organism: Gemmatimonadota bacterium; assembly: GCA_003223395.1. GTDB lineage: Bacteria > Gemmatimonadota > Gemmatimonadetes > Gemmatimonadales > GWC2-71-9 > 20CM-2-65-7. The sequence continues at coordinate 7,764 of QHUZ01000059.1, read as the reverse complement.
GTCGGCGCGCCGATCTCGTTCCGCGGACCGGACGGGAAGCAGTACATCGCGGTGTACGCCGGCATCGGCGGCGACTGGTTCCTGCTGTCGGGCGACGTGCGGTCCGACGATCCCGCGGACGTCCGGCCGCCCGCCGATTTCGCGCCCGATCTCGCGCGGCACACGAGCCAGGGAGGCATTGTGTGGATCTTCGGCTTATGAGGCCGAGCGTGGTGCGTGGAGCGTGGTGCGTGGGCGTGGCTGCTCTGCTCGCGTGCGAGCGCTCGAACGCGGGCGGAGTTCCCCCATCTGTGCGCTATCCCGAGCACGTCGCGGCCGGTGGCAACCAGCCTCCCGCCGGTGAGATCAAGAACCCGCTGCCGATCGACTCCGCGAACACTGCCGACGGCTCCAAAGTGTTCAGCGCGATGAACTGCGACGGCTGCCACGGCGGCGGAGCGCTCGGCTGGGTTGGGCCGAGCCTCGTGGACGGCCGCTGGCGCTACGGCGGGACGGACGGTGCGCTGTTTCAATCGATTTATTACGGCCGTCCGAGAGGGATGCCGGCGTACGGCGGGATTCTGTCCCCTGGTGCTATCTGGAAGATTGTCAGCTACATACGTGCGCAACCCGTGCCGGTGACGGTGCCCACAGAGTCATTCAAGTAGCCGAAACCATTATGTTGGGACCCCCAATGGTCGATCGCCGAGGTCCCTATGTACGTGCATCGCGTCCTGGTCTGTTCATTCATCATCCTGGCCATCGTTGGTTGCGGCGGAGGGCACCGGCCGGTACGGCAGCGGGTTCTCCTCCCACCGACGCTGAATCTCGTGCCGTATCACAACATCGGGCTGTTCACATTCTCGGTCGAGAACGCCAAAGGCAATCTCCACCAGTTTGCGACGCAGCGCTTCGAGGAGTATGTCCTTGCCGCGCAGAGCGGTATCGAGATGCGCGAATTCACGTCCGCCGATTCTTCGCGCGTCTTCGCGTCAGCCTCCGATAGCAGCGGCACCCCCGTCGCGTTCTTCGGTCATCTGAAGATCTCGAACGTGAAGCCCCACGGCGGACTCACATCTGGTTTGGTGCCGGTGGTGCGCGCGACGGTCACCGTGGATCTGTCGGTGTGGCTCATGAACACGCGCTCCGGCGGCGTCATGTGGCGGCGCAGCTCGTCATCGACCGAGGAGGTCGGCGGCCTGTCGTTCATCGGCGGCACGCCATCATTCTCGGCGCGCGATCCGAACGACGCGTACGGACGACTGATTAATCAGCTGGTTTATAACGTCACGTACGACGTACGGTCGACCTGGGTGGATCAGTAACGAAGGCAATCAGTTGCTACCGCCGTTCAAGAGCCTTCCTGAACTCCATCGCTCGCAGAACCAGCTCCTCATCCGACATCCGCTGCCGGCCCAAATGGCGCAAGGCGCTGTCCAGCATGACCCACAGGCTGCGACGATGCGGGTCGAGTTGCAGCGCTCGCGCCAGCGGCCCCAGCGCGGCGTCATAGCACCCGTTCGCCACGTACAGCGCGGCGAGATGCTCCATCTCGTCGACATCCCGAGGATAGTTGCGTAAGTGCTCCGTAAGTCCCTCGACGCGCGCGACGTTCACCTGGACCTCCGCCTGCGGGTCTGGAGCGGGTCCCAGCGCGACCGCCGGATTTCCCACGATCCAGCCCAAAGCGAGTCCCAGCGCGACGGTGACAACTTTCCAGTTGGTCATGGTCCCCTCCTTTCATGGAGGGGAAAAGCACGAGGCGCGCCAGGCGATTTTGAGCCTTGGCGCGCCTCGATTGTGTTGCGCTGGACACTAGCTGGACGCGGGCGGCGTGTCCTCCTTACCACGAGACTTCTTATTGAAGAACCAGAAGGCCAGCATGATCAGGGCGACGATCAGACCGATCTTGAAGACGAAGAAGAACAGGGGCAAAAGGAAGGCCGCGGCAAGTTTCCAGGCCACAATGCCGACGAGGCCGACGGCGGCCAACTGCATGACAGGCTTTAGCATCACAGAGTCCGGGACAAGGGATGTTGAATAATACGCGATTGCCGGGTCAGAAGTGTCGGGGCTGAGCGCTGAAGTAGGAGATGCCGCCGCCCGACGGACGAGAGATATGGAGTCGGCGGTTACGCGAAGAGCTGAGAGGATTGGGAGCTAGAAGGTGGTGGCGGCCGCATCCCCGCCAGGGCGCGACCCGCATCCGTCCAGCGCGAGCGCAGCCACTCGGTGAGCCACAGCGGCAGCGTGCGCGTGTGCTCGAGCGGCTCTTCTCCGATCGTCGGCTTCGAGCCGGTGAGCATCTCGCGCGCCAGCGACTGCACCGCCGCCATGTCGTTGCGCGGCGTCGCCGGCTTGCCGAGCGCACTCGCGATACCGGTGTCCGCGACGAGCACGCCTTCGTCCGCCAGCAACACGTTCTCCGCCTTCAGCTCGCCGTGCGAGATCGCGGCGGCGTGCGCGGCCGCCAGGCCGTTCAAGATGCCGCGCAGGATTTCGACGGTGCGGGCGAGCGGGATCGCGCCGTTGTTGCCGATCCAGGCGCGCAGCGTCGTGCCCGGAACGAAGGGCCGGGTGTGATAGACGAACGAACCGGCGCGGCCCGCGCCGCGCGGCTTCACGAGATTCGGATGGTTCAATTGCTCGGCGATCAGCAGGACGGCGCGCTCGAATTGCAGGTCGTTGATGCCGAGCGACAACGCCGCCGGCAGAATCTTGACCAGTAGCTCTGAGCCGTTCTGGGATTGAGTGGCGACAAAAAGCCGATACTCCCCTACCGGCCGCACTTCTCGCTCGATCCGATACAGCGGGCCGAGGGCGTCGGCTAGGGCGGTGCGCAGTTCGGACATTCGTCGCAAGTTAGCCGGGGTATGCCGGATGGGAAGGGACTACTCGCCCGTTTCCCTTCTAATCCCTTGGTACAGGGTCTGCGCTTGCTGCCGCTCGGCGGCCGAGCCGAAGATCTTCTCTCCATCAAACCGGCCGTTCTCGATGAAGATCTCCGAGATCTTCGTGCCCGCCGTCACACTCCCCGCGACGTGTACGCCGGGGACCGACGTTTCCAGGGTTTCGGGATTGATCTTCGGGCGTCCCGAATCGGGATCGAAGGCGATTCCGATGCGCTTGAACAGCTCGAAATCGGGATGAAACCCGATCAGCGGGTAGACCCGGGTTGCGGGAATCCGCTCCTCGTTGCCGAGCGCACCGCGCACGAGCACATCGCGCGGCGTGATCTCGCTGGCCTGACTGCCGAGCCGGGCCTGGATCTCGCCTGCCTTGATGCGGTTTTCGAGGTCGGGGCGGAGCCAGTACTTCACACTCTTGGGCCACGTGGTGCCGCGATAGATGATCGTCGTGCGCGCCCCCGCGCGAAACAGCTGCAGCGCGGCTTCGACCGCGGAGTTCTTGCCGCCGATCACGACAACGTCGAGACCGTAGGAGAGGTGCGCTTCGTCGAAGTAGTGGTGGACGTGCGGCAAGTCTTCACCCGGGACGCCGAGCTTGTTGACGTGGTCGAAGTAGCCGGTCGCGAGGACCAGCTTGTCCCACGAGATCGGCTCGCGCCCGAGACGCGTTTCGACTTCTCGCGCACCGACGAGTTTGGTGTAGGTCTGCACGCGGATCCCCTCGACCCGGGCGACGCCGCGATAGTATTTCAGCGCCTCTTCGCGGGTCGCCTTTTGACCGGCAGACACGAGTGGGTGATTGCCGATCTCGAGGCGCTCCGGCGTCGTAAAGAACGTCATCTTGATCGGGTACCGCACGATCGAATTCGTGAGCGCGCCCGCGTCGATGACGAGGGGATCGATGCCACGGCGCTTGGCGGAAATGGCGCACGCCAGGCCGATCGGCCCGGCGCCCGCGATAATGGCCGCTTCGTGCTGCATGGGCGGGAATCTATCCCGCGCGCCGGTTTCTAGCGGGGATTGGCGATGCGGAGCAGCTCGTCCAATCGTTCGCGCAAGTCGGGCGTGATCGTATCGACGAGGTCGTCGCTATGCGTCGCGAGCACGTTCTGAATCTCGATCGTATCCAGCCCGGCGATCCGGGCTTCTTCAATTACAAGAATGAAGTGCAGCCGGGCTTCCCGGATGAGCGGGCCGAATTGATCAGGTCCACGCTCCCCCAGTGCTAATGCCAGCAGATAAAGGTCTCGTGCGGCATCGAGGCGTTGGGCAAGGTATTCCTTCATGGGAAGAATCGTACTCGTAGCACAAGGCGGTGTTCCGGGCCCCGCGCGTAGCGTCATAATCTTGACCTGCAGACCACGCAACATTATTGTTGCGTTATGGCGAGACGCGTCCGGGCGAACAAGTCGCTGATCAAGCAGCGCTACCACGTCGCCAAGGTCGCCTTCCCCGACGACGCCGACCTGGCCCGCAGCCTGGGCGTGCACCGCAGCGCCGTGGTGCGGTGGAAGCGCGGTGAGGCGCCCGCGCCCCAAAACTGGGAGCAGCTGGTGGGTTTGGACACCGTGGTGTCGCTGCTGGAAGGATTCCTCGAGGTCGTGTCAATCCCCAAGTGGCTGCGCGGCCTGAATGCACACCTCGGCGATCGCCGCCCGATCGATGTGATCCGGCAGGGCCGGCTCTCCGAGGTCGTCGCTGCGATCGAGGCTGAAAAGGCTGGCGCCTTCGCCTGATGGGGGGGCCCTGGCGGGTCTTTCCATGGGACCCCGCAGCGAAGCCCGGCGAGCCGTTCTCTCCCAGCTACGTCTATCCCAATCAGGGCTCCGGCCGCTTTGACCTGAGCGACAAGGTCGTCGTCTATCTCGCCGAGACGGCGGTTCATGCGGTCGCGGAAAAGCTGCAGCGCTTTCGCGGACAGAAAATCGATCGGAAGGACCTGATCGAGTCCGGCAAACCACTGGCACTCGTCGAATGCCAGCTGGGCAAGATCAAGCTCGCCGATCTCTGCGATCCCGCGGTGCTCGTGAAGCACGACATCAAGCCGGATGTGCTGGCCAGTCGCGACGTCGCGAAGACCCAGCGCGTGGCAGCGGCGCTCTACCAAGAAGGATTCGCGGGACTGCGCTGGTGGTCGGCGCTTTCAGGGGACTGGCATACCATCGTCGTGTTTCAGGGAGAAATCGAGTACGGCCCACCCGAGCCGCTGACCATCGGACACAAGGTCGTCCAGGAGGCTAGTGTGGCCCTGGGGATCCAGGGCTCCGCGCTGACCCGCGAGTGATGTCCAGCCGCAGCTCGACCCAACCATCCACCTGTCGATACTCCACGCGCAGTTTGTGTTCTCCCGCCGTAATGGGCGCGTAGTCCACCTGGGACTCGTGCGGGGTCCAGGCATCGATCACCAGGGCGCTGTCCAGCCACACTCGCACCGCATCATCGCTGATCGTACGAATGGAGTAAGTGCCGGGCTCGAGATTGACCGTGCCCGTGGCGGTGAGCGACCAGTTGCCCTGCGGGAGAAATGCGTAGGCGGGTGGCGGGCGGTACCACATCATATCGAGGCGCGGTAATCCCCGGGGCGTGGCCCCGGGGCTCACCACCCCGGACGAGTCCGAGAAGCGAACGCTCCAATCGATGCGTGGCTCGAACCGGGCGTAGGAGAAGCGCGTCCCCCCGGATTCGAGCATCAGTTCCCAATTCCCCGTCGCGTCCCGCCGCGGCGTCACCGCGATGGTATCGCCGATCCGACCTGCCGCGCGTGAGAGCGTCGTCACTCCCCGCAGCGACACGAGTCTCCACCTGCCGCCCGGACCGAGCGTGACCAGGCGCAGCGGGATCGCGCGCGTGGAATCGACGGGCCAGAGCTTGGGCGTTTCCCAGTCGTAGGGCCCCCAGTCGTCCACGATGATCGCCGAGCGGTCACGACCTGCTAAGGGCGGCGAAGGGCGGCGCAGGTTGCCCAGGAATGCCGGCGGTGAGGGCCGGCTGATAGCGGCCAGCGTGTCGAGACCGGTCGTGTTGCGCGCGTTCAGGATCATGCGATTGCCGCCGAATTCGTTGCCGCCGATCCGGTAGTCCCGGCTCCGGGTGTCGTGATGCTTCGGATAGCCCCATTCGGACGGCTCGATCGAATCGGCCCACAACCGAATCGCCGTGGAATCACGATCGAACTGGTTGTGGGCGATGACATTGTCCTGGCCGTGCTCGATCGCGACGCCGGTGCGGTTGCCGCGGAAATCGTTTCCCACGATTTCAGTCTGGAAGCTGTAGCCGCCCCACACGCCGTACTCGCTGCCCCAGGCGCGGTTCGCGATGATCTCATTGCGGCTAAACGTGACCTCGACGCCGTTCGCGGTCGCGTAGCTGACGTCGTTGCCGTAGAACAGGTTGTCGTTCGCTCCGCCCGTGCCCGAATCCATCGTCGTCTGCCCCGCCCACAGGAACACGCCGTCGCCGCCGTGCGTCAGCGAGTTGAGCGCCACCACGTTGCGCGAGCTCTGCTCGAACAGCAGAAGATCGGCCGAGTCCTGGCCGCGCGCATAAACGCGATGGCTGTAGCCGCGGACGTTATAGTCGAGCTGATTGTGAATGATCGTGTCGTCCGAGGAGCGATAGAGCCCGATGCCGAGCCCGGAGTTGAACGAGAAGGTGTTGTCGCGGATCATCGCCCCGTTCGTGCGTACGAGCAGCAATCCGTTCATACCACCCAGGACGGTGTTCCGGCGCACCACCGCGCCTTTCACGTCTTGCAGATAGAGGGCGGCGCCAAACCTGAGCCATTCATCCTTTTCGTTGTGATGGAATGAGAGCCAATCGACCAGACTCTCGTGCTCGATCAGACTGAAGAGGCGCGGCTTCCAGTTGTCGCTGAGATCGTTGTCCTGCAGGGTGAGCTGCTGCGTGCCGCGCGCCAGGATACCGATCTTGTATCCATGGATACGGGCTTTGTCGATGCGGATGTTGCTGCCGCGGTCGATCACGATGGCGGTGTCGCGCGCTTGATCGGGATCAGCCTCAGGATCGGTTCCCTGCAGCGTCGCGCCGCGAAAATCGACGGTGACGTTGTTGCCCCGCACGATGATTGGAGGACCGGCGAAGCGATACGTCTTGGGGACCACCCGCACCGACTGCGTGATGATCATGCCCGGCTGCAGCTCGATCGGACCCTGGTCGCTTTGGGGGCCTTGCGCAAGCGCGAGTGCGAGCAGCAGCATGGGTCCAACTTATGCGTGGCGCTGAGCTTCCGCTCGTCACTGCCCTGCCCTTCGTGGTGTTGCTGCTGGTGATCGCGCTCGCGCCGCTCGCCGCGCCCCGGTGGTGGCATCACAACCGCAACAAAGCGCTCGTCGCTCTGCTGGTATCCGCACCGATCCTCCTCTATCTGGGGATCCACGCTCCGGAATCGCTGCACGAGAAGTTCCACGAGTACCTCGGCTTCATCGTGGTCATCGGTGCGCTCTTCGTCGTCACGGGCGGGATTCATATCCAGGGCTCACTCGCGGGCACGCCGCTCGTCAACACCGGGATGCTCGGCATCGGCGCGGTGCTCGCCAACCTGCTGGGTACGACCGGCGCGTCCGTCCTGCTGATCCGGCCGCTGCTCCGCGCCAACAAGCGCCGCAAGCGCGTCGCCCACATCGTCATCTTCTTCATCTTTATTGTGGCCAACTGCGGCGGCCTGCTCACGCCCCTCGGCGACCCCCCTCTGCTGCTCGGCTACCTGAAGGGCGTCCCGTTCGACTGGACGCTGCGCCTCTGGCCGCAGTGGCTCATGCTCAACGGCGTCCTGGTCGTGCTCTTCAATCTGTGGGACCAATGGGCGCTGAATCGGGACGAGAAGGAGCTGCCGGGCTCGCAGCACGACGAGGTGCTC
>QHUZ01000027.1 GCA_003223395.1 Gemmatimonadota bacterium | reverse complement strand
CGTAATCCGCAGGGAGCGCGTCAGTAGATTGAAAGCAAACTGCGGCAGCTCGAGGCTCATATAACGCTCGGTGTCCTCGAACCACTGCAGACTCACCTGCGCCGCGCGCTGCAGGCTCTCCACCGCCGGCCGCCGCTCGGCCTCGTACTCGGTGAGTGCGGTGCGCACGTCCGGGTCACGCCGCATTGCGCCGGCCAGCGCGATCGCATCCTCGATCGCGAGCTTGGTCCCCGAGCCCACCGAGAAATGCGCGGTGTGCGCCGCGTCGCCCACCAGCACCACGTTGCTGTACGACCAGGCATTGTTCCGCACGGTGACGAAATGCCGCCACAGCGAGCGATTCTTGAGCAGGCGATGGCCCTGCAGCTCTTCCTTAAATAGCGCTTCACAGAACTCGACGGTCTGGTCTTCGGTGGCCTTGTCCAGTCCCGCGTTGCGCCAGGTCGCCTCGGTGGCTTCGACGATGAACGTGGACCGCCCTGGCTCGTACTGGTAGGCGTGCACGCGCCACAGCCCGTGCGTGTCGCGCTTGAAGTAGAAAGTGAATGCGGGGAAGGGACGCGTCGTCCCCAGCCACACAAAGCGGTTGGGCCGCTCGTCCATGCTCGGCTTGAAGTGCTCAGCGTAGCGGTCCCGCACGGTGCTGTTGAACCCGTCCGCGCCGACGACGAGATCGGCATCGGCGTACACCGCTGGATCCGTCACCTCAGTGCCGACCTCGATGCACACACCCAGATCCTTGCAGCGCCGTCCCAGAACGCCCAGCAACGCCTGCCGCGACAGGCCGCTGAAGCCGTGGCCGCTCGACGTGATCACGAGGCCGCCGTAATGGATATCGATGTTGTCCCAGTGCGCGAAGTGGCTCGCCATCGCATCGTAGGTCTCGGGATCGGCGGCGGCGAGATTGTTCTGCGTCGCGTCGGAGAAGACGACGCCAAATCCGAACGTGTCCTCGAGTCGGTTGCGCTCGAGGATCGTGATCTCGTGCCTGGGATTTGCCTTCTTCATCAGGATCCCGAAGTAGAGCGCCGCGGGCCCGCCCCCGATCGTGACGATTTTCACTTGACGAGCTGTCCCGCGATGATCAGATGTTGGATTTCAGTCGTTCCTTCGTAGATCCGCAACGCCCGGACTGAGCGGTACAGCCGGTCCACCGGATGGTCGGCCAGCACGCCGCGGCCGCCGAGGATCTGCACGGCGTCGTCGACGATGCGCTGCGCCGCTTCGGTGGCGAACGCCTTGGCCATGGCGGCCTCGAGCGTGACGCGCGGCGCGCCGCGATCCTTCTCCCACGCCGCCCGGTAGACGAGCAGCCGCGCGGCGGTCAGATCGGTGGCCATGCGGGCCAGCTTCTCTTGAATCAACTGGAACTCGGCCAGCGGCTTGCCGAATTGTTTGCGCGACTTCGCGTGCGCCAGCGCCTCGGCGAGTGCACGTGACGCCATCCCGCACGCCGCAGCGCCGACGGTGGCGCGCACGCGATCGAGCGTGGCGAGGCCGAGTTTGAAACCTTCACCTGCGTCATCGAGCCGGCACTCGCTCGGGACGCGTGCCTTCTGAAAGGCGATTTCGCCGAGCGGATGTGGGGCGGAGAGCACGAGGGCCCGTACCAGGCGGAAGCCGGGTGTGTCGGCCGCGACGACGAAGCAGCCGATGCCTTTGTCCTTCTTGGCCCGATCGGTGGTCGCGAACACCGTGTAGAAATCGGCGATCCCGGCGTTCGAAATGAACGTCTTGGTGCCCGAGAGGGCGTATCCGTCGCCATCGGGCTCGGCAGTCGCGCCGAGTGAGGCGACATCGGAGCCGGCATCGGGCTCCGTCATCGCGAACGACGCCATGGCGCGACCCTGGATTGCCGGCGCGAGCCAGCGTTTGCGCATCGCGTCGTTGGCCGAGAGCAGCATCGGGACGACGCCGAGCGCCTGGAGGGCAAACACCGCGTCGGCCAGCGGCGACGCCGCGGCCAGTGCTTCGCGCACGATGCAGCAGGCGCGCCAGTCCTGGTCGCGAATTGGCTGGAACCAGCCAGCGGTGCCGAGCGTGCCCAGCAGCTCGCGGGCCTGCAGGCGCGCGGCGGCGTCGTCCTTGGGTTCGGCGAGCGGGGCGAGCTGGCGCGTCGCGAAGTCGCTCACGCGCTCCGCCAACGTTACATGCTTATCGTCGAGAAACGCGCGGACCGCTGCGGTATCGACCATCAGATGAATTTCGGGTCGCGCTTGGCGCGGAATGCCTCGTGCGCCTCGCGGAAGTTCGGGCTCTGCATCAGCCGCGCCTGCATTTCTGCCTCGTAGGCGAGTGCCGCCTCGAAATCGAGCGCCGCTTCGGCCTCGAGCGCTTGCTTCGTCACCCCCAACGCAGCCGCCGGTCCCCGCGCCAGTTGCTCGGCGATCGCGCGCGCTTCCGATAACACCTGCGCTTGCGGCACGACGCGGTTGTAGAGGCCGATCTCGTACGCGCGCTTGGCGTCCACAAAGTCGCCGGTGAGCAGCATTTCGGTTGCGTGGCCATATCCGACGATGCGCGGCAGGAGCCAGGCCGCGCCCATATCGGCGCCCGACAATCCCACCTTCGTAAAGAGGAACGCGATCTTGGCCGATTCCGCGGCGACGCGGATATCGCATGCGGCCGCGATCACCGCGCCGGCGCCGGCAGCGGTGCCATTCACGGCAGCGACGATTGGTCGGGGACAGCGGCGCATCGCGAGAATGAGGTTGCAGGTAAGGATCGTGAATTCGTGCAGCTCTTTGATCGGCTTGCCCAGCAGCACGCCGATGATGTCCTCGACGTCGCCACCTGAACAGAATGCTCGACCCGCACCCGTAATCACGATGGCACGTACGCCCGGTTCCGTGGCGAGGCTTTGAAACGTGTCGCGGAGCTCCTTGTAAACCTCGAACGTCAGCGCATTCAGTCGCTCGGGACGGTTGAGCGTGATCGTCGCGACGGACGTCTTTGCATCGAGCTGATAGCCGAAGGCCGACGGCTGAAGGCTCATAGCACCGCCACCGCCTCTATCTCCACGAGCGCTTTTGAGTCCATCAGCGACTTCACTTCGACAACGGCCATCGCGGTGTAGTGGCGGCCCATATGTTTGCGGTGAACTTCGCCGAGGGGCGTGAGGTTGGCGAGGTAGGCCGGGCGATCGGTGATGTAGACGACCATCCGGCCGATGTTCTCCGCTTTTCCGCCCGCCGCGCGCACCACTTCCAGGACACGACCCAGCGCACCGTCCCACTGCGCCACGAAATCGCCGACCGGAACGATCTGGCCGGCGACGAACAGAATGCGGCCGCCCTTCTCGCTCAGCATGCCGTGATTCCAGCCGCTCGGCCGCGCTCCAAAGGCTTCCGGATTGATGATCTCAAACGCCATGCCTGGTTACCTCAACCTGCGATCGTGACGGCGATGCCGTTGGGCCGTTTGCCGTTGCTGTCGCAGAGTGCGAGAACCGCCTGTGCGACTTCGTCCGGCGTGATGAGCCGCCGCTGTGATGCCGACGCCAACATTGCCGCGAGCGCTGCGCCGGCCGCCTTGCCGGTCTTTGCGACGACTCGCTCCACCGACTCCTGCGTCATTTCCGTGTCCACGAATCCCGGGCACACGGCGTTGCACGTGACGCCCGTCCCTTCGACTTCCGCCGCGACGCTCTCGGTCAAGCCGATCACGGCGTGCTTTGCCGCGGCGTAGGCGGCGATGTAGCGGGCGCCGGTGAGCCCCGCGACCGAAGCAACGTTGACGATCGAGCCGCGCTTGCGCTCGAGCATTCCACTGATGAAGCCCCTGGTACACAGAAACGTACCAGTCGCATTGACTGCCAGCACGCGATTCCAGTCGTCGAGCGTGGTTTTGGCGAGGGGCGCGCTGTGCGCGACGCCGGCGTTGTTGACCAGGATGTCGATCGCGCCCGCATATCGCGTAGCCGCCTTCACCAAATCGTTCACACTCGCCGGATCCGTCACATCGCATTGCACCGCCCACGCCTTGCCGCCCCCCCCCGCGCTGCGGATCTCCGTGGCCACGTGCTCGATGCGGTCGCTGCGGCGTGCCGCGACGACGACCGCGGCGCCCTCGGCCGCGAGGGCATGCGCGATTGCCGCGCCAATCCCCTGGCCGCCGCCGGTGACCACGGCGGCCGCGCCGTCAAAGCGCCGCAAGCACCGCCTCCTCGAGGATCGCACCCAACGCGTCAATGAGACGGGCGCCCTCGCCGGCGGTTGCGGCGGCGGGGTCACCAAAATAAGCGCGTGGACCACCGGCCTCCTCGAACGTCCGTTTGCCCGCTCCGATGGCGTCGGAGAGCGAGCGCGGGTTGGGCGCAAGCCCGTGGCGAACCTGCTCGCGTACCGCCTCCGGATTCTCGCTGAGGACGATGGAAGTCTCGAACTGGCCGGCATGGCACGCGCCGCGCTTGAATTCATCTCCGAGCCTCAAAGTCCACGGTTTCCGTGTGAGGTCGGGGAACACGACCGGCAGCAGCCGATCGGCGCGAGCGAGCTTGACGGCGTCATTCAGCGCCGTGAGGTGCTCCGGGTCGAGATGCGCGTTGGCAATCGCCAGCACCTGAAAGCCCTGCTCTGACAGGCTGCGCGCGAGATCGACGATGAGCGCCGTGACGGTGACGCCGGAAATGGACAACGTGCCGTGAAAGGCGGCGCCAAAGCCTGCTGCGGTGTAGGCCAACGCGGGCAGAATCAGCACCACCTTGTCCCGAGCCCCGAGTCGCTTGGCCCCAGCGCGCGCCATCGCCGTGGCGATCACCACATCGGTATCGAGCGGCAGGTGGGGTCCGTGCGCCTCGATCGCGCCCACGGGCAGGATCGCGACCGTTTTTTCGCGGTCGAGCGCGCGAACCTCCTCCCACGTCAGTTGCGCCAGCTCATGTACCGGCATCATCATCCTTTCTCATGGCGCACGAGCTTCCGGAACGCCTAAACATCGCCGATTGGTTGTTGGACGCGCGCGTCCGCGAGGGAAAGGGAGATCGGCCGGCGCTGCTCACGGACCAGGGCACGCTCACGTACCGTGAGGTGCAGGCGCTCGCGAACCGGTTCGGTCATCTGCTCCACAGCGCCGGCGTGGAGCCCGAGCAACGGGTCATCATCGCGCTGCCCGACGGGCCGGAGTTCGTAGCGGCGCTGTTCGGCACACTCAAAGTTGGCGCGGTAGTGGTGATGGTCAACCCACAGCTCGCCGTGGATGCGATCGAGTACGTCTACTCGTACACGGGCGCGACGGTGGCGCTCGTGCATCGCCACACCGCGCCCGTATTTCAGGCGGCCCAGCGCGGCGCGACACGTCTCAAACAAATCATCGTGGTCGGGGAGCCGGGGACCACGCGCGCCCTCGCCGGTGCATCGCCGGAGCTCGAGACGTTCTCCAGCCACCGCGACGACGCCGCGATCTGGCTCTTCTCCGGCGGCACGACGGGGCAACCAAAGGCGGTCGTGCAGAGTCACGGCTCGTTCGCCAACACCACCCTATGTTACGGGCAAGGTGTGCTCGGTCTCACCGAGCGCGACATCACGCTGGCGGTGCCGAAGCTGTTCTTCGGGTATGCGACGGGATCGAACCTGTTCTTTCCATTCTCAGTGGGTGCGGCGGCGGCGCTGTTTCCCGAGAAGAGCACCGCCGAGACGCTGTTTGAGAAGATTCGGCGGTTTCGGCCGACCGTGCTGGTGAACGTGCCGACCATGGTGAATCAGATGGTCGCCCATCCGGATGCCGCCGAGCAAGATTTCTCATCGCTGCGGCTTGCGACCTCCGCCGGAGAAGCATTGCCCGTCGAATTGTACGAGCGCTGGAAGAAGATATTCGGCGTCGAGCTGCTCGATGGGCTCGGCACCGCGGAGATGTGGCACATCTTCATCTCGAACAAGCCGGGTGCGGTGAAACCGGGCACCCTTGGGACTGTCGTGCCGGGCTTCGACGTCAGGGTGCGCGATGATCTCGCGCACGATTTGCCCGACGGGGAAGTCGGCATGTTGTGGGTGCGCGGTGACTCGCGAGCCATTGGTTATTGGCAGCAGATGGACAAGACCAAGGCAGCATTTCGTGGCGAGTGGTACGTCTCCGGCGATCTCGTGTGCCGCGATGCGGACGGCTACTTCACGTTCTGCGGCCGCGCCGACGAGTTGCTCAAGGTCGGCGGCAAGTGGCTCGCGCCGCAGGAAGTGGAAGGCTGCTTGCTCCAACATCCGCTCGTGAAAGAGGTCGCGGTGGTGGGAGTCGAAGACGCGAATGGCCTCACGAAGCCGCACGCGTTCGTCGTGGCGAGCGAGCAGCGCGCGGGGCTTGCCGAGGAGCTGCAGGCCTTCGCGCGGGAGCGGTTGGAGCCGTACAAGGCACCGCGCACCGTCCGTTTCCTGGACGCGTTACCGCGGACGCATCTCGGTAAGGTGGACCGAGGGCAGCTGCGCCGGCAATGAACGCCAAAGAAATACTCGAAGCAGTGCGGGAGGAGCAGTACAAGCGCGCCGAGCAGAGTGGCTACAAGCGCCTTTCGGAAGCCGAGGAGGCTTCGTTTCGCGAGCGGAGGGTTGCGCGGTATTCCGAGGCCATCGCGTTGGACCCCTCGTTCGGCGATGCGTACGCGGAGCGTGGCTCCGAGCTGTATTTCCTCGGCCGGCGCGCCGAAGCGACCGCGGATATGCGCAAAGCCTTCGCGCTGGGGGTCAGTGACCCGCAACTGTATGCCGCGATGTCGATGCCTTTCCAGGGCGAAGAGAAGCGCGAAATCCTTCGGACCGGAATGGGCTTGATCGATCGCTCATCCGAAGAAACGGGCTGGTTCTACGACCATCTCTACGCGACGGTCATTCGATCGTATTGGTACGACGGGAATTTTGGAGAAAACGCGCGGCTCCTCGAGGAATGGGTGCCACAGCTCGAGCGAACCGCACACATGTACCGGATGGCCTTACAGGACCTGGGCATGGCCTACTCGGCGCTTGGCAAACATGCGGAAGCCGAAACGGCCTATCGCCGCGCCTTGGCGGCCACACCGGCAGCGGAGCAGCAGCATGTCGCCGACATGGTCGTGCGGACACTGATGCATCGGGATCAGTACGGAGAAGCATTGGTGGTTCTTGAAGAACTTGCCGATGGTCTGCCGGCAGACACGCGCGCGATCTTCACCGCCGCGCTCACCGTTTTGCAGGATCCACGATCAGCGCTCGCGCGAGACGCGAGTGCAGCGGTGCTTCCCGCCGCCGAGGATTGGGGAAGGCGTCCGGGTCCTCTGGGCGACAGCACGAGCTACTACTCGTTCTTGCTGGGGCTCGTCTACCGCGGTGTCGGCAGGAACCGGGAAGCAGCGGAGATCCTGACCCGCTTCGCCGACGAGGCGGCGGGCAATAAGCGGGAGTGGGGGATTACGATGCGGTGGGAAATCGCCAAGGCGCGGGAGCTAGCTACAACGAGCTGACCGCACCGATTACTTTGTTGTGCCGGGACGGGTGGCCGAGTGGCTTAAGGCGCACGCTTGGAAAGCGTGTTAACGGGCAACCGTTACGTGGGTTCGAATCCCACCCTGTCCGCCTAGCAGGACAGGTGGGTGAGCGGTTGAAACCGCCGGTCTCGAAAACCGGTATGCCCGCAAGGGTATCGAGGGTTCGAATCCCTCCCTGTCCGTCCCCATGGGAATCTGGAACAGCACGCTGGTGTACGTCGGCGCGCGGACGCTGCTCGCGGGGGCGATGATCGCGCTGCTGCTGCGCCGCCGCGTGGGCGCGTTCTACGCCGGTGGGCAAGTCGTGTCGGATCTTTCCTGCGCCGCGTTTCTCCTCGCGTACGTCAACCCCGCGGTCCGTGACGACGTCGGCATCCTCGTCATCCCCTTGTTGCTGTTCGTGTTGTATTGGGAGACTATGCGATTCTTCGAGAATCGCCGTGCCGCCGCGATGAGCGAAGCGGAAGACAGCTGGCTCGACAGCAGTCTGCGCGTGTACGGAATGGTGTGGACGTGGGGATTCGTGCTGCCGGCGCTCTTGTCCGGCGCCTTCCTGATGTTCGATCTCATGGCGCCCGATGAGTGGCCGTTTCCCAATCCCAAGGCGCCGCTAACCTGCACGCCTCCGAAGCTGCGACCCGGTGACGAGCTCACACTCGACATGCAGGTGCCGCATGGCAGCCAATTGGCCGTGTTCACACCGCGGCGCGGCGTGATTGTGCTTGTCCCGTACGGAGCGAAACAGTTCGAACACGTCGCGCACCTTACGCTGGCGACCGACACTCTGCGGCACGTCTTCGCGGACTCCGGCTTGTACGCCATCAGGGTTAGCAGCGAAAGCGAGGTCTCGGCGTCGTTGATGTGCAGAGTGCGGTACGGGAGCTAAGATGAGCGCGATGGTCGATTACCGGGAGCTCGATCCGAAGCATCTCGTTCGAGACGGTCACAGGATCGTCCTTGCGCGGCGCTACTTCAAGCGCAGAGTGATGCTGCCGTAATGAGCGACACGCCGTTGATCGATTACGCGAACCTCGATAACGCAACGCGGAGCCGTTTGGCGCAGACCGTCGCGGCCCATGCGTCGCTCGAACGCCTGTTGAACTGGGGCAGGGAGCAGCGCCCGCCGCTCGAGATCGAGTCCATCCTGACGCAGGACGAGTACACGCATGACGTCCTCGTCCCGTTCGAGGGACGCTATCTCGTCTATGACACAACCTGACTGGGGGCCGTGACGGCGGTCGCCGTCTGGAGCCACAAGCCCACCGATCGCGAGCTGCTCGACGCGCGCCTTGCCCGCGGGTGGAAGCCGACGCTGAGTGGAATGAAAGGCGGCGATCGGGTGCTCGGGTACGCGGCATGCATCTTTGACGATCCTGGCGCGCCGCATCACACGCACGAACATCCGACCCCCCCATGAAAGCCGCGGTCTACACCAGATACGGTCCTCCCGACGTTCTCGAAATCACAGACGTCCCCAAACCGGTTCCCAACGACAACGAAGTCCTCGTTCGCATTCACGCGACGACGGTGTGCGCGGCGGACTGGCGGATGCGAAAGGCGGATCCGTTCATCATACGATTCATGAACGGGCTCTGGCGCCCCAAGCTCAAGATCCTCGGTGCCGAGTTCGCCGGCACCGTCGAGTCGGTGGGCAAAGCCGTGACGCGCTTCAAAGCGGGCGACGACGTTTTCGGATCGAACGGATTCAAGTTCGGCGGACATGCCGAGTACGTGTGTCTCGCAGAGGATGGGTTGCTCGCTCCCAAGCCGGCCAACATGACCCATGACGAAGCCGCCGCCGTCCTCTTTGGTGGGATCTCGGCGCTGCATTTTCTGCGGAACGCCAAGGTGCAGGCGGGGCAGAAGGTCCTCGTGTACGGTGCGTCCGGGAGCGTCGGGGTCTTCGCGGTGCAACTGGCGAAGCATTTTGGCGCGGATGTCACCGGCGTGTGCAGCACCGACAATCTCGACATGGTCAAATCTCTCGGTGCCGATGCGGTAGTGGACTACACGAAACAGGATTTCTCGAGCGCGGGCCGGGTCTACGACATCATCCTCGATACGGTCGGGAAGAGCGGCTTCTCACGCAGCATGAAGGCGCTCAAGCGCGGCGGTTACTACGTGCTGATCGGCGGTTCTGGGCGACTGGCGGACATCTTCTCGGATCTGGTGCGCGGGCTGTGGGCGTCGATTACGGGCAGGGCGAAAGTGCGGCTCGGCGTCGCACGGGCCGTCCCCGCTGATCTGTCGCTACTCAAGGGGCTCATCGAAGCGGGCAAGTTGAGAACCGTGATCGAGCGGCGCTACAGCCTGGACGAGATCGCCGCTGCCCACCGCCATGCGGAGGGCGGACACAAGAAAGGTCACGTCGTCATTCTGCTTCCGTAAGCCACGCCGCGACTTACTGCACTTCCGGCGCGATGCGGCATGCTGCAATATGGCGCCTATGCCAACTCTACTCAGCCTCCTCGCACCACTCTGCCTGCTTCAGTCCGTCGAATACCGCTCGCCCGCCGGTGTGGAGTACCGGGCGCAGCGCGACACCGGCGCCATCGCGCGCGCCGAGAGCGCGCTGGCGGCCGATCCGCGCAACGTCGAGAAGATCATCGCGCTCGGCGTCGCGCAATCGGGCGTCCGGCAGTATCGCGAGGCGATCGCGACGTTCACACGCGGCGTCGGCATCGCACCGAACAACGCGCTGCTGTATCGCTGGCGCGGGCACCGCTATCTCTCCACGCGGCAATTCGACAAGGCGATGGCCGACCTGCAGCGCGGCGCCCGACTCGACAGCACCATCTACGGCATCTGGTATCACCTCGGCATCGTCAAGTTCGTGCGCCGTGACTTCGCCGGCGCGGCCGACGCCTTCACCCGCGCGCTCCCGATGTCGCCCGACTCGGCGGAGCGCGCGGGCTCGACGGACTGGCTGTGGATGTCGCTGTCACGCGCGGGCCGCGTGGCCGACGCGCAGGCGCTGCTCGATCGCCATACCGATGTGCCGAACGCGAGGAACGCGTACGCGCAGCGGCTGCGACTCTATCGTGGCGAAGTCTCAGCCGATTCTGTGTTCACGCCCGCCGACACGAGCGACATCCAGGTAGCGACGCTGAGCTACGGCATCGGCAACTGGTATCTGGTGCAGGGTGACACGGCCAAAGCCCGGACCTGGTTCGAACGCTCCGTGGCGTCTGGTGGATGGCCGGCATTCGGCTTTATCGTCTCGGAGGTGGAGCTGCGGAGCAGCCGCGCGCATTGAGGGTATTTCTGCCTTCACGACCACGGAGAGTGAAATGAAACGTGCCTGCCTGCTCGCGCTGTCGATCGGCTTCACCGTACCCCTGCACGCGCAGGCGCCACGCACGCTGTCGCCGAACGATCAGCGTGCCCGCGACATCTTCGAGCAGCTGATCAACATCAACACGACCGGCTCGAGCGGCAGCACAACCGTGGCGTCCAACGCGATGGCGAAGCGGCTCCTCGACGCGGGCTTCCCTGCGGCCGACGTGCAGGTCATCGGACCCGCCGGTTCGAAGAACTACAATCTCGTGGCCCGGTTTCGCGGCACGGGGACGCAAAAGCCGGTCCTCCTCCTGGCGCACATCGACGTCGTGGAGGCCAAGCGCGAAGACTGGTCGGTCGATCCGTTCACGTTCCTGGAACGCGACGGATTCTTCTACGGCCGCGGCACGATGGACGTCAAAGACGGGGCTGCGATTATCGTCGCCACCCTCGCTCGGCTCAAGCAGGAAGGCTACCGCCCGAACCGCGATCTGATTCTCGCGCTGACCACGGGCGAGGAGGGCGGCAGCGACTACAACGGCGTGGAATGGCTGCTCGCCAACCATCGCGATCTGATCGAAGCCGCTTATGTGATCAACATGGACGCCGGCGACCCGGTGATTCTCAACGGGAAACGCGCGTTCCGGTCGGTGCAGGCGGCAGAAAAAGTGTACGTGACCTTCAAACTCGAGGTGCACAATCCGGGTGGTCACAGCTCGCTGCCCACGAAGGACAACGCGATCTATCGCGTCGCCGCGGCCCTCGGCCGGCTGAGCGCCTACGACTTCCCGGCGCAGCCGAACGAGATTACGAAAGCCTCGTTCGCCAAGTGGTCGCAGATGCAACAGGGACAGCTAGCGACGGATATGGCCGCGGTCGCTCGGACCACGCCGGACACGGCCGCGATCCGGCGGCTCTCGGATGCGAGTCCCCTGTACAACGCACAATTCCGCACCACCTGCGTCGCGACCGAGCTCGCCGGCGGGCATGCCGAGAACGCGCTGCCGCAGAGCGCGAGTGCGACAGTGAACTGCCGGATGCTGCCGGGTACGGCGCAGGACGACGTGCAGCGCACACTCGTTCGGCTCGTGGCCGATACTGCGGTGAAGGTCAGCGTGGTACAGGCGGCGGTGCCGAGTCCAGCGGCGGCCCTCCAGGGCGAGGCCATGGACGCCATCGAACGCGTGACCAAACGGCTCTGGAATATCCCGGTCATCCCCGTTATGGAAACGGGCGCCACCGACGGACTCTATCTCAGAAATGCCGGGATTCCGGTGTACGGTGTCTCCGGTGTGTTCGTCGATATCAACGACATTCGCGCGCACGGCCGGGATGAGCGCATCGGCGTGCAGGACTACTACGACGGCGCGGAATACATCTATCAACTCATAAAGGAAGTGTCGCCTAAGGGCGGCAGGTGAGACGGCGGCAGGTGAGACGGCGGCGAGGGGCGGCGCTAGGTCGCGTCGTTCATCGAGATTTTTAGCTTCCACGTCAAGAAATGGGCTCTGCGTACTTGGTTAGTAAGACTGGAGCACACGTCGTCATTCAAGTAGCCGAGTGCACCGGCCACCTCTAACTCATATTCGACCTCAGCCAGCGATCCGAGAGACATGTCAAGAAAGCGTCGAAATTCGTTTCGGCCCTTTTTTGATGCGCCCTCGACGATATTTACGGCAGCTGAGAGCGCGGCACGACGGAGTTGGGATGTCAGACCATATAGCTCATGTTTGGGAAAGCACTCGGTTGCCTTATAGACTGCAAGGACAAGCTTATGGCATTCCTGCCATGCCAAGAACCGTTTGTGTGTCGCCATGTGCCTTGATAGACAATTCGAGGCACAGAGCAGGACCATTTCCTCGCGAGGTTCATGTTTTTGCCGCCCCTCGCCGCCCTTCACCGCCCTTCGCCGCCCTGTCACATGAGCTCTAATACCAGGCCGCGCGGTCTTGATGGTGTCGTCGCCGCCCAGACGCGCCTCAGCCACGTGGACGGCCAGGCCGGTGAGCTGATCATCGGCGGGTACCAGCTCAGGGAGCTGGCGGGCCATGTGACGTTCGAGGAAGCGGCGCATCTGTTGTGGCGCGGCGCACTGCCTTCGAAGGACGAGCTGGCGACCCTGCGGAAGGAAATCGCGGGGTTGCGGCCGCTACCTGAGGAAGCCTTGCACGTCGTGCGGGCTGCCGCCCAGGCACCGCCGATCGACGCGCTGCGTATGGCGTGCGCCACCCTGTCGCTCGATCTCGCTCAGCCAGATGAGATCTCGCCCGGTGCGGACATGCAGGCCGCGAAGATGCTCACCGCCCGCTTCCCAACTGTTGTCGCGGCACATGCCCGGCTGAGCGCCGGCCAGGCGCCGATCGCGCCGCGGACCGACTTGCCGCTGGCCGCGAACTTTCTGTACATGATGCACGGCAAGGAGCCCGACCCGATCGCCGCGCGCGCGATCGACAGCTACTGGGTCACGGTGATCGACCATGGCATGAACGCATCCACATTCACCGCGCGCGTGATTGCGAGCACGCGCTCGGACCTGGTCAGCGCCGTAACGGGCGCGATCGGCGCCCTCAAGGGGCCATTGCACGGCGGCGCGCCGGGTCCCGTGCTCGACATGCTCAAGGACATCAGGTCCGCTGATCGCGCGGAGGGCTGGGTGCGGAATGAGCTGGCGGCGGGGCGGCGGATCATGGGATTCGGCCACCGTGTCTACAAGGTCCGCGACCCCCGCGCCGAAGTGCTCAGCAAAGTCGCCGATCAGCTCAGCTCGGCGGCCCTCGAGAACCGGAAACTGTTCGACCTGGCGCGCGCGGCGGAGCAGACGATCGTGAAGGTCCTGGACGAAGTGAAGCCGGGGCGGAATCTGCGTACGAACGTCGAGTTCTTCACGGCACTCGTGCTCCAGGCGCTGGGCCTCGAGCCGCGCTCATTCGTAGCAACGTTTGCGTGTGGGCGAGTCGCCGGCTGGTGTGCCCATGTCATTGAGCAGCATGCCGAGGATCACCTGATCCGGCCGCAATCGGAATACGTGGGTCCCAGGGGCCTGAAGGTCGATTGACTCACCGAGTACTCATCGCTGCCGAGATCAAAAACCTCGTTGAGCCCGGGCAGCTTGCAGACCTCGATATCACATGGTTGCCTGCCTCTGAACCCACTCCGAAGGGCGACTGGGTGGCACTCGTGCCGTTGCTGTCGCGCTGGGTTGGTGGAACCGAGTTCAAGAACCTTCCCAATCTCCGCATCGTCGCGAACTGCGCAGTCGGATACAACAACGTCGATGTGGTCGCGGCCGAGATGCGGAAGGTGATCGTCACCAACACGCCTGGCGTGCTGACCGAAGCGACGGCCGATCTCACCTGGGCGCTGATCCTCGCGACCGCGCGCCGTGTCATCGAAGGTGTGGATCTGGTGCGCAGCGGGCAATGGACCGGCTGGCATCCGGAACAGTTGCTCGGCCTCGAGCTGCGTGGCCGGACGCTCGGCCTGTTCGGCGCGGGCAGGATCGGCCAGGCAGTAGGACGCCGTGCGCTGCCGTTCGGGCTCCGCATCCTGTACGCCGCGCGAACCGCCAAGCCCGACTTTGAGCGTGAGACGGGCGCCACGCGGGTCGATGCGACCCGGTTACTCGCCGAGAGCGACATCGTGAGCCTGCACGTGCCGTCCACCCCGGAGACCAAAGGGATCATCAACGGGGAGACGCTCGCGCGCATGAAGCCCGGCGCGATTCTCATCAACACCTCGCGTGGCGACCTGATCCGCGAGGAGGCGCTCGCTACCGCGCTCGAGCTGGGACAGCTCGGCGCGGCGGGCCTGGACGTCTATACCGACGAGCCCGCGATCCATCCGCGCCTGCTGGCCGCGCCGCGCACCGTGTTGCTGCCGCACATCGGCAGCGCTACGGAACAGACGCGGCGTAAGATGGCGGCGATCGCCCTCGCCAATGTGCAGGCGGTGCTGAGCGGCAAACCTCCCTTGACGCCGGTGTACTCCTAGCGGCGCTTCAGCAGGTCCACAATCGCGTCGCGATGGAAAAACCCGGCCCAGCCCACTGCGTCGCTGTCGTGTTTGCTGTCGCGAATGGTCGGATCGGCGCCGGCGTCCACCAACGCGCGAGCGACCTCCGTGTGGTTGTTCAGAATCGCAAGGTGCAGGGGAGTGACGTAGGCATCGACATGGTTCCACCGCGCATCGGGGCTCGCGTCATGCGCGAGCAGCCAGCGCACCGCCTGCAGGTCGCCCCGTTTGGCGGCCAGATGGAGAGCGCCCGTGTTGAGCAGCTCGGGGTTGTCGTGCGCGAGGCGCGCAGCCGCGTCCCAGTCGCCCAGCGCGACGCTCGCGAGGAGATCCATCGTGCCGGCGCGAGTCGGACGGTGCCCGCGGTCGGCGCTCACGAGCTCGCCCGCCGTCATTTTCCGGATCGCTTCCATTACCGGGCGGTCGATCTCGGGCGCCGTCGCATACATCGCGGGCGGAAAACCAAACCCGTCCGCGATCAGCGGATCGGCGCCGAGATCGAGGAGTAGACGGACTATGTCGGGGCGGTTGCGTCGGACGGCAAAGTGCAGCGGTGTCTGATGATTTTCGTTGCGGCTCATCCGGCTGGTCAGCGTCGCTGGACTTGTCGCCACGATACGGCGGATTTCGTCGCCCAGATTGCTGGCGATGGCGGAGAAAATGTGGTGGCGCGCACCGCGACTGAGCAGAAACGCGACGACCGCGCGATGGTCGGCGTCGTCGGTTCCATCCCAGCACGTTGCCCAGCCGATGATCTCCAGCTCGTGATCGTCGCCATGCCCGACCACGTCACCACCCGCGTCGGCCAGGCGGCGCACCACGTCCAGCTTGCCGGCCGCCGCCGCCCAGTGCATCGGGTAGGTGTTGTCGCCTTTTTCGCGTGAGTTCGGATCGAGTCCCCGGCGTAACAAGAGGTCCACGGTCGCGAGCTGCCCCTCACTCGCCGCCTTATGGAGCAGGGTCCATTCGTACGGTTCGTCGCGCGCCTGCAGCTTCTCGGGATGCTGATCGAGCAGCGCGGTCAACGTCTCCACGTCGCCGCGGCGGGCGGCGTCAAACAGCTGGCCCTCGACGCTCAGAGAGTCGACGTGGGCTTTGAGGGCGCGCCAGCTCGGAAACCCGTTCTGCCTGGCGATCGCGAGCTGCGCATCGGCGAGTTTGGCCTGCGGATCGGTTTTGCGGAGCTCGTCGAGGTGATGCTTGGCCTGCTTACGGAGCCACTCGAGGTTGGGCTTCACGACGCGAACCTTCCTTCCTAGAACCGCCCGTTGTCCGCGTCGTGGGGCGAGGAAGTCAGGTCATGTCTGGCAAAGCTTAGGGGGGCTAGAAACCCTTTACGCGGACCGTGGGCCGCCCTGGCGGCGCTCCTGGAATCTAAAGGAAATCGGCGGCCTTTGCCGCCCCTCGCCGCCGTAGTACTTTTCAGCTTCGAGATGCCTCGGCCCCCCAAAGCAGAAGAACGCACCACGCTCCTTGACGCCCGCGCGATGTCGCGGGCGTTGCAGCGTATGGCAGTCGAAATCCTCGAGTTAGCGCACGGCACGGATGATCTCGTCCTGATCGGGATCCAGCGCCGCGGCGTCGAACTCGCCGCTCGCATCGCCAAACTCATCGAACAATCGGAAGGCGCCGCCGTGCCGCGCGGCGCGCTCGACATCACGCTGTACCGGGATGATCTGGGGACGGTGGGGCCGAAGCCGGTCATCGGCGAAACCCATATTCCGGGCGATCTCACGGACAAGCACGCGGTGATCGTGGACGACGTCCTGTACACCGGCCGCACCGTGCGCGCGGCGCTCGATGAGCTGACGGATTTCGGTCGTCCCAAGCGCATCTCGCTTTGCGTGCTGGTGGACCGCGGCGGGCGGGAGCTCCCGATTCAGGCCGATATCGTGGGCAAATCGGTCAAGACAGGGCGGGATGAGCGGGTGGACGTCCAGGTGGAGGAGCTCGACGGCCGCGATCAGGTGGACGTGATCCGATGAACGCCTCCTCGACCCTCGGCAAGGACCTGACCGGGCTCGAGCACATGACGCCGGACCAGATCCGGCTCATCCTCGACACCGCCGAGCCGTTCAAGGAGGTGTCGGAGCGGCCGATCAAGAAGGTGCCCGCGCTGCGCGGCAAGACGATCGTCAACCTCTTCTTTGAAGCCTCGACCCGGACGCGCGTGTCGTTCGAATTCGCGGAAAAGCGCCTCTCCGCCGACACGGTCAACGTCGCGGCAACCGGGTCATCCGTCTCCAAGGGCGAAACGCTGGTGGACACCGCGCGCAATCTCGAAGCGATGCGGATCGACATGGTGGTCATTCGCCATCCGTCGTCCGGCGCGGCCGAATTCCTTGGCAACCGCATCGCTTCGAACGTGATCAACGCGGGCGACGGCAAGCACGAACACCCCACCCAGGCGCTGCTCGACCTGCTGACGATCCGCGACAAGCATGGAAAGATCGAAGGTCTGAAGGTCTGCCTGGTGGGCGATGTGCTGCACTCACGCGTCGCCCGGTCGAATCTGTGGGGCCTGACGAAGCTTGGCGCCGAGGTCGCCGTGTGCGGACCGTGGACGCTGCTGCCGCGGGGCATCGAAGAGCTGGGCGTGAAGGTCTTCGGCCGCATCGAAGAAGCGATCGAGTGGGCCGACGTGCTGAACGTACTGCGGCTCCAGCTCGAGCGGATGGAAAAGGGCTTCATCCCGAGCCTGCGCGAATACTATCGCGTCTTCGGCGTCACGCCGGAGCGCCTCGAGCGCTCACCGAAAGCGATCACGATCATGCATCCCGGCCCCATGAACCGCGGCGTCGAGATCGACTCGCGTGTCGCCGATGGGCCGCACAGCGTGATACTCGATCAGGTGACGAACGGCGTGGCGGTGCGAATGGCCGTGCTGTATCTGCTCGCCGGCGGCCGAGCCGAGCTCGCCGACGCCGCGAAACGAGGCAGCGAATGATCCCGCCCATCCTGCTGCAGGGCGGGCGCGTCATCGACCCCAGCCGCGACCTGGACGGGGCTGCCGACGTACTGATCCAGGACGGCAAGATCGCCAGCGTCGGCCGCGGGCTGGCGGCCCCCGATGGCGCCATCGTGCGCAACGTGAAGGGCAAGGTCGTCACCCCGGGCCTCGTGGACTTGCACGTGCATCTGCGTGAGCCGGGCAACGAAGATGAAGAGACGGTGGCGAGCGGCGCGCGGGCCGCGGCGGCGGGCGGCTTTACCGCGATCTGCGCGATGCCGAACACCGACCCGGTCACCGATAACCAGGCGGCGGTGGGATTCATCGTGCGCCAGTCCGGCCGCGCGGGACTGGCACGCGTGCATCCGATCGGGGCCGTGTCGATCGGTCAGAAAGGCGAGCGCCTCGCCGAGTTCGGGGAGATGGTGAGCGCCGGCGCGGTCGCGGTCTCGGACGACGGCAAGCCCGTCGTTTCCAGTCACCTGATGCGCACCGCGCTCGAGTACGCGCGCACGTTCAACATTCCCGTCGCCGATCATTGCGAGGATCCGACCCTGGCCGGCGGCGGCGTGATGCACGAAGGTCTCGTCGCGACGCGACTCGGTTTGAAGGGGATTCCCGCGGCGGCCGAAGAGATCATCGTCGCGCGCGACGTGCTGCTCGCCGAGCTGACCGGTGGCCATGTCCATCTCTGTCACATGTCGGCGCGCGGGTCGGTCGCCATTATCCGCGAGGCGAAGGAGCGCGGCATTCGCGTGACCGCCGAGGTGACACCGCATCATCTCACGTTGACCGACTACGCGTGCGAAGAGTACGACACGCACGCGAAGATGAATCCACCGCTCCGCGAGGCGGCCGACGTCGCCGCGCTCCGCGGCGCACTGAAAGACGGCGTCATCGACTGCATCGCCTCCGATCACGCGCCACACGCCTACGACGAGAAGGAAGCGGCGTTCGATGACGCGCCGTTCGGCGTCGTCGGATTGGAGACCGCGTTCGCCGTCGCACACACCGAGCTCGTCGAAAGCGGCGTGTTCACCCTGCCGGAGCTGATCCGCCGCATGAGCACCGAGCCGGCGCGCGTATTCCATCTGGCGGGTGGCTCACTCGCGCCGGGCGCCGTCGCGGATGTCGCCGTATTCGACCCCGCCGCGAAGTGGTCGGTGGATCCGACGACCTTCCATTCCAAGAGTCACAACACCCCGTTCGCCGGCCGGGCGCTCACGGGCCGCGCCGTGCTGACGATCGTCGCGGGCGCCATCGTCCACGACCTGGATAGCACCGGCACGCGATGAACCGGAGCGCGGTGGCCCGGCGCATGGCGCTGTGCTGCCGCCAGCTCGCGGCGCGGGGCCTGATCGCCGGGCGGGACGGCAATCTCTCGGTGCGTCTCGGGCCGGAACGCGCGCTCGTGACACCCAGCGGAGTCCTCAAATCGCTCGTGGATCCTGCCGACATGGTGGAAGTCGATTTCTCAGGCAAGGTGCGCCGGCGCGGCTCCCGCAAACCTACCAGCGAGTTGGAGTTACACTTACGCATCCTCCGGCACCGGCCCGACGTGCAGGCCGTCGTGCATGCGCATCCCCCTGCCGCTACAGGTTTTGCCGTTGCGGGCCAGACGATTCCGGGCAATTTGTTGCCGGAGCTTATTTTCGTGGTGGGACCGGTGGCGCTCGTGCCCTTTGGGATGTCGGGGACGAGGGAGCTGGGCGACCAGGTTGTCCCCTATCTCGACGGGCACGACGCGCTGCTGCTCGCTAACCACGGTGCCGTGACCATGGGCCGGTCGCTCGATGAGGCCTGGATCCGTATGGAAAGTCTGGAACACAGCGCGCGCATTATCCTGGCCGCGCGCCAGGTCGGTCAACCGCAGCCGCTGAGCGCCGAAGCAGTCCGCGCGTTGGTGCAGCAACGGGAGAAGGATGCCTAAGGGACCTTCGAAAAGTGCCGCCGCGATTCAGCGGCTACTGGAAGAGCGTCGCCAGTACGAGGCGTGGCTCGCGCGCATCACCGCGACCGCGGACTCGGCGCCCGAACACGTGCGTACCCGCGTCCGCGCCGATTATGAGGCGCGGCTGAAGGCGGTCACCGAGGAGTTGAAAGCACACGCCCAGGAGGCGCGGCAGCTGATCGCGCAGCGCAAGGAAAACCTCGTCGAGCTCCAGAGGAAGGAAAAGGCGGCTGCCGAGCGCTTGGCCGAAACCGAGCTGCGGCACGAGGTGGGCGAATACGACGAAGGGCAGTGGAGCCAGGTCCACAAGGACGCGCTGGCGGACCTCGGCGCAGTGCGCGACGAGCTGATGGATGTCGAGCGCGACATCACTCGGCTTGAAGAGCTGGACGAGCTGGTCAAGTCAAAACCCGCTCCAGCCGCGGCGCGTGCCGCAGCGCCACCCAGACCACCCGAGAAGCCTCCAGAACGACGGAAGACGCCAATCGACGAGCTGGCCTTCCTGAAATCAGTCACGGAAGATGATCGGACACCGTCGCCCGGGCGGGCAAGTGGGGCGCAGTATCAGCCCGACGAGGTACTCGATGGAACGCCGCTCGCGCCGATCGACGAAAACGCGCCGGTCGAGAAGACGCTCAAGTGCAAAGAATGCGGAACGATGAACGTGGCGACGGAGTGGTACTGCGAGAAATGCGGCGGGGAATTGGCGGCAATGTAGCTACGCCGAGGCCTTCTCCCGTAACCGTTTGACCAATGCCGCGAGGCGCGACTTCTGCCGAGCGGCGTTGTTTTTGTGGATCAGTCCTTTGCGGGCAGCGCGGTCGAGGACGCGCGCGGCGAGCGCGTAGGCGACCGCGGCGGCGTCGGCGGTCGCGGCGGCGCGCACGTGCTTCAGCGCGGTGCGCAGCGAGGAGCGTTGGGCTTTGTTACGGATGGTGCGCGAGCGCGCCTGGCGCATCGCTTTCTTCGCGGATTTGATCTTCGGCATGGAGCGGAAAGTAGACGGTAAGTTGCGTGGGGTCAAGCGTATACATATCTTTGGCCGTCACCTACCCGGGTACGCCCTATCTGGTTCGAATTCCTTCTCTCGGCACCGGTGTTGCTGTTTTCGATGGTGGCCCACGAGTACGCCCACGCCGAGGCCGCGTATCGGCAGGGCGACTCCACTGCGTATATGCTCGGGCGGCTGACGTTCAATCCCCTGAAGCACATCGATCCCTTCATGACGGTGCTCCTTCCGATCCTGCTCTGGTACAGTACCGGAGGGAGATACACTTTCGGCGGCGCGAAACCCGTTCCCGTCAACCCACGGAATTATCGGCATTATGTGCGGGGAGACATCATCGTGTCCCTCGCCGGCATCGCGGTAAACCTCGTGTTGTTCGTCATTTTTACGGCGCTGTTTGCGACGGTGGGAACGATCGCGGAGGCGTTGCCCTCGCTTAGTTCGACGTTGGGGGTCCTCCAGCGGATGACCTTCTACGGGATGCAATGGAATCTGGTACTCGCATTCTTCAACCTGATTCCGATTCCTCCGCTCGATGGCAGCCACGTGTTCTATCATCTCTTGCCGCCCGGGGCAGGGATGCAATACCGCCAGTTCCAGCGATTCGGCTTTCTCCCGATCCTCCTGGTGAGCTACATGCTGCCAGGGGTTATTCAGTTCTTTCTGTGGCCCGCATTCCAGCTCCTGCGGCTCGCCCTAGGACTCGTCGTCCCCGTCGCGCTTCCGGGCGGTCTCCCCACGTGACCAGTCCCATCCTGCGCGATCCCGGTAACAGCGGCTTCGTCGTCGAGCTGGAGAAGTTTTCCGGCCCGCTCGACCTGCTGCTGCATCTGATCAAGGAAGACGAAGTCGATATCACCGATCTGCCGATCGCGAAGATCGCGGTTCAGTTCCTGTCGGTGATCAACGAGCTGGGGCTCAATCAGGCGGCGGACTACCTCGAAATGGCGGCGCGGCTGCTGCGCATCAAGGCGCAAATGCTGCTGCCGCGCCGGCTCGGCGACGACGAATGGGAGGACCCGCGCGCGGAGCTGGTGCGCCGGCTGCTCGAGTACCAGCAGATTCGCGAGCTCGTGGAGTGGCTCGGCCACGCCGCTGACGCGCGCGCGGAGCGGTTCGGCCGCGGCTACGAAGCGCCGCCGCCCGATGCGCCGCCCGCGCCGCTGCAGATCGACCTGAACGACCTGCTCGCGGCCGCGGAGCGCGTCATCGCGCTCATGCCCGATCCGAACTTGCACCACCGCGTCGTGCCGCGCCCGCTCGACGTCGAGGGTGCGACGGCGCGCATCCTGGCGTTGCTGGCCGAGCGCGAGACGTTCGGCTGGCGCGACGCCGTCGGGGGGGGCCCCCAGGCCACGCTGGTGGACGTGCTGTCCACGTTCATCGCGCTCCTCGAGCTCGCCAAGCGCAGCGTGCTCACGTTGTCGCAGCCCGAACCGTTCGGCCCGATGGTGATCACGCGTGGAATCTCTCGCGAAGCTGCTTGAAGCCGCGCTGTTTGCGGCGTCGCGCCCCCTGACGCTGGAGGAGCTCGAGTCCCTCGCGCCGTCGGAAGGGAATGTCAGAGCAGCGCTCGACGAGATACGCCAGAACTATCAAGAGGACCACGGCGTCGAACTGGTTGAGATCGCGGAGGGATGGCAGTTCCTCACGCGGCGCGAGTATGCCGAGACGATCGAGCGCGCGCAGTTCGCGCTGCGGCCGCGCCGGTTGTCGCCGGCCGCCCTCGAGACGCTGGCGATCATCGCGTACCGGCAGCCCGTCGGACGCCTGGAAGTGGACGAGATCCGCGGTGTCGATTCGGGCGCTGTGATGGACAAGCTGGTGGAGCGCGGCCTCATCGAAGTCGTCACGCGCGGCGAAGGTCTCGGCCGCCCGCTGCTCTACGGCACGACGCCGCCGTTTCTGGAGATTCTCGGCTTGAAAGACCTGGAGGATCTGCCGCGGCTCGACGAGCTGTCGGTTGCGCTCCGGCGTCCGACCCCCGTCGACGAACCCGAATGACCCTCATGCGCCTGCAGCGCGCTCTGGCGCGTGCGGGCGTCACGTCACGCCGCAAGGCGGAAGACCTGATCCGCGCCGGCCGCGTGCGAGTGGATGGCGAGACCGCGACGATCGGGATGAGCGTCGATCCCGATACGCAGAAGGTCACCGTTGACGGCCGTCCGGTCCGCGCCGCGACCCGCACGACCTGGCTCGCCCTCAACAAACCGCTCGGCTACGTCGTGAGCCGCGCTGATCCGGAGGGACGCCGCACGGTCTTCGGGCTTCTCCCCAAGGTGCCCGGTCTCACGTACGTTGGGCGGCTGGACGTGATGACGTCGGGGCTGCTGCTCCTGACCACGGATGGCGGCGCGGCCCACCGGCTGATGCATCCGCGCTATGAGGTGCCCCGCACCTATTGGCTGGGCGTGCACGGCGCCGACGCCGGCGCGATCCGGACCGCGCTCGCGCAACGGATCGTGATCGATGGTCGCGCGGTCCGCATCGTCGAGTCGCGCGTGCGGCCGCAGGGGAAGTCGGTGGAGATCGAGCTGACGCTCGCCGAAGGGCGGCAGCGGATCGTGCGCCGTATCGCGGAAGCGCTGGGGCTCAAAGTCGAATGGTTGCACCGCGTGTCCTACGGCCCGGTCCGGCTCGGCAAGCTGGCCGAAGGCCATTGGCGGGAGCTCACCCGGCAGGAGATCGGAGCAATCGAGCGACTACATGGAGCTCGCTGATCGGACGGTAATGCTGCTGGGCGGGAGCGGTCTCGTCGGCCACGCCGTGGCGCGGCGAGTCCTGGCGGCGTCGCCGCCGCCGCGCCGCCTCGTGCTCGTGGCGTTGTTCGAAGACGAAGTGCGAGCCGCCGCGCGCGCGCTCGAGCCCTACCGCGGCGGCGTGACGATCGACGTCGAATGGGGCAACGTCTTCATGCCGGCGCCCGTCGCGCGACTCGACATGGCGACCGTTATGGCCAAGGCCGAGCACCGCGCTCTCGTGCTCGGCGACTTGCTCGGTGATCTCACCGATGCGGTCCTGGAACGCAACCTCCTGTTTCAACTGCTGGTTCGCTACAAGCCCGACGCGGTCGTGGACAGCATCAATACCGCGACCGCGTTCGCGTATCAGGACGTCTTTCAAAGCGCGCGGGACTTGCTCGACCGAGCCAAAAATGGCGGCGCGCCGCTCGATCGCGCGGCGATCGAGCAGCATCTGCTGCGCCTGCCGATGCCGCCGCTGATTCGCCACGCGCAGATCATCACCGAGGCGCTGCGGCGCGCCGGCACACAGGCCTACGTGAAGATCGGGACCAGCGGCACGGGGGGGATGGGGTTCAACATTCCGTACACGCACTCGGAGGAGCGGCCGAGCGCCACCTTGCTGACGAAGTCGGCGATCGCCGGCGCGCATACGATGCTGCTGTTCCTGTTGGGACGCACGCCCGACGCACCGGTCACCGTCGAAATCAAGCCGACCGCGACGATCGCATGGCGCGAAGTGGCGCACGGTCCGGTGCGCCGCAAAGGCAAGCCGATCCCGCTCGTAGACTGCGACACGCCGGTGCGGTTGCAGGAGGCGTTCGCCCCGGGCGCGACACCGTGGCGTGACCTCGGCCGGCCGCTCGACGGCGTGTACATCGACGTCGGCGAAAACGGCTTGTTCGCGCGTGACGAGTTCGAAACCGTTACCGCGCTGGGACAGATGGAGTTCATCACGCCCGAAGAGGTCGCCGACTACGTGATCCTGGAGCTGCAGGGCCGGCCCACCGGCAAGGACATCGTTGCGGCCCTCGACGCGTCGACCGCGGGGCCGACCTATCGCGCCGGGGTGCTGCGCCGCAACGCCGTCGGCCGTCTGCGGGCGCTCGAGGACAGCCGCAAGTCCCGCGGGGTGGCCTACGAGATGCTGGGGCCGCCGCGGCTCACCAAATTGTTGTACGAAGCCTATCTCTGCCGGCAGCTGTGCCGCAACGTCCGGGTGCTCGCGGGCAGCAAGCCGCGCGCGCTCGCCGATGCCGCGTGGCGCCTCCTGGAAGCCGACGCGGCGCTGCGGCAGCAAATTATCTCGGTGGGATTGCCCATCGTCGCGCCGGATGGAAAGACTGTGTACCGGGGGAGCATCGTGGTCGTGGCCCCCGAGCCGGACCGTGACCCGTTGAGCGTGGCGCCGCGCGGCTGGGTAGACCTGCGGCCGGAGCAGTTCGGGGTGTGGATCACGCGCGCGGGGGCGATGGTGCGAGACGCGGAGGTGCGCGCGAGCGGGCCGCAGAGCTCCGGCAGCGACGTCGACTGGAACGCGATCGATCCCGATGATACGATCGAGCCGTCGCGCTTTGCCACGTGGGTCTTTACCGTCGAAGACAAGGGGACGCGCATTAAGCGCTGATGATGGCGATCGACACTGGAGCATTGGACCGTGCGCTCGGCGCGATCGGCACGACATTTCGGCTGACGCGCCTCTATCCGCCGTCTCATCCGGCGGTGCTCGAAGCGATGCGCCAGATCACGGGCGCGCTGCCGGCGCTCGCGTCGCTCGGCACCGTGGAGTGGAAGATCGGCGCGACCGGTCTGCTGTGGCACGGGCAGCACCTCCTGCCACGCAACACGCAGGTCGCCGAGCTCGCCGGGCTGCTTTTCGCGCGCGGCATCCGGTCAATTCAAGTCAATCCTGGCGTCACGTCCGAGCATTGGCTCGGCCTGTTCGGCGTCGCCGTGGGGAACGTCTCGCCTGATGACGCCGTCCTCGGCCGTATCACGCTGCACCTGGGTCGCCGCGCGAGCCAGCGCCTTTCTGCATCCCGTTCGCTCGGCGACGTGCCTCCGGCGCCAGTTGAATCGCCGCCGCCGTCAGTCGCCGCCCCGTCGGAGCCGGTGTTTGTCGCCGCCCCTTCGCCGCCGCCGTCAGAGGCGGTCAGTCCCCCGCGGCAAAGCGGCGTGTTCCGTCCAGATGTCCTCCCGGCGGACGTGGAAGCGCGGCGCGCGGTCGCGGCGTTGCTGGCTGCCTCGCGCCCGGAAGACCAACGCGTGATCATCGGGAAGTTGCGCCAGCTCACACCGCAGGTCATTGCGCTCCGCGATATTGGCGCGGTCGCCGAGGTCGTCGCCGGGCTCGATCGCTCCCTGGGCAAGATCCAGGATCCTGACATTCAAGAGGCGATCGGGGAGGTGGCGGGGGCGCTTGCGGACGAGGCTATTGTGGAGCGTATGGTCGCGCGCCTCGGTGAGCCGCGTGTCCCGCCGGCCGAGCGCGCGCATCTGGTGAATGCGGTCGGCGCGCTCGGGGCGGTGTCCGCCGGGTCGGTGGTGGACGCGTATCTGCACGCGGCGCCGGAGCTGCGCGAAGCCTATCGGGCAGCCATGCGGGCCGCGGGCGAGCGTGCCGTGGAGCTGCTGCAAGCCCGAGTCGAGAGCAAAGTGCCGGAAGTGGTCGCGGCCGCGGCGGAGTTTCTCGGGCTGAGCGGTGACCCGCACGTCGCCGAGCTGCTCATTAATCTGACGCGTCACGCCGACGAGCGGGTGCGGGAAGCGGCACTGCTCGGTCTCGCCGAGCTGGGTGGACGCGAGATCTCGCGACCCGCGATGCCGGCGCTCAAGGATGAATCGGTGCTGGTGCGCACCGCGGCCGCGCGGGCAGTCGCGGCGGCGGGCGACGTCGGGGCCACCACCGTTCTGGTACGGCGGCTGGAGCAGGAGAAAGACGAAGGGGTATTGGCTGCGTTGCTCAAAGCGATCGGGCACCTCGGCGCTCCCGAAGCGCTGGAGGTGTTGGCGAAGTTCGCCGAGCCCGGGGGACGGCCGCGCCGCACGCCGTTCGTGCGCGCCGCAGCAATTGAAGGATTGGCGCAGCTGGATCGAGTGGAGGCGAAGGCGTTGCTGGAACTCTACGCACGAGACAAGGAGCCAACGGTGAAGCGGGCAGCGGAAGCGTCTCTGAGATGACCACACGCACGGCGAAGACGAACGACGCAGTGCTGACGCAGACCATCACGCGCGAAGTAGCGAAGCGTGTGGTCGGCCAGGAAGTCATGGTCGAGCGCCTGCTGATCGGCCTGCTCACCGGCGGCCACATCCTGCTCGAGGGCGTGCCGGGACTGGCCAAGACGCTCGCGGTGAAGACCGTCGCGGAATGCCTGAAGATCAGCTTCTCGCGGATCCAATTCACGCCCGATCTGCTGCCGGCCGACGTGATCGGCACGATGGTCTACGATCAACGGTCGCAGGAGTTCTATCCCAAGAAGGGGCCGCTGTTCGCCAACCTCGTTCTCGCCGACGAAATCAACCGCGCGCCGGCCAAGGTGCAGTCGGCACTGCTCGAGGCGATGCAGGAAAAGCAGGTGACGATCGGCGGCGAGACGTTCTTCCTGGGCGAGCCGTTCCTCGTGCTCGCGACGCAGAACCCGATCGAGCACGAAGGCACGTATCCGCTGCCCGAAGCGCAGCTCGACCGCTTCATGCTCAAGGTCCGCGTCGGCTACCCGACCCGCGACGCGGAAAAGGAGATCGTCGGGCGCATGGCGGGGGGCCGGCCCATCGAGGTCCAGCGCGTCGCCGAGGCGGACGACATCCTGGCGGCGCGCAGCGCCATCGCCGAGCTGTTCATGGATCAGAAGGTCGTCGATTACATCGTCGATACCGTCCGCGCGACCCGCGAGCCGCAGGCCATCGGCCTGGCGGAGCTCAAGCCGCTGATCGCGTTCGGCGCCTCGCCGCGCGCCTCGATCTACCTGGCGCAGGCCGCGCGCGCACACGCCTATCTGCGCGGACGCGCGTTTGTGGTGCCCGAGGACGTCAAGGCGATGGCGTTCGATGTGCTCCGGCACCGCGTGCTGCTCACGTTCGAGGCCGAAGCCGAAGACATGGACACCGACCGCGTCATCGCGAGGATCCTGGAGGCGGTGGGCGTGCCGTGACGTATGCGGGACAAGAGCGCCGGCGTGCCGTAACATCCCCGGTCCGCGCCCGTCGGCGGGCCGTGCCCGCCGAAGTGCTCAAACAGGTGAAGGGGATCGAGCTGCGCGCCCGCAACCTGGTCAACACGCTGTTCACGGGCGAGTACCGCTCCGTCTTTCGAGGCCAGGGTATCGAGTTCGCGGAGGTGCGCGCCTACCAGCAGGGCGACGACTTCCGCGCCATCGACTGGAACGTGTCGGCGCGGATGGGTCACCCGTTCGTCAAGACCTTCATGGAGGAGCGCGAGCTGACGCTGCTCCTCATCGTCGACCAATCGGGTTCACTGCATTTCGGCCGCCCCTACACCAAGGCGGGCCTCGCCGTCGAGGTCGCTGCCGTCCTCGCGCTCGCTGCCGCGCGGCACAACGACCGCGTCGGCGCGTTGCTCTTCGCCGACATGCCGGAGTACGTCGTGCGGCCCGCCAAAGGGCGCGCTCACGCGCTGCGAGTGATTCGCGACCTGGTGGCGTTCGCTCCACGGGGGCGCGGCACGAACCTCGCGGGCGCGCTGGCCTATGCGGGGAAGCTGCTGCGCCACCGCGCGATCATCGTCGTGCTGTCGGATTTTCGCGCCGAAGGCTGGGAAGAGGCGCTTCGCCAACTGACCGCGCGCCACGAAGTCGTGGCGATCACGGTCGACGATCCGCGCGAGTACGATCTCCCCGATGCGGGATGGGTGGAGCTCGAAGACGGCGAGACCGGCCAACGTCTCCTGGTGGACACGAGCCACGCACCCACGCGCACCCGCATCCGTGTCGCGGCGGAAAAGATGCAGCAAGAGCGCAGCCGCAGGTTGGTGCAGGCCGGGGTGGATCGCGTCTCGCTGCTGACGACGGTGCCCTACGCTGTCCCGCTCCGGCGCGCGTTTGCGGAGCGCGCCCGGCGACTGAGCCGATGATCGCACCAGCGCTCCTGCTGCTCGTTGTCCAGGCAAACGGCTGGGTCGCCGCACCGAGTCAGCCGACCGTCGGCGACACGATTCAGCTCGAGCGCGCGGTCGCGACGTCCGCCGGCTGGCGCGTCCGCGTGGGCAAGCTCGCGTCGGCGACCGTCGCGGAGCCGCTTGGCGATCCGGTGGTGCTGGCGGCTCCGGGCGGGTGGGTCGTGCGCTACACAGTCGTCGCCTGGACGCCGGGCGAGATCAACCTGGATATGCCGCCGCTGTGGCGCCTCGGTCCCGACGGTTCCGCGGACTCCCTGTCCGGCGGGACTGCGACGTTCCACGTCGCGAGCGTCATCCCGGATAGCGTGCGGTCGCCGGCTCCACAGCCATCCCTCGGCCCGCTGCGGCTCGACCGGTCCAGCCCCTTCCCGGTGATTGCCGCCGTTCTGCTGGCCGCTGGCAGCTTGCTCCTGCTCATGCTCTGGCGGCGTCGCGCGCCACGGCGCGTCCTCGCCGGTCCGGATCTGGCAGTCGCTGCCGAGGTTTCGGATGCGCGGTGGTTGGCGGCAGGCGAGCCGAAGGCGGTGGCTGCGCGTGCCGCGCAACGCCTGCGCCGTGCGCTGTCGCACGCCATCCCGGATGCCCACGAGGCACTCAGCACGGAAGAGTGCCTGGCCGTCGTCGAACGCGCGCGGCCCACTGCGCCGCTGCGCGATCTGCGCGAGCTGTTGCTCGGACTCGATCAGGTCGCGTTTGCGACCGCGCACGGCGTGGAAGTCGCCCCACTCGCGGCGCGAGCGCGCGCGCTCGCGCGGGAGCTGAGCACCAACGGCGGAGGGGGAGGAGGGGGGGCACCGCGATGACGTTCGCGCGGCCAGTCCTGCTCGTCCTGCTCCTCGGCTTGCCGTTGTGGTGGTGGTGGCGCAAGCAGCGGCTTTCCCGTCTCGCCGGCGCGCCGATGAGCGACGTGCGTCCCGCGGTCGGTCCCGCGGAACGGCTGTGGATCGCGCGCCTGCCGGTGTCGCTCCGGTCGTTCTGTCTGGCGGCATGGATCGTCGCCGCGGCCGGGCCGCGCCTCGGTTCGGCGCGCGCCGAGCTGCGCAGCGAAGGCATCTCGATCGTCCTGGCGCTGGATATCTCCAGCAGCATGCTCGCGGAAGACTTCTCGCCGAACAATCGGCTCGACGTCGCACGCCGTACCGCGACGGAATTCGTTCGCGCGCGCTCCTCGGATCGAATCGGGCTTGTCGCGTTCGCGGGACAGGCGCTCACCCAGGTGCCGATCACCACCGACTATGAAGTGCTCGAAGAAGCGATCCGTCAGATGCGCGTCGGCATCCTGGAAGACGGCACCGCGATCGGCACCGCGATCGCGACGAGCGCCAACCGCCTGCGTCGCGCGCCGGGGAAGAGCAAAGTCGTCGTCTTGCTCACCGATGGAGAGAACAACAAGGGCACGGTGGATCCGCGCACGGCGGCACAGGCGGCCGCGGCGTTCGGCATCAAGATCTATACGATCGGCGTCGGGACGCAGGGCGAGGCGCCTGTCCCAACGGGGCAGGGACCGCTGGGCCTGCGCTACGAGACGATGCCGGTAAAGATCGATGAGCAACTGCTCGGCGAGATCGCGCATACGACGGGCGGCCGATACTTCCGCGCCACGGACGCCGCCTCGCTCTCGAACATCTTTGCGGAGATCAACCGGCTCGAGAAGACCCCGGTGCAGCATCTCGTCTACCATCGTTTCGAAGAGGCGTATCGCGTCCCGCTCGGAATCGGGCTGCTGGCCCTGGCCCTCGAGCTCGTCCTTGCCGGCACATTCGCGGTGCGCGTGCCATGATCACGTTCGACGCGCCGGTCGTCATTATCCTCGCTCCCGTGGTCGCCGGCGCTGTCTGGGGCGCGGCTGCGTGGGCGCGCCGTGTGCGAGTCCGGCGGGCAGCCGCGTGGTCGGAGAGCACCGCGCGCATCGCGCGGGCGGCGGGGAAGCTCGGGGCGCCTGCGCTGGGCCTCGCCGCCGGGTTGGCCGCGGTCGCGCTGTCGGGGCCGCGCTGGGGCGAAGAGCGGATCGTCACCGAAACGCGCGGGCTCAACCTCGTCATCGCCATCGACATCTCGCGCTCGATGCTGGCCGAAGACGTCAAGCCGAGCCGGTTGGGCAGGGCGTTGCGCGAAGCGCGGCGCCTCGTGCAAGACCTCGATGGCGATCGCCTCGGCCTATCGGCATTCGCGGGCACGAGCTACATCCTGTCGCCGCTGTCGGTGGATGGCTCGGCGCTCACACTCTATCTCGATGCCCTCGATCCCGACGTTGCATCGGAGGGCGGTACGTCGCTGGCGCCGGCGCTGGCGCAGGGGATCGACCTGCTGCATGCCAGCCCGGAGATCGCCGACCGCGTGCTCGTCGTGTTCACGGACGGCGAAGCCCACGACTCCCTCACACAGTCGGTGCAGGAGGCGCGTCGTCTCGCGGTGCTCGGCATTCATCTGATCCTCGTAGCCGAAGGC
Source organism: Gemmatimonadota bacterium (assembly GCA_003223395.1). GTDB lineage: Bacteria > Gemmatimonadota > Gemmatimonadetes > Gemmatimonadales > GWC2-71-9 > 20CM-2-65-7. The sequence goes on along the minus strand of QHUZ01000027.1, from coordinate 13,881 downwards.
GGGCGCCAGCCCACCAAGATTCCCGTGCGCGACGATCGCGGGACCCTGGTTTCGTGGCAGCAGGATGAAACGGGGAATCCGGTCCTTACCAGCAGACGCGAAGATGTGCTCGGAGCGGTGGCCGACGCCGCGCAGGGGACGATTGTTGCCGCGGAGTTGCCCGACCAGGCCGGTGCCGTGCGCGATCTCGTGGCGTCGTACAAGCGGGCGACCGCGATCGAGAGCCGCACGCAGCGGGGGCGGCCGCGCGCATGGATCCCGCTCCTGCTGGCGGCGCTCGTGCTGGGGTCACAGACGCTCACGCGTCGCACCGCCGCGCTCATCGGTCTGCTCGGGTGTATCGGGGCCCCAAGCGCCGTCCACGCCCAGCGGCCTCGCTCTCCGGCGGAGAAAGCGTGGGACAAAGGGGACGTGCGGGCGGCCGCGACTGCCTATCTCGCGGACTTGAAGGCCCACGAGGACGACGACACAGCCTGGTACAACGCGGGGACCGCGGCACTCGCCGCCGGCGATCCCACACTCGCGCGCTCGACCCTCGCGCACGCCTCGACCTCGCTCGATCCCGAGCTGCGGTTTCGCGCGCTCTACAACATGGGCCTGCTCGCGCTGCTCCAGGCGAAGGCGGACACGGCCAGCCGCGAGGCGCACCTCGCCGATGCCGAGCGCGCCTATCGCGAGGCGCTGTTGCTCAAGCCGTATCACGTCCGCGCGAAATGGAATCTGGAGCTGGTCAACCGCCAACGGCGCGGCGGCGGTGGCCAGGCGAACAAACCAAATCCGCCCCCTCCGCCGTCGGGCGGAGGAGGTGGCCAGCCACAGCAGCCACCGCCGCCTCCCAGCGCAGGCGGAGGCGGGATGAGCGAATCGCAGGCCGATCAAGTCTTGCGCTCGATCGGCCAGGAAGAGCTGCGGACGCGTCGCGATCGTACGGGCCGCACGCGGCGCGCCGCGCCGGCGGGAGTGAAAGACTGGTGACCGGGATCGTCCCGTTCGTCACGGCACTACTCGTCGTTCAGGGGGCGGAGGTGACCGCCAGTGTGGATCGCACCCGCCTGCGTGTCGGCGAGGAGCTCATGCTGACGATTCGCGCGCACACCCGTGCGGCAGATCCCGTCGACATCACGCCGCCCACGCTGAACGGATTTGCGATCGTCGGTTCTCGCGATATGACGGAAGTCGCGATCAGCGGCGGCGCCGGGTCGATCCGCACGACGGTGCGCGAGCTGACGCTGCGCGCGCAGCAGCCGGGGGCGTTGCTCATCGGACCGGTGCGCGCGCGTCAGGGCGGCAGCATTGTCGCAACGGATCCGATTCTCATCACCGTTGACAGCGCCGCCGATCGGATGACGTCCACCCTGAGTCCGCTGGCCCGCTCACTGCTCGAAGCCACGCCGGCGCCGGTCTCGCGGCGCGCCGATAAAGTCGCCCTCACGATGCTCGTGCCGAGCGATACCGTTTTCGCCGGCCAGCAGGTGGACCTGATCGCCGCGGCGTGGATTCCGCGCGACCTGGGCGAGCGCATGCGACGGCCGCCGCTGCTGACGCTCGTGACGCCGGAGGGAGTGTGGGCCTATCCCACGGCGGCATCGTCCGGCGCGGCGCTGTCGCGACAGGTGAACGGGCGCTGGATGGATCTGTTCATCGCGCACCAGGTCGTCTTCCCGCTCGTATCCGGCCGACTCATTGTGCCGCCGGCGTCGGTCGAGTACGCGCTCCCGGTCACATTCTCGTTTTTCAGCCGCGAAGAACGCTACACCCTGCGCAGTGACTCGATTGCGATCACCGTGTTGCCCCTGCCGCCCGCCAATCCACCCAATGCCCCGACGAACGTCGTCGGAGAAAAGCTGAGTCTGGATCTGCAGATCGATCAGACCAGCACGCGGGTCGGCGAGCCGGTCGAGGCGGAGCTCACGATCAGCGGCATCGGCAACGTCGCGTTGTGGCCCGCACCAGAGCCCGGGCTGCGATGGCCGACCGGCTTCCGCTCCTATCCGGCGCAAACAGAAATGCGGCTGGCGACAGACGCCGGGCGCATCGCCGGCAGCAAGACGTTTCATTTCCTCGCCGTGCCCGATTCGTCCGGCAATTTCGTGCTGCCAGAGGTCCGGTACCCGTACTTCAATGCAACGGCCGGTCGCTACGAGATGGCGGCGGCCCCCGCGCGCGCACTCGCGGTCGCACCGGGTGCGGAGCCACGCGCGGCGCGGGTCCTGCCTCCGTTGCTGCCTGCGCGAGGTGACCTCCCGGTCGATCGCCTGACCTGGCGTTTCGGGTGGCAAGGGTGGGTCGCGCTGCTCGTCGTGCCGCCGTTTATCGCGTTGCTCGCGAGCCGCCGCCGACAGCGCGCGCCCGCCGCCGCTGTCGTGGCCGCCGGGCCCGAGCTGACGCCGCTGGGCAAGCTGGAACGGGACTTCCTCGCCGTGCTGTCGAGCCACGTCTCGGACCCGTTCGCGCGCGACGGCGACGGGCTGGCCCAGGCGCTCCGCGCGGCTGGTGTGGACAGCGCCGTGGCCGATCACGTGAAGCGGTTGCGCGACCGCCTGCGCGCCGCGCGCTACGGCCCGCGCGGTCTGGGGGACGCCACGGAACTCGCCGCAGAAATCGAGCAGGTGCTGGGCGTATTGGGCGCCGAGCGTTCGGGCGGGGTGCGGCGGCCGCATGCGACGCTGACCGTGGTCGGGATTCTCCTGGTGATCGCAGGGAATGTTTGTGCCCAGCAATCGCAGACGCCGAGCGCGGAAGCGCTGTTCGAAGCGGGAGCCCTGCGCGCCGCGGCCGATTCCTTCGCCGCACGGGCCGCGCGCGAGCCGCGCGATCCGGCACACTGGTACAACCTCGGCGCGACACTGTTTCGCGCGGGGGCGGACGGCAAGGCGACGGCGGCATGGATTCGGGCGGCGCGCCTCGCGCCGCGCGATGCCACGATTCGACGGGCGCTGCGGTTGTTGCCGGCGCCGGATCCGGTGACCGAGCAGATGCTGAGCGTGGGGTGGGCGACGCCGGCCGAGTGGGGGTTGATCGCCGCGGTGGGGTGGGTGCTGCTCTGGCTGACGGTGGCTGTTGGCGGGCGCCAGCGGATCGTCTTGCTCCTGTTTGGGGCCGTTGCGATCGGGGCGTCGGTCCTTGGCGCGCTCGAATGGCGGCGCCGCGCTCAGCCGGTCGCGGTGGTGATCGCCGACGCGGCGCCGGTGCGCGCCGCGCCCTACGGCGGCGCGAGTGCGGCGGCCACGGTGCAAGCGGGTGGTGCGCTCCTCGTCGGCCGCGGCTATGGTCCGTGGATCGAAGTCCATCGCAGTGACGGAATCCACGGCTGGGTGCTCGGAGGGGAGATCACGGGATTGTGAGTGTGCTCGCGCGTGCGCGCGTCCACGTGCTTGCCGGGAACGTCGCCGACCAGATCGCGGCCGGCGAGGTCGTCGAGCGCCCCGCGTCGGTCGTGAAGGAGCTGGTCGAGAACGCGCTCGATGCCGGCGCGCACGCGATCCGGGTGGAGCTGGAGGATGGCGGCAAGAACCTGATCCGCGTGAGCGACGACGGCTCGGGGATGGATCGGGAAGACGCACAGCTCGCTCTGCAACGCCACGCGACGAGCAAGATTCGCACGGCCACCGACTTGATCGGCGTTGGGACGTTCGGATTTCGCGGTGAGGCGCTGCCGGCGATCGCTTCCGTGTCGCGCTTCGAGCTGGAAACGTGCGCCGACGGTGATGCGGCGACGCGCCTGCGCGTGACCGGCGGGAAGCTCGACGGTGAAAGCGCGGAGGAGACCGCGCGCCAGCGCGGCACCACGGTCACGGTGCGCGGCCTGTTCTACAACACGCCGGCGCGGCGGAAATTCCTGCGCGCGACGGCCACGGAGACGCGGGCGGCGGTCGAAGCGCTCACGGTCCTCGCGCTCACGCGCCCCGACGTGGCGTTCTCGCTGACGAGCGACGGTCGCGGGTTGGTCGACTGTCCTCCGGCAGCGCGGCTCATCGATCGCGTACACGCCCTCTGGGGCGGCGAGCTGGCGGACACGCTGCTCGCGGTCTCGCACCGCGCGGGGCCGCTGGAGGTCACGGGACTCGTGCAGCGTCCGGCGCAGGCCCGCCCGGCAGGCCGGAAGGGCTACGTGTTCGTCCGCGGCCGCCCCATTCGCGATCCGTTCATCCTGCGCGCCGCTGAGGCAGGCTATCGCTCAACGATCGCGCCCGGCGACCGGCCGTCGCTGCTCTTGTTTCTCGACCTACCCGGCGACGCGGTCGATGTGAACGTCCACCCGGCAAAACTCGAAGCGCGGTTTCGCGACAAGTTCTTCGTCGAAAGGGTGGTTGAGGAGGCTGTGAGAGAAGCGCTGGCGCCGCTGGAGGCAGCCGCGCCCTTGGGAGCCGTCAGCTATCAGCCATCGGCCTTCGGTGGCCTCGGCGTGCCATTGGAGCTCTTCGGCGGGGGACAGCCGATGGCTGATGGCCGACAGCCGACACCGCCTCTTCTTCAGCTCTTCGATACGTATATCGTTTTCCAAACCAGCCAGGCGGTCAGCATCGTCGACCAGCATTCAGCCCACGAGCGTGTGCTGTACGAGGACGTGATGCGCCAGTTGTCGGGTGACGGCGCACCCGCGCAGCGCCTCTTGCTGCCGCTCACCCTCGACTTCGCGCCCGCCGAGCTCGATGCGATCGACGCGCATCGCGAGCTGCTGGCGCGCATCGGCTACGAGATCGAGCCGTTCTCCGGCCGCAGCATCGTCGTGCATACCGCGCCGAACCCCCATCCACGTTTCGAGGCCGCTCGCTGCCTGCAGGAGCTCGTCGCCGATCTGGCCGGCGGCCGGTTTGGTGGCTGGCAAAATCGCTTGGAGCGCTTTGCGGCGACGTACGCGTGTCGGGCGGCGATCAAGGCCGGACAGACGCTGGACGCCGGCGAGATGCGCGAGCTGGTGGTGCGCTTACTCACGGCAACGCTCCCCGCCCATGACGTGCACGGCCGCCCCAGCATGGTGCAGCTCCCCAAAGAGGAATTGGAACGGCGGTTTGGCCGTACCTGACACCAGACACCAGACACCAGTCATCGTAGGCCCCACCGGCGTCGGCAAAACCGCCGTCGCCGTCGCACTCGCTGCCCTCACGCCCATCACCGTGATCTCGGCCGACGCGCGCCAGGTGTATCGCGGCCTCGACATCGGCACCGCGAAGCCGGATCGCGAGACGCAGGCGCGGGTCCCGCATCGCGGGCTGGACCTCGTGGCGCCCGGCGAGCGTTACAGCGCCGGACGGTTCGCCCGTGACGCCGCTGGTTGGATTGCGGAAACGCGCTCCGCGGGGCAGGGCGTCGAGCCGATCGTCGTGGGCGGCACGGGGCTGTACATCCGCGCCCTCGCCGAAGGCCTGTTTCGTGAGCCCCCGTTCGATCCGGAGCGGCGCGAGCAGCTGCGCCGCTGGTCCGAATCGCTGGAGGGCGCCGATCTGGCACGGTGGGCGGGACGGCTCGACCCGGCGTTTCTCGGCGGGGGCCGGCAGCGTGCGGCCCGGGCGGTCGAGGTGGCGTTGCTGACGGGGCACGCCCTGTCGTGGTGGCAACGGGAAGCCCGTGAAAGCGGAACGCTCCGGCCTTGGTACATTCACCTCACCGTGCCGCGTGAAGTCCTGCATCGCCGGCTCGCGACCCGCGTCGATCAGATGCTTGCCGCCGGGCTCGTGGCCGAAGTGCAGCGCCAGCTGGATGCCGGGGTCGCACCGGATGCGGCGGGACTCGATGGAATCGGGTATCGGGAGGTGGTCGCGATGTTGAACGGACAGTTGTCCGAGAGTGCGTTGCGTGACTCCATACTGGTGTCTACTCGGCGTTACGCGAAACGCCAAGACACCTGGTTTCGAAATCAACTGCGTACGCCGTACGCCGTGCGCCGTGCGCCGGAAGTCTGGTCACTCGATGCCACCGAGACTCCCGAGGCCTTGGCGATGAAGATCCGCGAGCGCTGGAATACGATCACGGCGCACGATTAGATGCGCATCGGAATCACGTGTTACCCAACGTATGGTGGCTCGGGCGCCGTCGCCACCGAGCTCGGCCTCGAGCTCGCGCGCCGCGGCCACGAGATTCACTTCATCTCCTATGCGAGCCCGTTCCGCCTGCGCGGGTACGCGGAGCGCGTGACGTTCCACGAAGTCACGCAGCTCGAGTATCCGCTGTTCGAGCAGTCGTCCCCGTATGCGCTGGCGCTCGCCGTGAAGCAACACGAGGTCGCCAAGCGCGAGCAGCTCGATCTGATGCACGTGCACTACGCCATCCCACACGCCGCGACCGCGTGGCTGGCGAAGCAGATGCTGCTGCACGAAAAGCTCGACCTCAAGATCGTCACGACGCTGCACGGCACGGACATCACACTCGTTGGCCAGGACCCGTCGTACTACACGCTCACCAAATTCTCCATCGAGCAGTCGGACAAGGTGACCGCGGTTTCGGCCTACCTGCGCGACGAGACCTATCGCGCCTTCGGCTGCGGGCAGTGCGACGTGCGCGTGATTCCGAATTTCATCTCCACCGCGGACTACCATCCGCCGGCTGACGACTCCGACCGCAAGCGGCTCGCGCCGAAGGGGCATCGGGTGCTGGTGCACGTCTCCAACTTCCGGCCGGTGAAGCGCGTCGGAGATGTCGTGAAGGTCTTCGCGACGGTGCGCAAGAAGATTCCCGCCACCCTGGTGCTCGTCGGCGATGGACCCGATCGCGACGCAGCCGAGCACCAGGTCGATGAGCTCGGGCTGCGCAAGGATGTGCGATTCCTCGGCAAGGTGGAGAACGTGGGTGACGTGCTGCGCGGGGCCGATCTGTTTCTGCTGCCATCCGCGACCGAGTCCTTCGGGCTCGCCGCCCTCGAGGCGATGGCCTGCGCGGTGCCGGTCATCGCCAGTGCCGCCGGCGGCATTCCCGAAGTCGTCGAGGACGGCAAGACCGGGTTCCTCGCGCCGCCCGGCGACGTCGCGACGATGGCCGACCGGGCGTTGCGCCTGCTCGAGAATCCGGCCGAGCACGAAAAGTTGAAACGCGCCGCGGCGGCACACGCGCTCGAGTTCTCCGCCGACCGGGTCGTGCCGCGCTACGAGGAGCTGTACGAAGAGGTCCTCGCGTAATGCGGCCGCTGCTGCGACTGATTCGCGCCCCCAATCTCCTCATCGCCGCCGCGGGCGTGCTCGCGGGCGGCTGGATCGCGTTAGGCCGGATCGCGCTTCCCAAGGAATTGCTGTTCGCGGCGATCTCCGCGATCGCCATCGGCGCCGTCGGCAACACGTGGAACGACATCCGGGACGTCGCGGCCGATCGCGTCAATCGTCCCGGGACGCGGCCGCTGGCGGCGGGGCAGAGCTCGCGTCGTGTCGCGGACGGGATTGTCTTCGACGGTTCGGTGATCGGACTCGCATTCGCTGGATTGGTCAGCGGGTGGCTATTCCTTGCCGCCCTTGGCGCCCTTGCCGTCATGTTCGCCTACTCGCCGCTCCTCAAGCGGAGGCCGCTGCTCGGCAACGTGGCGGTTGCGGTGGTGGCGGGATCGCCGCCGTTCTACGGCGCACTTGCGGCGGGCGCTGCCGCGGCGGGTATTGTCCCGTGGGTGTTGGCGGCGTTGCTGCACCTCGTGCGCGAGGTCGTCAAAGACGTCGAGGACGAACCCGGCGACCGGACGATTGGGCGCCGCACGCTGCCGATCGCGTTGGGGCGGCGGCCCGCAATGGTGTTGGCCGCGGGCGTGGGCCTGCTGTTCGTGCCGGCCAGTCTGTTGTTGCCGCGGAACGCGGGATACGGCGGCGCGTACTTTGTGATCGCCCTCGTCGCGCAAATGGCGGTGCTCGTTGCCGCGACATGGCTGCTGCTCGGGAAAGTCGAACGCGTGAGTGCGCTGCTCAAGGGCGCCATGGTCATCGGGCTGATCGCGCTGGTCGCGGGAAAGGTTGCATGACGCTCTGGCAAGGCATTTTGCTCGGACTGGTGCAGGGACTCACCGAGTTCCTGCCGGTCTCGAGCGATGGGCATCTCGCGGTCATCGGCCATGTGGCCGGCGTGCACACGCCCGGGATCTTCGTGGAAGTCGCGCTGCACGTCGCGACGCTCGGGTCGATCCTGGTCGTCTACGGCGCGCGCTTCTGGCGGCTCGCCGTGGGTGTCGTGCGCCGCCAGCCTGACGCGTTGCGCTATGCGGGACTGCTGATCATCGGGATGATTCCGGCCGGCCTGGTAGGCGTCTTTCTGGAGCATCAGATCGAGCGGGCATTCGAATCGCTGTGGGCCGCGGGCATCGGCTTCCTCGTCACCGGACTCTTGCTGTGGTCCACGAAGAAGCTGTCGCCGGAAGGCGCGATGCAGCCGACACCCAAAGGGGCCCTGATCATCGGACTGGCGCAGGCGTTCGCCCCGCTGCCCGGCGTCTCACGCTCGGGGACCACGATTGCATCGGGCCTCTGGGTCGGCCTCGGCGCCGTGGCTGCGGCGGATTTCAGTTTCTTGATGGCGATCCCGCTCATCGCCGGTGCGGGCCTGTTCGAAGCGCGGCACGCCTCGGTGGACATCGCCCAGGTGGGTGGCGTGCCGCTACTCGTCGGGTGTCTCGTCGCGTTTCTTTCCGGCGTGTTCGCGATTCGCTTCCTGGTGGCGATGCTCCGGCGCGGGCGCTTCTTCGCATTCGCGCCCTACTGCTTTGCGATCGGACTGTTCACCCTGGCGTACGCCCTGTGGCACGGCTAGCGATCGACGACATACCTGCGGCGGTCCTCGCGCGCCGTTGGGGCGTGCCGCAATGCGGCGTGTTCCGGACCCTCACTTCCAGTCTCGATGCCATTCACGACCTCGGCGCGCAGGGTGCGCCGTCGGGCACGGTCGTGCTCTCCGAAGAACAGACCGCAGGGCGGGGGCGCGACGGCCGCACCTGGCGATCGCCTCCCGGTGGCGTGTGGCTCGGCATGTTGCTGCGGCCGCCACCGGCACTTCCCGCATCGGGCGTGTTGTCGCTGCGGGTGGGACTCGTGCTCGCCGACGTGGTCGAAGCCGTCCTCGGCGTCCGGCCGACGTCGCTCTCGCGACCGCGCGCGGGACTCAAATGGCCGAACGACGTCCTCGTCGACGATCGCAAGGTTGCGGGAATCTTGTGCGAGAGTCGCTGGCAGGGGGAGTCATTGCAGTGGCTCGCGGTCGGGATCGGCGTCAACGTGGCGAACGACATCCCGGCCGAGCTCGCCGATCGCGCCGTTGCGTTGCGCGAATTCCGGCCCATTGTCCGCCGGATCGACGTATTAGATCAATTGGTGCCCGCGCTGTTACGGCTCACGGCGCACGGCGCACAGCTCACGCAGTTTGAATGCGCCGCGTTCGCACGGCGCGACTGGCTCCGCGGCCGCCAGATTCGCACGCCGCTCGCGGGTCGCGCCGCGGGTATCCGCCCCGACGGGGCGCTGCTCGTGGACACCGGTGCAGGCACTACGATGGTGCGCGACGGCCACGTCGAGCTATCTTAGCCGCCCCATGCTCCTCGCGTTCGACATCGGCAACACCGAGACGACCGTCGGGCTCTTTGCGAGCGACCGGCTCGAGGCACATTGGCGCCTGCACTCGACTCCAAACCGTACACCCGACGAGTGGGCGTATGCGCTTACCGCACAGCTGACGCAGTCCGGTCATTCGACGCAAGAGATTCGCGCCGCGATTCTCGCATCCGTCGCGCCGCAGATCACCGAGAATCTCAGCGACGGGATCGAGGCCGCCACGACCCGCAAGCCCACGCGCGTGGACGGGCGATCGAAACTGCCCTTGGTGCTCGATGTGGAAGAGCCGCTGACGGTCGGCGCCGATCGGATCGTCAACACGCTCGCCGCGGCGCAGCTCTTCAAGAAAGACACGATCGTCGTGGACTTCGGGACTGCGACCACGTTCGATTGCATCACCGTGGATGGGGGGGTCCGCTTCATTGGTGGAGTGATCATGCCCGGCCTGCGCACCGCGTCGGATGAGCTGGTGCGCAAGACGGCGAAGCTGCCGGCCACTGAGCTGACGCCGCCCACGCGCGCGATCGGTCGCCGGACGGAGGACTGCATTCGTGCCGGCGTGTTGTGGGGCACCGCCGACGCGGTGGACGGTCTGGTGCGCCGCATCAGGGCCGAATGGCCATCGAAGACTAAGCCGATCGTCGTCGCGACGGGCGGACTCGCCGGACTCGTCGCGCCATTGTGCAAGGAAATCGAATCGGTTCACCCCGATCTCACGCTGGTCGGCTTACGGATCGCGGCGGCGGCGCTCGGCCTGAAGTGGTGACCGACGCACGCACGCTGAGCGCGTGGCGGCGCTGGGGATATCGCGTCCTCCCCGGCGACGTCTACTCCTACATCCTGCACATGCGTCCCGCCGAGTGGCCCATCATGGCGGGGCACACGCTCCTCGGCTATGTCCTGGCGGTCGGCGTAGCGGGCGTGATGCGCGGAGAGCACATCGGCTCGGCGCTGCTCGCGCTCGTCATCTGGGTCGTGTTTCTGAACGGCGGCACGCTCGCGATCAACAGCGTGTTCGACAAGGACGAGGGTGACATCGGCTATTTGAACTCCCCGCCCGCGTTGCCGCGCTATCTGCTCCATTTCAGCTGGGGATTGCTCGTGGTGGGGCAGGCACTCGCGTTGCTGCTCCCGGTCGGATTCCGCGTCGCGTATGCGATCTGTTTCGTCCTCTCGATCCTGTATTCCGTTCCGCCGTTTCGCTTCAAGGCGGTCGCCGGTGTAGACTGGGTCATCAACATGTGGGGGTTCGGTACGCTCACGCCCTATGCCGCGTGGGCGGGCACCGGACGTCCCCTCGATATCGGGCACGGCCTGGTCCTGCTGGCGTTCTGTCCGCTGTTTGCCGGGCTGTATCCGCTCACGCAGCTGTATCAGTTCGACGAGGACCGCCGGCGCGGCGACCGCACCCTCGCGCTGATCCTGGGGATGCGGGCGAGCCTCGTCGTAGCCACCCTCTCCACGCTCTTGGCGTTCGGATTACTCGCCTGGGCAATGCTGCTCCTGAACGTCGCAGCGAAAGGCTTCACGCTGCTGGTGCCGCTGGTACTCTGGCTTGTGGTGTTGCTCCCGTGGCTACTCGATTACGCGACGTGGAGTCCGAAGCAACACCAGCGGGGGATGTATCGCGCACTCGCCGCCTGGGCCGTGACCGACCTTACAGTGCTGTTTGTGTTTGCCTCGTAATGTGCGTCGTTTAGATTAGCAGGATCACCCTCGAGGAGATTGCACCAGATGACTTCCGCGACTGTCGATCGCTCCGAATTCCGGCACATACTGCAGAGTGGAACCATCGTCGGCGCGGTGACCGGGGCGGCCGTCGTCCTGTTTCTCTTCGTATCGAGATCCGGTCTCCTTCCAACGGGAGTCGTCACCTCGTTCCTCTTGATGCTCATCGTGCTCGCGGGTGGTGTCGCAGCGGCATTCCTGCCGGGGTTCTTCGCGGCGTCGCGCACCGTCCAGGGTGTGGCGAGTGCGGCGGCGATCGCGTTGTGGGGTACGATCATCTTTATGGCGATCGATATCATCCTGCTGCGGCCGTTCAAGGCGTTCCCGTGGACCTGGGACGCCATCGGTGGCGGGAGCACGTGGTGGTATCTGCCGATCTGGTGGATGCTGGGAACGTTCGTGGGGTGGATGGGGGCGATCGTGACAGCCGGCCGCGGCGCGCGTGGTGGCGATACGGCGATCCGGTCGCTCGCGACCCCTGCGGTCCTGGGTGGTCTGAGTGCCGGTCTCGGCCTCGGGTTGGCGGGCATCCTGTTCATGCCGGTCGCCGCGGGCGCCGGGTTTGTGCTCACGCTCGTCATATTCGCCCTCGTGGTTCTGGCCCGCAGAGGATAACGCACCGTGCCGAGATGGATGGCGCACTTGCTCGTGGTCGTGGGGTGGCTGATGACCCCGATCTGGGCGTGGGCGGCATCGCATGTGGGATTGTGGCTTGGAGCGCTCGTCGCGCTGCGATTCGTGAATCCTGTCGTCATGCTCGTCATCGCCGGCTCCGGGGCCTTCCTGTTCGGGTTTGCGGTGCTCTGGACCTGGGTTCGCTTCATGCGTCATCTGCCGCACTTGCTCTCGCACCACATGGCCCCGCGCGCTTCCGAGGAGCATGCCGCGATTGCGGCCGCGGATTGAGCCCCTCCTTCTAATTGCCGCAGTCTCCCAGCTCTCCGCCCAAGGGGGGGGAGGGGGAGGGGGAGGGGGACGTGACGTCGATCTGCGCCTCGGGCGTTGGTATTCGGGGAATCAATCCAAGAGCTACGAGCTTCGGACGGACGCCCCCATCGCCGGGATCTTCTCGCAGGGACTCGCCGCACAGATTCTGATCCACGACAGTCTCGGACGACATCACGCCTTCTACGGCGCGGGCTGGCAGCTGCACGCCTTTCGGCGTCGCTCGACGGTCAGCCCATACGCCCTCGCCGGCGTTTCGCTCGGCGTCTCTACGGATACATCGTCGCAGGAGCTGGCGGCGCTCTGGACCCTGGGTGGGGGAGTCGAATGGCGCCCGATTCGCTGGGCGGCACTCGGCCTGGAAACCGTGTACCGGCTCCAAGACGTCGGGCCGCGCGGCTTCTGGCGCACGAGCGCGAACGCACGCGATGGAATCGCCGCCTCGATCGGTTTATCGGTGACCATTGGCAGGGCGGTGGACCGCCGCTGGCCAAGACGGGGGCCTGGCGAGCTACCGCCTCCCCAGGCGCCGCCGCCCCAGCCGCCGCTCATGATCATCGGCAACGCCTCCGGTGTCGTGAAGACCGCGCTCGATGCGCTCGGGACTCCCTACGTGTGGGGCGGGACTGCGGCGAACGGCTTTGATTGCTCGGGGCTCGTCCAGTGGGCCTACAGCCAGCATGGCATCCGGCTGCCACGTATGAGTCGCGATCAGGCGCACGCGGGCGCCGAAGTGCCTCCCCTCCTCGACGCGCTCCAGCCTGGGGACATTCTGCTCTTCGCGGCGCAACCCGGTGGCGGTGTCACCCACGTGGGGATGTACGTCGGTGAACAGAAATTCATCCACAGCTCGAACAGCGGCGTGAAGCTGTCGCGCCTTGATGGGCTGGACACCGACGGGGCTTGGTGGGTTACGCGATGGGTGGGTGTGCGACGGATCGTTCAATGACCCGACGCGCCATCGTGCCGACGTGTATGCTCGTCGCCCTCGGCTGTGCCAGCGGTCATCTCCCAGCCCAGCTGCACGGTTACGCCGTCGTCGTCGAAGAGAAGGATACGCAAAGCATCGAGCTCGCCCGCGCGATGCGAGAGCAGGGGATCAAGGTCCGGCCCAGGGTCCGGGGCGGCAGTGGACCGACGGCGGTCCTGATCTACTTCACGTTCAGCGATCCCGGCCCCGGGCAGCCCCTCTGGTTCCATATCCGGCTCGCCGATACGCGGTCGGGCGAAATCGTTGGTGCCGCGACAATTCCGCTCGACTCGCTGACGGTCACGCCTCGCGCTCGGGCCGTCGCCGCGATCAAAGCGCTCGCCCCTTGACACTGCCCTAGCCGCCTGCGCAGATTCCCCCCCGTCGTCAATTAGCACTCACCATCCGCGAGTGCTAACGGCTAATCAATTCAAAGAGTTACGGAGGTTCAGGGTATCATGCCAACGGCAACCAAGACGACCCCGAAGTACAAGGTCTATCCGTTGGCCGATCGCGTCGCGATCCGGCCGATGGAAGAGACCGAAACGATGAAGGGTGGGCTGTACATCCCCGACACCGCCAAAGAGAAGCCAATCCAGGGCGAAATCATCGCCGTGGGTCCGGGGCGGCGGGAGAAGGGTGAGACGATCCCGATGGAGCTGAAAGTTGGGGACCGGGTCATCTACGGGAAGTACAGTGGCACGCAGGTCGAGTTGGACAACGAAGAGA
>QHUZ01000017.1 GCA_003223395.1 Gemmatimonadota bacterium | reverse complement strand
ATCCCAAAGCGATCACGTTCGAGGCGACGCGCGAAGACGTCGAGGTCGAGGGCGCCGTCCAGTACGACGATCAGTACAGCGAAAACACGTTCACCTTCGTGAACAACATCAACACGCACGAAGGCGGCACCCATCTCACCGGCTTCAAGTCGGCGCTGACCCGCACGATCAATGAGTGGGCGAAGCAGGACGGCGCCCTCAAGAAGGAAGAGTTTACGCTCTCGGGCGACGACGTCCGCGAAGGACTGAACTGCGTGCTGAGCATCAAGGTCAAGCAGCCGCAGTTCGAGGGTCAGACCAAGACCAAGCTCGGCAATTCCGAAGTCGAAGGCATCGTCAAAACGGTTGTCAACGAGGCATTGGGCGCGTTTTTCGACAAGAATCCCAGCGTCGCCCGCTCGATTATCGCGAAGGCGGTGAGCGCGGCACGGGCCCGCGAGGCGGCCCGCAAGGCGCGCGAGCTGGTGCGCAAGAAGAGCGGGCTCGATGCCGGTCTCCTGCCCGGCAAGCTCGCCGACTGCTCGCTCACCGATCCCAAGCTGTGCGAGATCTACCTCGTCGAGGGCGACTCGGCAGGCGGCTCGGCGAAAATGGGCCGGGACCGGAGCTACCAGGCGATCCTGCCGCTGCGCGGCAAGATCCTGAACGTGCAGAAGGCGCGCATCGACAAGATTCTGTCCAACGAAGAAATCCGCACGATGATCACGGCGATCGGCACGGGCGTGGGCGAAGACTTCAAGGTGGACGAAGCGCGCTACCACAAGATCATCATCATGACCGACGCCGACGTGGACGGCGCGCATATCCGCACGCTGCTGCTCACCTTCTTCTATAAGGAGATGAAGCAGCTGATCGACGTCGGGTACATCTACATCGCGCAGCCGCCGCTGTATCGCGTGTCCAAGGGCAAGGAGGAGTTTTATGCCTACGACGAGAAGGAGCGCGATACCTACGTGAAGCGCCTCACCAACGGCACCGAGAGCAAAGCCGCGATCAGCGTGAGCCGGTACAAGGGCCTGGGCGAGATGAACCCGGACCAGCTGCGCGATACGACGATGGATCCCACGAAGCGCACGCTGCTCAAGGTGACGATGGAGGATGCGCTCGAGGCGTCACAGCTGTTCGAGACGCTGATGGGCGACGAGGTCGAGCCGCGGCGCAAATTCATCGAAGAGAACGCGAAGTTCGTCAGGAACCTCGACGTCTGATCGGCCTTACGCCAGCTCCTCCACGCCCGCGCGGGTGACGCGGTGAGAGACGAGCCGTAGCGGCTTCTGCGCCAGCTTGTCACCAACGACGATGGCCTGACCGAGGGCATCAAAGCCCGTCCGAATGCCATCGGCGTCTTTGGCGAAGACCGAAGCGATCGGTTCACCTTCCAACACCTTGTCTCCCGGCTTCACCGTGATCACAAACCCCACCGTGGGGTCGATGATGTCCTCGACCGTGCGGCGGCCACCGCCGAGCGCGATGATGGCCCGGCCGATCGTGCGGGGCTCGACGCGCTGCACCACGCCGGTGCGCGGCGCAGCGTAAACCTCCACCGCCTGCGCCTGCGGCAAGACGGACGGGTCCTCGACGGTTTTGGGATTTCCTCCCTGCGCCTCGATGATCTGCTCGAACTTCTCGGCCGCCAGACCTGAGTCGATCGCCGTTTCGAGCTTCTTGCGGGCTTTCTTCGTGTTCTTCTCGATCCCGCCCTGAATCAACATCTCGACCCCGAGGGCGTACGTGACTTCGAGCAGATCGGCGGGCCCTTCCCCGCGCAGCGCGAGGATCGCCTCTTCGGTCTCGAGCACGTTGCCGCACGCACGGCCCAGCGGCCGGTCCATCGCGGTGATGAGCGCGACCGTGGGGCAGCCGCGATCTTCCCCGAGCGCGATCATCGTTTTTGCCAGCTCGAGCCCGCGCGCCACCTCCGGCAGGAATGCGCCGCTGCCGTTCTTCACATCGAGCACCAGCCCGTTCAGCCCCTCAGCCAGCTTCTTGGACATGATGCTCGCCGCAATGAGCGGAATGGACTCGACGGTGCCGGTGACATCGCGCAGCGCGTACAGTTTGCGATCGGCGGGCGCGATCTCGGCGGTCTGGCCGATCAGCGCGCAGCCCAGCTTCTGCACCTGCGCCTTGGCCTCGGCGAGCGACAGGTTGGTCCGGAATCCGGGAATCGCTTCGAGTTTGTCGAGCGTGCCGCCGGTGTGCCCCAGCCCGCGCCCCGACATCATCGGCACTGCGATGCCGCACGCCGCCACGAGGGGACCGAGCACGAGCGAGACCTTGTCGCCGACACCGCCCGTCGAGTGCTTGTCGATGCGCGGTAGCTTGAAGCCGTCGAACGACAGGCGATCGCCCGAGGCCAGCATCGCGTCGGTGAGTGCGGCGAGCTCCTGGCGCTCGAGCCCGCGCATGAACACGGCCATCAACAGCGCGGCGATCTGATAATCGGGAATGCGGCCGGCGGTATACTCCGCGACGAGCGCCGACCATTCTTCCGGACTCAGGACTCCGCCGTCGCGCTTGCGCTCGATCAGGGGCACCACGATCATTGTCTCATGCG
Organism: Gemmatimonadota bacterium; assembly: GCA_003223395.1. Classification (GTDB taxonomy): domain Bacteria; phylum Gemmatimonadota; class Gemmatimonadetes; order Gemmatimonadales; family GWC2-71-9; genus 20CM-2-65-7. The sequence continues at coordinate 1,608 of QHUZ01000017.1, read as the reverse complement.
CCTTTCACTCTGCCTGCTGGCTTCGCTCATCGCGACGAATCTCGCCGCTCAAACAGTAGCCCAGCATATCACGGAAGGCGACAGCGCCGGCCTGAGGCATCCGGACGTGCAGCTCAAGCACTACCAGGCGGCTTTGGCCCTCGATTCGCTGTCCTATGAGGCGAACTGGAAGGCGGCGCGGGCGATCGCCGACATCGCCAAACAAATACAGGGCAATGCCGATTCCCTCAAGCACCGCCGGGACAGCCTGTATTCCGTGGGTCGAACGTATGCCGAGCGCGCGATCCGCGCCGATTCCACGCGCCCCGACGGGCATTACGCGCTGGCGATGGTGTTGGGCCGGCTGTCGCGCACCAAAGGCAGCAAGGAACGCGTCCGCTACGCCAAGATAATTTTCGACGAGGCGACGCGCGCCGTGCAGATCGATTCCAATTACGACCTGGCGCACCATGTCCTCGGCGCCTGGCACGCCGAAGTGAAGCGGCTGTCCGGGTTCCAGCGGTTCTTCGCCAAAGCCCTGTTCGGCGGCGGGTTCATGGACAAGGCGAACTGGGACGACGCGGTCCGGCATCTCGCGCGGGCCGTCGCCATCGCGCCCAATCACATCTATCACCGGCTCGAATTGGCCGAGGTCTACACCGATCTCGGGCAGTACTCGAAAGCGCGGGAGCAATGCCAGGCGATCGTGACGTTGCCCGAGGTCGACGTGATGGACGGGCAGTACAAGCAGGACGCGGCCGCGCTCTACGACGACATCAAGAACGAAAAAGACGAAAAGTAGGGACTAGCGCCCGCCGCCGCGCATCACGCGCTCGATCGCGTCGGTCGTGCGCGGTGCGCCATCCGACAGCCATTCCGCGCCCTGCGCGGTCACGAGCACGTCGTCCTCGATCCGCACGCCGAGCTTTTCCGATTGGAGATAAATCCCCGGCTCGAGCGTGATCACCATGCCTGGCTCGAGCGGCCGAGTGAACCCGACATCGTGGACGTCCATGCCGATCGGGTGCCCCAGTCCGTGATTGAAGAACTCCCGATCGTCACAGGTGCGCTCGCCGCACAGCGTGCCGGAATGCGCGCGCATGTAGGCGCGCGCGATGCCGTCGAGCTCACGAATCGTGATGCCAGGACGAATCGCATCGAACGCCGCCTGCTGTGCGCCGAGCACGAGATCGTAAATCGCCTTCTGGCGCGGGGTGAACTTCCCGTTCACGGGGAAAGTGCGCGTGACGTCGGCGGTGTACTGGCCCCACTCGGCAGCCGCATCGATCACGACGAGGTCGCCGTTTTCGGTACGCCGGCGATTGACGTCGTAATGCAGCGTCGTGGAGTTGGGACCGCTGCCCACGATGGACGGATAGCCCAACCGATCGGCGCCGTTGCGCCGGAAGCCGTCCTCCAGCGCGGCCTCGAGCTCGTACTCGTACATGCCGGGGCGGGCCGTGCGCATCGCGGCAATGTGGCCGGCGACGCTGATGTTCACGGCACGGCGCAGGCGCGCGATTTCATCCGCATCCTTCACGACGCGCATCGAATCCACGATCGGCAAAAGATTCCGCACGTCCGCGCCGGAGAAGGCGAAATCGGAAATGCGGCGCTCGGCGCGCGTGT
>QHUZ01000016.1 GCA_003223395.1 Gemmatimonadota bacterium | reverse complement strand
CAGCAGACCCGTGCCCCACGCAGCGAGTACCAAGCCGCCTGCGGCACCGAGCAGAGCGAGCACCACACTCTCGGTGAGGAGCTGCCGGATGAGGCGAGAAGGTCCGGCGCCCAGCGCGGTGCGAATCGCGCTTTCGCGGCCACGAGCGGTCGCACGCACCAGCAACAGATTCGCCACGTTGGCGCAGGCGATGAGCAGCACCAGGCCGACCGCGCCAAATAGCAGCAGCAGCGGGCGGCGGCTGTCGCCCACCACCACCTCCGATATTGGGACGAGCTGGGCGTTGACGTCCTTGTTCGACCATGGCCGGACGTCTTTGAGATGTGCCGCGATCGCCTGAAGCTCGTCGGACGCCCGCTCGCGCTTCACGCCCGGATGCAGCCGGGCGACAACGTCGAGAAAGCGCGCGCCGGTGGCAGCGATCTCGTTGCGCCGCAGCGCCAGCGGCACCCATAGGTTCTCACCGTTCTGCAGGGCTTCAGCGCTGGCACCCATCACCGCGACGATCGTGTAGGGTATGTCGTCGAGCGTAAGCATGCGGCCCAACGCGGATGAATCGGCACCCAACCTGTTGCGCCAAAACCCTTCCGTGAGCACGACGACGTGTGGGGCGCCCTCGGGCTCCTCGTCGGGCGTAAACACGCGCCCCAGCAACGGCCGCACGCCCAGGACGGTGAAGTAATTGGCCGTGACGCGCGCCGCGGTCACCCGCTCGGGCTCGTCTATCCCCGTGAGATTGGCGTTGTAAGTCGCCAGCGCCGCGAGGTCGAGTGTGCGGCTCCCCGCGCGCCAGTCGATGAAATCCGGCGCTGTCACGCCGGCGCGTCGGTCGCCGATAACGCCCACCGCGAGCATCAGTTGCTCGGGCTCGGGGAACGGCAGCGGCCGCAGCAGGACACCGCGAATCACGCTGAAAATGGCGGTGTTGGCGGCGATGCCGAGGGTGAGTGTGAGGACGGCGACGATCGTGAAGCCGCGGTTCCGGACCAGCTGGCGCGCGGCGTAGCGGAGATCCTGGAGCAGGGTGTTCATTACTCGGCCCTCATTGCAATGCTCGGGTCCACCGATCCAGCGCGTAGCGCCGGGCCCAAAGTCGCAAGAAACGCGAACCCAAGAACGCCCGCCGCTACGCCACCGAACACACGCCAGTCGGTCGCGGTGATGCCGAACAGGATCGCGTTCAGCGAGCGTGAGACGAGAATCGCGACGATCCCTCCGATAGCGATCCCGACCGCGCCCAGCAGCATGGAATCATTGAGTATCAATCGCCTGATCGAGCCCGGGGATCCTCCCACCGCAAGCCGAATCCCAAATTCGCGACGTCGCGTGAGGACGTCGTGCATGCAGATCGCGTAGAGCGCCACGAGCGTGAGCGCCAACGCCGCGGCAGCAAACACGCCGAGCAGAATCATCGGGAAGCGGCGACTGAACACCGCGTTCGACTCGCCCAGCTGTTGATGGAGTGTCGTGACCGAGTACACCGGCACGCCGGCGTCCAAGGTCCTCACAATCGCGCGGAGCTCGTTCGCGACCGACGCAACCCCACTCTCCGTGCGGAGGACCGGATTCATGCGGTTCTCGGCCGTCTGGAGATGTGTCAAGTAGATAACCGGCGGTGAATCCGTATCGAGCGCGGCGACCTGGACGTCACCGACGACGCCGACTACTTCCCAGACAGTTCCGCCGGTTGCGGCCAGCCGCAGTCTCTGGCCGACTGCGTGGTCCGTCTCGAGCAACTTCGCGAAGCTCAAGCTGACGACGGCGACAGGAAGCCCATCGGCCCTGTCGCGCGGCTGGAATGCGCGTCCCGAGACGACGGGAATTCCCATCGTCGCGAAGTACTCGCCGCCGACGATCCGCAGTAGACTCCGGGGCTGCATGGACGGTGGGCGCGGACGGTCGACGGGATCGACCGTCGTGATCCCGCCGCCTCCGCCCGGTACCTCATTGATAAGCGCGGCGCCACGGACGACCGGCAGCGCCACGATCCGACCCAGCAATGCCTCGTAGAACTGCTGCTGCGCGACTGGCGTCTGGTAGCGGGGCCCAGACAGTGGGACGCGGGCTGTCACCAGCCCCTCAGGATCCCTGAATCCCACGTCGCGGTGCACCAGGTTGCTGAAGCTCGCGACGAGCAGGCCCGATGAGATGAGAAGCACGACCGTGAAGGCCAGTTGTGTGACGACGAGTCCGCGGCGGAGGCGTCGATCGGAGCGCGCGAGTGTCGTCCGAGCATCGCCTCCACGTTTCCAGCCGTGCGTGATGAGTGCAGCGGGGCCGAGCCCGAACCCGATCGCCAGTATGGTCGCCACGCTTCCAATCACCGCGATCACACCTGCATCGAGTCTGGTGTTCGCCAGGTACGGCATGCCGATCCTGACGCCTTCAGGAATCGCCGCGATCACAGCGCTGGTGGTCATCTGGCCGATGGCAGTGGCAAGGGCGGCGCCGAGGAGACTGGGCACGAGGCTTTCCACGAGCAGTTGGCGCACAACGCGCGCGCGCGTGGCGCCAAGCGCGGAGCGGACCGTCAGCTCCGGCATGCGCTCGACGTATCGAGTCAGCATGAGGAGAGCCAGGTTCGCACCCATGGTCACTAGAAGGAGGGACATCGCGATGAGCAGGCCGGTCAGGATCGGCTTCATGTTGCCGAGGAGTGCGTCGCGGAGCGGGACCGCGACGATAGTACGGCCGGCTAACTCATTGGGATGTTCGCTCGCCAGCCCCGACATCACGGCTGAGAGCTGAGCTTGCGCCCCTGCCGGTGGCACCTGGTCCCGAAGCCGCCCGATCACGTTGATCGAGCGCAGCAGCCGGTTTGTGAGCCGTTGCTGATCAACGACGAGAGGCACAAAAATGTCGGCATTCTGAAGCAGCGAGAAGTGAAACTCCGCCGGTAGAACTCCCACGATGACGTACGGCGTGCCGTTGATCGTGAGGGTTTGGTCAACCGCGCTCCTACCGGGAACGGAGCGGGCAAAGCGGTCACTCACAATTGCCACTCCAGCTCCGGACTCATCCTCGCCTGGAAGGAAGTCGCGCCCGACCGGGATCCGGACGCCAAGGAGCCGGAAGAAGCCCGCAGTCACTTGAGCGCCACGCAGCATTCGCGCCTCATCGCTCAGTCCAACGGTGACATTGATGGGGTCGTAGCCTTCGAGACCACTGAAACTGTTGGCGCGTGATCGCCAATCGCGAAGCGTGGGATACGACGTCGGGCTTCGCTCATCGGTGCCCACGCGTAGCTCCCAGAGATGTGCCAGGCGTTGCGGCTCCGCGTACGGCAGCGGTTCAACCAGAGCAGCCTTGGAAGTCGCGAAGATCGCAGCGGCCGCGCCCAACCCGAGGCCGATCGTCAAAACGATGGCCGTCGCGAGAACCGGAGCTCGCCGCATGCGACGCAGCGCCACTCGGAGATCCTGCAGCAGCGCATCCATCATTCGTTCCTCAGCGCGATCATCGGATCGATGCGTGTGGCGCGGCGCGCCGGGAAGTAACACGCCAATAGCGCGACAATTCCGACGAACACCGTGAGGCTGGCGAAGGTCGCTGCGTCCGTCGGGGGAACGTTGTACAAGAGTCCCGCCATGAGACGAGTCAACGCGAGCGCGGCCGCGAGGCCGAGCACGAGCCCCGCAGTCACAATCCACACTGTCTGACGCATCACGAGCCGCACGATCTGGCGTGGCGTAGCACCCAAAGCCGCACGCACTCCGAACTCGCGTGTCCGCAGTGTCACGACGTACGCGATCACGCCGAAGATGCCAAGCGCCGCCAGCAGCAACGCCCCGCTGGCAAATCCCGAGAGCACGGTGACGGTTAGGCGCTGGCGCGCGAGCTGTCCGGACACGACGTCAGTGAGAGCGCCAGGCCGTTGAGCACCTGTGACCGGAATATCCGGGTCGATGGCGCTGATCACGCGTGGAAGGACAGTCAGCAGAGCGTTCGGATCGCCCGCCGTGCGGACCACGACGTTCATGTATCCCCAAGGATTCAGCGTGTACGGGATGTAGACCTCGGGGGAGGGCTCGTTCTGCAAGCCAGTGTGCCGGACGTCGCTCACCACGCCGATGATCTCGACCGAAAAGCGCTGTCCGAAATCCGCTCGAGCCTGCGCTGATTTGAACAGCGTGATGTACGTGCCGACGGGATTCTGCTTCGGCCAATAGCGACGGGCGAGCGCATCATTGATGATGGCCACATGCGAGGCCAATGCGACGTCAGTCGCCGTAAAGACTCTGCCGCTGCGCATGGGAATGCGCAGCGTTTCGAAATACTCGGCTGAGATCGTTCGGAACAACACGGGCTGATCGTTCTGCGCGTCGGGTTGGCGCCCCGGAATCTCGATGGGCCGGGGGAGGTATGCGCCGCTGAGCGGCAAATGGTTCGACAGCGCGACTTCTTTGACGCCCGGAAGCGCCGCGATCGCGCCGGCTACACGTTGATACAGGGCGACCGCACGCTCAGGAGCGTCATACTGCGGCGGCGGAAAAACTGCGAATGTGACGACGCCCTGCGGGTCGAATCCAGGATTGACATGGCTCAGTGTCCAAAGGCTGCGCACCAGGAGACCCGTCCCGATCAGCAGCACCAGCGCCAGCGCAACTTCTAACGCCACCAGTGAAGACCGCAGCCGCGGCCAAAGTCCCGAACCCGCGGCGCCCGGTGAACCCGCCTTTAGCGGTTGGGA
>QHUZ01000015.1 GCA_003223395.1 Gemmatimonadota bacterium | reverse complement strand
GGTTAGCGTTGCTGGGGTCGAGCTGACCCACTCCGTCCGTTTCGGTAATCGAGTCGTCCCCGATCGATATGATCTGGCCGCTGTCGGCCCCGTAAAAGCGCGTGAGGATTTCGGTCCGAAACTCAGATATCACGTAGCACGCCATACCCTGCGGCGACAGCACTTGGACGGGCCTGGTGAGTATGCGACGAAAGAACAGAGGTACTCCGGACTTCTCGCGTTGCAGAGCCAGCGTGACCTCGACGTGCTCGGATAGCGTGCCCGAGGTGAAATAAATCGTCAGTTCGACCTTTCCCGTGAGCGATTGGCCCTGCGGGCTCTGGACGACGCACGTTGCCATCGGGTCTCCGGCTCCTCCGGCTCGTGCATCCACGGCGAGCGCCAAAAGCAGTACAGCAACTACGGCGACAGCTATCATCGTGCTGTATCGATTCATGGTCCCGTCCTCCATGTCGCTCGTCAGCCCTATGGGTTCGGACATGTTCCCGTCAAATCAAGCAGTGGAAATAGTCTGAAGCACGACTGGTTCGTCGTGTTGTACGACCTTGGGATGTAGAACTTATTGAGGCCGCCCTTGACCACTCGCATGATACGAACGTCGACGTTGTCGCCTGCGTCCTCGGGATTGTGATAGCCGTACGTCAAGTCATAGAACGGGGTGAGCTGGTGCGCGTGGGCCGCTTCGTGGCCAAGAATGAATTCAATGTGCCGCGAGCGTAAAAACTGTTTTTCGGGGTCGGTGGGCGCGCCCGTCCCGCGATACTTCTCCGTCCACCTACCACCTTCGTAGCTGAAGTACACGATCGGATTCGTGCCGCCGCCAGCGATCTTTGTGTTCGTGTCGTTGACTATGCGCTGGGTATAGATGATGCACTCGTCGGCTCCGGTTGCCGGGCCGGTCGCGCACTCACCCAGTGGCAGCGTGACGGCCGCAGGAGCATCGAGGGACTCCGAGATCCGTACTCCCTTTGGATTTGGAACGGCTGGCACACGATAGAGAGCGTTCTTGGTGATCTGTCGATCATCCGGCGGCGCTATATTGGTCGTGCTCCCGTCGGCCGCTTTATACGTGAAGTGCGGTATCCCGGCCGTTCCTGCGGGGGCACTCGCAGGCGGCGGAATGATCGTCAGATACGAGAAGCGGTCTACCCATTCGTCGCACGGCGTCCTGTTCGTCGCGCCTGGCGTATTCGTGCTGCCTGGGGTGAAGCAAAGCACATGGACCTGGCTGTTCGAGACCAAGCCCTTGACGTTGAGAAACAGATCCGCGGGATCGCTGGAAGCGAGTGGCGGGAGCGTCGTCGGCAACGTCGTGAGTAGACTCGTCGCACCGAGCTCTGCCGGATTCACCAGACTGATGAAGAGGTCCTTCTGCTTCTCCGTGGTGTTGATTTTCTGCCGCGGGTTCGTACGGATGTACTGTCCGGAGACCTTGAATCCCCGGTATTCATCAAAGGCAGCGATGCCATCTCCAGCCAGAGGGCCTGGCCCGCTATCTGAATCTTCGGCCGGGTCCAGACAGGTGTTGCCGGTGGAGCAGTAAAGGGCCTCCCACGAATCCGGCATTCCGTCGAAGTCGCTGTCTTTGGGAACTATGAAAAAGAAACCCAGGGCTGGTTCGCCGACGACGCCGGTGTTCCTGACACGGATCGCTGCCATGCCGCCGCAGTCCCTGGAGTTAAGAACCGCGCCGGTAAGGGTGAAGTCGGTGTCGAAGAACTTAGTAGGATCGCCGTCGTAGTTCGTGCAGACGCCCGGATACGCTGAGGTTCGCAGCTGCTTGGCTGAAATCGGGTTGTATGCTCCGTCGGTTGCAGTTCTCGCCGGGCACGCCGACGTCGTGAACGTGTTGTCCTGCGGGCAGACGAGCTCCATCAATGTGCCTGGCCCCGCGCCGTTCACGGTGATGGTGACGCTATTCGTCGGACTCGGTAACCAGTCGGCCGGCGAAAGCGTGAGGGTAACCCGAGACGCAAGATCGGTCGTAAGGGTTGCGACCCCCCCGCTCACATTGAGAGTGACGGGGTACACTTGCGCGTGGGCGTCACCTAACCCAAGGGCTCCCCAGACGACGAGGCCAAGGACGGTCCCTGTCAGCCAGTGCTTTCGCATATCATCTTCCTCGCTTCGTTCGTTTCCCCGGCTCGCAGGATGCTTTGTTCGACATGTTTCCAGTCAGGGCACAATGACGATGACGTCCTTAGCAGCCCGATACTCCACGAACACGCCGTTCCTGAGCACCTTAAGGATCTGAAAGCCTTTCGTTGCCAGTCCCGTCTTGCCGAAGTCTTTGATGGTGACCGGTCGACCGAGATAGACGATGCGCTTGTTCTCGGCGTCAAAGTGCTTCGCTATCGCCAGGTAATTTCCCGCGCGCGTCAGACCGGTGAGGCAATCACCGTTCTGGTCCGAGACGCACGTCGTCCCCACCCGACCCGTTGTCCCTTCCCATATGTCGTCGTACAGCGACGTATCTGGGGTTGCACCGTACGCGGCACGGAACGCGGGATCGTCGGTGTCGTAAACGTGCACGCCTCTACCAGGATTTGGCTGGTTGTCACTCGTGTTCAACGCGAGATCGATCATGTTCAGGCGGATGTTGCTCTGGATCGCGAAGGGGCAGCCGGCGAAGCCGCCGCCGACGCTGGGGCACTGATCCTGGCCGGCCAGAGCAAACGTGTCAGTAACGACCTTTGTTCCCTTCCACGTCGTCACCGCATCTTCGCCGAGCTGGCTGAGAAGATTTGCGTACTTGATCTCCACGGCGATGGGGCTCGTCGGCGTCCCCGTCTGGAGTGTCCGCCGGAAGAAGAGATGTATCGGAATCGGCACCGTGATGACTCGGGCCGGATCACCGGGGCAGATTTGCGTCTGGCCGTTGATCACAGGCGTTGCGCTGCTCAGATCGACCGATAGCCCGGCGTCCTCGAGGATAGAATCCGGAAGGCTGCCGTTCAGGCGAGGAACCGTGTTCCCTAGCCCGACGACGGGGAAATAGCACTCCGAAACACCATTCCCCGTCACGTCCCCGGGATGGAAGGTGAGGGCGAGCTGGAGCACCCAGTTGCTCGGGGTTGGTGATCCCGCCGTCGCCCCCGCCAAGTCCGCGCGTACGAGAGGCGGTGCGTTATTGCCCGACGGCGTCGGGTCACACGCGTCTCCGATGAGGTCGCCGTCTGTATCTAACTGGTCCGGATTCGGTACTCCGGGGCAGTTGTCGCGTAGGAAGCTGATCTGGAAATCTCGCGAAAAGGTGTCCTGGCCGCCATTGATGGTTCCGCCATCATCCTGGGCCGCCACCGTGATGGACGCGGTGCCGCTAGCCCCCTGCGTCGCCAGCGGCCGCTCGTACGTTAGCGTCTGCCCGGTGACTTTGATGTTCGTCACGAGCGAAGACTCGCTGAACGCCGCTAACGTGACCTTCTGCGGGGCCTCGCCCTCCGGCCCACTTCTGACTCCCGTAATTTGGATGGGGATGGGCTCGACAACACTGGTCTGGTTCGGAATTACGTCAAAGAACGGTGGCTGGTTCAGGGTAACGCTCAGATTGACGGTCCCGGTCGCAGTCTTTCCGTTGCCGTCGCTGATCGTGTACTGGAAGCTCGCCGGCCCACCGTAGTTCGCATCCGGGGTGTATGTGATGGAGCCGTCGGCCAGGACTACCGTACCGTGCGTGAGTCCTGCAATCTGCGCAACGGCCGTCACCGTGACACTGTCGCTGTCTGGGTCGGTATCATTCGTTGTCAGCGTATTCGCACCGAATGTAAGCGAGCCGTTGAACGCAACCGGAGTTGCGATCGTGTCCGCCGTTGCCACAGGCGCGCGGTCTTGAAGGGCAGTCCCACCTACACCCAAGGCAGCGAAGATGAACGCGTGCGGGCCGTTCACACCCTTTGTTCCGTCAACGGCCTTCGGGATCCCGAGCGAATACACCTCCCCACCGACGGCACGGATCGCGGCGAGGGCTTCCGAGCGGTTGGCCGCGGCGCCATAGAACATCGTGAAGCTCGTCCACTCGCCGGCCGCAAGGGAGCCGAAGTTGAAATCGAAGAGCGCTCCTTGATCGCTCGGACCGCCAAAGTAATCGTCGGAGGTATTGAAAAGCGTGGTTGGCGGATAGACTTCATTATTGGTAGGCGGGTTATGCCGCCTCGCCGCTGCTGACGTTGCGAATGGTCACGAGGATTTTGTAGAGATTCGGCGAGGCAGAGGGCCCGAACTCGTGCGTGATCTCGAGTGGGCCACCCGACGTCGTTACAATGGAGATGAAACCGTTAGGAGATACGGGGCCGGTTCCGTCCTGAACCAGCAAGCCGGGGGTGCCAACAGGCGTCGCGCCGTATTGTTCCAACTGCGCATTGCCCGCGAACGTCGTCGTGCCGACCTCGCCCGCGATTCCCCAGCCCTCGCAAAGACAGCCGTGGAACAACACGTCACCATTCGTCGGGATATACCGCAGGCCCACGGACGCCGTCTCAAGAATCAAATGGCCGGCATCATTGATTCCTAACTGGACTGTTCCGTTACTTACAGTTGCGCCAGCAAACGCGTGGGTGCTTGCGGCGGCGATCAGAAAGAGCGATACGCCGACCGTCTGTACGACGCGTTTCAGTGCCGACGACAGACGACGCACGCCCGGACTCAACGTGCTCGTCTGATAGAGGCGCACGAAGCCGGGAGCCACATACCCTATTTCACCGCCGAAGTGCGTTGGGGTCATTTCGGCCCTCCACCTGTCACTGACCGCCGGATCCTTGACTACCGGACCCGGCTTTGTCGCCGGCTGGCTGCGATGGTTCGTGCCCAGCTTGGATCAGGCGCGTCAAAATAAGTTGCGAACGTGCGTCGCCATGCGACGTTATCGCTAGCCATATCGCATGTTTTCGGACGCGATCCGCGGCTAGATACGCGTCGACCAACGCGGTCGTAGCCTCTGGCCCGCCAATGAGCGCAAGGCTCGTGGCGGCAGCTCTTCGTATCCCTGCGTCGGTCGCGTCCAATGCACGGGTTAGCGCTTCGACAGCACGTTCGTCGCGCAGTTGTCCGAGCGACACGGCCGCGTTCGCCCGTACGCGTCGGTCGCTGTGCTCGAGCAGTGATGCCAGCGTATCGAGCGCCCGATCGGGATCCAGAAGCCTCAAGGCGGAGATGATGCCTTCCGGAACTGGCAACGGTCCCGCGAGTCGCTGGATGAGAGCGTCGACGATCTTTGTTCTCTCCTCATCCCAGGCGACGCCTCGGAGCGCGTTGACGATGGCCTCGACGTCCGCGCGTCGGCCTTGCACGATGCGCTGAAGCAGCCGAGTGCTGTCGACGCGATGATTGTCTCCGGAGAGCGCCGGCTGTCTCGTGTCCGAACGCTCGTATCGTGTCCCCCGTGTTTCGTCCCGGTCGATTCGTTTTCTCGACACGAGCGTCAGTCCAACGAGTCGAGGTGCGGGGCGGTCCTTCACCTCGGAGGTGTTCGAGTAGACAAAGATAGCGTTGTGCTCCTGAAGCAATGTTCGCAACGCCTGCTCGAGCGGAGCCTTCGTAATCGTGGCCGAAACATCAGCTTCCAGATCTGCTTCTTTGGCGAAGTCGATGCTCACATTCGCCTTTCTGCCGAGTTCTGTGAGAACGGCTTGGAGCGTTGTACCTCGCGCGTGAAGGGAGACCGAGTCCGTCGTACCGTCGTAGACCACCTCGAGCACGCCCCGGGGGGTCGAATGCGACGGCTGCTCCGCACGAGCGGTGGTCGAATTCGGCTCGATGACGGCGTGCCCCTGACAAGACGAGTCATGAAAAAGTCTGCGTGCTTTCTTGTGTTCGTACTGATGTGCTGTCACCCGGCAGCCATTGTCCCGGCTCAGCAAAATCCTCACGAGCACCATCACAGTGCAGAAACACGCCTCCAAGTCGACGATGATCGCGCAGAGCGAGTGCTGACGGTACGGCACGGCCCAGTCGACCTACCACCGCACGCTCATCATCTGGTGCCGCCAATTTCACTCCTGACCATCCCGTTCGACGGGTGGATCGTCGCGTACCGTCCGCGCCTCGTCGACGAGTTGGGTGCGCGACTGCCGCATCGGCTGCTCCACCACATCGATTTCTTCAACACGGCGCGGCTCAATTTTCTGTGCCCGCGGTACGAGGAGTACATCTTCGCGGCGGGCAGCGAAATGCAGGAATGGCCGTCCCTTCCCGGCCTCGGATACCGGGTGAGGCGGGGCGACCGTATCGTCGTCAGGACGATGTTCCATAACCCTACTGCCACGCGGTTTCCCAGCGTGTATGCCGAGGTCCGTGTCGAATACCGGCTCGTCGCGGACGGCCCGCTGAGAAACTACTACCCGGCATGGTTTGCCGCTACCGGCTGCGGGCCGACTGACTATGATCTGCAGCCGGGGCGGAGCGTAAAGACCGGCGAATTCGTGATGCCTTACACAGGCACACTGCTTGGCGTTGGAGGTCATCTGCACGACTACGGTCGGCGGTTGCTGCTCGAAAACATCACTCGCAGTGAAGCGATCGCAACACTCACGCCCAAGCTCGACTCCGATGGCCAGATGCTCTCGGTGCCTACCGTTTCGTTCACGACAAATGGTGGCTACCGGCTGAGCCGCGGTGACGTGGTCAAAGTGACCGCGACGTACGACAGCCCGATGGGCCATGGCTTGAGTGGAGGAGCGATGGGAATCGTCGTCGGGTACTTCGTGCCAGCCGAGGACCGGGAGTTCGATGCCCTGGTTTTTCGGCGGTCTCCACGGGCTCCCGGTCGTAGGACGGACTAGAATCTTCGAGTTGCGCGAGGAACGACGGGCCGTCGCTGAAGTCGTCGGTGAGGGATTCGCCGCAGGCGTGCTGCGCCGCTGACCGACGCTTGACGGGCACCGCGGTCGAACAAAGTCCAGCAATGCTCCCCCCTCAGTGCTGAGGCGGGTGCGCGCCGGCAGCCGTTCTTTCACCCTCGCGCCCTGCCGGCAACCCGCGGCCCCCCTTTACAACAGCCGGCAAAATCCCAGGGCCAGACCTCGTGGCGCGCCGATGTCGGCCAGCGATGTCGATGGCGGTCAGACCATCGATAGGCGCGGACTATCGCTTCTTCATCGCCGCATGTCAAGGGAAATCTGACAAACTACTCCGCCCCGGTCTGAGCGTCAAATCCCGGCCGTCAGGCAATCCCGGCCGTCAGGCACCTGTATAGAAAGGACGAACCACGCAGGAGAACGCCTGAAGTGTGGCGGCCCCCGCCTCGCCGACTCAGAAGATGAACTGGAGCCCGACGCTGATGTAGCGCGTCTTCAATACCTGGCTGGGCGACCCTGACGCTCTGGCTCCCGACCCTGCGAACCGGTCGCGGTAGGCGAGGAAGAGGTTGAGCGGGATCGGGAAGCGGTGCTGCAGATACAGCGGGATCGTCGAAAAGTTCAGCTGGGCGATATAGAGGTGTTCGGTCGCGTCCGTATCTTCTTCCGCGAAGTTGTGCGGAAACGTCTTGGGTGCCGCGATACGGTCTTCGAGCTTGAACGCATATCTGTAGAGTCCCGACACCGAGAAAGGCGACCACACGACGTATCGGCCACCGAACTCGAATTCGAAGCGGTCGCCGATATCGCGGTGCACGCGCGCCCGGTACGTTGGAAGCGCGTTTTCATCTCCGGCTCGGATCGTGACCTTGTCCCGGAGGATCCAGTCGTACCGGAACGTGAAATTCAGAACGACATTTCCCGTCTGTAGGAGGTTGGCTTCGGGAGCACCTTGAGCCCGACGTTGCCACAGATTGCTCAAGACGTAGTCATGGTGGAGACGGGCGAGGAGTGTATACGCGCCTGCGCTCCAGAAGATATCGGCAAGATTGTCGGGATCGTGTTGCAGTCCTGTGGGAAGACGCACTCCCGCCGTCGCCGCCAACCGCCAGTCGTCTGTTCGCAGAAACTGGTACTTCGCGGCCAGCGTGATATCGCCGAAGCCATCGGCGGAGAAATTTTCGATCCTCTTGAACCCGAAGCCCTGGATCCCGGGAAGCCCCGGCCCGAGGACCTGCTGCACATCCTCCGTCGTGAATCGCCGCGTGTTCGGGCACGTCAGCGGTAGCACGGCGACAGGGAGTCCGCACGGCGCCCCAACGCCGGGCCCCGTGCGGAGCCCCACGTTGGCGCTGGAGCCGGGTGCTGAGTTCACCGATGCGTCGACCTTGTTGTGGACCCAGTAGTAGGGAATTTCGGCACCGAGCGTGAGACGGTCGGTCACACCGTATGCGGGGGCGAATGCCAGGATGTTGTAGTGGTACTCGAAGTGGACGGAGCTGTCGCCGATGCTGGCTCGGCCGCCCGCCACGAAGGGATTCAGCGCCGAGAGACTGGGGAAAACAGAAGCGTCGAGAGTCCGGTTGAAGGCTCCAGCGAGATCTTCGGCCTTGCCCTTCGGACTATAGCGCTCATCCGCCGGAAAGAAGAAGCGGTTCTCGACGCCGAAGCTGAACCGTCCCTTCGGCAACACCGCGGCATCATCCGCGGCCGCGGTCGAAACAAGGCAGAGCGCTAACGACGAGAGGATGGAAAGGACGAGAGCGATCCCCACGATGGGCCCCCGTCACATTGAAGTGGTGGTGGGTCTCCTGCGTCTCGGCGCGAAAGGCTAGTCGATTCCACAACGGCAATCAACCACAAAAATCGACTTTCTAGGGGACACGTGAAACCGACCGCTGCCGAGTGAACCGTGAATGGCCCGCTGCAACTGCTGTGGCCAACAAGATGAATCTTCTCCTGCGATAGAGCGGAGTTAGCTTTCTCGCGAGGACCCAGCGGTGGCTCGCCGGATGTTCGCCGTCGCGTTCGAGCGCTGGTGCGCCATCCACGTATCCACCGCCGTCCACAATTCGAAATTAGACCGGAGGGATGCGGCCTCGCGAACGCTCCCGGCACGACGACCGCTCAGGATGCGGCTCCGAGCGCGCCACGCCCGCATCCGCCGCGCGGGGCGCGGCGCCGCGCGCTCCCGCGCGCGGATCGCCGCATCTGGAGCGGAGAACTCCGCGATTGAACCCGGGAGAGTCAGCCGCTAGTCTCGCGGGGTCGTGTCCGACCCCATCGTCGAAGGACGCCCGCGCCGCGTGCTCGTAGTCGACGACGAACGTCACGTTCGCTTCATGCTCTGCGACCTGCTCGCTCACTGGGGCTGCCAGGCCGACGCCGTGACGAGCGCGGCCGAAGGACTGGAGCGCCTGGAGCCGGGCGTCTACGACGTGCTGCTGACCGACTTCGGCATGCCGGGCATGAACGGGGTCGAGCTGGTGGAGCGCGCACGCGCGCGCGACGCCGCGCTGCGCGTCATCATGCTGACGGCGTCCTCCGCCGACCTCGATCCCGCGGCGCAGCGGCTCGGCTTCACGCTCCTGCGCAAGCCGCTCGACCTCGGTCGGCTGAGGACTGCGCTCGTCGATCACGCTTTGCGGTAGCTTCCGCCCGCGCGTGCCCGCGGGGCACGAAAAGGCCAGTTCGACGAGGGGCAGGACGCGGGCCCCGATAACTTCGGTATAGCCGTCCTGGACAACATTGACGTCAACGGCGTGCTCGTCGGAAAGGGGCCGATGGACGCCGACTGAGGCGCCGACGCGTCACCCGGGACGGCCGAGGGGGCCGGCCGTCCCGGGACGGCGTCAGGCTTTGCACTGGATCGCGCCCGCGAGAATCTCCTCGCAGCGCGCGGCGATGAGTTGCGTCTGCTTCGTGAGATCGAAGTCGGAGTACTTTGCGGCGAACGCGCGCGCTCGCTCGGCGAAGCCGGAATCGGAAAATATCTCTCGCACCATCTGCTTGTAGCTCGGCGCCTTGCTGTCGGGATTGACGGTCTTTCCGAGCCCGCGGCTGACGATGTTCCGTGCCAACAGCAACTGCTCGACGTGACGGTGCACCGCGAGGACCGGCCGGCCTGCGAGGAGCGATGCAGCGGTGGTGCCGTGGCCCCCGTGGCAGATCACGAGGTCGCTTTCCCTGCTCGCGAGCGTCATCCGAACGGGCTCCACCGAAAGGACGAGATTCCGGGCCTGATACTTCATCACGTGCTTCTCTGACAATCCCGACGCATGGATGAGGGTGCGGTACGGGAGATCCTTCAGCTGACCCAGGAGCCTCTCGAAGTCAAAATGCGTCGCAGAGAGGTACGCAAAGATACGCTCGCCGGTGCCTGCGGGCCACTCGGGGACAACACCTTCTTCCGAGGCAAAGCGAGGTCCCCAGTACGTCGCCCTTGCGCGCGGGTAGTGGTCCAGCTCGGCGAACGTGCACAGAAAGTCTGCGTCCGCGTCGAAGAGATCGGCCAACACGTCGAGCGGCTTCATCCCGAGGTCGCCCGATAGCTCGTTGATCGTCGCGACGACCTGCCGTTCGCTCTCGAGCAGTCGTTCCGGGGGAACGTTGAGCCAGGGTCGAAGGCTCGGCATCGGGGACGTCCGGGGAGGCGAATAGAAGCCCGTTCCGACCAATATGCGCCGCATTCCGGTACCGCGCGCGGCAAGCAAGGCTGTCGGTGCGTGGTCGATGACCGTGAGATCCGGCTGAACGAGGGCGTAGAGGGATCTCCACGCCTTCACCATCCCGGTGAGGCCGAGCCTGTCGAGAAAGCCGAAAT
>QHUZ01000014.1 GCA_003223395.1 Gemmatimonadota bacterium | reverse complement strand
TGCCGCCCGTCACCCGCGTGACGACGCGTGACGGCTGCGTCACGGTGTAGCGAATCCCCACCGCCCCCTCGCCACCGATGAAGTTGACGCTATCGACCCGGAGCTGGCGGACGACGAGGATCTGGGTCAGCGCAACCTGAAAGGCACTCAGCGCCTTCGGCGAGGTACGATTCGGATCCAGATCGCGCTCGGGCTCGATGAGGACGACTTGCTTGAACGCGTCAACCGCCTTCAGGATCGAATCCATGCCGCTGTAGGTGAACCCCAGGAGTTCGTACGCGTGCGCGCGCTCGAACCCGGTGAGCCGCTCACGCAGCGACGCTTGCGCGACCGTGAGCACCAGGCGGTAGTCGAGATTGTCGAACGCCTGCTGCGCGCGGCGCAGCGTGGTGTTCTGAATCGTTTGAGCGGTAAGCGCCGAGGGAAACGCGCACAGCAGCGGCAGGGCAAGCAGCCAGGTCGAGCGGCGCATCACTCTGAGCCCTCCTGTTCGAGCACGTAGGTCCTGCGCACGGTCGTGTTCGCGGGCACGTCGATCGTCTCGGTCTTGGTCTTGAACCCGGCGCGCTCGACGCGGATCGTGTGCCGGCCGGCGGACACCGCCTCCTCGATCACCGGAACCGATCCCAGATCGCGGCCGTCGATGAACAGCGTTCCCGGCGGATTCGAGTTCACCGATACGTAGCCTTGAGCGGCGACCGGCGCAGTCGGCGGTGCTGGGGGCGGCGCCGTCTGCCGACGATTGTCATTGCCGCGCCGCGGCGCAGGCGGTGGTGTCGCGACCGGCACCGGCGCCGGAGGCACCGAGGCCTGAGGCGGCGGCGTGGGTGGCAGCGCGCTCTTGTTGCCCAGCGCGAGATAGCCGCCGACACCTGCGGCAACGACCACCAGCGCGCCGACCACCATCCCGACGCTCGAGCGCTTCTTCTTCTCGGCCGGGATCTTCATCCCGGCGCGCGGGATGGGCGTCGTCGGCGCGTTGGTCACTTCGGTCGGTGCATCGGCGCTGGCGGTGCGGGCCGGCCGCGGCGGAGGCCGGCGCTGACTCTTGGTGGCAGTCCCCGCCTTCGGCACGGCGACCGGCTGCTCCGGCCACACGGCGGTCGCGAACTCTTCCATCGTAGCGAACCGCTGGTCCGGTTCCTTGGACAGAGCGCGCGAGATCGCGGCGGTGAGAAACGGCGGTGCGTCGGTCCGCTTGGCCGCGACGCTCGGCACTTCCTCGAAGATGTGCTTGTAGAGGATTGTGTGAACGGAATCGCCGGTATAGGGCAGCTCGCCGGTGATCATGCGGTAGCCGACGACCGCGAGTGAATACTCGTCGGCGCGTCCGTCCACCGAGCTCCCCTTCGCTTGCTCCGGCGCCATGTAATGCGGTGTGCCGATGATCATCCCGGTGCCGGTGAAGCCGCTCGCCGCTTGGAGCGCCTTCGAGATGCCGAAATCGGTCAGCATGACGCGGCCGTCGTGGTCGAACATGATGTTGGCGGGCTTTACGTCGCGATGTACGACGCCGCGCTGGTGCGCGTGGCCGAGCGCGCACGCCGCTTCCCACAACACCCGCTGGATGTAGTCGATGGCCAGCGGCTGTTTCTGATCGAGCACGTCCTCGAGTGACGTGCCCGCGATGTACTTCATGACGAAATAGTTGAGACCGCCTTCACTCTCGACGCGGTAGATCGGGATGATATTCGTGTGGTCGAGCTTCGCCGATGTCTTGGCCTCCTGCTGGAAGCGTTTGACGATATGCTCGTCCATCGTGATGTCGGGCGGCAGCACCTTGATCGCGACTTCGCGCTCGAGCGTCAAGTCGTGGGCGAGAAAGACCGCGCCCATCCCGCCCTTGCCGAGCATGCGCTCGATCTTGTACTTCCCTTCCACCAGCCGCTGCAGGCGCTGCATCAACGCCTCGGTCGCGCTGGTACTGGCGCCCAGCGTGCCGGCACCCGTCACGTCCGCCCCGCAGGCGGAGCAGAACTTGCTCCCGTTCGGGAGCGGCGTGTGGCACTTGAGACATTCCATCATGGAGCCCGCGGCGCCGGTCATGGAGCGCGGATCCCGCGGAGCACCGGAGCTACCGGGCTCTTCCTGGCGGCCGCCGGAGCGGGCGCCGAAGGGAACCCCGGGCACGCACCGGCAGAGATGCAGACGTCGTACACGACGGGCACGCCCTGATAATCCACCGCAACGAGGTAGTAGTCGCCCGCACCCAGCAACGACGTCATCGTCTCGGTAGACCCCGCGGCGTCCGACCGATTGAGGATGTCCAACGTGGAGCTCGCGCCGCCACCCGGGACCGTGAGCAGGAACAGGTCGACATCGCTCGAGTCGACCGTCGCCGCCGAAGTCACGGCCGCGATCTTAATGGTCACGGCCGTCGCCAAGCCTGTGACGCGGAACCGGATCCAGTCGATGTCATGCGGGTTATCGATCGTGAGCGTGTCGCGGAACGAGCCGCCGGGCAGCGTGACCGCCAGGCCGCGCGCGTCTGCCGCGTCGCAAAAATCGTCCTCTTCGTGCGCGTCGCGAGGCACGGTGGGATCACTCGTGATGTATCCCTCGAAGACCGCGAGACCGTACCGCCCCGGCTGTGTATACAATGCCAGAGCTTGCAGCCGCCCGGGCGGCATGCCGCGCAAGGCCACGATCGTCGATTCCGGTTGGGTCTCCGCCGGCTCGAATACGAAGCCCTTACAGTCGTGCGACCCTGGTCCGAGGGTCCACGCAGTCGGCCCGATCGTATAACTCGGTGGAGTCCCCGGTACGAACGTCAGCGAGTCCGAGAGGAACGTAGAAAACGTGCCGCGAACCTCAGGGGCGCTGAGAATGATCGTCAGATCGCGCGCCGTGGTCTGCGTAAAGCGATACCAGTCCACGCCGATGGAGTCGCGCTTCGTCGGCTCGAACGCGAGCGCCGGGTTCAAAAACTTGATCTGTGGGATCAGCGGGAACCGTGGCGGCGCGTCGAGGTTGATGGTGTGCGGCGCCACTTCGTTCGGTTCGAGCACATCGAACGGCAAGACCTTGGTCGTGTCGGGTGCATTCCCAAACACGCCCGGTCCAATGAAGGACAGCCGGTCCGTGTGCGCAGGCGGTGTAACCCAAAACGTGGCCGTGGAAAAGCCAAGGGAGTCGCGCGTCCTCGTGGGGAGGATGCCCGGAAGGGGATAGTCGAACTGGGTCGCGTTGGCCAGGAACGCAATGAAGATCGAATCGACGCCCACGCCATAAACCGTGATCGTGTCTCCGAAACGCACGATACTCGGCCGCACGCTATCGACTTCGAGCGGACTCGACACGCGCAAGAAAAGGTTGCCTTCCGGCGCTTGCTCGAATGAAATCGCGCGTGCGGTGATGTCGACCATGCCGCTGTTCACACCGGTCACCGTGGCGTAGCCACCGCCGTCATTCTGGACCGTGGCGGTCGTGGTACTCCCAGTCCCAAATGCGAACGCCACGTTCCTAATCGGCTGCGTGTCCGGGCCAATCACGCGCCAGGCGCGAGCGTGGACCGACATCTCCTGCCCGCGGAGCACGACGTGAGATGGCCCCTCGAGCGTGACGAGGACTTTGTCGCTTTTATCGGTTGGGAAGGCGCAGGTGACGCCCGTCAGCGCCATTGCGACAATCACGATGGGGGTCGCTCGGTCGATACCGCGCATCCGGGACAATCCGTGAACGTGAGGACCGAACATACAATACGCGGGTTGCCCGGGCCAGACAGTGATCTAGAGTGTGCCGCGCCGTTTGAGGTCCAAGTACTTCGCCACCACCGCTTGCGCCGCGCGCTCCGGTGTGACGTCAATCACCAGGACACCCGCCCGCCGCATGTGTCCCAGCGCCTCCTCGCGCGCATGCAGCAACTCCTCGGCCGCTGCCTTCCGGTACGCGTCGCGCGGCGTCGCGGGTCGTTGCATTGCCGCGGCATCGAGCTCCGGATTGCGCAGCGTCACGGCCAGCGGAAGATGCCGCGGGCGGAGAGTGGCCACGTTCGCAACCAGCGCATCGGACGCGAAGCGATCGATCACGTCGGTGAACAACACCGTCAGCGCGCGCTTACGATTGCGCGCCGCGAGATAGCGGAACGCTCCCGGATAGTCGGGCTCGACGAGCTTGGGCTGCACCTCCGCGAGCACGTCCATCACCCGCCGCACGCCGGTCCGCCCCCGCTCCGGCGCGACGAAGTGCTGCACGCCGTCGGCGAATGTCATGATGCCGACGTTGTCGTCGTGTTGCGCCGCGGCATACGCCAGCTCGAGCGCCGCCTGCACGGCGAAGTCGAGCCGAGCGACGCCGGCCGCGACGTCGGCAGTCATGAGCCGGCCGGTATCGAGCACGAGCAGCACCTGCTGGCGCCGCTCCGCTTCGTACTGGCGCGTGATCACCTTGCCGCGCCGCGCCGTCGCCTTCCAGTCGATGTGCCGCAGGTCGTCGCCCGGCACCCACTCGCGCAGCGATTCGAACAACCGCCCCTCGCCGAGTTTGCGGATCGGCTTCGACCCGGCGTCCCGCCGCCGCAACGCGTCCGCTACCGACGCCC
>QHUZ01000013.1 GCA_003223395.1 Gemmatimonadota bacterium | reverse complement strand
GTCCGGACGGACGGCGCAGAGCGCATACATCGGGATGCGGGGGAAACGGGCCGGGAGCGTGAGTCCGCCGCCATCGCAATGGCGCACGTCGAGCACGACCGCGTCGACCAGCCGCTGCTCGAGCAGCCGCTCGACCGCCTGGATCGTACGGCACAACCGCACGGTGCCGGCGCCGCGCGGATAGCCGCGTTGCACCGCGCGCCGCGCCTCGCGGCGGGGATGGAACACGGGCACCACGGGATAGGCCGCGCCTGCGGAGGCGCTCACGTCTGTACCAGCGTCTGCTGCATCTCGGCCGCCTGGTGCAGGACATCGCGCGCGTTGTCATAACTCACGGTTTGCCGCGCCTCGTCGAGCGGATGCCAGACACACGCGGTGATGCCCTCGGCTTCCTCGGGGACCGGGTCGCCGCGCCGCGATTCGAAGAGAAAGAAATGGCAGTATTTGTGAATGGTCTTCCCGCGGAATCGGAAATACCAATCGATCACCTTGATCGGTCCGTGGAGCACGAGCTCGTTGAGGCCCGTCTCCTCGGCGACCTCGCGCCGCGCGGCCTCGGCAGGGGGCTCACCGGCCTCGAGATGTCCCTTGGGAAATCCCCAGTTCTTGTACGAGTCGCGAATCAGCAGAAACCGCACCTGGCCGTCGGGGGGGGGCCCGCGCCGAAAGACGACACCGCCGGCGCTCGTCTCGCGCTGGGCGCGGGGCTGGGACTTGCGGCTCTTAGAGCGACGGCGGGTCATGGGATGTCAGCCATCAGCCGTCTGCTGTCAGCAGGCTTGCTGACGGCTGACGGCAGAGAGCTGACGGCGAGATCACAATGCGTCAGCTTAAAAGACACTGAACGTGAAATACTTCCGCGGATTTGCCTGAATATCGGACAGCAATTGCCGGAGCTGAATCATGGTGAGCGTCGTCTCGCGATACAGCGCCGAGTCGGCGACGAGGAGCCCGAGCGTGCCGCTCCGGTTCGAGATGCGCGACAGGATGGTATCGGCGTTCTGCAGGACGCGCACGAGGCTCTCCTGATTCCGGTTTGCTGCCGCCATCAGCTGGCGGAAGTCCTGCGACGCACTGCGGAGATCGGTGCTGGTAGCGGCGGTGTTGTTCAGGATAGTCGCGAGCTGTCCCTGGTTGGTCGCGGTGTCCACACGACCCAACGTCGTCTTGAGATCGATCGCCGCCCGCGACAGCGCTTCCGACCCGTGCTGCAAGTTGGAACCGACGTCGCCGATCACATCCGCCTGCTCGTTCGTCACGCGCGCCAGCCGGTCGGCGACCTGACCGAAGTCGTGGATCGAGCGGCGCAGGTCCATGACCGCCTGCGAGTCGAACGCGCTCTGCACCCGCGCCGCGACCGTTCCAATATCGGTCGCGATGCGACTGGCTTGTGCCGTGAGCTGGCCGATGTCGGGCAACGTCGCGCCGGGCCATTTGCCTTCGCCGACCGCCTCGGCCTCTTCGAGCGCATGCCGAATATTCGGATCGGCGGGCGGTGGGTCTGCGGAAATGAGCGTCGCCGCCCATTCGCCGAACAACGACGCCGAGGCGGCGATGACTGCCGGTTTCGCCGGTGGGGTCACGCCCGCGTAGATCTTGAGATCGGCCTCGACCCAGTTGCCGGGGGCGAGACGGATGGCTTCGATGCGCCCGACCCGGACCCCCCGCAGCACGACCGGACTGCCGGCGCCGAGTCCACCCACGGTCCTGAAGCGCGCCGTGTACACGGCTTCGGTCCTGCCCCAGTGCGCGCCCGAGAGCCACAGCGCGCCGCCGACGACGAGCGCCAGCGCGGCGATGACGACGAGCCCGACGGCGAACTCGTTTTCGCGCTTCACTCGGCGCGTCCTTCGATGAACTGGCGCACGACCGGGTCCTCCGTCTGCTGAATCTCCGCGACGCTGCCGACCTGCCGGACCCGGCCCTCGTAGAGCATCGCGATCCGGTCACCGACGGTGTACGCACTGCGCATGTCGTGCGTCACCACGACGCCCGTCACGCCGAGGTGCTCGCGCGTGCGCACCATGAGCCGATCGATCACCGCGGAGGTGACGGGGTCGAGGCCGGTGGTCGGCTCGTCGTAGAGGATGTAGCGCGGCCGCAGCGCGATCGCCCGGGCGATCCCCACACGCTTGCGCATGCCGCCCGACAACTCGGCCGGCATGCGTTCGCCGGTTCCCGACAGATCCACCAGCGCCAGCGCTTCCTGCACGCGGTCCTCGATTTCCTCTTCGGTGAGCTCACGCCGCCGCAGCCCCAGCGCCAGGTTGTCCGCCACCGTCAGCGAATCGAACAGGGCCGCGAATTGAAAGACGTAACCGATGCCTTGGCGCAGCGCCGTGAGCGCATCGCGATCGAGCGTGCTGACGGCCTGGCCGTCAACAATGACGTCGCCCGCATCCGGGTGCAACAGGCCGACGATGTGCTTGAGCGCGACGCTCTTGCCGGTTCCGGAGTAGCCGATGATCACCACCGTTTCGGCGTCCCGGATTTTCAGCGACAGGCCCTGCAGCACCGCTTTGCCATCGAATCCCTTGTACAGGTCCTGGAATTCGATCACAGCAGCACCACCGCCCAGAAGGCGTCCAGCACGAGAATGAGAATGGCCGAGTAAACGACCGTGCGTGTCGTGCTGCGCCCAACGCCCTCAGCCCCACCCCTGGTCCCGAGTCCTACGATGCACCCGACGAGCGCGATCGTGAAGCCGAAGGTCGCGCTTTTCAGCAATCCGAACCAGACGTCCTTGAACAGATAAAAGAGCTTCAGCCCCTTGATGAAGTCGGGCGTGGAGAGATCGAGCAGCGCGAGGCTCGTCAGCCAGCCGGTGATGATTCCGACGGCGATCGCAAATGCCACGATGACGGGGAACATCAGCGTCGCCGCCATGACGCGCGGGACCACGAGATAACTCTGCGGATCGTAGGCCAGGGTTTCGAGCGCGTCCACCTGCTCCGTCACCTTCATCGTGCCGAGCTCGGCGGCCATGCTGGCGCCCACGCGGCCGGCGAGCGCCAGGCCGGTCAGGACGGGACCGAGCTCGAGCATCATGGTCTTGCCGACGAGCGTGCCGACGAAGTACAACGGCACGGCGCCCGTGAAGGTATACGAGGCCTGGAGGGCGAGGACGACGCCGGTGAAGGCGGCGATGAAAAGCGCCACGGGGAGAGAATCGACCCCGATGCGGCGCATCTGGATCACGACCAGGCGAGCCCAGATGCCTACGTCGCGCAGGCCGCGCACCATGTCGGCGACGAACTGGCCGACGCGACCGACCGCCTCGATCGCGGAGATAGAGCGGCGGCCTATGGCTTGAATCACGGGGGGAGAAAGTAGACCAAAAACAGTAGGGGCGCAGCATGCTGCGCCCCTACACCTACACTGCCGGCCTGATTACGCTTGGCCGCTGATTACGCCGCGAAGCTGGCGAGCGCCTTGCCTACATCTCCATCACGCAATCGTTTCAGCGCGCGATCGCGCAGCTGGCGCACGCGTTCGCGGGTCACGCCGAGCATTCCGCCAATCTCCTCCAGCGTGTGCTCACGTCCGCCATCCAGACCGAAGTACAGCCGCAGCACCTTGGCATCGCGGCGCTGCAGCGTGTTCAGCGCCTGCTCGATCTCGTCGGACAGGAAGCGATCCATCGCCTGGTCTTCCGTGTCCGGCAGATCCTCGGCGATGAAGCGCTCGATGAGCGAGCGATCCCCGTCCGGATCGAGCGGGGCGTCCAGCCGCACGTCGCCGGTGTTGAGCGCGGCGAGCGACTGCACGACCTCGAGCGACAGCTTCGTCGCGTCGGCGATCTCTTCCGGCGTCGGCTCTCGACGCAGCGTCTGCCGGAGGTACTCCGCCGTCCGCACGATGCGCGACAGATCGGCGGTCCGGTTCAGCGGCACGCGCACGGTCCGGCCCTGCCGCGCGAGCGCGGCGAGGATTGCCTGGCGGATCCACCATACGGCGTACGAGATGAATTTCACGCCCTGATCGGGATCGAACTTCCGCGCCGCGGTGAGCAGGCCGACGTTGCCCTCGCCGATGAGGTCGGTCAGCGGCAGGCCGCGGTTCTGATACTTCTTGGCAACGGAAATCACGAACCGCAGGTTGCGCTTCACGAGCTCCTGCATCGCCTCCTGATCGCCCGCACGGACCTTCCGGGCGAGCGCGATCTCCTCTTTCTGCGTCAGCAGCGGAGTCTTGGAGACCTCGTGCAGGTACTGGTCGAGGATGTCGCGCTCGTGCTCGTGATGCCCCAGACCCGTGAGCAGGCCGCGGCGCCGGCCACGCCGCTTGACGACCCGTCGTTCGGACTGCGCGACGGGCGCCTTCGCCTTGGCCTTCGGAGCCGGTGGAGCCGCTTTTGTCTTCTTACGAGTACGAGGCATCGGTTCGCCCTATTTGGGTGCTCTGTAGTACGCAGTGACAGCAAAAATGTTCATGAAACAAGCGGAAAATCGCTTGACACCGCCTCAACGCCCCGATAAGATGCCGTGTTCCCGCCGGCCGGTTTTGGGCGCGGGAATATAGCGGGGGCGTAGCTCAGTTGGGAGAGCGCGTGAATGGCATTCACGAGGTCAGGGGTTCGATCCCCCTCGCCTCCACTCGGGCGGCCGGACGGTCGGACGGCCTGACGGTCTAAGGCACTGCGAGGGTGGTAGATACCGTCCCACTGAGCGGTTAGATTTTGGCGGCACGCGGGAATAGCTCAGTTGGTAGAGCACAACCTTGCCAAGGTTGGGGTCGCGGGTTCGAGTCCCGTTTCCCGCTCTCTGCAAGACGGGTAACGGATCAACAATTGAAACATCGACGCGGGGTGGAGCAGTCTGGTAGCTCGCCGGGCTCATAACCCGGAGGTCGTGGGTTCAAATCCCACCCCCGCTACTTCAATAATGCGGAATGCGAAATTCGAAATGCGGAATGTTCATTTCGCCTTTCGAATTCCACATTCCGCATTTCAGTCCGG
>QHUZ01000012.1 GCA_003223395.1 Gemmatimonadota bacterium | reverse complement strand
CTGACGCACTGCCGCCGCATCGAAGCCGAGCGGGGCAGAGCACGCCGCGAGCGGTGGGGGCCGCGGACCCTCGACCTCGATAGCGTGCGGTACGGCGACATGACGGTGCGACCGCCGGACCTGACGATCCCGCACCCGGAGCTCCCGAACCGCGATTTCTGGCAGCGCGAAATCGCCGAGCTGGAAGGGGAACATGTCTAGCGTCACCACGCGCGCGTTGCTCGAGATGAAGGAGAAGGGCGAGCGCATCGTGGCACTCACGTGCTACGACGCGCTGTTCGCGCGCCTGCTCGACGCCAGCGGCGTCGATATCCTGCTCGTCGGAGACTCGCTGAACCAGGTGCTCGCGGGCGCGCCGTCCACGCTGTCGGCGACGCTCGATCAGATGATCTATCACACGAAGATGGTGCGACGCGGTACGGAGCGCGCCATGGTCGTGTGCGACATGCCGTTTCTGAGCTATCAAATCTCGCCCGAAGACGCGCTGCGCAACTGTGGCCGGGCCATGAAGGAAACGGGCTGCAACGCCGTGAAGATCGAAGGCGGTCAGCCCATGACGACAACCGTGCGCCGCCTCGTGGACATCGGCATCCCCGTCATGGGCCACCTCGGCCTGACGCCGCAATCGGTGCACGCCCTCGGCGGCTATCGCGTGCAGGGCCGTGAGGACGCCGAGGCTGGGCGGCTCAAGGCCGACGCCACGGCGCTCCAGGATGCGGGCGCGTTCGCCGTGGTGCTGGAGCTCGTGCCGGCCCCGCTCGCGTCGCAGATCACGAAGGCGCTCTCGATCCCGACGATCGGCATCGGGGCGGGACCGGCGTGCGACGGGCAGGTCCTGGTGCTGCACGATATGCTCGGCCTGAACGACCAATTCTCGGCCAAGTTCGTCAAGAAGTACGCGGCGTTGGCCGAAGATGTGCGGGAGGCGGCGCGGGTGTTCGCGGCGGAGGTGCGGGAGGGACGTTACCCCGGACCGGAGCATTCCTTTGGAAAGTGATATTAAATTGTGGTGACCTTCTTGGGGGGACAGACGGGATGTCGAAGACGGAAGACGAAAAGCTCGCCAAGCTGATCAAGAAGAACATGGCCAAGGCGGCGAAGGCCAAGCCCAAAGCGCGCAAACGCTACGATCCGACGCTGCCGCCGGATAGCACGGACGATGACATCGAGCGTCGCGACTTCTTTTCGGAGATGAAGAAGCGCGAGTTCTAGTTGCGCGAGCTCTCCAGCCTTACCGAGATGCGCTCCTGGTCTCGCGCCGAGCGCTCTCGCCGCCACACCATCGGCTTCGTTCCCACCATGGGATATCTCCACCAAGGCCATCTGCACCTCGTGGACCGCGCGCGCGAACTTGCCGACCGCGTCGTCGTCAGCATTTTCGTCAACCCGCTCCAGTTCGGTCCCCACGAGGATCTCGCCCGTTATCCCCGTGATTTGCCGCGCGATCGCAAGCTGGCGGAGGCGCGCGAGGTGGACTGCCTGTTCGTGCCGGACGCCGCCGCCATGTATCCGGCGGAGCCGCTGGTGCGCGTCCTCCCCGCTCCGGTGGCAGACACACTCGAAGGGATGGCGCGACCGGGGCATTTCACCGGCGTGCTCACCGTGGTCGCGAAGCTGTTGCACCTCGTCGAGCCCGACGTCGCAGTGTTCGGCCGCAAAGACTTTCAGCAGGCGATGCTCGTCAAACGGATGGTGCAGGAGCTCGACTTCGGCGTCACCATCGATATCGCGCCGACGGTGCGCGAGCTGGACGGTCTCGCCCTGTCGTCGCGCAACACCTACCTGAATCCTGACGAACGCCGGTCCGCACTCGTCCTGTCGCGCGCGCTCCGGACGCTCGAGCAAACCTGGCGGGGCGGGGAAGCGGATCCCGTAAAGGTGCAGCGCGCAGGGCTGGAAGCGATGCATGCCCCCGGCGTCATCCCGGAGTACTGCGCGCTCATCGATGAGAACCTGCAGCCCGTCACACGCGTCACCGCGCACACCATCGGCGTAGTGGCGGCCCGAGTGGGGAAGACGCGTCTCCTCGACAACGTCGTCCTGGGTGAAGGCATCGGCGCGGATCCGCGAGTCACGCCGTGAGTTTGCCGGCATGGGCGCTGGTGTCACCCGAGCGTCGCGCCCATATCGAGCGCGTCGTCGCACTCCTGAAGAGCTGGGCTGACGCGATGCACGTCGATCCCAAGGAACAGGGCCGCTGGCTCCGCGCCGGGTGGCTGCATGATGCGCTGCGCGATGCGCCCCTTCCCGATCCACTGGCGCATGGGCCGGCCGCGGCGGACCGGGCTGCCGCCGACGGGGAGCGAGACCACGGCGTGCTGGATGCCGTGCGGTTCCACACGATCGGCTCGCCGGATTGGGATGACGTGGGACGGATGTTGTATCTCGCGGACTTTCTGGAGCCGGGGCGGGACCGTATCGCGCCTGACCGCGCCGATCTGGCACGGCGTGTTCCGATCGAGCGCGATGCCGTCCTGCGCGAGGTAGCGCGCCGCCGAATCGAGTGGCTGGTTCGCTCCGGCTGGCCATTGCCGGTCGCGACGGTAGGGTTCTGGAATCAACTGGTCAGACGGCCATGAAGATTCCGGCAATCTTGACCGTGACAGTCGTCGTCGCTGGCTGCGGTGGCGACTCCTCGCAAACGCGTCCCATCCCGGGCGATCGCGGTCCCGCAATCACCGTCGAGGTCCTGAACGCCAACGGGCGGGCTGGTGACGCTCGCATCGGGACCCGGCTGTTGCGGCGTGCGGGAGTGGACGTGGTCTACTTCGGCAACGCGGGCGAAAACGGGCTCGATTCGACGCGGATCATCGTCCGGCGTGGCGCCGAGCAGGTGGGCGAGCGCGTGCGGGCAGCGCTGGGGCAGGGACGCGTCGAAGTCCAGCTCGACAGCGCGAAGCTACTCGATGTGAGCGTGCTCCTCGGCCTCGACTTCCACCCGTAGCTGCCCGCAGGCCGCGCTGATATCCAGGCCGCGACTGCGGCGCAACACCGCTGCCACGCCCCGCTGCTTCAGGCGCCGCTCGAACGCGAGCATCTGCGCCCGCGTGCTCGGCGTGAGGTCGGGCGCGCCGCCCGGATGAAGGGGGAGCAGGTTCACCAATGCCTCGAGCGGCTGCGCCAGCTTCGCGAGCTGATCCGCCGTCTCCAGCGAGTCGTTCTTCCCGCCGATCAGCACGTACTCGAGCGTCACCCGGCGCCGGAACTGCTGCAGCGCTCCCATCAGCTGCGGCAGGGTGTACTTCTTTTCGATCGGCATCAGCTCGCGCCGCAGCGCGGGGCTCGGAGCATGCAGCGAGACTGCAAGGCGGAACTGCTCGGGGCGTTTTGCGAACTTGGCGAGATTCGGGAGGATGCCAACCGTCGAGAGAGTGATGTGCCGGGCCCCAATCCCAAACCCCTCGGCCCTATTGAGAATCGTGAGCGTCGCATCCACCGCTTCCCAGTTGAGCAGCGGCTCACCCATCCCCATGAACACGATGTTGGTCGGCTTGAGCGCAGGATCGCGCAGGATCAGTTCTCGCACCTGCCCGGTGATTTCGCCGCCGGAGAGATTGCGGCGAAATCCCATCCGTCCCGTGGCGCAGAATACGCAGCCGAGCGCGCACCCGGCCTGCGACGAGATGCATAAGGTGCGGCGCTTGCCTTCGGGAATCAGCACCGATTCGATCGCCTCGCCGTCGTCCAGTGCCCACAAGAACTTTTGCGTACCGTCGCTGGAAACCTGATGTGTTTTCAGCGTCAGTCTGCGTAGCGGAAAGGATTGATCGAGCGCCGCTCGAAGCGGAACAGCGAGATCTGTGGCCTCGGCCCAGCTGCCGACCGGCCGTTGCCACAGACGCGGAACCACCTGGCGCGCGCGATAGCCGGGCTCGCCCCGTTGCGTCAGCCACTCCGCAAGCGCATCACGCGCGGCCCCCGGCGTCAGACTGAGAAGATCGACGCTCACCGAAACCGCATGTCCACGCCGACTCGATACGTGGAGCCCAGGTCGTTGACGCCGGCGTCGCGCGCGAGCGTGACGCGATATTTGCCGATCACGAGCCACAGGCCGGCGACGGGCCGCCAGTGCGCGCCATCGCTGTAGCCGCCTTCCCGCGACAGCATGAGATCGAGCGCCACGGTCTTCGCGACCTCGGCACCCACGCCGAACTGATGATCGGCGGCGAAGCCATGGGCAAACGAGATGCCGTATCGCCCGCGAACGACGACGCGGTTGCTGGACACAGGTCCTCTCCAAATCCGGGCTTCGATCCCCGCATACATGTCCTGCGCCGGATCGTTGGTCTTGAGTGATGAGAAAAAGTGTGTCGCCGCGGCGACGCGCAGCCTGTCGCCGAGCACCGGCTGACTCGCACCCACGTCGATCGTCCACCGGTTCGCACGGGCGAGGTCGAGACGCGTCTGGTGAAACGCGAGCGTGGCGCCGACATTCGTCGCACCGACGCGGCGCGACCACGTAGCACCGAGCGCGAACGTATAGACGGGCACCAGGGTCCCCGTGGGATCGGGGCTGTCCACGGTTTGCGTGATGTCGCTCAAACCGACGCGGCCGTAGACCAGCCCCAGCTGTCCAATCGAGCCGGCTGGAATGCGCACGGCCGCGATCAGGCCGGTCGCATCGACCGCGGCAGGCGTCTGAATGGCCTCGAGGGCCAGTTGCACCCGGGCGCTATCCTGCGTCTGCGCGGGATTCCAGATGCCGGCCGCGGGACCGAGCGTCAGCGCCGCGGGGACCGGTAGGGTCGTCGCGGCCACTCGCCACAGCGTCGTGCCCGCCGCCTGCTGTCCGGACGCCTGCGGCGCGGCGAGCAGCAGCAGTCCAACAACCAACAGGCCAAGGCGTTGCATGCCGAACGTTTACTCACGGCTGTGGCGCCGTCAACTCAAGTCAACTATCTTCAATCGGTTACGGCACTT
>QHUZ01000058.1 GCA_003223395.1 Gemmatimonadota bacterium | reverse complement strand
CGACACGTGGAAGGAGCTCACGCGCAACGAGGGACTCCCCAAGGGGACCATCGGGAAGATCGGTGTTACTGTGTCCGCGAATCACGATCGCATCTGGGCGATCGTCGAGGCCGATTCGGGCGGCGTCTTCCGCTCCGACGACGGCGCCGAGACGTGGCGGCGCACGAACGACGAGCGCAATCTTCGGCAACGCGCCTGGTACTACTCCCATAACCACGCCGATCCCAAAGACCCTGAGACCGTCTATGTCCTGAACACGGGACTCTATCGCTCCGTCGACGGCGGCAAGACGTTCACGCAGCTGCGGGCGCCCCATGGGGACCACCATGCCCTGTGGGTCGCGCCGAACGATCCCGCCCGCATGATCAACAGCAACGACGGCGGCGCGACCGTCAGCTACAACGGCGGCGCGACGTGGACGGGGCAGGACAACCAACCCACCGCCCAGTTCTACCACGTCATCGCCACCACGCACGTGCCCTACAAGGTCTGCGGCTCGCAGCAGGACAACAGCACCGTGTGCATCGCGAGCCGGACCGATGGCAGCTCGATCGGTGAGAAAGACTGGTACGAGGTGGGCGGCGGCGAGAGCGGCTGGATCGCGGCGCGGGCCGATGATCCCGACATCGTGTACGCCGGCAGCTACAGCTACCTCTCGCGACTGGACGTCCGCACCGGCCAGGAGCGCAACATCTTCCCCTGGCCCGATAACCCCATGGGGTGGGGGGCTGGCGACTTGAAGTATCGGTTCCAATGGACCTTTCCGGTGGTGCTATCGCCGTTCAATCCCAACGCCCTGTACGCCGGCGCCAACGTCGTCTTCCGCACGACGAATGAAGGCCAGAGTTGGGAGGCGATTTCGGGCGATCTCACGCGCAACGACAAGTCGAAGCAAGGTCCCTCCGGCGGTCCGATCACGAAGGACAACACGAGCGTCGAGTACTACAACACCGTCTTCGTGATCGCGCCGAGTGCCAGGGACTCCGGGCTGATCTGGGCGGGAAGCGACGACGGCCTGGTGCACGTCACCCGTGACGGAGGCAAGACCTGGGCGAACGCGACGCCGCCGGCCTCGGGCCTCCCCGACTGGTCGCTGATTTCGTCGATCGAGCCGTCACCGCACGACGCCGGGACCGCCTACGTCGCGGCCACGCGCTACAAACTCGACGACTTCAAGCCCTACATCTTCAAGACTCAGGACTTCGGCCGCACCTGGCGCGCGATCACCGCGGGGATCCCGGACGGCCAGTTCATTCGGGTGGTGCGTGAGGACCCCGCGCGACGCGGCCTGCTCTACGCCGGCGGGGAGTTCGGCGTGTACGTGTCGTTCGACGACGGCATTCACTGGCAGTCGCTGCAGCGCAACCTGCCCGTGGTCCCGATTCACGACCTGGTGGTCAAAGACAACGATCTCGTCGCGGCGACTCACGGTCGGTCCTTCTGGATCCTCGATGACTTGACGCCGTTGCAGCAGCTCGCCGACTCCGTCGCTCGCGCCACACGCTTCCTTTATACGCCGCGCACAGCATACCGCCGGGGCCTCGGCGGCGGGTTCGGAGGCGGTGGCGGGGGGGGACCGACTGGCGTGGGCCGCAATCCACCAGGCGGCGCCGTCGTCTTCTTCTATCTCAAGACCGCTCCTGATTCAGCGACCAACGTGAGCCTCGAGATTCTGGACAGCCGCGATTCCCTGGTCCGGAGGTTTACTCCCAAGCCCCGAGCCCCGAGTCCCGATTCCCTCAAAGTGAAGGCCGGCATGAACCGGTTCGTCTGGAACCTGCGGTATCCTGATGCCAGCCGCTTCCAGGGGATGATCTACTGGGCCGGGGGCACGGCGGGGCCGGTGGCGGTGCCGGGCGCCTACAAGGTCCGGCTGACGGTAGGCGACTGGTCGGCGACGCGAGACTTCACGATGCGACCCGATCCACGCGTCAAGACGACGCCGGAGGAGTATCAGCGCCAGTTCGACTTGCTCATGAAGATTCAGGGCCGCGTGAGCGCCGCGAACGACGCAGTGCGGCGGATCCGCGAAGTGCGCGAGCAGCTCGATGGTGCGGCGACGCGCGCACGCGGCCTCCCCGGCGACGCCGGCAAGCGGATCGCGCAGCAGGCCGATTCGATCAAAGGACGGCTCGCCGCAGTCGAGGAGGCGATCTATCAGGTGAAGAACCGCTCGAGCCAGGATCCGCTGAACTACCCGATCCGCTTGAACAACAAGATCGCGGCGCTGGCGGGCGTCGTGGCGAGCGCCGACGCCGCGCCGACTGCGCAGTCGGAGCAGGTGTTCAACGAGCTGGCGGCGGCGCTGCAAGTACAGCTCGACCGGTTGAAAGCGGTGCTCGACACGGACATCCCGGCGTTCAACAAGCTCGTGAAGGAAAGCGACGTCCCGGCGATCATCCTGCGATGATCTGTTAGAGCCGGTAGCGCAGCCCCAGTCCCACGCCGTAGCGCCAGGTGGCCTGCCGCTCGTATTCGGGCGGCAGGTCACCCGCATCGAACCACGATTTGGAAACCGTCCCCTCGAGCCGGATCGCGCCGGAAAACCGATTCGTGACCGGCCATTCGTACGCTGCCGCGGCTACTGCGCCGGCGCGCGACCGCAGCTCGTCGCCGCTCTTCCAGAGGTGGAGGGAGGGTCCCACTTCCGCTCGTATCGCTCCGCTCGACCCAATTCCCACCACCTGGAAGTTCGCCAGCAGTTGTCCCTCCAATACCCGTCCGGTCGAGTTGTCGATCAGGGTCAATCCCGGACCCGCCGCTGTGAGGCCTACCCTCGCGTACGATGCCCGCAGTCCCAGGCGCGCTCGGCCAACAGCTCGATCGACGCGCACACCCAATTGTGTCGCGTCGGCGGGACGGAAGGTGTCCGGCCCGCCGCTGTTGGCCGTGTCGCGTGACGATCCGCGGTAATGCGTCGTACTTATCTCGAATCCAACGTGCCACTGCGCCGTTACAGGAGCCGTTGTGACGGCCACGAGAGCCAGTAGAGCCATACCGCAACGCATATTCGCCGTCCCTCAGTACATGACTAGGTTGATCCAGCCGTTGGTGACGTTGTTGTCGCCTTTGACGAACCAGTTGTAGCCGGGGTACGTGATGCCGACGATGTCGTCCTCTACCGCGTTCCCGACCAGGTCATCGTTGGTCTTGAAGAACGAGGTGATTGCCTGCCAGAGATTCTTGGCGCCCTTGGCGTATTTGTACGCTCGTTTGACCACGTCACTCGAGTCATTGCCCGCCGCCAGGTCGCGATACACGCTGTCGATGACTTGAAACAGTCGCTCGGCCCGCCCCTCGTCGGTCTTGATCTGACACGCCGTGTCGTCGTCCTCGACGATGAAGACACGAAGGTTTTGCTGCGGATGGGCGGCGTTGTAGGCATTCAGTTGCGTCTTCGAGAACAGCAGCACTTGTCCCGACCAGTCCAGATCGTTCTGATCAAACGTGTAGGGCCCGCCGGCATGCTCGCCCGCGCACTGATAGTCGTACAAGGAGTCGCTCGCGCCCTTCTGGCCAAGGATGTGTACCTCAAATTCGGGCGACCCCTTCAACCAGCCTTCAAAGTCTTGTACGAAATGGCTTTTGGTCATGTACAAACCGGGCGCGGGCGGGGGCGGTGGGGTGCCGCCCCCGATGGTCCCACCGCAATTGTCGATGCATTCGATGACGCGCGCGGGGCGCTGGGCGAAGTCCGTTTCGACCGGTACGAGCGCCAGGACGGGAATCGCCGGCGGCGTCTTCGGGTCGAGCACCTGGCGCCGGCCGTCAGGATCGAACGCGATGGGTGGATCGTCGTCCGTCACCGCCGTCGCGACCAGCACCTGCTCGTCGCCGGTCCACGCCGCGCGGTGCGCCGGCACGGGGAAGTAGACCTCGAGCGCGATCGCCGCCTTGGCCTCGTCGGCGAGCGCGTCCTTGGTCGCGCCGTTCTCCACCGCGATCTCCCGCATGGCCCGGCTGTCGTTGGCGGCGAGGAAGGTCTTGAACTCGAGCTTGTGCTCGCGATAGGGCGAGGCGTTGAGCTGTGCCTTCAGGTAGGCCCGAAACGCCGGGTTCTTCAGTCCTTTGGCGAACATCTTGGCGAGCGCTTCGGGACGTTTGGCATTGACCGCGCTGGCGACCATCGGTGTATCCGCCGGCGGGGTCACGGTCCGGTCGCTGCAGGCGGCGATGAGGATGATCGTCGCCACAGCGCAACTGCGGTGCAACATGAGTCCTCCTGGTAAGAGTGGAGGCTCATTGTGGGGGCGGACGCTGGAGGACCGTCGTCCTTTCCTTGCGACGCGGGCCCAGAAGACGCGAGATTCCCGAGCCATGCTTCCACTTGCGGTCGATTCCACCTACTGGCAGCAGCGGGTCGCGTACGAGATCATCGCCTCGCTCGACGAGCCGAGCGGCGTGCTCAGCGGCAACGTGCGGATCAAATACGTCAACCAGTCACCCGACACGCTGCGCGATTTCTACGTCCATCAGTACCTCAATGCGTTCCGCCCCGGTTCGCGCTGGGCCGCGGCCGACTCCGCGGAAGGCCGCGTGCGCTTTCAGCACATGCAGGATCCCGACTACGCGTTCGAGCGGATCACTCAAGGCTCGCTCGGCACGCCGGACTATCCGTACGCTCCGGATTCGACGATCGCACATTGGCGCTTGCCGCGGCGGCTCGCGCCTGGTGATTCGATGAGCGTCGATCTCAGCTGGAAGGCTCGGCCCTCGACACTGCCCCGTCGCCAGGGACGCCAGGGCCGGCGCTTCGACTTCGCGCAGTGGTATCCGAAAGTCGTCGTGTACGACAAGTACGGCTGGGAAGACCATCCGCTGTATCCGGCGGGCGAGTTTTACGGCGAGTTCGCGAGTTATGATGTCAGCCTCGACCTCACTGCAGACCAGGTCGTTGGTGCCACGGGCGTGCCGGTAGAGGGCGATCCTGGATGGGAACGGGCGAATGCGATGGCCGGTGTGCCCGTTGACTATCAGCGCGATTGGTACGGCGCACGTCGGCACGATGGCACGTCGGCACGATGCGGCGCCGTCGCAGTGGGTCGCAAGTGCGTGAGATTCTACGCCGATTCGGTGCACCACTTCGCGTTTTCGATGAACCCCGACTACCGCTACGAACAGGGGCGTTACAAAGACGTCGTCGTGCACGTGCTCTACCAGCCCGGCGACAGCGCGACATGGGGGAAGGGCATCGCGGTGAAAGGCACCGAGATCGCGCTCGCCTGGCTCGATTCCCTGTATGGCAAATTCGCGTGGCCGCAAATCACTAACGTCCACCGCATCGAGGGCGGCGGCACCGAATTCCCCATGATGATCATGGACGGCAGCGCGGGCCTCGGCCTGATCGTCCACGAGCTGGGACACAACTACACGATGGGGATCCTCGCCAACAACGAGTGGCGCGAGGGATTTCTCGACGAAGGCTTCACGAGCTTCCAGACCGGCTGGTTCTTCGAGTTGCACGGGTACGGACCCGGATATCCGAGCCTCGAGAGCGACATCCTCTTGTGGGACGTGGACCGCTGGAGCGAGCCGGTCTCAATGGTCAGCGAGCGCTATCGTGACTTCGCGACGTACAACACGATGATCTACGAGAAGGGCCAGCTGTTCTACGAGCAGCTGCGCTACATCGTGGGCGACGACGTGATGCGGAAGATTCTGCGCACCTACTACGCGCGCTGGCGCCTGAAGCATGTGGACGAAGACGCCTTCCGCAGCGTGGCCGAAGAAGTGTCGCACCAGGATCTGAGGTGGTTCTTCGGCCAATGGCTGCACGGCACGCCGTTGATCGATTACAAGATCGGCAAGGTAAAGCGCGGGAAGATGGCTGACGGCAGATGGCGGACCGCAGTGACGATTCAGCGACTCGGCGACGGCTGGATGCCGATCGAGCTCGGCTACGGCGACTCGATCGTGGCGCGGATCAGTGGCCAGGGCGAGCGCGAGACCGTCGAGTTCGTCAGCGACAAGAAGCCGAAGCGGCTCGTGCTGGACCCACGGCAGCGCGCCCACGACTGGAATGCCCTCAATAACTACTATGGCAGGCGCCCCGTGCTGCTGCGGCTCGACTATCTGAAGCGCATCGAGCCGCCGCGCGACCGCATCGTCTCGAGCTTCTTGCCGGCAGTCTGGTCCAATGATTTCGGCGGCGCCACGATCGGGATCCGATCGCGGCAAGACTACCTGGGCCGCTTTGACAAGAACTTTGCCGTGGTCTCCTACGCGCTGGACCCAGACTTCGCCGGAGCTTCCAACTCGACGCAGCGCCGCTACGGTTTCTATCTGCGATTTGCCAACCCCGTCAGTCACCCGATGCCGCGCACCGACGCCTCGGTGGCTGGGTGGAGCGTCGAGGGGCGCGTCGGCGCAGCCATTCATACCGATCGCTCGCTCCGCAAGCATCTGACGTTCGGCCCCGACGTCCACGTTGGCGTCGACGCGATCTGGATGGCCGTGAACGACCTGGGCTACGTGGACCGCCGGTTGTGGGACAACGCCGGCACGGTCGAGCTGGGGCCGTGGTGGTCGATGACGAAGGTGCGCGGCGACCGCGTGTGGCACGCCCGGGCCGGCGTCACGGGGGGCATCGTGTACCGCAATCCGGGCGCAGGCATTCAGACGAAGAGCCGCTACGACATCGAGGCGTTCGCCCGACCCACCGGCGAACTCAGTCTGCGGACGCCGCTCCTTGGGGTCCGGCTCTTCTTCGGCATCTATGCGGCCGACACCAACTTCGCGCCGCCGCTGCAGCGCCGGATCATGGTCGCGGGCGCCGATCCGTACACCACGTTCACCAATCCATTGCTGCGGAGCCGCGGGGCGCTGTTCGTGCGGCCCGATTTTCACTACCAGGCACCCGGCGACGCAAACCTCCGCGCGTTCCGCCCCGAGCTCGGCGGCCGCTGGGCGCTTGCGGTGAACGTCGAAGGTACGAAGACCGTGTACCGGCGAGACGACGGCCTGCTCACCCGCTTGACGTTCGAAGCTTTTGCGGACGCGGGCCTGGTCGATACCCTTGCCGTCCCGGCGTCCGGCAATCACTCTCAGACGACGCTCTATGACGCGGGGGTTGGTCTCGTGACGCGGCACCGTATCAACGACCTCGCGTGGACGATGCGCTTCGAGGTGCCCTTGATCGTCAACCGCTGGGACTATGCGGCCGACGGCACGGATAAGCGCCTGCGATTCCGCTGGCAGGTGAGTCTGGAGCCGAGCTTTTGAACGAGCGCCGAGCGTTTTTCCAGAGCACGATCGGAAAGCTCCTCAATGAGGTCGCGAAGCGCACGGAAGAGCGCGTCGCGCCCAGGCGCTGGTTTCGCCCGCCGGGGGCGGCGCCGGAGGTCGCGTTCGTCGCCGCGTGCACACGGTGCGGCGATTGCATCGACGTCTGCCCCGTGCACGCCATCCTCAAGACACCCGCGAATGGCGGCGGCCTGGCCGCCGGCACGCCCTACATCGATCCGACCACGCGCGCCTGTATCGCCTGCGAGGATATGCCCTGCGCGCATGCCTGCGAAACCGGGGCCCTGACCCCGATTCCCTGGTCCCAAGTTCACATGGGTGTGCTGGAGCTCGATCCGCAGCGCTGCATCACGTTCCAGGGAGCGGAATGCGGCGTCTGCGCCCGCGCCTGTCCGATTGGAGAGAAGGCGCTCGCGCTCGACGATCGGGGGCGTCCGGTGCTGAAGCCGGAAGGCTGCGTCGGCTGCGGGGTATGTGTGACGGCATGCGTGACCATTCCTTCGTCGCTCAAATTGAGGCTCGCGTGAGCGACGCCATTACCAGAGTCGACAAGCCTTGGGGACACGAGCTCATCTGGGCCAAGACCGACCGATATGTCGGCAAGATCCTGCACATCGAGGCCGGCCACGTGCTCTCGCTGCAATACCACAATGTGAAGGACGAGACGATTTACGTGCTGGTGGGCGAGATCATCCTGCGGACTGGGCAAGTCGATAGGCTCACCGAGCGCCGGATGAGACCCGGCGAGAGCCTGCACATTTCCCCCAAACAGATCCATCAGTTCGAGGCCGTCGTCACGAGCGACCTGCTCGAAGTCTCCACGCCCGAGATTGACGACGTCGTGCGCCTGAAGGATCGCTACGGACGAGTGCCCCCCAAATGAAAGTCATCATGCCCATGGCCGGCAAAGGCACTCGCCTCCTGCCGCTGACCAAGCGCGTCCCCAAGCCGCTCGTGAATGTCGCGGGCAGGCCGGTGATGGATTACGTGATGGACGCGCTCGAGCGCGCCGGGCAACTCGAGGAGCTGATCATCATCACGGGCCATCTCAAGGAGAAGGTCGAAGCGTACGTCCGGAAGAACTACAAGATTCCCGCGCGGTTTATCGAGCAGAAAGTGCTCGACGGCACGGCGGGCGCGGTGAATCTCGCCCGCCCGTACGTTGACGGGCCGGTCATCGTCATCTTCGTGGACACGCTGTTCGACGCCGATCTGTCGATCGTGAAAACGACGAAAGCGGATGGCATCATCTGGACCAAGGAAGTCGAGGACTACCAGCGCTTCGGCGTCGTCGTGACGGACAAACAGGGCCACATGACCAAGATCGTCGAAAAGCCCAATACGCCGATCTCGAGGCGGGCCAACATTGGCCTGCAGTATGTGAACGATTGGCGCACGCTGTTCGATGGCATCGAGCACGTCCTGAAGAGTCCCCCAGGTAAAGGCGGGGAGTTCTTTCTCACCGATGCCTTCCAGTACATGGTGGACAAGGGGAAGAAGCTGTTCGTCAGCGAAGTCGGCGGCTGGTACGACTGCGGCAAGGTCGATACGCTGCTCGAGACCAATGAGCACCTCTTGAAGCACGGACGTGGCAAGCGCCCCGCGAAGGTCTCGGCAGATGTGAAGATCAAGGAGCCCGTCTACATCGAGGACGGGGTCACCTTGAAGGACGCGACGATCGGTCCGAACGCGGCCATCGAGGCGGGCAGCAGCATCGTGGGGAGCACCGTCGCCAACAGCATCCTCGGCAGGGGTGTGCAGGTAAAGAACGCCAAGGTCGCGGGGTCCGTGATCGGCGACAAGCAGGTGATCGAGGGCCGCGACGTGAAGGATTCCGTGATGGATGCGGGGGAGGTGGCCGCGGCCCGCTAGCCGGGTTGACAAGTACGACAATTCTAGTATGATCGAACTGTGGACGCCGCGAGTCAAGCGCTGCACTTTGCCCCCAGGTTTGCCGCCCTCGGCCATGAAGCGCGGCTCAGCATCGTGCGCTGTCTGTTGTCGTCGCACCCCGACGGAATGGTCGTTGGGGAGATCCAGGCAACGCTCGACATTCCGCCTTCTACCCTCTCACATCACCTCGACGCGTTGCAGCGCGAAGGCTTGGTCACGGTCACGCGGGAAGGGAAGTTCCTCCGCTATCGTGCCGACGCCGCCGGCCTGAAGGATCTGCTCGCTTTTCTCTACACAGAATGCTGCACCCGCAGCAGCCTCGTACCCGTTTCCGCCCTGAAAGGAATTCGATCGTGAAAGTTCATGTTGCGCTGAACACGCCGCGGTTTGACGAATCCGTGCGGTTCTATCGTACGTTCCTCGGTCTCGAGCCGGTGAAGCTCAAGCCGGGGTACGCGAAATTCGACGTTATCGAGCCTGGTCTCAATCTCACGCTCAACGCATCCAAGGGCATCGACAGCCCTGGCGCGCTGAATCATCTCGGCATTCAGGTGCAATCCACTGATGCCGTGAAAGCGGCCGCAGAGCGGCTCAAGGCCGAAGGACTGGCGACATTCGAGGAAGAGAACACGGATTGCTGTTATGCGTTACAGGACAAAGTCTGGGTTACCGATCCCAATGGCTACCGGTGGGAGGTGTTTGTTGTGAAGGTGGGCGACACGCAGTCGCAGTTGACCGCCGCCTCACCTACCGACGCCTGTTGCGCATCGACCTGCTGCCACAGTTGAACGAGTTCCTCGAGCTGTTCGATTACAACGCATGGGCGAACCGCACGATCTTTGATGCGGTCGCCCAGCTTCCCGGCGAGCAGTACTTTCGCGACCTGAAGAGCGGCTACGGCGGGATTCACGGCACGCTCTGCCACATCGTGTGGGCCGAGCAGCTCTGGCTGCATCGCTGGCTGGGGAAGCCGAACCCTGCCGTTCCACAAGGCACTGATCTGAAGTCGCTCGCTGAGGTGCGGAGGCGGTGGGAGACCGTCGAAGCGGAGCGGGGCCCCTTTATCGCAGGGCTAAACGACAGCCGGCTGGACGAGACGAGGCTCGTAAAGCCTTCCAGTGGCGGCGAATACGTCCACACGTTCCGGCAGATGTTTCGGCACTTCATCAACCACTCGTCCTATCACCGCGGTCAGATCGTGACATTCATGCGGCAGCTCGGCGCCACGCCCCCCAGTACCGACCTCATTTTGTACTACCGTCGGAGGGGTTGACTGTAGCGGGAACCCAAGTTACTTACTGACCGTTCAGTTAGTAACTTGGGAGCCCCGAATGCCGCAGGCAGTCGTCAAACCCCGTTGGCGCCGTCGCAAAAACGCTCGTCCCGAAGAGATCATCTCGGCGGCGCTCGAAGTCTTTGCCGACCGCGGGTTCGCCGCCACGAAGCTCGAAGACGTCGCTCGTCGCGCCGGCGTCACCAAAGGCACGATCTACCTCTACTTCGAGAACAAAGAGGCGCTGTTCAAGGCGCTGGTTCGCGAGACGATCGTCCCCGTCATCGAGCAGGGGGAGGCCCTCGCCAAGTCCTTCACTGGAAGCGCCCGGGATCTCTTTGAACAGCTGGTGCGCGAGTATTTCCGGCTGGTGGGCGAGACGTCCCTCTCGGGCATTCCACGCCTGATGATTGCCGAAGCCCGCAATTTCCCGCAGCTCGCCCGCTTCTACTACGAGGAAGTCGTCACCCGCGGTCATCGTCTGATGGGCGGTGTATTGGAGCGCGGGATCAAAGCCGGCGAATTCCGGCCGGTCAACGTTCCCATCGCGACCAAGCTCGCCATGGCCCCCCTGATGCACGCCGTTGTGGCGCGCACCGCGTTCGCGGCCTGCATGCCTGAAGGCTTCGACGTCGCCAAGTACCTCGACACTCACATCGATCTCTATCTCCATGGTATCTCGGCCACTCATCGCACTGATTCTCGCGCTGATTAGCGCAGATTCCCTTCGCGCGCAAACACCAGCTCCGCTGCGGCTCTCTTTTTCCGAAGCCGTGCGGCGGGCAACCGGTGCTACTCAGGACGCCCCGCCGTCCGTGACGATTGCCGGCTTCCGGACTGATGCCGCCGTGGCGCGTGTGCGCCAGGTGCGCTCCGGATTGCTCCCTGATCTCTCGCTCACGGGCTCCTGGGTCAACCGCTCGTTCAATTCCAAGACCCTGGGATTCTCATTTCCGGGGCCCCTGGTGATCCCGACGCGAATCGGGCCGTTCGGCGCCTATGACGGACGCGCCCGGCTCACGCAAACGATTTTCGATTTCTCGAATCTCGGGCGGATCAGCGCGGCCAAAGGGCAGGTCCGTGCCGCAACCGCGGAGCGCTCGGCGGTCGTAGAAGCCAGCGCCCAGAATGTGGCACTCGCGTACGCGCGCGCCGTGCGGGCGCAGGCCGTGGTCACGGCGCGCGGCGCGGACTCGGCGCTCGCTGCGGAGCTCGTCGGGCTCGCGGTGGCGCAGCAGAAGGCTGGCGTCAGCGCGTCGATCGACGTCACGCGGGCCAGGACGCAGCTGGCGGAGGCAACCGGCCAGCTCGTCGTCGCCGAAAACCAGCTCGCTCGCGCCAGGATCGATCTCGCGCGTGCGCTCGGCCTCGATCCTGCCACGCCGATCGCGCTGACCGACACCCTGACGGCGCAGCTGGGTGCCGCCGACGTGCCGGCCGATCGAGACGCGGCAGTGGCGCAAGCCGTCGCGGGGCGGCCGGATCTCGCCGCCGAGATCGCGCGCGGCGCTGCGGCTCGCACGGCGGCGTCCGCGATCTCCGCCGAGCGGCTGCCCCGACTCGATCTCGAGGCGGACTATGGGCTGAGTGGCGTGCGCATGCCGGACGCGATCACGACCCGGCAGGTCGCGGTCCAGGTGACGCTGCCGATTCTCGACGGGTTCCGGCGCGAGGGCCGACTCGCAGAACAACAGTCGGTGGTGCGTGAATCCGACGTCCGTCAGAAGGATCTGCGCCAACAGGTCGCTGCCGACGTGGACGGCGCGCTCCTCGATCTGCGCTCGGCCGCGGCGCGGCAAATGATCGCTGCGGACCGGCTGCAGCTCGCGGCCCAGGAAGTTTCGGAAGCGCGCCAGCGCTTCAAGGCCGGCGTCGCCGGCAACATCGAAGTCATCAACGCTCAGGCTTCACTGCTCCGCGCGCGTGACGCGGACATCGATGCGCGTTTCGCGGCGGTAACAGCGCGCATTGCGCTGGCCCGCTCGGTGGGCAACGCGCGGACCCTGCATTAAGGAAGAGGACAATGGCTACGACGATGGAACCCAAAACAGAGACTCCGGCGCGGCCGGCGCCGCGCCCCTCCACCCCGGCGCCGGCAGCGCCTCCCAAGAGCTCGCGGCGCACGGTCTTCATGATCATGGGCGTGATTCTGGTCGGGCTCCTGATCTTCGGCGTGCGGAAATGGTGGTTTGCCCGCTCGCACGTCTCCACCGACAACGCGCAGGTAGACGGCCATATCGTGCCGGTGCTGCCGAAGGTCGGCGGCTATGTCGTCGAGGTGCGGATCGACGAGAATCAGTCGGTCAAAGCGGGCGACACGCTGGTCGTGCTCGATGACCGCGACCTCCGCGCCCGGCTCGCCCAGACCGATGCCGATCTCGCCGCGCTGCTCGCGACGGTGAGCAGCCGCACCCGCGTGGGGCAGGCGGATGCCGCAGTCGCACAGGCGCAAGCCAACGCGCTCAAGGCGACTGCGGATCTGGCCCGCATCGAGCCGCTGGCGGCGCAGAACGTCGTCAGCCAGCAGCAGCTCGATGCCGCGCGCGCCGCTGCGACGGCGGCAGCGGCGCAGCTGGCGTCCGCGCAGGCGGCGTTGGTGGGCGCCGATGCCCGCGTGGCGGCCGCGCGCGCCTCCCGCGATCAGGCGGCGCTGCAGCTGTCCTACACGCGGATCATCACGCCTTCCGCCGGCGTCGTCTCCAAGAAGGCGGTCGAACTGGGC
This sequence comes from Gemmatimonadota bacterium, assembly GCA_003223395.1. Lineage (GTDB taxonomy): Bacteria > Gemmatimonadota > Gemmatimonadetes > Gemmatimonadales > GWC2-71-9 > 20CM-2-65-7. The sequence goes on along the minus strand of QHUZ01000058.1, from coordinate 10,228 downwards.
CAGCTGGTGCAGGCCGGCCAGCCGCTGATGACCGTCGTGCCGCTCGCGGACGTGTGGGTCACGGCGAATCTCAAGGAAACCGAGACGGCCGACGTGACGCCTGGCGATTCCGCCGATATCACGGTGGATGCGTACAAGGGCCAGCACTTCTGCGGGCACGTCGAGAGCCTCTCACCGGCAACCGGCGCGAAGTTCTCGTTGCTGCCGCCCGATAACGCGACTGGGAACTTCACGAAGGTCGTCCAGCGCATCCCCGTACGCATTCGGCTTGACTGCACGACGATGAACCCGGCCCATCCACTCCGGCCAGGCATGAGCGTCGTCGCGACCATCAAGACGCACTAGCATGACGGCGATCGCGCTGCCGGCAGCGCCGGACCGATATCGTTTCAAGTACCTGATCGCGATCACGGTGTCGCTCGCGTCGGTGCTGGAGCTGCTCGATACCAGCATCGTGAACGTGGCGATTCCGCACATGATGGGAAACCTGGGCGCGACGCTCGATCAGATCGCCTGGGTCTCGACCGGGTACATCGTCGCCAACGTGATCGTGCTGCCGATCACCGGCTGGCTGTCGGCCTACTTCGGCCGGCGGCGCTACTTCGCCGGCTCGATCGCGCTGTTCACGCTGGCGTCGTTCATGTGCGGGAACGCCGGCTCGCTCGAGGCGCTGGTCTTCTGGCGCATCATCCAGGGACTGGGCGGCGGCGCGCTGCTCTCCACTTCGCAGGCGATTCTCTACGAGGAGTTTCCGCGCGAGGAGTACGGCACGGCGATGGCGATCTTCGGGGTCGGCGTGATGGTCGGGCCGACCCTGGGACCGACGGTCGGCGGCTGGATCACCGACATGTATGGCTGGCCGTGGATCTTCTACATCAACATCCCGTTCGGCATGCTGGCGCTCGCGCTGACGATGTCGTTCATCACCGACTCACAGCACCAGGAGCGGTCCTCGCGCGTGGACTTCATCGGGCTCGGCCTGCTCGCCGTCGGGATCGGGGCCCTTCAGACGATGCTCGAGCGCGGCGAGCGGCTCGATTGGTTTGCGTCGGGGTCGGTGCGCCTGCTCGCGATCACGAGTGCGGTTTCGTTGATCACGTTCATCTGGCACGAGCTCACCACCGAGCATCCCGTGGTGGATTTGCGCATTCTGAAGAGTCGCCAGCTCGCCGTGGGTGTGGTCTTTGGACTGGTTCTTGGCGTCTGTCTCTATGCCACGGTGTTTGTGCTGCCGGTTTACCTGCAGAATGTGCGGCAATTCACGGCGAATCAGACCGGGCTGGTGATCTTGCCAGGCGCGCTCGCGAGCGCATTCACGATGGCGTTCATGGGGCGGCTGCAGGGGAAATTCGACGCGCGACTATCGATCGCCGCGGGCGTCGGGGTCTTTGCGCTCGCGATGTGGAAGCACGCGCATTTCACGACCGAAAGCGGCATGAGTGACTTCTTCTGGCCGCTCATCTTCCGCGGCGTGGGCCTTGGTCTGATCTTCGTGCCGCTCACGAACCTCGCGCTCGCCGATCTGCCGATGTCGAAGATTCCGAACGGCACGGGCCTGTTCAATCTGATGCGGCAACTGGGGGGCAGCGTGGGTATCGCGCTCTCAGCGACGCTGGTCCAGCGATTCACGGCAATTCACCGCGCCGATCTCGCCGCGAACATCACGCCCTATGCGGAGGCCACGCGGGAGCGGCTCGGGGCGATCACGCAGGCGTTCATCAGCCGCGGTGACGTTCCGGCGCTGGCGCAGACCAAGGCGATCGGGTTCTTGAACGGCATCGTCACCGCGCAGGCGAGGGTGCTCTCATTCGAGCAGCTGTTCCTGCTTTTCGGGATGGTCTTCGTGCTATCGCTGCCGCTCTTGTTGCTGATGCATCGCAATAAAGGGGCGCCGGCCGGCGGTGCCGCGGCTCACTGAGCTTCGGCCATCGCCGCAGTGACGAGCAGGGCGCGCACGATACCGAGCGCGCCCTTCTCGTTTTCATACCACTCCGTCGGCAGATGCGCATCGCCGGCGCGGCCGCCCGCGCCCAATGCCACGGCGGGGACGCCGAGAGCGATGGGAACGTTGGCATCGGTCGAGGCGCACGCGAGCTGGTGGTCGTGCCCGACGGCCCGTGTCGCGGCGACGGCTGTTTGCACGAGCGGATGCGTCCGGGGCGTGAGTCCAGAGGGCCGGTCGCCCACGCGGCGGACGTCGATGGTGAGCGGCGCCGTACCGGGGACGCGGTGGCGATTCTCCTCATCGAGCGCCTGGGTCAGGATGGCCTGAACCACGGCGTCGAGTTTCTCGAGCGCGTGCGGCTCCTCGCTGCGCAAATCCAGATCGAACCACGCGTCCTGAGGAATCGAATTGAGACCGGTGCCGCCCCCAAGCCGCACAACTGAGTGCGCCGTGCGCGGTGCGCCGTGCGCCGGAATGCTCGCAATCCGTTCGATCGCACGACCCACAGCATTCGCTGGATTGGCGACGCCGAAGGCCGCCCACGAATGCCCGCCGGGACCGTGATAGGTGACACGATAGCGGCGCGCGCCCAGCGCGCGATGCACGATCCGCTCGATGCCGGCGCCGTCCAAGGCGATAAAGGCGGACGGTCGGACGGTCGGACGGTCGGACGGGCCTAACAAATGCCGGACCCCACGGAGATCGCCACTCCCCTCCTCGCCTACGGTCGCGGCAAATAACACCGGTCGCCGGGTTTGCACCCGCGCGTGGACGAGTGCCTCACCGATCGCCACGAGCGCCGCGAGGCCGCGTGCATTGTCGGCGATGCCCGGGCCCTCGAGGCGCGCGCCGCGCCGCGCCACCGACACGTCCAATTCTGGACCGAAAACGGTGTCCAGATGCGCCGACAGGATGACGCACGCGTCATGTAGGGGCGCGGCATGCTGCACTCCTACAGAACCCCCAGTGATGTACCATCCCCGCACGTTCCCCACGTCGTCCGCATGCACGTCCTGCAATCCGATGGCGACCAACATTTCGGCAACGCGCGCCCCGCGGGCTGCTTCCGCGCCCGTGGGCGCAGGGATCGCGGACAGCGCGGCCTGGCGGCCGAGCGTCGCTTCGTCGGAGCGCTCGATGTGCGCGCGCGCGGTGCGCACGCGTTCGTTGCGGAGGACGGCGTCGATCACGTCACCAAACTATGACTTTTAGGGCGCGTCCTGCAAGCAACTTGACCTGGGTTGGAGCGCACGCGACACTACGCCCATGGAGGAACGGCAACTCATCTACGACTGGAACAACGAGGGCGGAGCGAATGGCGCCTTCGATTGGACCCATGCCCGCGTTGATCTGAATGACGAGACGCTGCGCGACGGCCTGCAGTCCCCGTCGGTCACCGATCCGACGCTCGACGTCAAACGGCGCCTGCTGCACCTGATGGCGGATCTGGGCATCGTGGCCGCCGATATTGGTCTGCCGGGCGCCGGTCCACGCGTCGTCGATCAGGTGCGGGCGCTCGCCACGGAAATCCGCGACCAGAGACTCCCGATCGCCCCCAATTGCGCCGCGCGAACCGTTATCACGGATATCGAGCCGATCGTGCGCGTTTCTGACGAGGTCGGGATCAAGATCGAAGCCGCCACGTTCATCGGCTCATCGCCGATCCGGCAGTACACCGAGGACTGGACAGTGGACCGGATCGTCGCCGCGAGTGAGGAAGCGGTGACGTACGCGGTGAAGCATGGCCTCCCTGTCATGTACGTGACGGAGGACACGACGCGGGCCAGGCCTGAAACACTCAAGGCGCTGTATGGTGCGGCCATCGCGTGCGGTGCAGGGCGAATCTGTCTGGCGGACACAGTTGGGCATGCAACTCCAGATGGCGTTCGGGCGCTCGTCAAATTCGTCAAAGAAGAAATCGTCAAAAAGAACGACGTAAAAATCGACTGGCACGGGCATCGCGACCGCGGCATGGGGCTCATCAACTGCCTCGCCGCGATCGAGGCTGGTGTCGATCGCGTGCATGCCACGGCTCTCGGCGTGGGCGAGCGGGTCGGCAACGCCGAAATGGACCTGCTGATCGTGAACCTCAAGCTGCTCGGCGCGCACCAGGGGGACATTCGCAAGCTGCCCGAGTACTGCCGGCTCGTCGCGGACGCGGTCGGCGTGCCGATTCCCGTGAACTATCCCGTGGTGGGCACCGATGCGTTCCGGACCGGCACGGGGGTGCACGCCGCCGCGATCATCAAGGCCAAAAAGAAGGGCCACAACTGGCTGGCCGATCGGGTGTATAGTTCGGTGCCGGCAGAAGAGTTCGGCTTCGAGCAGCGCATCGAGATCTCGCCCGTGTCCGGCCTGTCCAACGTGAAGTACTGGTTGGAGCGCCACGGCTACGATCCCGAAGACGACGAGGCTTGTCGCACACTGTTCGATGCGGCGAAGCGCACGGATCGGGTACTGTCCGACGAAGAGTGCCATCGGTTGCTGAGCGCATGAGCTTCCGCGATATCGAGCAGTCGTTCTTCGATCTCCATTGGCAGCTGGATCCTGTGGCTGCCACCCAGGCCGGTGTGCCCGGGCATGATGACCACTACGGCCGCTTCAGCCCCGCCGCGCTCGCGCCCCATCTCGCCGCGCTCAAATCGATCGCCTCCGCGCTGGAAGGAGTCAACGCCGCCGATCTCGAGGAGGAGATCGATCGCACCGCGTTGTTGAACGAAATCCGCGTCCTGCTGCGGCGCTTCGAGAAGCTGAAGCCGCAGGCCAAGAATCCGGAATTCTGGCTCTCGCATCTGCTCGGCGGGCTGCATCACCTCCTGCTCTCCGCCGACCGGACGCCCGCCGAGAAAGCCGCCGCGGCGATCGGCCGGCTCGAGGACATCCCCGAATTCCTCGACGATCTCAAAGCCTCTCTGGAAGAGCCGGTGCGCGTCTTCGTCGAGACGGCGATGCGCATGACCGAAGGCGGCCGGCTGCTCGTCAACGAGCTCGCCGCGGCGCTCGGCGCGGAGGCGCCGATGTACTCGGCGCGCCTCGCGGCCGCGGCGGAACAGGCGAGCGCGGCGTTAGTGGCGTTCGACTCGAATCTCGAGCGCTGGCTGGAAATGGGGACGGAGCACTTCGCGATCGGCGAGGACGAGTTCAACTTCCTGCTGCACTACCAGCACGCGCTGCGCGACACGGCGCCGGAGCTGTGGCGCTACGGCCTACGGTTGAAAGAGGAGATCGAGGCGGATCTGGTGCGGCTCGCGGGACGGCTGGACGGGAAGCCCTGGCCGGAGCTCGTGGACAAGTTGCGCGGTGACCACCCCACGCCGAGCGAGCTGGTGGACGCCTACGCGAAGGAAATGGCGCGCGCCCGCGATTTTGTCGAGCAGCGCAAGCTCGCGCCCATTCCAAAAACGCCGCTGGGCGTGATTCCGACACCGGCGTTCATGCGTCCGGTGATTCCGTATGCTGCGTACGACAGCCCTGGAGCCTATAGCCGCAATCGCACCGGCTGGTTCTACGTCACGGTGCCCGACTCGCGCCTGCCGAAGGAGCAGCAGGAGCGGATTCTGCGCGACCACTGCCGCTACGAGCTTGCCGCGACGGCGCTGCACGAAGGCTACCCCGGGCATCATCTGCAGCTCGTCATTGCGAAGGAGCTGCCTTCGCACGTGCGCAAGAATCTCTGGACGCCCCTCACCGTCGAAGGTTGGGCGCTGTACTGCGAGGACATGATGGGGGAAGAAGGGTTCTACGCCTCCGACCAGGAGCTCTTCTTCCAGCGTGTGCATCTGCTGTGGCGCGCCATGCGCATTCTCCTCGACGTCGGCCTGCACACGCGCGGTATGACGCGCGAGCAAGCGGTCGATCAGATGGTGAACGAGCTGCACGTCGAGCGCGGCAACGCCGAGGCCGAGGTGCGGCGTTACTGTGCGTGGCCGGGCTATCAGCTGTGCTATGCGGTGGGGCGCCGCGAGCTGCTGCGGTTGCGCGACGACTTCCGCAAAGTGAAGGGCAGCAGCTTTACGCTGCGGGCCTTTCACGACGCCGTGCTCCCGTACGGCGGCCTGCCCGTCACCCTGATTCGCTGGGGACTCGGCCTGGGTGAGTGACCGTCCCGCCCTACCAAGGCAGGTCAAGCTTTTTGGTGCTGTTTCCCTTCTCAACGACTTCGCGAGCGAGATGGTGTACCCGCTGCTCCCGGCCTTCGTCACCGGGGTGCTGGGCGGTGGGGCAGTGGCGTTGGGGGCGCTGGATGGCGCCGCCGATGCCGCCGCGGCACTCGTAAAGCTCGTCGCCGGCCGGCTCGCCGACCGGCCGTCCCGCCGCGGGCCGCTGATCGTCGGCGGCTATTTCCTCGCGGCCGCCGTCCGGCCGGTCATCGCGCTGACCGCGGCGGCGTGGCAGGTGGTTGTGTTGCGCGTCGTGGACCGGCTGGGGAAAGGGCTCCGGACGCCACCGCGCGACGCACTGATCGCGGACGTCACGCCGGCTCCGATCATCGGTCGCGCGTTCGGCCTGCAGCGCGGCTTGGACCACGTGGGGGCCGTAATCGGACCTCTGGTTGCGTGGCTCCTGTTGTCACGGCACGCCGATGTGCGAACGGTGATCCTGGCGAGCATCGTCCCGGGCGTACTGGTACTGGCCATTGCAACCTGGGCGGTGAAGGGCGGCGAAGGGCGGCGAGGGGCGGCAGAGGCAAACATCAGTTCGCCGCCCTCCGCCGCCCTTCGCCGCCCTTCGCCGCCCGTGATTGCCATCGCCCTCTTCTATCTCCTCCGCATGCCCGAGACCCTGATGATTCTTAGGGCGCAGCAGTTGGGCATCGCGGTCGCCCTCATCCCGCTCCTCTGGGCGGCGTTGCACGTCATCCGGTCATCGACGTCGTTTGTGGGTGGCGCACTTTCGGATCGGATCGGGCCATCGCGGACGATGTGGATTGGATGGCTCAGCTGCCGCGCTGGTTGGGGGCGTAGCCCTTGGCCTTGTTTTTCAACGTGTGAGTGGGGCGACGGCGTTCACGGTAAGTGCCGTTGGCGCTTTGGGTTTGGTGATCCTCTGGCCTTTCCGGATGAGGTTGCATAGGGTTCCCCCGCCATGAGCGCCCCTGGTGCACCCCAGATCCCCAATCCGACCGCCAAAGTCCACCCGCAGGGACGGTATCTCGCCCGTCTCTCGCTGCTGGCGCTCGGCGTCGTCTACGGCGACATCGGGACGAGCCCGCTGTACGCCCTGCGCGAGGCGTTTCACGGCCAGCACGGGATTCCGGTAACCCAGGGGAACGTGCTGGGCGTGCTGTCGCTCATCTTCTGGTCGCTGCTCCTGATCGTCACCGTCAAGTACCATGTCGTCATCATCCGTGCCGATAACAAGGGTGAAGGCGGCGTGCTTGCCCTCATGGCGCTCGTGAACGGCAGCCGGGTTGCGCGCGGCTTGACGCCGCGGCGCCTGATGATCGTACTCGGGATCTTTGGTGCGGCGTTGCTCTACGCCGACGGCGCGCTGACTCCCGCGATTTCAGTGCTCTCTGCGGTCGAGGGTCTCGAGATCGCGACGCCGCAGCTGCAGCACTGGGTCATCTGGATCACGCTCGCCATCCTGGTCGGCCTGTTCATGTTCCAGAGCCGCGGCACGGCGGGAGTGGGCGCGGTATTTGGGCCGGTCATGCTGGTCTGGTTCGCCACGATCGCCGTGCTGGGGCTCAACGGCATTCTCAAGAATCCCGCCGTCGTCGGTGCGGTATTACCGACCCACGCCATTCGATTCCTTGCGGACGATCCGGGACGCGGCCTGCTCGTGTTGGGCGCGGTCTTCCTGGTCGTCACGGGTGGTGAAGCATTGTATGCCGATCTCGGGCACTTCGGTCACACCGCGATTCAGCTTGCATGGTTCACGATCCCGCTGCCGGCGCTGATGCTCAACTACTTCGGCCAGGGCGCCTTGCTGCTGACCAATCCGGAGGCTGCCGCCAATCCCTTCTATCTTCTGGCGCCGGCGAAGCTGCTGATTCCGCTCATTCCGCTGGCCACGGCCGCTGCGATCATCGCGTCCCAAGCCGTGATCTCGGGTGCGTTTTCGCTCACCCGGCAGGCGGTGCAGCTCGGCTATATCCCGCGCATGGAGATCGAGCACACGTCGTCGCGCGAGATCGGTCAGATCTACGTGCCCTCGGTCAACAAGATGCTCGCGGTGCTGACGATTGCGCTGGTGCTGTACTTCCAGACGTCGAGCAACCTGGCCGGAGCATACGGCGTCGCGTTGTCGACCCTGATGGCGCTGACGACGGTGATGTTCTACGTGATGAGTCGCGAGGTATGGGGCTGGAGCTTCGCAAAAGCCGCTGCTGTCTCGGGATCATTCCTGATCGTCGATCTGACCTTCCTGGTGGCCAACTCGCTCAAGATCTGGCATGGCGGGTGGGTGCCGCTGGCGATCGCGATCGCACTGTACTTCGTGATGATCACCTGGAAGCGCGGCCGAGAGATTCTTTCCAAGCGGATGATGGAGAAGACCGTTCCCCTCAAACTGCTCCTTGCCGACCTCGCGGCCGAGCCTCCGGTCCGCGTGCCGGGGACGGCGGTGTTTATGTACGGCAGCTCCGATGGTACGCCGCCGGCGCTAATGCTCAATCTCACGCACAACAAGGTGTTGCACGAGAAGATCGTCTTCCTCACCGTGATCACCGAGGACGTACCGCACGTCGGCGGCGAGCAGCGCGTGACCGTGAAGCGCAGCGGGAAAGGGTTTCACAGCGTCGTGGCGCGCTACGGCTTCATGCAGGATCCCGACATCAACGAGATTCTGGCGGCGTGCAAAGAGAACGGCCTGAGTATCCCGCTCGAGGGAACGACGTTCTTTCTCGGTCGCGAGACCCTCATTGCCTCGGACCGTCCGGGCATGGCGATCTGGCGCGAGCGGCTGTTCGCATTCATGTCGCGCAATGCCATGAGGGCGACCGCCTTCTTTAAGATTCCACCGAATCAGGTATTTGAAGTCGGGGCTTACGTAGAGCTCTGATGTCGCTCGGCACCGGCGAGCGCGACAATGTCCTTCGCCTCGTCGTACACAAACAGGTCCCCGAAGGTCGCCCACCCCACAAGCGTCTGAAACACCCGCTCGTAGTTTTCCTGGGGCAAGCGTATGACGATCGTCTCGAGGACAAAGTCGCGATCCACCCGGTGCTTGCGCTGGCGCCGCAGCACATCATGGATCTCCTTGAACAGCGAGAGCGTGAGGAGCTGGTCGCGCCAGATCGCCTTGCGGTCTTCGGCCGAGGCTTGCACGAACCGCTTCCCCAGGGGCTCCAGAATCACCGTGCTCTTGGGCGTGTCGACGAAGTTGAGCATCTCCGCTGCTTTGACGACCGCAATGATATGGCCGAATTCCTTGTTGGCGGCGGCCGCAATTCGGAAGACATCCTCCTTTCCGCCACGCGTTTCGAGGAGCTCGAGCAAACCGATGATCTCTACCGCGGTCACCGGCGGGATCGGTTCCAGGAACCCAGGCTCGCGCGGCACGGGACTCGCTGGGACGTCCGGCAGCTCGCTCCCGGTGATGATGTCGTGCAGGCGATCGACGAGCTCCAGGCACTCGGGCGCGCGGTAGTCGCGGGGCCGCGGCAAGTCGTTCTGTACGACCTTGCGCACCTGCGCCGGATGTGCGCCGCCGAGGACGATGATCCGGTCGGCCATGAAGACGACCTCCTTGATGTCATGGCTGACCATGAGAATCGACGACAGGCTCCGCTCCTTCGCCGACCAGATGTCCAGGACCTCCGCCCGCAGCGTCTCCGCCGTGAGCGCGTCCACCTGGCTGAACGGCTCGTCCATGAACAGGATCTCGGGCTCGACCGCAAGGGCCCGCGCCATGCCGACCCGTTGCTTCATCCCGCCCGAAAGCTCGCGCGGATACGCCCTCTCGAACCCTCCCAGCCCGACGCGGGTGATGCCGCGCTCCGTGCGTTCGGCGATCTCCTGCGGGGGGAGCCGCAGGACCTCGAGGACCACTCTCACGTTTTCCGTGACCGTCATCCACGGGTACAGCGCGAAACTCTGGAATACGATCGCGACCCCGGGATTCAGACCGTGCAGCGGCTGGCCGTGGTAGAACACCTCACCATGCGTCGGGGTGATGAGCCCCGCGAGCATCCGCAGGATCGTCGATTTACCGCTGCCGGACGGTCCCAGCAGCGCAACGACTTCGCCTGCGCCGACCGTCACGCTGACATGCTCCAGCACTCGCAACTGCTGGCCGTTCGGCAGGGTGAAGTCTTGCGAGATGTTGCGTGCCTCGCAT
>QHUZ01000065.1 GCA_003223395.1 Gemmatimonadota bacterium | reverse complement strand
TGTTCTCGCCATTCATGCGGATCTCCAACCACGCCTTCGCAGCTAGAATATCCAGGTAGTGTAGGGGGCTGACGTCGCGAAACTGCTTAGTGGCGTCTTGAGCGAGCCTGTATGCCTCCTCTAAACTTCCCAAATGTGCTTCCTTATAAACGCGGAGCTTCCAGTACGCTCCTGGAATTGGGACGGCTCGTTCCTTGCCACGAGAAACGACTTCTAGTTGACGAATGAGGTCCAGTGCTAGACCAACGTTTCCTCGTATGAGCGAGAAAGCCGCGTTGACCACCAGAAAACCGCAATGAAACTTCCAGCGCCTTTTTGGGACCAACCATTCTCTCGCGCGTTCGATGGCTGCGACCGCGTCGCTTTCTCTTCCGACTAAGACATAGGCATCGGCCAGATTCGTGTATGCCATTTGAAGCGCGCTGCTCCTAGCGTGTTCTCCGAGCTCAGCGCTGTGCTCGCCCCATCCTATTGCGTCGCCGTACAAGCCTCGGGCGACCTGAATGACACTCAGATTTGAGGCTAACACAGACATTCGTTCATCGTCCCCAACCCTTCTCGACAGTTCAAACGCGCGCAAGCACGCATCGTACGCATCCTTCAGACGGCAAAGGTTAATGGACACGAGGCCAATCCCCGAGTAGAGGAAGGCCATCTCTGCTGCGTTTGCTTTAGGACTGTTGGCTTCCGCCGCTAGGAGATCGCGCAGGCAGCCATTGGGATCAGTATTGAGGCGGCATAAGAGTTGAGCCACAACTGCCAGAGGAAGCGTACTGATATCTACTCTTTCTCTCAGTTGTTCGATCTCGTGCTCCGCCAGATTAAGAAGCTCGATCAGTCCCTGCTCCGTACCTGCCCGAGCACATTCAAAGAGTGACCGAGCAATGAGTCGGAGGTCCTCCGACTTTCGTGAATACTCAAGGGCGCTGCGTGCAACTTCGCAGTACTTTTCACCTGGTTCGCTATTAAGCAAGAACTCAGCCGATGCTCTGAACATCGCGACCTCTGCTTGCTGACTTGCAGACAGCTCGCGATCGATTATCAGCTTGTTTATGAAAGCAATTGCTGACTCTGCCCTGGATTGATCTAGCAATGCCCTGACAAGCAGCAGGCGCGTGTGCCGAAGCGTACAAGTATCTTGGTCGGAGTCAGAGAGAGCCCTCAGGATTTCTTCGGCTTCGTGGGGTGCCCCTATCGAGAGGAAGGCTTCTGCTGCCCTGTGGGCGAAAGGTACGGCGCGGGCGCCAGAGCCCCCCTTCAACAAGTGCCATGCAATCTCGAGCGTGACTCTGGGGTCCGTCTGGATCGGCAGTTCGGCGAGGAACTCCGCGACTCTCTTGTGGAAGTGAAGTCGAGATGCACTCGCGATGGCGTAGTATGCCTGGGCCCGAATCAGTTCATTTCTGAATTCGAGATCGCCGCTCACCTCTCGGAGGAATCCTTCATCTCTAAGACGAGACAAAGCTTCAGCCGCCTGACCCGGGGATAGGTCGATGGCTGCGTAGAGCCCTACTTCAGCTAGTCGACGTCCCAAGACCGCAGCGAGATCGAGCGTTGCCCGGATCGTAGGTTCCAAACGCCGCGTCTGCCTCTCGAATACAGTGCCAATCGCTCGTGGAATCCCTATCGTGGGTGCGGGTTGGGTATCAAGAGCCTCGAGATCTCGCAGCAACGAAGCCGAACCATACTCAGCCCACTCACGCGTGAGCAGTTCGATGGCCAGAGGATTGCCGCCACTCGCGCGAAGAATACGATCCGCGGGCGGTGCGGGTTTTGAGTTCGATCCAGCAAGTTGATCAATTAGCCTCTCCGCCGAATCGGGCTGCAATACTTCCAGCGGCAAGAACTGCAGGCGCTCCGGATAGCCGCAGTTCGCTCATGCGTCCCGTGAGAATCACAAGAACGCGCGTGTCACGCAGCTTTCGGGCTACGCTATGGAGTATTGCTATGCTTGCGCTATCGGCTGCGTGAATGTCATCAACAACAAGCATCACCGGACTGTCGGCTGCCGCTGCGGTTACTGTCTTCAGAAACGCATCCGCAATCCTTAGCGGCATCAACTCCGGCGACCACTCTACAGGTCTCGGCACCCCCGGGAACGCCTTCAGAATCTCCGAACTGATCCTCGTCAACTCACTCAACGCTTCAGGGTCCGCGCTGCCTATCGCCCGCTGAGTCGCTAACTGCTTGACGAGCTCACCCAACACGGCAAACGGCAGCTCCCGCTCAGCATCATACGCCTGCGCGCGCGCAACCACGGCGCCTTCCATCTGACAGCTCGACGCGAAGGCGTTCACTAGCGTCGTCTTGCCGACGCCCGGATCGCTGGTGACGACCACGATCCGAGGTGACTTCTGGCGCGCCTCGAGCCACGCGTCGAACAGCACGCTGAACTCGCGCTCGCGTCCAATCAGCGTCTCCGGCTCGAACCGGCGGTCCGCGCGCTCGGGTGGATAGCCTGGCGTGACGGGTCGCGTGGGCGAACGGCGCCCATCGCGCAGCAGATCTGCCATCCGCACCAGCTCGGGCCCGGGCTTGGCGCCCAGCTCCTCCGCCAGCTGCGACTCGTAGCGCGCGAACGCCTTGAGCGCGCCGCTGCGATCGCTCGCCCAGGCCCGCGCCTCCATGATCCCGCGAATCCCCTGCTCGGCGAGCGGGTCGAGCTCCTGGAGGCGGGCCGCGTGCTGTTCGACGGTGGGGAAGTCTCCGATGCGGCGGGCGGCGTCCATCTGGCGGACGAGACAATCCCGCAGCTGTGGAACGAGACGCGCGCGATGCTCGTCCTTCCAGTCCTCGAACGGCCGAGCGGCGGGAATCTCGAAGCCGTCGAGAAAGGGACCATCGATGCTCACATCGCCCGCGGCCAAATGGGTCGCGTCAACGTCGATCCATCCCGGTGCGAGACCGACCGTCGCGCGCTGTATGATGACCGCCTCGCGCGCGATCTTCGCCTTGATGACCGAGAGACCCTGGGCGAGGGAGTGATTCGCGAGCTTGGGAGGGGCTTCGGGCCACAACAGATCGGCAAGGTAGTCCCGCGTGAACTGCTTCCCGGGTTCCAACGCGAGACGAATGAGCAGGGCGAGGTGCTTACGCGTACGAAACCGCACTTGCTCACCGGCAACCGTGAACAAGGCGAGACCACCCAGGCTGTGCAGTACGAAACTGTGAGTCACATAACCAACGCGCGTTTTATTGATTCACCGACAAGATTAGGCCGGCGAATCAACGACATGTCAACACGTTGATTTACTAGGGCTTGAAGCACGTTTGGAGGCGCGTGATAAGCGCCCGTCAACAAGCCACTTACGGTGCCAACCAAGCCGCTGCCAGGGTTGTCCCCGCATCATCCGAAGGATCTGCTTTTCGGATGCAGCTCGCGGAAGGCGGCCGTGAGTTCTGGCATCTGATGATTGGCATTGAGCCCGCTCGGTTGTGGCAAGAGCCACAGCCGGGCCGGCCCGATCCGCTCGGGTTGCGGGCCGATCATCGCTTTCGACCGCCCGAACGCCGTGCGATACGCGCCAATCCCGACTACCGCGACCCATTCCGGCCGATACCGCTTCACCTTCCGCTCGAGCCGCCGTCCACCTGCGACGAACTCCTCCTTGCTCAGTTCGGCGGCGGTCGCAGTCGCGCGCGCCACGAGATTCGTGATCCCATACCCCCACTCGAGCAGCTCGCGCTCCTCCCACGGCTCGAGCACGCGCGGCGTGAACCCGGCCGCGTGCAGCACGGGCCAAAACCGGTTCCCGGGCCGAGCAAAGTGATGGCCGGTCGCTCCCGAATACAGTCCAGGGTTGATGCCGCAGAACAAGACGCGCAGGCCCGGTGCGATTACGTCCGGCACCGTCCGACCCGCGGCCGCAAGCACCTCGGCGCGCGTGGGACGCCTGGGCTCTGCTGCTTTCAAGGATCTGCTGTTCGGGCTACCGCGCCGTCGCTCCCGAATACAGTCCAGGGTTGATGCCGCAGAACAAGACGCGCAGGCCCGGTGCGATTACGTCCGGCACCGTCCGAGCCGCGGCCGCAAGCACCTCGGCGCGCGTGGGACGCCTGGGCTCTTTCCTTATTTCTTTTTTTTCAGGCGATGACCGCGTGGCTGTCATCCTGAGCGAAGCGCGCGTACGCGCGCGCAGCGAGGGATCTGCTTTCAAGGATCTGCTTTTCGGGCTACCGCGCCGGTGTGATCAGCAGATTCCGATACTCCACTGGCCCATGATCCCCCTGCAGCATGATCGGCCCCGGCTCCCCTTCCTTACTATCCAGCGCCCCGCCCGTCGGCCCCGGAATCTCCGCCTCGCAAATGATCCGCCTGCCGTTGAGCACCACGGTCACGCGCCGGCCCACCAACGTGACGTCGAGCGTCTCCCACTTGCCGGGGCCGTTGGATGCGTTCTGATTCGGGATCAGAAAGCCGTAGATCGCGCCGAGGCCGCCTGTGGCTTCCGCATCCGCCTTGGTGACGATGGAGTCTTCGACCTGCACCTCGTGCCGCCCGCGGAGATACACGCCGCTGTTGCCCCGCGGCGGATACCGCACCTCCACGTGCAGCTTGAAATCGGTGTAGACGGCGTCCGTCACCAGATTCGCCCCGCCCTTCGAGTTGGTGAGCACCCCGCCCACCGCGCTCCACTGGTTCGTTCCGCCGACCGCGTGCCAGCCCGCCAGATCCTTGCCGTTGAACAACCGCGCCGCGGCCGCCCATAGCGGGGTGGGCCGGCGCAGCGCGGGCGCCCGCACGCCGGTAAAGGGATACCGCGTGCCGTTCGGATCCGTGAGCGCCCCGCTCAGACCGTCGCCGGCGAAAGCGGCTGCGAACTGCACCTCGGCGTCGCCCGCCTCCCACTGCGGCGCAATCGAAAAACGCAGCGTGTCGTTCGCGTACGTGAGGCGCGAAATCGGGCGCACACTCCCCACCACACCCACAAACCGGCCCACCAGCACGCCGCGGCCGGACACGTGCACCTCGAGCCACGACGGGAGCGCACGCCCGTCAGGCGCCGTCAGGATCAGATCCCACGTGCCGACCACCGGCGGCGGAGGGGCCTCCTGCGCTGCGAGGGCCGAAGTCACGAGACAAATGGCAGCGACGGCGAGACCAAAGCGCAGCATGAGCGTACTCTCCTTACCGACGAGGAGCAGGTCGATGATCAAGGGATTAGGGAATTCTAGCCGCGATACTCCGCGCCGTCAGCCCACGGCCGGGTGGGGTAGGGGCGCAGCATGCTGCGCCCCCTACATTCAACGCACGAGCGCCCTTACATCAACGCATCAGGGCACAGGCATCAATGCATCGGGATCACAGCAGTCTTCATGGTCGATCCATCCCGCGCCGGCAAATCGGACACGGTCCCATCCGCGGCTCTTTACCGTACGCCAGCCTGACCGGGCCGAGCGTCACCGTGGTATCGGTGAGCGTGACCGTCAACGTCATCGTCCCGCCGATCACTCGGCCGGTGAAGCGCGCCGGATGCAGGATGCCGCGGTCGACCGGGTGGGCCGTGATGTTGTGCTCGCCGGGGACGTCGAACCGCCCGTCCGCATCGGGAACGATTTGCTGATGGACGTTGCCATAGGTGCAGCCGATGTGCACGTGGGCGCTGGTGTCGTCGGCCATGAGCGCCGCATTATCTCCGCCCCACATGCCGGCGAGATCCCTGGGCGGCTTGACGCCGGTCGGATCGCACGGGCCAATCGCCAGTGCTACCGCCGCAACTGCGAACAACCTCACCCGCATAGCACCGCCCGATGGATCCAGTCAGCGCGGAACATGTCGAGGACCCGGTGCGAGCTGAACGAAAGATTCACAGAGCCATGGATCGTGCTGTCGGCGTCCACGCTGCCGATGACGACCCGGCCCGTAGATGCGGACTCGTATGCGTTGGGACCGGCGACGTACGTCGCGCCTGCGGTACATGCTACCGCATGGGCGAAGTCCGCCGGCCCGGTGAAAACACTGCACCCGAGCGAGAGCGCGAGGACCGATAGCAGGGCCGGCAGCGCTGCTTTGGTGATCATGGAGTCTCCTTACCAATCTACCCTCCGGAAACCACCTTACGTCACTATGACCCTACGCGCCCTCCTCTTCCTTGCTTGTCTCAGCCTTAGCGCCGCCAGCGCCCAGCAGCGGCCCCCCTCGAACGCCCCACTCAACGGCTTTGACGCCTACGTCACCAAGGCGATGGCCGATTGGCGGGTCCCCGGCCTGGCGATCGTGGTCATCAAGGACGACTCCGTCCTCTTCATCAAAGGCTACGGTGTCCGCGAGCTCGGCAAGCCCGATCCTGTGACCGTCCACACGCGCTTCGGTAATATGTCCACGACCAAGGCCTTCACCGCGATGCTCGTGGCGATGCTCGCCGATTCGGGGCGCGTAGCGTTCGACGATCCGGTGACCAAATACGAGCCGGGAGTCCAGTTCGCGGACCCGTACGTCACGCGCGAGATCACGGTGCGCGATCTGCTCACGCACCGCAGCGGGTTTGGAGATCCGGACTATCTGTGGGGAACGAGCGGGCTCGACTTTGCCGCGATCACGCATCGCCTGCGCTTTGTGCCGCCGCAAACGAGCTTCCGCTCCCGCTTCCAGTACAACAACGTCACCTACGCGCTCGCGGGCGACGTCGCCGCGCATGCGGCGGGCACGACCTGGCAATCGCTCCTTCACACCCGCATCCTCGGCCCTCTCGGCATGACGGAGACGGTTGCCGACGCGAGCGAGCTGCGCGGGTCTGGGATCTCCGAGGTCACGGCGCCGCACGGCATCGTGCGCGATACGGTGCGCGTGCTGCCGGCCCAGCTCGACGGGATCGACGACATCGCGCCCGCCGGCGCGATCTTCTCGACCGCGACCGACATGGCGAAATGGCTGCGCTTTTTGCTCGACAGCGGGAGGGTCGCGGGCAGGCGCCTCGTGAGTGCACAGAGCTTCGCCGAGCTGTTCAAGCCGCAGCAGATCGTGCAGCGCCCGTTCTATCCGACCGCCCGGCTCACGCATCCGCACTTCCAGGCCTACGGCCTCGGCTGGATCCTGCAGGACTATCGCGGCGAGTTCATCGCGATCCATACCGGTAGCATCGAAGGCCGCTCGGCGATCGTCGGACTGATCCCGGATCGCCGTCTCGGCCTGGCGATCCTCACCAACCTCGACCATTCCGAGCTGCGGCACGCGCTGATGTACACGGTGTTCGATCGATTCATCGGGCCGTCATCGCCGGCGCACGACTGGAGCGCCGAGATGCGGGTGATGTACAAGGGGCTCGCGGACAGCACGCGGGCGGCGCAGCGAGCGGAGGAGAGCAAGCGCGTCACGGGCACCAGGCCGACACTCCCGCTCGAGCGCTATGCGGGGACGTACGCGGACAGTCTCTACGGGACGGCGACGGTCACGCTCGTGAATGGCCGCCTGTCGATTCAGGCCGGCACGGTGAGCGGACAGCTCGAGCATTGGCAGTACGATCTGTTCCGCGTCACCTGGCCTGATCCGTTCTGGGATCCTGCGTATGTCTCGCTTGCCATTGATCCGGATGGAACGGTAGGCGAGCTGCGGTTCGTAAACGGGGGGCCGAGCTACAGGCGGGTGAAGTAGGGGCGCAGCATGCTGCGCCCCTACTTCGGCTGCCAGCGCGCCTCTTTGAGTAGCTGAGCGATGATGTCCGAGGCGGTTCGGCCCGCCGCCTCTGCTGCAAAATTGATCACGATGCGGTGCGTGAGCACCGTCGGCGCGACCTGGCGGAGGTCGTCCTCGTCGGCCATCGGCCGGCCATCCAGCGCCGCCCGCGCCTTGGCGCCGAGGACGAGGTATTGTGAAGCCCGGGGACCGGCGCCCCAGGAGATGTACTCTTTAATGAAGGGGAGGGAGGCAGGCTCGGGCGGCCGGGTCATCCGGACGAGCGTGACCGCCGCCTTGACGAGCGCCTGCGACACCGGAATGCGCCGCACCAGGTGCTGCATCGCCAGCACATCCTCGGCGGTGAGCACGGGACGGACGTCGGCCGTGGCGTCGCCCGTCGTCTGTGCGACGATCGCTTCTTCCTCATCCTGCGACGGATAATCGACCCGCAGCTCGAACATGAACCGATCGAGTTGGGCCTCGGGGAGCGGATAGGTGCCTTCCTGCTCGATCGGATTCTGCGTCGCGAGCACGAAGAAGGGTGAGGGAAGCGTATGGGTCTGACCCGCCGCGCTCACCTCGTGCTCCTGCATCGCCTGCAGGAGCGCGGCTTGTGTCTTCGGAGGCGTCCGGTTGACCTCGTCGGCGAGCACGATGTTGGCGAACACCGGGCCGCGCACGAACCGGAACCCGCGCTTGCCGGTCGCGAGATCTTCCTCGATGATCTCGGTGCCGGTGATGTCGGACGGCATGAGATCGGGTGTGAACTGGATCCGGTTGAAGCCGAGATCGAGCGTCTCGGCGAGCGTCTGGACCATCAGCGTCTTGGCGAGGCCGGGCACGCCGACGAGGAGGGCGTGACCGCCCGAGAAGATTGCGGTGAGGATGCCGTCCAGGACCTCGCGCTGCCCCACGATGCGCTGCCCGACCTGGGACAGCAGGTCGCGATGCGCGCCGGCGAGACGCTCGAGCAATTCGACATCGCCGGAGGAGGCGGGACGCTGGGACCGGGGTGTGGACGTCATTGGGCCAAGATCAATTTAATCTCCTGTTCGGTGCCGGTGGCTGGTTTCTCGATGGCTGGGTGCACACGCGACCGCTGTTCACGATCATCGGTGCGTTTGTCGGCGGGTTCGCCGGCTTCATGAGCATCTACTATCGGGTGACGAAGGAGACGGCGGCGAAGGGCGGCGAGGGGCGGCGAAGGGGCGGCGAGTGAAAAACCTGGCGATCCTCGCCGGCCTCGGGATTGGGTTGGTTGTCGTGGCGACGATGCTCGGTGGTAAGCCGGCGGCAATCGGTGGTGGAGTGGCGCTGATCGCGCAGCTCTGGGCCGTCGCGCTGATGCGGCCGAAGATGCGGGCGCCGAACCCGGAGTTCATGGCCCGCTGGCTCGGCGGCATCGGGATTCGGTTACTCGGCGTCGGCATCGTGCTGATCGTCTCGCGGACCGTGCCGGCCCTGCTCGCATACGTCGGTGTGCTGTTGCCGCTCTTGTTCCTGGAAACGAGGTTTCTCAGGTGACTTTCCAGAAGCCGAACATCGGCGAGATGATTTTCCACCACACCGGCGACAGCAAGTTCATCGAGCTGTTGTGGTTTGGAGAGAAGCGCTTGCCGGGACCCTGGTTCATCCCCGGTACCCACATCGATGTCTCCCCGACCAAGCACGTGGTGTTCATGATTCTGGCGGCCTTCCTCGTCTGGCTCACGATCTGGTATGGCGGCCGGCAGGTCGAACGCCGCCATCGCGAGGGCAAGGCGCCGGGCGGGTTTGGCGCCGCGGTCGAAGCCCTGGTCCTGTTCGTCCGCAACGACGTCGCGATCGCCAGCATCGGGCCCGGCGGCGAAGTGTTCGCGCCCTACATCCTGACGCTCTTCTTCTTCATTCTCTACTGCAACCTGCTCGGCCTCTTCCCATGGGGCGCCGCGGCGACTGGTAACATCGCCGTCACCGCGGGGCTCGCGCTCACCGCGTTCCTCACGATCGAGATCTCGGGCTTCCGCGCGCTCGGCCCGAAAGGCTACCTCAAGACGATCGTGATGGTGCCGCCGGGCATGAAGGGCATCGGGGCCGTCATCATGGCAATCATCATGACGCCGGTCGAGCTGATTGGGAAAATCGTGAAGCCGTTCGCGCTCACGCTGCGGCTCTTCGCGAACATGACGGCCGGTCACTTCGTGATCCTCGTGCTGCTCGGCTTGATCTTCGTGTTCGGCACCGCACCGGCGGTCATTCGCTACGGTGTCGTGACCGGCTCCATCGCGCTCACGCTGTTCATGATGTTTCTCGAGCTGCTGGTCGCGTTCCTGCAGGCCTATATCTTTGCGCTGCTCACGTCCGTGTTCATCGGGCTGATGCGGCATGAACACTAGAACACTTCACTAGAGGAAGACATGCACACCTTGCTCATGCTGCTCCAGGCCACGCCCGAGACCGCGCTCAACAGCAACGCGCTGCTCGGTGCCGGCATCGGGATGGGACTCGCGATCATCGGCGCCGGGATCGGCATCGGCCGCATCGGCGGCCAGGCGGTCGAGGCGATCGCGCGGCAGCCGGAAGCGTCGGCCGACATTCGCGGCGCCATGATCCTGACGGCCGCGCTCGTTGAAGGCGCGACGCTCGCGGCGCTCGTGTTCGCCCTCCTCTTCAAGCTGGCGTAGTGCTGCTGCTGCTGCAGGAAGCGCACGACACCGCAGCGGCCGCGGGCGGTCCGTTCACGATCAACCCCGGGCTGATCATCTGGACGCTCGTCGTCTTCGGCATCCTGCTGTTCATCCTCTGGCGGAAGGGGCTGCCGGTTCTCGTCAAATCGGTGGAGGAGCGGGAGCGCCGCATCCAGAAGCAGCTCGAGGATGCCGAGCGGGCCAACGCCGAGGCGCAGCGGCTGCTGGAGGAGCACAAGAAGCAGATCGCGGCGGCGCGCAGCGAGGCGCAGGAAATTCTCGCCAAGGCGAAGACCGTGTCTCAGAAGGAGCGCGAAACGCTGCTCGCCAAGGCGCGTGAGGAGTACGACGCGCTGCTGAACCGGGCCCGCAAGGACATCGACGCCGAGAAAGAGAAGGCGATCCAGGCGTTGCGGCGCGAGGCGGTCGAGCTGTCGATCGCGGCTGCGTCGCGCGTGATCGAGTCGAATCTCGATACCGAAGCCAATCGCCGGCTCGTCACGGAGTTCCTCGAGGGCCTGGGGAAGGCGGAGAACAAGAAGTGAAGAGCGTGACGGTCGCGCGCAACTACGCGGAGGCGCTGTTCGCCGCCGGCGACGAGTTCGGCCCGGTGCTCGACGCCGTCGCGGGCGCGGTGCAGGCGGACGAGCACATCGCCGCGGTGCTCGAGTCCCCCCGCGTATCCAAGGCGGCGAAGGCGCAGATTTTGGAGCGCGCCTTGAAGGGCGAGGCGCCGCGCGAGTTTGTGCGGTTTCTGCAAGCAGTCGTCCGGCGCGGGCGGCAGGGCTTGCTCGCCGAGATAGCGCAGGAATATCAGGTGCTGTTAGATGTAAAGCTGAATCGCGTGCACGCCGGCGTCACGCTCGCGGAGGAGCCCGACGCCCCGACGCAGAAGCAGGTCGTGGAGCGGCTCACGAAGGCGCTGGGCCGCGAGGTGCGGGCCTACTTCCGATCCGACCCCAGGATCCTCGGCGGGGTAGTGGTACGGGTAGGCGACCGCATATTTGATGGGTCGGTCCGTAGACGGTTGACAGCACTGCAACGGAGAATGCTTACAGGGGAGTGACTATGAAAACTCTGTTCCTCGTTCTCGCCTCGTTAGCTGTCGTTTCCGACAAACCCCCCGTCATCAAAGAATGGCCTGTACCCTGGACCGACACGCGTCCCCGCGATCCGTATCTCGATCCGACCACGAACCGCATCTGGTTCTGCGGCCAGGCGGGCAACTATCTCGCCTACTTCGTGCCGACGACGGGGGAGTTCAAGCGCTATGATCTGCCGCCCGGCAGCGGCCCGCACAACCTGATCGTCGATAAGTCGGGATTCGTGTGGTACTCCGGCAATCTGGCGGGCTACATCGGCCGGCTCGATCCCAAGGACGGCAGCATCAAGCAGTATCCGATGCCCGATCCGATGGTGCGCGACCCGCATACGATGGTGTTCGACAAGAACGGCGATATCTGGTTCACGGCACAGGGTGGCAACGCGGTCGGCAAACTGACCGTGGGCACCGGCAAGGTCCAGCTCATCAAGGTCCCGACTCCGGGGGCGCACCCTTACGGCGTCAAGCTCGACTCCAAGGGACACCCATGGGTGATGCTGTTCGGCACGAACAAGATCGCCACCGTCGATCCCGCCACGATGCAGCTGCGGGAAATCACCCTGCCGCGCGCCGAGACCAGGCCCCGGCGGATGGAGATCACGTCCGACGACAAGGTCTGGTACGGCGACTACGCCGGCGGCAAGCTCGGCCGCTACGATCCGGTGACCGGCAAGGTTGACGAATGGCAGCTCCCCGGTGGGGCGGACGCTCGCCCGTATGCGATGGTGCGCGACGATGAGGACCGCGTGTGGGTCGTCGAGACGTCGCGGCCAAACAAGTTCGTCGCGTTCGATTCGAAGACGTTGCAGTTCTCCGAGGAGACCCTGGTGCCCAGCGGCGGCGGGGTCGTGCGGCACATGTTCTACGATCCCGCAACGAAGGCGATCTGGTTCGGCACGGACAACAACACGATTGGTCAGGCTATCTTGCCGCCGCGGACCCCGCCCGCGCAGACGCCGTAGGCCGATAGCGCAAGGCCGGCGGCGGGATATAATAGCGGCTCACTCGAACCGGAGCGCCGCCGTTTATGTCCCGCCGCCTCGTCTTTGCGGGTTGGATTCTTCTCCTCGCCACCCCTGCAGTCGCCCAGCGCCGCCAAGCTCCTAGCTCCAGTCTCCCGGCTCCTGTCTTTGATACCTCGCTCTACGACGCGCTCGAATGGCGCGAAATCGGACCGTTCCGCGGTGGGCGCGTCACGGCGGTGGCGGGCCACGCCGACCAGCCGCTGACGTTCTACTTCGGGGGCACCGGCGGCGGCGTGTGGAAGACGACCGACGGCGGCCTGACGTGGGTGCCGATCTCGGATAAGGACTTCCGCGCCGGCTCGATCGGCGCGATCGAGGTCGCGCCGTCCGATCCCAACGTGATCTACGTCGGCACCGGCGAGTCGCCCATCCGCGGCAACGTGTCGCCGGGGAATGGCGTTTACAAATCCACCGACGCCGGCAAGACGTGGACCCACATCGGACTCGCGAACGCCGGACAGATCGGCGCGATCCGCGTGCATCCCGCGAACGCCGACCTTGTCTACGTCGCTGTGCTCGGCCACGCGTTCGGGCCTAATCCGGAGCGTGGCGTGTTCCGCTCCAGGGACGGCGGCCGCACGTGGGAGAAGGTGCTGTTCCGGTCGGACTCCGCCGGCGCCGTCGATCTCGCCATGGACCCCGTCAATCCGCGGATTCTCTATGCGTCGATCTGGCAGGCGCGCCGCGGGCCATCGTACATGTCGAGCGGCGGGCCTGGCTCCGGACTCTTCAAGTCCAGCGACGGCGGCGACACGTGGAAGGAGATCACGCGCAACGAGGGACTCCCCAAGGGGACCATCGGGAAGATCGGTGTTACTGTGTCCGCGAATCACGATCGCATCTGGGCGATCGTCGAGGCCGATTCCGGCGGGGTCTTCCGATCCGACGACGGCGGCGACACGTGGCGCCGGACGAACGAGGAGCGGAATCTCCGCCAGCGCGCCTGGTACTACTCGCACATTCACGCCGATCCTAAGGATCCCGAGACGGTCTACGTGCTGAACACGGGGATGTATCGCTCCGTGGACGGCGGCCGAACGTTCACGCAGCTGCGGGCGCCGCATGGGGATCACCACGGGTTGTGGATCGCGCCCAACGACCCGGCCCGCATGATCAACAGCAACGACGGCGGGGCGAACGTCAGCTACAACGGCGGCGCGACGTGGACGGGGCAGGACAACCAACCCACCGCCCAGTTCTACCACGTC
>QHUZ01000057.1 GCA_003223395.1 Gemmatimonadota bacterium | reverse complement strand
CCGCCCATTCCCAGACTCTGCGCCAGCGCCACAAACGTGAGGTTGACGGCGTTGAGCATGAGCTCGACGCACATGAAGATGATGATCACGTTACGCCGGAACAGCACGCCCGCGACGCCCAGCACGAAGAGCACGGCGGAGATCGCGAGCGCGGGACTGAGGAGCATTCTAGAGCTTCCGCTTCGCCAGGACGACGGCGCCCACGATCGCGGCGAGGAGCAACACGCTCGCGATCTCGAAGGGAATGAGGTAGGCGTCGAACAACGGATTGGCGACGGAGCCCACAATACCCTGCTGCTGCTGCAGCGCCTGGACGGTGCCTGGCGGCAGCTGGATCGACGACGGGAGGGCCGCCTCACTGATCGGGCGCAGCAGCAGGAGGAGCGCGCCCGCCAGGACCGTGGCGGTCAGGAGCCCTGCCGGGCCTCTGATATCCGTCGGTCCGGGGCGACCCAGGTTGAGCAGCATGATCACGAACAGGAACAGCACCATGATCGCGCCGGCGTACACCAGGATCTGGAGCACGGCGATGAACTGCGCGTCGAGCAGCACAAATAGTGCGGCCAGCGCGAACAGCGTCACGACGAGCCACAGCGCGCTCGCCACGGGGTTCTTGCGGGTGATGCATAACAGGGCGCTGCCCATGGCGATCACGCCGAAGATCCAGAAGAACGTAAGAGTCACTACTCGCCCTTCGGGTCCGACGGGTCCCAGAGCGTCGAGACGGGATGCGTCTGTGCCGACAACCGCTCGAGGTCGTAGACGAAGCGGTCACGCGAGTACTCGGAGTTCTCGTAGTGCACGCCGACGTGGATCGCTTCTTCGGGGCACACTTCCTGGCAGTAGCCGCAGAAGATGCAGCGGAACTCGTCGATCTCGTAGATCAGCGGATAGCGGTTGCCCTCTTCATCCTCGCCCGGCACGAGCTTGATGCAGTTCGCGGGACAGATCTGCGGGCAGAGTCCGCACGCGACGCATTTCGCCCTGCCCTGCTCGTCGGTGAGCATGCGATGGGTGCCGCGCCAGCGGGAGGAGAGCGTCCAGTCCTTGGACGATTTCTCCTCGGGATACTGCATCGTGACCTTGGGGCGCAGCAGATGGCTGAACGTCAACGCCATCCCTTTCAGCGTCGCGCGGAGGTAGGAGGTCTGCTGGGTCGGCCGCTTCATGACCTTCACGCCGATGGCCATCAGGCCGCCTCCTCTTGGACCGAGCCGGACACGATCCGGCCGCGGTCGAGCCAATACACGAGCGCGATCAGCAGCACGAGATTCAGTCCTCCCAGGACCAGGGCCATGCCGGTGCCGTACTCCCAGCCGAGGCGGACCCGAATGAACCAGATGGCGACTGCCACGAGCGTGATGTAGACCAGGGACAGGGGCAGCAGCACCTTCCACCCGAGCGCCATCAGTTGGTCGTAGCGGAAGCGCGGCAGGGTCCAGCGCACCCAGATGTAAGTAAAGAGGAAGACGAACGTCTTCGCGCCGAACACCAAGAGCGTGAGCAGCGTCTTGAGGACGCGCGGATCACCCGTCGAATCCCAGGTCGTGAAGGGGATGTCCCAGCCGCCGAAGAACAGGGTGGCCATCAGCGCGGATGCCGTCACCATGTTCGAATACTCGGCGATGTAGAACATCGAGAACTTCATCGCGCTGTACTCGGTGTGATAGCCGGCGATCAGCTCGCCTTCGGCTTCCGGCAGATCGAACGGCAGCCGGTTCGTTTCGGCGAAGGCGCTGATGAAGAACACCACGAACGCCACGGACAGCGGAATGATGAACCAGACATGCGCCTGCTGCTGCTGGGCGATCACTTGCGACAGCGTGACGTTGCCGGCGAGCAGGATCACGGCGACGGTGCTCATCCCGAGCGCGATCTCGTAGGAGATCATCTGGGCTGACGCGCGCAGGCCGCCGAGGAGCGCGTACTTGTTGTTCGACGCCCACCCTGCCAGCACGATGCCGTACACCCCCAGCGAGCTGATCGCGAGGATATAGAGGAAGCCGACCGGCAGGTCGGCCACGACCATCGGCACGAGGCCCCACTTGGTGGGCAACGGCGCCGCGAAGGGAATCACCCCGAAGGTCAGCAGCGCCGGAACGAAGGAGATGATGGGCGCCAGCGTAAAGAGCGCCTTGTCCGCCATCGCCGGCGACGTCTCTTCCTTGAGAAAGTTCTTGAGTCCATCAGCCGCCGGCTGCAGCAACCCCTGGGGGCCGACGCGGTTCGGGCCGAGGCGATCCTGCATCCAGGCGCAGACGCGGCGCTCGAGCAGGGTGAGCAGCGCCACTCCAACCATGATCAGGTTGAAGACCACGAACACCTTGATGGCCGAAGCAATGAGAGGAAAGGTCATTGCACTTCCGCCAGCCCCATTTCCTGCGCGAGCTGACCCAGGACCCACGCCGCCGGTTGCGCCATCCCAGGCGCGGGCTTCGCCTGGTAGTAGCGCTGCTCCCGGCCGTCGAGATTCGTGAATGTGCCTTCTTCTTCCGCGACATTGGCAATCGGCAGGACCACCTCCGCTCGCCGGCACGCCGCATCCTCGCCGAGCACCGTGCCGGCGTAGATCAGCGCGCCGTCCGTTTCGACGGCGCAGTCGGGCTCATCGAGGACGAGCACGACGGCGGCCGATTTTGCCGCGGCGAGCGCCTGGGCGTAGTCGCGCGTGTAGCCGAGCTGCTCGGCGCCTTTCGCATTGGGTGCGCGCTCGGCGCGGAGGGCGAGATTCGGAACGCCGCTGAGCGGTGCTTCCTCACCCATCACCACCTGGAACGCGCCCGTCCAGCTGAAGCCTGAGAGGAGCCGTTTGGTTGCGGCCAGCGCTTCACTCGAGGCTCCCGGCGAGACCAGCGCAACCGCCTTGCCGGACGCCCCCCGCAGAATCGCCAGCACGCGCGCGAAGGCTTCGTCCCAGTCGGTCGCGTGCAGCCCGCCGTCCTTCTTGACGAGCGGCGCTTCGATGCGGTCGCCGCGGTTCATCCAGCGATAGTGCATGCGGCCGTGGTCGCAGATGAAGTAGCGGTTGATGTCGAGGTTCGGCCGTGGGCGCACGCGTACGACGACTTCGTCGCGCGTGTCGAGCGTGATGTTGCACCCTTGCGAGCAGCCGGTGCAGATCGACGCCGTCTTGTCGAGCTCCCAGGCACGCGCCTTGTGCAGGAAATCCTTGGAGAGCAGCGAGCCGACGGGACAGAGATCGACGACATTGCCCGCCCAGGGATGGTCGAGCCGCGCCTCGGGATGAATGCCGATGAAGGCGCGGTCGCCGCGCTCTGAGACGTTGAGCACCGGCTCTTTCGCGACGTCCTCCATGAAGCGGACGCAGCGCGTGCACAGAATGCAGCGATTGGGAACGTACAGCACGTCGGGACCGAAGTCCTCGACCGGATTGAACCGCTTGGCGAACTCCCCGTACCGCGTGCCGGGCTGCCCTTCCTGGAACACGAAATCCTGGAGCTCGCACTCGCCCGCTTGATCGCAAATCGGGCAATCGAGCGGATGATTGATCAGCAGGAATTCGAGCACACTTTGGCGTGCGTCCTTCGCCGCCGGGGCCTGGGTCTTGACGACCATCCCCTCAGTTACGGTCGTCGCGCACGCGATCTGGAGCTTGGGCGCCTTCTCGATCTCGACCAGGCACATCCGGCAGACGCCCGCGACGGGCAGCCCTGGGTGATAGCAGTAGTGCGGCACCAGCACGCCTGCCTGCTTCGCCGCCTCGATGACGAGCGTGCCCGGCGGCACGGAAACCGGTGCGCCGTCGATCGTCAGGTTGATCAAGCCATCAGCCATCTGCCGTCTGCCCTCAGCCGACCATTACGGGTTGGCGTTTGCCTGCGAGATAGGCTTCGAACTCTCCGCGGAACTTCTTGATGCCGCTCACGATCGGAGCGGCGCAGGAATCGGACAGCACGCAAATCGTCTTGCCCGTCATGTTCTCGGAAAGATCGAGGAGTAGGTCGAGGTCTGTCGGCTTGCCCTGCCCTGCGAGAATCCGCTCCATGATCTTCGTGGTCCACGCCGTGCCCTCGCGGCATTGCGTGCATTGCGCGCACGACTCGTGGGCGTAGAAGCGGGCGAGCCGCATGATCTGGTAGACCATGTCGGCCGAGTCGTCGAACACGATCACGCCGCCCGAGCCGAGCATCGAGCCGCTCGCGACGACGCCCTCGTAGTCGAGGAGGCAGGCGTCGGTCTCCTCGCGCGTGAGGATCGGCACTGACGAGCCGCCGGGGATGCATGCCTTGAACGTGCGGCCCGGAGGCGGGCCGCCGCACATGTCATACAGCAGATCCTTCAGCGGGAATCCCATCGTGACTTCGTAATTGCCCGGACGCTGCACGTGGCCGCAGACCGAGAACAGCTTCGTGCCGGTGCTCTTGGGATTCGAGAGACTCAAGGCTTTGTACCAGGCCGCGCCGCGCTTGATGATGTGGGGTACGGCGGCGAGTGTCTCGACGTTGTTGATCGTCGTCGGCAGGCCGAACAACCCGGCCGCCGCCGGGAACGGCGGCTTGATGCGCGGGTTGCCGCGCTTGCCCTCGATGGAGTTCATCAGCGCCGTCTCTTCGCCGCAGATGTAGGCGCCCGCGCCGCGATGCAGGTGAATCGTGATATCGCCGAACACGTCCGCGGCATTCGCCTCGGCGAGCGCGCGCTCCATGATCGTCCACGGCTCGGTGAACTCGCCGCGAATGTAGATGTAGGCGACTTCGGCGCGAATTGCGTGGGCCGCGATCGCGGTGCCTTCGAGCAGCGCGTGCGGCGTCCAGCGCATGATCTCGCGGTCCTTGAACGTCCCCGGTTCCGATTCATCTGCATTTACACACAGATAGTGAGGACGCTTTTTCTCCTTGGGCATGAACGACCACTTCAGACCGGTCGGGAAGCCTGCTCCGCCCCGTCCCCGCAGTCCCGATTCCTTGACGACGTCGGTGACGGCGACGGGATCCAGCTTCAGGGACTGAGCCAACGCCTCGTAGCCGCCGCGCTTCGTCCATCCCTTGAAGGTGCGCGCGTCGGCATCGCCGAAGTACTGCGAGAGCACAACCGTTTCTTTGGGATGTGACTTGTGCGGGTATCCCATCAGCGATACTTCCTCACAAGGTCCGCGACTTTGTCGGGCGTGACATTTTCAACGAAATCGTCATTGACAAGCACAGGGGTCGCGAAACCACAGGCCCCCAGACATTCCACTTCGACGATCGTCCATTTGCCGTCGGGACTCGTCGCGCCGGCATCGCCGGCGCCGCTCTGCGCGAGCAGAGCCTTCAGCACCTCCTCGGCGCCGCAGATGTTGCAGGGCGACGTCGTGCACACTTGCACGAAGTTTTTCCCCACGGGGTGCTGGTGATACATCGTGTAGAACGTCACGACGCCCTTCACGTACGCGGGCGTCAGGCCGAGCACTTCCGCGACCTCGGCCATGATGCGGTCGGAGATCCAGCCGTGCTCGCGCTGCGCGAGCCAGAGCGCGGGCAGCAGCGCGGCTTGTTTGTTGGGATAGCGCTGCAGCACGGTCTGCAGCTCTTCCAGCACTCTCCCGGTGAAGACGGGTTGGTAGTCCTCCTGGACGGTCATCGATCGACCTCACCCATTACGATGTCCACGGACGCGTTGATCGCGATCAAGTCGGACAGCAGATGGCCTTCAGCCATCCGGGGCAATGCGGAGAGATTGATGAAGGACGGCGGCCGGATGCGCCACCGCACCGGCTTCGCCGTGCCGTCGGACACGAGATAGTTGCCGAGCTCGCCTTTGGGATTCTCGATCCCGACGTACGCTTCACCGACCGGCGCCTTCACGCCTTCCATGACCTGCTTGAAATGGAAGATCATCGCTTCCATGTCGCTCATGGCGCGCGTCTTGGGCGGGAGAATGACTCTGGGGTCGTCGACGTTGATCGGGCCGTCGGGCAGCCGGTCGAGCGCCTGCTGCAAAATCCGGTTCGACTGGTGGCACTCCTCCAGCCGCACCAGGTAGCGATCGAAGACATCGCCGTGCTCGCCGACGACGACGTCGAAGTCGTACGTCTCGTAGCCCAGATACGGCTTGTCTTTGCGCACGTCGTACGCCACGCCGCTCGCGCGCAACATCGGGCCCGAGAGCGAGTGGTTGGTCGCTTCGGCCGCGGTGAGCGTCCCGACGCCCTGCGTGCGGCCCGCCCATACGGCGTTGCGCGTGAGCACCCCATCGATTTCCGCGAGCGTCTTCGGGAAGGTTTGCGTGAAGTGACGCAGTTTCTCGACGAACCCGTCCGGAATGTCGGCCATCAGCCCGCCGACGCGCGTGAGGCTCGTGGTCAGCCGGGCGCCGGTCCACATCTCCTGGAGATCGTAGATCCGTTCGCGCTCCTGGAACGCCCACAGGAACGGCGTGAACGCGCCCAGATCGATGGACGTCGTCCCCAGCCACACCATGTGCGAGATGATCCGGCTCATCTCGCAGGCGATCACGCGCAGCACGGTGCAGCGCGGCGTGATTTCGATCCCCATCAACGTCTCGGCCGCCAGCGCGAAGCCGACGTTGTTCGACATCGGCGACAGGTAGTCGGTGCGGTCGGTGAGCGGGATGATCTGATTGTAGTGCCGGTACTCGCCGAGCTTTTCGAAGCCCGAATGCAGGTACCCGAGGTGCGGGATGCAGCGCACGACGGTCTCGCCGTCGAGCTCGACCACCAGCCGCAACACGCCGTGGGTGGCGGGATGCTGCGGGCCGATGTTGACGAGCATGTGCTCTTCGGCCAGTCCGGGCTCTGCGGCGGCGGTCAGCGGGACGCGCGTGGCGCGCCCCTGGGCGTCGACGCCCGGGGTGGCGAGCTCGAGCTCGACGGTTCGCTTGCTCACCGTGCGCTGCTCACTGGGGCGGTTCCGGGATGACGCCCCGCTCACCGCGGCGGAGCCGGTCGCGCATGTCGTCGGGCAAGTCGCCCGCGGCCTCCGCAATCGACAGCTCTTCGAGCGAGTAATTCGCTTCCGGATTGACGTTGAGGGCCTGCCGCACCTGCTCGGCGCGGGAAAACCGGCCGCGCAGCGGGAAGCTCTTCCGCAGCGGGTAACCCTCGGCGTAGGTCTCCCACATCAGGATGCGCCGCAGGTCGGGGTGGCCGCGGAACGTGATCCCGAACATGTCGAAGACTTCCCGCTCCAACCAATCGGCGCCGCGCCACAGGTGGTAGACCGAATCGACCGCCAGCTCGTCGGACGTACTCAGCTCGACCTTGATTCGGATATCGGCGCGCCGCGTGAGCGAACGGAGGAAGTACACGACCTCGAGCGGGCGTTCCCGATCACGGAACTCGACTGCCGTCACGTCGACGAGGTAGTCGAACTCCTCGCCCGGCGTCTCCTTGAGCCAGGTCATCGCCTCGAGCAGGCGATCCCGCGCCACGAACACAATCGTCGCGCCATCGCGCGCGATTTCGCTGCGAAGAGCCCCGGGAACAGGGGAAGAAGCAGTCACGACGAACGAAATTGGTGGACGGAGTTGCCGAACGGCTCGGAGATCTCGTCGATCGTCTCGGGTGGCAGCCGCAGTCCTTTGTCGTCGAGCGGCTGTTCCTCGCGCCGCTTGACGGCGTCGAACAGCGACTCGCCCTTGATCTTCTTGTGGAGCAGCAGAATGCCGTACAGCAGTCCTTCCGGCCGCGGCGGGCAGCCGGGGACGTAGACGTCCACCGGAACGATGGTGTCGATCCCCTGCACCATCGCGTAATTGTCGAACACGCCGCCCGTCGAGGCGCAGGCGCCCATCGAGATCACCCACTTGGGCTGCGGCATCTGGTCGTAGATGCGCCGGATCACGGGCGCCAGCTTGAACGGCAGGCGACCGGCGCAGATCAGCACGTCCGCCTGGCGCGGGGAGAATGCCTGGCGCTCCATCCCGAACCGCGCGAAGTCGAACCGGCTGGCCGCGGTCGCCATGAACTCGATTGCGCAGCACGCTGTCCCGAACGGCATCGGCCACAGCGAATTGGCGCGCGAGGAGTTCACGGCCCAATCGACGAGGTCCTGAAACTTCGCGACCAGGTAGTTCGGGCTTTGGCCGCTGACTTCTTTCGTTTCAGCCACATGCTTCATATCGCTAGTCCCATTGAAATGCTCCTCGCTTCCAGACGTAAACGTATCCGACGAAGAGCACGAGCATGAAGACGAGCATTTCCACTAACAGAAACCCCGTAGACGCGGTGCCATGCCCCATGAAGATGACCGCCCACGGGATCAGAAAGACCGTTTCGATGTCGAAGAGAATGAACAGCACGGCAACGAGGTAGAACTTCACGGAAAACCGCTCGTGGGCGCTGCCGAGGGGCGGCATGCCGCTTTCGTAGGGCCGCTCCTTGATCTCGGTCGGGCGCCGCGGTCCGAGGAAATGCGAGCCCACGATCATCGTCGTGGCCGCGACGGTGGCCAGACCCAACAGCATGAGGAACGGGATATAGGGCTGCATGGCGCTCGTGAAAAAATTCACTAATGGCTGGCGTTAGTCAAGTTGGCAATCTACGCATTACATTGCGCCCCCATGTCCATCAAATCTGATCGTTGGATTACCAAAATGTCCAAACAACACAAGATGATCGAACCGTTCGCCGACCGGCAGGTCCGCGAGGGCGTCATCTCCTACGGCGTTTCATCCTACGGCTACGATATGCGCGTCGCGCCCGAGTTCAAGATTTTCACCAATGCGCTGTCGGCGGTCGTCGATCCGAAACGGTTCGACCCGAAGTCGTTCGTCGAATTCATGGGCGACGTGTGCATCGTGCCGCCGAATTCCTTCGCGCTCGCCAGCTCGGTCGAGTATTTCCGTATCCCCCGCAACTGTCTGACGATTTGCGTCGGCAAGAGCACGTATGCGCGATGCGGAATTATCGTCAATGTCACGCCATTTGAGCCGGAATGGGAAGGCTTTGTGACATTAGAAATCAGTAACACGACTCCCCTGCCCGCCAAGATCTATGCGAACGAGGGGATAGCTCAGGTACTGTTCTTCACGGCAGACGAAGGGGATGAGTGCGAGATCTCGTATAAGGATAAGAAGGGGAAATATCAGGCCCAAAAAGGGATTACCCTGCCCAAGCTCTAAGCAATATGGTCGACTCTAGCCTTTTGGTTGTAGGCGTACGCCACTGCTAGTGCGATAATGGCCAGCGTGAAGAACGACCCGACCCGATATAGCGCCTGCAGATTCGAGAGGTCAAAGAGCACAATCTTCAGTCCCGCGAGCGCCGCGACCGAAAGCCCAATCGAGCGTATGAGCTTGTGATTCAGGCGGAATCCCAGGAACACGAGGGCACCGGCGAACAGCAGCCACCAGACGCTCAGCGCCAGATCGCCGGCGAGCGGGGTCAGGCGCCCAAAGTTGCTCTGAACCTGGATCGATCCGCCGGCGAAAACCGCGGAGCCGCACAGGCCCCACATCAGCCGGATAGATCGTCCTTCCTTGCCCCACCAGTAGGCAGCAACTGCGGTGCCCGCGACGAAGAGATAGAGCGCCCCTGCCCAGGGATCGACGAGCAGCGATGAACTCGACGGGTGGTAACCGCGATCGTAGAGGGCGAACGTGAAGAGGCACACCCACGCCGCCGCTGCAAGCGCCATCGCCGCGTAGCGCCCTCCCGGCCTTCCGCCCTCACGCTCGGCCCCCAGCGCCAGCAGTGCGAGTGCAATCCATCCGATCGTGATGCTCGACGCCTCCCAGGGAAATACCATGGCGAGCGCCACGAGCAGGAACCCGCCGATCAGCTGCGCCCCGCGCCGACCGAACCAGCCGGCGGAGAGATAGGCCACGGCCAGCGCTGCCGGGACAATCTGAAATGACTCGTCGAGAACGCGAATATCGACGGCATTCGCGAGCAGCATGAATGCGATCGGATTCGTGACGAACAGGAATCGTTCGCTGGCCGCCTCGGTCAGTCCGAGTGCCTTTGTGGTCTCTTCATTGAATGGGTCGCGCCGGTACTGCTGCCACCAGAGCACGCCGGAGATTGCCGCCGCGGCGCCCAGCGCGAGCGAGCGCGCGCTCTGCGATCCCGTGAGGTCGCCGAGGCCCATTCCCAGAATCACCCACGCCCACAGCAGGACGCCCACGCGAGCTTCGGGCCACGAACGCTGCAGCGTGACGTGCAGCGCGAGGAGCGCAGCAGCCGCGACCATCCAGGCACCGAGCGGTGTCGCGATCGCCGGCGCGGATCCAGCCCCGGCCAGGATCAGATATCCGAACAGGGCGAGGTTGAACGTCAGCCGCCAATTCATCGCGTACGCCGTAATCGCGGTGCCGAGGCCGATCACCTCGAGATAGGCGAGGAATCCTTGCGGGTTGGGCGCGGTGGCAAGAATCAGCGGTGCGAGGTACGCGCCACACAGCGCCCAGATGGCGAGGCCCTCGATCTCGTGGTGCAGTGCGAGCATCGTCGCCACGACCGTGGTAAGCGCGAGCAGCAGAATGCCGACGCGGCGCTCCATGAGCGCATACGGCCCCGCCGCCGCCCACAGGCCGAGGTACACGAGGCCTCCCCCTGCCCCGATCATGGCCGCCCCATAACGGCGCATGCCTTGGCCGATGCGGTAGTGTCCCCAGGCGGCGACGACGATGCCCAGTGCAACGGCGCCGATCGCCCGGAGCAACGGCGAGATCCAACCGCGATCGAACGCGTACTTGAGGAACAGCGCCGCCGCGATCAGCAACGCCGCCACACCCACCGCGAGCAGGCCGCGTTGTCCGAACCATTGCTCGAGATCGTTCTGCCGGGCCGGCGGCCGATCGGGGATTGCGGCGTGGACGACCGGGGCTGCTGAGGGCCCGGGCCCGGAGGGGCGAGGACTGCGGAGCTGCTCGGCGGTGTTGGACACGAACGTCAGGCGGCGCACTATGTTTTCGAGCGTCGCCACCCGACGCTCCAGTTGCTCGATGAGGTCCTTCTGCTCGTCGCTCACACGGTGGCAGCGACTCGACGCGACCCGGCCGCCGTGATCGCGACCGTCGCGACCACGATGATCGCTAAGTCGGGGATCCACCCAAACTCAGTGGCCGGCACCGCCATTTGCAGGAAGTACATCACGAAGTCGAACAGGCCAATCAGCAACCCAAGGAGCAGGGTGTACTGCAGCGTACGTCCGAGCCGGGCGAGCAGGCTGCCGGTGACGAGCGCCAGCGCACCCTGGGCGGCGGCGATCCCTACCGCGGCAACGACACCGCTGAACAGCGTTTCAATGACGGCGGAGCGGCCCGGGTTGTAGCTGAAGAACCAGGTGTGAATCAGCGCGACGACGAGTCCAGCCACGGCCGCGCAGATCGTGGCCCAGATCGCGTAATAGATCGCAATGCGCGTACGGTCGCCGGTTTCCATCATGGCTCCAATCTAGCGAAGTGCGGCTGCCGCTTCCACGAGCGCGGCGCGCGCCTGGTCTACCCGAGTCACGAGATCCGCAAGCTCCTTGTTGGCCGCGGCGGCGTCCGCGTAGCGAATCGCCTCATTGACCGTGGGGAACGCCATTGTGGCGTACCCGTTGTCGATGTCCGCCGCAAACTGCAGGCTTCGGAACCACGGCCGGCTCACCAGGCCCTCAGGCCGCGTCAGCCGGCGTTCGACCAGCATGAGTGCCTGATTCACCCGCTGGGCGCGGGTAGAGTCCACTGCCCCGGCGTTGTCACGCGCGGTTCCAAACGCTCGTGCTACCGCGGTGAAACGATCCAGCGCGTCCTTCAATGGCTGCGTGCTGACCGACTGCGTCCATTGCTTTTTGGTGATGCCGGAATCGAGCTGGGCGACGAGACCATCCATCTCGGTGCCGAATGCCGCGTAGTCGAGCGGCAGCAGGTCGGCATTGGCGAGCCGGCCCATGATCACCGCCACGAGCTGCGCACCGGCACGATGTGCCTTGTAGCTCGGATCGCCGAACCGTGTCATCCAGTCGTAGGAGTCGTACATCGAGTGATAGATGCCGTCCGGCCCGTCGAACCCGATACCCCCTGCGGGAATCCCCAGATGATGATAGAAGCCGGAGAAATCCGAGCCTCCGCCCAGGTTGCTCATGGTCAGGGCCGTCGTGTCGCCGTTGTGGGCCGATGAGGCCCCACTCCTCGGCGTCCCAGGTGGCGAAGACGACCGTCCGCGCGGGCTTCTGGCCGTCGCGCGCCAGCGTCGCGAACGCGCGCGCCGTTTCGAGCACCGACACCGTGCCGCTCACATTGTCGCGGGCCCCCGGTCCCCAGGCATCGCGGTGCCCGCCGACCACCACCCATTCATCCGGCCAGCGACTCCCGCGGATCATGCCGACGGTGTTCCAGATCTTGTGGAAGGCGCGAGCGCCGCGCTCGGTCTTGACGTGCAGGCGTGCGCGCGCCGGTCCCGGTCCGACGTGATAGCGGAACGGCAACCCGCCCTGCCAGTTCTGCGGCACCGACGCGCCGGCCATCGGCTCGAGGAAACGGCGCGCGTTCCCGTAGCTCATGGGGATGATTGGAATCTTCGGAATGTCGAGCGAGTCTTCGGACAGCCGGCGGGCGCCTTCGACGGACGACCAGCTCGGCGTGGTGGGATCGCCGTTGCCGTTCATCATGCTGCCGCGCTGGATGCCGTCCGCGTTGCGCATCGGTCCCTTGGGGTAGACGTCGCCCCGGAAGTAGCCGTCCTCCTGCGGGTCGGAGTAGACGATCAGACCGACCGCGCCGCGCTTCTGTGCCTCGCGCGCCTTGATGCCGCGGAACGAGCGGCCGTAGCGCGCGATCGCGACCTTGCCTTTGACGCTCTGTCCGAGTGAGTCGAGGGTCTTGTAGTCTTCGATCAGCCCGTAGTTGACGTAGATGACGTCGGCTGTGACGTCACCGTCGCCGGTATAGCCGTTGAACGGCGGTATCTGGGGACCCGTCCCCGGCTCGGCCAGCGCGAGCGGGGTCGCGCGCCGGCCGGTGATGATCCACGCCGCCACGGTATCGGGCTGGGGCAGATAGACCGTGTACTCCTTGCTCCACGCGTCGATCCCCCATGACTTCATCCGGTCGAGCACGTAATCGCGCGTCGCGGCCTGCGCCGGCGTCCCGGCCATGTGCGGCACCGCGGAGAGGTCGTGCGACATCTGGCGGACGCTGGCGGTGTCCGGAACGGCGAGGAGACGCTGCTCGAATGTCTGAGCGGAAAGTGGGAATGTTGGAATGATGGGAAGAAAAGCCCCTAGAATCCACGAGCGGCGACACACGTTCCATCGTTCCATCGTTCCATCATTCCGTCGTCTCACGTTTCCCTCCGTGCCAACAGTACCGGTCGAGGTGCCCGAGCCCGTCTTACAAGAGCCGTCACGCACATGCAGAGTAACGCCCCCAGCGCCGCGAGGCCCATATCCTTTTGTGGATCCCACACATCGCCCTGCGTGCCGAGCCACGCGTCGCCCGTGCCCGGCGCGACCAGCGTGGCGATGACCATTTCCATGATTTCATAGACTGCACTGAACGCGAGCGTGACATCGAGCGGCAGATAGTAGGCCCAGAACCCGCGCGCGTTCGCGACCCGCAGGAACACCTCACGGATCGGATATGCCATGAGCAACCCGAACGAGAAATGCACGATCCGATCGAACGGATTGCGCGCAAATCCGAACGTGCGCTGGATCCAGAATCCGAATGGGACTTCGGAGTAGGTGTAGTGCGCGCCGATCGCATGCAACGTCAGGAACGCGGTGATCAGCACGTACGATAGATCCGAAAGTGGAAACACTCGATACGTGCCGATCAACAGCGCCATGACGGCGAAGACCAGCAGATTCTCCAAAAACCAGTCGTGTCGATCGAGCGGCGCGATCGACGTCGCGACCCACACCGCCGTGTACCACACGACCAGGGCCTGCAGCAGCCGATGGTCGCGAAAGCGCGTCCGGATGTGGGTCGTCGAGGTCGAGATCACTCCCCTACCGCGGATTCAGGATCTGATCGATCCTCGCCAGCAAATCGACGACGTGCGCCCGCGTGGTGCGATCGCCGGCCCGGGCCTGGGCGCCGCGCAGGGTGGTCTGCAGGTCCATCAGCTCGAGACGCGCCTGCGCCCGCGCGTCGGCCGGCCGCGGCGGCGGGAAGTTGAAACCCGGGAATGGCGTGAAACCGGGCGGCAACGGCGTGACGAGCGGCGTGCTGATGAGCCGCTCCATCTGGTCGACGAAGGCGCGCTGCACGTTGCGGCGGTATTCGTCCACCCGCACCGGCCCGGCACCGAACTCGGCGAAAATGCCGCGCCGGACATCCCCGAACAGATCCGTGATCGTGTACGACCCCGGCTGGGTCGCCGACTGCTCGGCGAGCCGCGATAGCCGCGAGTCCTGGAACAGCAGGTTCAGCACCACGGTCTGGCGTTGGCGCACGCGCTCCACGAACCCGGTCGGCTCGATGCGCCGCAGGATTTCCGGATCGAAGAAGAACGACGGCGTGGTGAAGACGTTGTCGTTCAGGAACTGCACCGCCTCCCCCTGCTTGGCGCGCGGCACCGGCTGGTACACTCTGCCCGTCTGGCCGGCGTACTTCGTGAACTGATAGACGCCGCCGACCACGACCGCGACGTGGTTCATCTCGCGCGCCCACTGCGCGATCAGCTCGGTGTACATGTCGTCGAGCCGGTCGTAGTTGTCGAGCCGGTCACCCGTCGTGGCGGGGATCAGCATCGGCACGAGGCGCTTGATGTTTCGGACGCCGTAGCCGCTCGCCTTCACGGGATCATCGCCGAGCGCTTCGGTGATGATGCGCGGATCGACGGGCTCGCCGTCACCGATCCAGCGGTCCCACGGCTGCGCATCCTGCTGCCGCGCGAGCGAGTCGAGCATCGGGCGCTCGGCGTCCGGTGACGGCGCCGGAATGCGTCGATAGCCCCAATCGATCGCGAAGTAATCGTACGGGCCGATGCCCTGCATCAAGCAGGCGCTGTCGCCCGGCTGCGCCACGTAGTTGTAGCGCGCGTAGTCCATGATCGACGGGCTCGTCCCCTTCATCCGGCAGGTGAACGACCTGCTGCGGAGCGAGTCCACCGGGTAATAGGTGGACGCGACCATGTTGTGGCGCAGCCCCAGGCTGTGGCCGACCTCGTGGGTGGCGACGTAAGCCACCATCAATCCCATCAGCGAATCGGGAAACGGCAGCGTGCGGGCGCGCGCGTCCGCGGCGCCTGCCTGCGTCCAGTACCACGCTTCCACCAGGCTCGTGATGTTGTGATAGAAGCCGATGTTCGCGTTCATGATCTCGCCCGAGCGCGGATCGCTGAGGCGCGGACCGTACGCGTTTTCGATCACGGACGGCAGCCAGCGAATCGTGGAGTTACGGGCATCGTCGAGATCGAAGTTGGGATCGTCGACTGGCGCGACCTTGGCGGTGATGGCGTTACTGAACCCGGCCCCGCGGAACACCGGCTCCCACAGCTCGACGCCCTTGATCAACCACGGCACCCATTTGGCGGGCGTCGCGGGATCGATGTACCACACGATCGGCTGAATCGGATCGGAGACCGCCGCGGTCGGGTCCTTGGGCTCGAGGCGATAGCGCTGGATGAAGCAGCGGCGCGCGCCGGAGACGCGGTCATCGTCGTAATTCTCGAATGAGAGATTGAAGTAGCCCACACGGTCGTCGCACAGCCGCGCCATCATCGGATGATCGGGCAGGAGCACCATCGAGTAGTTCATCAGCATCGTGATCGAATTGAGCGAGCGGTTGGGCGGTGCACCGGCGGGTCCCGGCACGGAGTCGACCTCGAAGGTCTGCAGCGCGCTCACCTCGACGTTGCGCGGGAACGACCGCGCGCGATCGACCACGGAGCGTGCCGGGTCCATGCGACGAATTCGCATGCCGGACTGGTGCAGGTTCAGCTCCGCCACGTCCGTCGTGAAGAGCTTCGTCGCCTCGATCACGGCGGCGCTGTCCGGGGTGTGCCACGACGCGACGTCGAAGCTCATGATGATCGGTGCGATGTTGGACAACCGCACCGCCCGCGCGACGGGCTGGGTGCTGTCGGCGCGCATCGCGTACGACACGATCCGCAGGAAGACCTTGTTCCCCATCCGCTCCCACACCACGATGCGGTTGCTGATCTCTTCACCGGCGTAGCGAACGCCGCGGATTGTCCCGCGCTGGTCCGCTACCAGCAAGAACTCGCGGCCGAACATCGCTTTCGGGATCTCATAAAAGAGTTTCTCGCTGATGCGATGGATCGTGAACGCACCGGAGTCCGTGGTGGCGCCGGCGGTGATGACCTGATTGTAGGGCTTCGGGGCGCCCGGGTCCGGCGTCTGCTGACGGCCGGATGCCGCCCGGGAGGTATCCTGCCGAAGGGGGGCGGGCGCCGGCGCGGACTGAGGGGCTGCGGTCGCATGGGAGCACGCGGCCGCACCGAGGACACCGAATGTCAGGAGTATGCCGAAAGAACGCATTGATTGTACCTTGGTGCGAGTCGGGAACGGGGAGATTAGGCCGTGTCACGCAATCCGTCTAGTAGTCTCCGTGTGCTGATTGTGGGTGTCGTCGTCGCGGCGATGGTTTACGGCGCGGCCGTGACACTCGCGCTGACGGGGAATCTCGGGTCGGCGATGGCGATCATCGTGTTGATCGTCGGCGCGATCCTATTGCCGGTGGCGCTGTTCGTCGTCCGGCGGCGCATCTGGAACCCCCTCACCGCGCTCGAGCGCGCCATCCGGAGCGTTTCGGACGGCGACTTGAGCACGCAGGTTCCCGTCACCCGGGACGACGAGCTGGGCACGGTCGGGACCCACTTCAATCATATGACCCGCGTGTTGCGCGACCGCGCCGAGGAGCAGGGCCGGTTTGCAGCGGCAGGCGAGCTGCTCGGCGGCGTGGCGCACGAAGTCAACAACCCGCTCATGGCGATCGCGAGCCACGCCGAGCTGCGGTTGGCGGACGGCAACCTGCCGGCGGAACAGCGCAACGAGATGCAGAGCATCCTGCGGCAGGCGCAGCGCGCCGCGAAGCTGCTGCGCGGCTTGCTGCGGTTCGTGCGCGCGGGCGAAAAGCGTACCGCGGCCGTGAACATGAACGACGTGGTTCGCAGTGCGCTCGACCTCGTGTCCTACCGCTTCACGATCGATGAAATCTCCATCGGCGGCCGGCTCAATCCCGAGCTCCCGACGGTCGTGGGCGACGCCAATCGGCTGGAGCAGGTCATCATCAATCTCCTCAGCAACGCGCTCGACGCGTTACGGAGCGTGAAACCGCCGCGGCACCTCAACGTCGACAGCTTCATCGACGACACGGGGAGCCGGGTCTGCGTCACGGTCAGCGACAACGGCCCCGGCGTGGCGGCCGAGATCGCGCAGCGGCTGTTCCGGCCGTTCGCGAGCACCAAGGGCATCCGCGGCACGGGCCTCGGCTTGTACATCTCGCGCCAACTCGTACGTGAAGCCGAGGGTGAGCTCGACCTGGTGCAGCGCGCGGAGTCGGGGGGGGGCGCGAAGTTCATGGTGTGGCTCCCAACCATCCAGCAGGCCGTACCGACGGCGCCCGCTGCCGCCCCGCAGGCGAGTCCGGTCCCCACCGCTCCGCCCAAGAGTCTCGCGGGGGTTCGGGTGCTGCTGGTCGATGATGAAGAGCTGATTCGCCGCCCGATGGGGCGTTTCTTGTCGA
This sequence comes from Gemmatimonadota bacterium, assembly GCA_003223395.1. Lineage (GTDB taxonomy): Bacteria > Gemmatimonadota > Gemmatimonadetes > Gemmatimonadales > GWC2-71-9 > 20CM-2-65-7. The sequence continues at coordinate 11,782 of QHUZ01000057.1, read as the reverse complement.
AGCGCGGCGCCGAGATCCGGGAGGCGGGGGATGGCCAGGCGGCGCTGGAGCGGTTGCAGGAGGGGTTCGACCCGCACGTGATCCTGGCGGATCTCCGGATGCCGCGGATGGACGGCGCGGAGTTTTATGAGCGGCTGCAGCAAGAGCGCCCCGCCCTCGCCGAGCGCCTGCTCTTTCTCTCCGGAGACATCACGCACCTTGCCAGCCGCGGCCTGGCTGAAGTGCCGCGCGACCGGGTGTTCGTGAAGCCCGTCGAGCTTGCCGAGCTGGAGCGGCGCATCGCGGCATTCGTGCAGGAGAAGGCGGCGTAACATGCTGATCGTGGTCGTGCTGTTTGCGACGGTGTTGCTACGCGCCGCGATCGTGATGACGTTCGTCTATCTCATGCTGCCCGCGAAGCGCGTCTGTCCGCGCTGCGGCGCGAAGCTCGCGCTGATCCGGCACACGCTGTTGCGGGTGCTCGTGCCCGCTGTCGAGCACCGCTGGTGTCTTGAGTGTGGGTGGAGCGGCGTCGTGCGACAGGCTCAGTCGCGTGTGATCAAGCGCGCCGCGCGCTCGTAGAAGAAATAGTCCCACGCCCAGTTGATCAGCACGAAGAGCTTGTTGCGGAAACCGATCAGCTGAATAATGTGAATACCGAGCCACATCACCCACGCCACAAAACCGGTAGCCTTGATGCCATAGACGTTCGCCACCGCCGCGTTGCGACCGATCGTGGCGAGCGTGCCCTGATCGCGATAGCGGAATGACTCGAGCGGCTGGCCACGCAGCTGGCGCTTGATGTTGCGGGCAACAAACCGCCCCATTTGGATCGCGACCGGCGCGACCATCGGCAGCGGCTCGCCGTCCTGCTCGCGATACGCCGCGTCGCCGATGATGAAGACCTCGGGATGACCTGGGACCTGCAGCGTCGGTTCGACGGGAATGCGGCCTTGCCGTCCCGGCGCAACGCCCAGCGTGGCGTTGAGTGGTGACGCGCGCACGCCGGCGGCCCAAATCACCGTCTGCGCGGGGATGATCTCGCCGCTCTTCAGCCGAATCTGCTTCCCGTCGTAATCCGCCACCTGCGCGCCGAACCGGACGTCGATCCACTTCCGCCAGAGCGTCTTGACCGCCGCCTCGCGCAACCGCTCCGGCATCGCGGCGAGCAGTTTGTCGGTCGCTTCGAGCAACAAGATCCGGACGTCCTTGATGTTGAGCCGAGGATAGTCCTTCACGAGCACCAGGCGGATCAGCTCGGAGAGGGCGCCCGCCATTTCGACGCCCGTCGGCCCGCCACCCACCACGATGAACGTGAGCAGCGCGCGGCGTTTCTCGGCCTCGGGCTCGAGCATCGCCTGCTCGAAGCACGTGAGCACGTGATTGCGGATCTCGATCGCGTCGGGAATGTCCTTCAGTCCCAGGCCATGGCGCTGCATCGACTCGAGCCCGAAGAAGTTCGTCTCCCCCCCAGGGGCGAGGACCAGGAAGTCGTAGCTGATCGGCCCGGCGCTGGTGTCGACGCGCTTCGCTGCGAAATCGACGCGCGTCACGTCCACCATGCGAAAGTCGAAGTTCTTCTGGCCGCGCAGAATGGCGCGCGCTGGCTTCGCGATTTCCTCGGGCTCGAGGCCCGCGCTGGCGACCTGATACAGCAACGGCTGGAAGAGGTGGTAGTTGTTGCGATCGACCAGCACGACCTGCACCGGCGCGCGGCGCAACGCCCGGGCGGCATTCAGCCCCCCGAAGCCCGCGCCGACGATAACGACCGTTGGCGTCACTGCTGGTCCAACCGCAGGATCGTTTGCAGTAACACGTTCGCGCCGTTCGTCACGTCGTCAGGTCGGGTCAGCTCGAGCGGCGAATGGCTGATGCCCTTCACCGACGGCACGAAGATCATGCCCATCGGGCCAATGCGCGCCAGGTCTTGGGCATCGTGCCCCGCGCCACTCGGCATGACCTGGCTCGAGAGACCGAGCCCCTGCACCGCGTCCGTAATGACGGCGCGGACGGCGGGTGTGGACAGCGCGGGCAGGTTGGTGTGCTGCAGCGTGTAGTCGAGTGTCACCCCGTACTTCTTGGCGCTGGCGAGCGCTTCCTCGTGAATCTGCGTCCACAGCCGCTCGATCTTTTCCGTGGAGAGGTCGCGAAGCTCGACCGTCAGGTCGACCTGCCCCGGGATGACGTTGGGCGCCCCCGGTTTCACGAGCAGCCGTCCCACCGTGCCAACCTGCCGTCCCTCGACCGACCGTACCACGCGATCGACGATCAACACCAACTCGGCGGCGGCCAGCATCGCGTTCTGGCGCCGGTCCATCGGCGTGGTGCCGGCGTGATTCGCGAAGCCGCGCAGCGTCACGTCGTAGTGGTGGATTCCGACGATCCCTTCGACGATCCCGATATTGATGCCGCGCTCGTCGAGCATGCCACCCTGCTCGATGTGCAGCTCAACATAAGCGGCGATGGAGCCTGGTCCGTGGCGCGCCTCGGCGATGCGCGCCGGATCGCCGCCAATGCGGCGGATCTTCTCGGCGAGCACCACGCCGTCGCGCCCCGGCCGGTCGACTTCATCCCGTGGCAGGTCACCAATGAAGCCGCGGCTGCCGGTGAGGCCGCTCTCCTCATCGCACCAGATCGCCACATGCAGCGGATGACGATTGCGGTAGCCGCGCTCGGCGAGGATGTGTGCGACCTCGACGGCCGAACAGGATCCGACATCGCCGTCGTAGTTGCCGCCCTCGGGGACGGAATCGATGTGCGAGCCGAAGAGGATGGGGAGCGCGGCGGATCGAGAACCGGGTCGCACGCCGAAGGTGTTGCCGACCGGATCGACACTGACCGTCAGACCCGCTTCCCTCATCAGGTCCATCATGAAGCGGCGACCGGCGACGTCGGCATCGCCGAACGCCACGCGGCTCACACCGCCCTGCGGATTTGCCCCGTACTGCGAAAGATCGGCGAGATGCTTGTTCACGCGCGCGCCGTTGACGCGCCAGCTCTTCCAGTTCCCTTGTCGCGGGAATGCGCTGAGGGCGATGACGGTCTGCACGAAGGCGCGCCGCTTCACGTCATTTGCCCTTGCCGGTCACCTTTCTCCACAGGGCAGCGAGCGGGTCGTAATTCGCATCGACAACTCGCTCTTTCAGCGGGATAATCGCGTTATCGGTGATCGTAATCGATTCGGGACAGACCTCGGTGCAGCACTTCGTGATGTTGCAGAAGCCGATCCCGCCTTCATGGCGCAGGTAATCGCGCCGATCTGCTTCGTCGAGCGGATGCATCTCGTAAACCGCGGCGCGCACGAGCATCGCCGGGCCCATGAACTGCTCGTGCTTGTCGTGCGTGCGCAGCACGTGACACACGTCCTGGCACAGGAAGCATTCGATGCATTTGCGGAACTCCTGCGGCCGCTCGACTTCGAACTGATACATCCGCCACGTGCCGTCTGGAAAATCAGGGGCTCGGGGCTGGAAGCTGGGGATTCGTTTGTTGACCTCATAGTTCCACGACACGTCGGTCACGAGATCCTTGATCACCGGGAACGCTTTCATCGGCGTGACCGTGATCGTCTCGTCCGGCGCGTAGTCGGACATCCGCGTCATGCACATCAGCTTCGGCTTGCCGTTGATCTCCGCGGAGCACGAGCCGCACTTCCCCGCCTTGCAGTTCCAGCGCACGGCCAGGTCGGGGGCCTGCTCGGCCTGGATGGTGTGGACGGCGTCGAGCACGACCATCCCTTCAGTCGCCGCAACCTGGTAGTCGTGAAGCCCACCGCCATCACGCGTTCCTCGAAATACGCGGAACAGGGTCATACGCTTTCCTTAATGAGTGCCATGAGGTCCGCGGGGATCGGCGGCTGTACCTCGCGCCGTACCGCCATGCGGCCCCCTTCCTTCTTGATTACGATCTGCTCGCGCGCCTGCTTTTCGTCCGGGTCGGGATGGTCGCTGCGCGTATGGCCGCCCCGGCTCTCGGTCCGCTCGAGCGCCGCCCGTGCGGTCGCCTCGGAGACGATGAGCAGGGACTGCAGGTCGATGGCGGTGTGCCAGCCGGGATTGTATTCGCGGCTTCCCGTAACGCCCACTTTTCGCGCCCGCCCCTTGAGCTTCTCGAGCTCGGCGAGTGCGTTTTCGAGGCCGGCCTTGTCGCGGATGATGCCCGCGTCGCGTTGCATGATCGCCTGGAGTGCCGACTGCACCGCGAACGGATTCTCGCCTGCATGCTCGAACGGCTCGAGCGCCTCGCGCATCGCCTGTTCGACTTCGGCATCCGGGATCGCCGGCGCTGCGCCGCGCTTGCCCGCGGCGTACTGACCCGCCCGCCGTCCGAACACCAGCAAGTCGCTCAGTGAATTGCCGCCCAGACGATTGGCGCCGTGCATGCCGCCGCCGACCTCGCCGGCGGCGTAGAGACCCGGCACCGTCGACTCCTGGGTCTCGGCGTCCACCTTCACGCCGCCCATGACGTAGTGGGTCGTCGGGCCGATTTCCATCGGGTCTTTGGTGATATCGACGTGCGCCAGCTCTTTGAACTGGTGATACATGCTCGGCAGCTTCTTCTTGATGTAGTCGGGACTCTGCTTCGAGGCGATATCGAGGACCACGCCGCCGTGCTCGGTCCCCCGCCCCTCCGCGATCTCTTTCGTGATCGCTTTCGCGACGACGTCGCGCGTCAGCAGCTCGGGCGGGCGGCGGTTCTTCGTGCGATCGCCCTTCACCCATGCGTCGGACTCCGCCTCGGTGTCAGCGTAGTCCCCCTTGAACATGTCGGGCATGTAGCGGAACATGAACCGCTCGCCCGTCGAGTTCTTCAAGACGCCGCCTTCGCCACGCACACCTTCAGTTACCAGAATCCCGCGCACACTCGGCGGCCACACCATCCCCGTGGGATGGAACTGCACGAACTCCATGTCGATCAGCTCGGCACCCGCCTCATATGCCAGCGCGTGCCCGTCGCCCGTGTACTCCCACGAATTGCTCGTGATCTGCCACGCCTTACCGATGCCGCCGGTGGCTAGGACGATCGCGCTCGTCTTGAACAGCACGAAGCGACCGGTCTCCCGAAAGTAGCCGAGCGCTCCTGCGACCTTTCCACCAACGACGAACAGCTTCACGATCGTGCACTCCATGTGCACGTCGATGCCGGAATGCACGCCCTTGTCCTGGAGGACGCGTATCATCTCGAGGCCGGTGCGATCGCCGACGTGCGCCAGGCGGCTGTAGGTATGGCCGCCGAAGGGCCGCTGGTTGATGCGCCCGTCGGGCGTGCGGTCGAACAGCGCGCCCCACGCCTCGAGCTCGTTGATGCGATCGGGCGCCTCCTGGGCATGGATCTGCGCCATGCGCCAGTTGTTGTGCATCTTGCCGCCGCGCATCGTGTCGCGGAAATGCACGCGCCAGTTGTCCTCACCCATCACATTGCCGAGCGCCGCGGCCGCGCCGCCCTCGGCCATGACGGTGTGGGCCTTGCCGAGCAGCGATTTGCAGACGAGCGCGACTTTGGCTTTCAGGGCACTCGCTTCGATGGCGGCCCGCAGGCCCGCGCCGCCGGCGCCGATCACGACAACGTCGTAGGTGTGACTCTTGAGGTCAGAGGCGGCCATCAGAACAGCCGCATGTCATGGATGACGCCCATCGCGCACAGGCGGATGTAGACGTCAGTCAGCCCGACCGAGAAGAGCGAGCACCAGGCGAACAGCATGTGATGGCGGTTGAGCGCGCTCACGCCACGCCAGGCCTCGAACCGCGCTCGGCCACCCCGCACGCAGGAGAAGCAGTTGACGTTCCCGCCGACCAGATGACGCAGCGAGTGGCAGCCGAACGTGTAGCACGACAGGAGAACCACGTTGACCAGCATCGCGAGCGTGCCGATTCCCACGCCGAACTCGCGCGGTCCCGGGGCCATGGTCCCGTCAGCCAGGACGCCGTTGACCGGCCAGCGCATGGCGAGGAAGACGTCGTAGGAGAGAATGAAGATGAAGACCACCGCCGCGTACATGGCATAGCGGTGCAAGTTCTGAAGAATGAACGGAAACCTGGTCTCACCCTTGTAACCGTGACGCGGCTCGCCGACGCCGCAGGCGACGGGATCGAGGAAAAACGCCCGGTAGTAGGCTTTGCGATAGTAGTAGCAGGTGGCGCGAAAGGCGCCGGGAAAGATCAGGATCAGAAATGCGGGCGAGAGCGGCCACCAGGTCGTCTGGATCAGCGGCGAGTAGAACGGCGAGAGATACGGTCCCCATTCGTAGTAGCGGTTGACCCAGGCCGCCCAGGTCGCGTAGACGGCGAAGCTGCCGAGGACGAGCGCCGTGAGCGCGGGCGCGATCCACCAGGCATCGCGGCGTAACGTGGCGCCGAAGCTGCGTTCCTGGAGGTCGCGGACGGAGGTCGTCATTCCACTTCTCGGATGAGGGCGCCGAAATATAAGCGCCTCCGAGGGAAGGCGGCGGCCGGTGACGACCGGCCGCCGCTCACTGCTTAATGAAGCGCCACCGACTTAGCTGTCTTGGCAGCGTGCGGCCGGGGCATCGCCGTCGTCGCTGTCCTCACCCTCCAAGTCAAGATGATCGGGCGTGAACATCTCGACGGAGCTGAGTACGCTGGTACCATCGAAGCCGCCGATGGCGAAGACGGTTCCGGCGCGCCCGACAGCTGCGGCGAGCGCGCCGCGGGGCGTGGAGAGCCCAGCTACCGTGGTCCAGGTGTCCACAGAGGGATCGTACGCCTCTACCGTCGTCAGTTCCTGTGTGCCGGGAAATCCGACGGAGCCGACCGTGCCGCCGAGAGCATAGACGATGCCGCCGCGACCGAGGACGGCGTCGAGGAATCGGCGCGGCGTCGGCATGCTCGCGACTGCGGTCCAAGCATCGCTGCAGGGATCGTAGACGTCCACCGTCGCGCCGGTGATGACGCCGTTGATGCCGCCAATCGCGTAGATCCGGCCGTCTGGTGCCGTGACGGCGGCGAGCTTTCCGGCCCGAGGCGCGGGCAACGGGGCCAGGCTACTCCATGTGTCGCTCTCCGGATCGTATGCATCCACATTGCTGAGTTGAATGTTGCCGTTGGCGAATCCTCCGATGACGTAGATCCGGCCGTCCAGGCCCGTCGTCGCCGCGCCGCAACAGCGTGCCACGAGCAGCGGTGACACGGCGTCCCAGGCGTCGGTTGTCGGATCGTAGCGCTCGACAACGCTACGGAAGACACCTGCGAGCGCGCCTCCGATCGCGTAGATACGTCCGTTGCGGTCGGTCGCCGCCATCAAGTAGCGGCGAGGCGTTGGCATCGGGGCCACCGCGGACCAGGTGCCAGTCTTCTGGTCGTACGCTTCCACAGTGGGAACGATGGGTCCGGCGAGACCAGTGGAGCCGCCAAGCGCGTAGATGATGCCGTGTTTTCCGGTGGCGGCCGCGAGTCCGAAGCGCGCCGTGGGCATAGATGCGACGGCATTCCAGGTCCCGGCCGACGGTGCTGCATCATCAATTACGTCAGCTCGCACGCGAGCAGCGCTCGGAGTGAGGGGCCCGCCATCTCGGTTGCAGGCCTGAACCAGCGCGATAGCGAGCGACAACTCCAGGATACTACGAAGCCATTTCATGACGCTCCTCCCTTTCACAAGCCCTGATCCGCGAACGCGTCCCTAGCTGGCCTGATTGCCGCGCGAAGACGTCGCGGGTACGTTAGGGGCGACCGCACGATGCGACGCTGGCGTTAACGGACCGTGATGGGTCCGTGATGGCGGCGTCATCAGGTGCCATGTGATCGAGCTTCGGCTGTTTGGTGGACTCGACCTGCGGAGCAGCGACGGGCGAGAGCTCGAATCCATTCTCACTCAGCCAAAGCGCATCGCCCTCTTGGCCTTCCTGGCCGCAGCCACTCCGTACCGCTTACACCGCCGCGACACCCTACTCGGACTCTTTTGGCCGGAGCTCGACCAGGACCACGCCCGCGCCGCGCTGCGCCAGGCGCTCCACGGTCTGCGACAAGGTCTCGGCACTGACGTGCTCACGAGCCGAGGCGATGAGGAAGTGGGCGTCGGCGAGCAACGGCTGTGGTGCGACGTTCGTGCCTTCCAGCATGAACTCGAGGCGAGTGACTGGAGCGGCGCGCTCGAACTCTACCGGGGTAGTCTGCTCGAAGGCTTCTTCCTCTCGGATTCGCCCGAATTCGAGCGCTGGCTGGAGGACGAGCGAGCGCGGTTGCGGAACCGAGCGTGCCAGGCGGCGTGGACGCTCGCGCAGCGCAGCAAAGCGGAAGGCGATTTCGCACGCGCCGCCCATTGGGCGCGTCGCACGGCGGCGCTTGTGCCCGGCGACGAAGAGACGCTGCGCCGCTTGGTGACGCTCCTGGACGATCTAGGCGACCGAGTGGGCGCCGTGCAGGTATACGAAGAGTTCGCGAAGCGCGTCGCCGTTGAGTTCGAGGTCGAGCCAGCCGCCGAGACCAAAGCATTGATCGCGCTCGTGCGCTCGCGTGCGGCAGCGTCACCGTCCGCGTTGAGCCGGGCTCCGGCGGCACAGCCACCCTCGGCCGTGTCCACGGAACCGGCGGCGCGTCGATTCACCCTACGGGGCAAGCGCTGGGTCGTCGCGACCATCGGCGTGGCCCTCCTGGCTGGTGTCATGGCGATCCGGCACCAGCAAGCCAACGCCCGCCTGAGCCACGCCTCGGTGGGGATCGTCGCGTTCGAAAACCGTTCGGGTGACACGCTCGACGCGTATCTGGGTGACGCGCTGACCGAGGACCTCACTCGCTCGCTCAGCGCCGCCCACGTTCTGCGCGTGTTTCGCGTGCGCCAAGCGCGGCCCGACCTGGATTACATCCTGACCGGGAGCGTGAGGCACGCGAAGGATACGCTCGACGTCACTGCCCAGCTCGAGCGCAACGGTTCTGGTGAGATCGTGTGGGCTACCCGACTTGCGCTCCGGAGCCAAGGGACGATTACTGTCCCTCGGGCGTTGACCCGTGAGATTCTCGACGCGCTGGGTGCCCGCGCCGCAACTCGTACCGAGCGCACCGCGCTGCCTCCCGATCCCGTCGCTTACGACCTGTTCTTGCGGGGTCGCTACGAAGCCTCACGGCGAACCACACCCAGCCTCGGCCGAGCGGTGGCCCTCTTCTCCGAGTCGATACACAAGGACTCGACCTACGCGCCGGGATGGGCCGGCCTCGCTCGCGCGCTACACCAAGCGAATCGGTGGGGCTTCCCTGTGCGTGGAGTCCCGTCCGACAGCCTGCTGAATCGAGAGATCATCGCGAGCGACCGCGCACTCCAACTCGATAGCACAAGTGTCGACGCTTGGCTGACGCGGGCGTTGGTCTCGGAGGACGTGGACCCGACAGGCCGTGCACCTGCCTTGCAAGCGCTTCGTAGGGCGCTGGCGATTGATTCGCTCAACGCCGAGGCGTGGGACCAGCTGGCAATGGCGCTCGAAGAAACCGGACGTCGGGACGCCGCTGGCGCGGCATGGCAGCGTGCGGTCGCCCTCGACCCAGGACGCCTCAATGCTCTGGCATTCTTAGCCATCCACTACTGGTGGTGGCGTGCGTACGACACCGCGGCCATTTGGGCGGACAGCGCGGTGGCGACGGATCCGTTGTACGGGCTCGGGCGCATCGTCGCCGGGCAGGTCGCGCTCGCACGCGGCCGCCACGACGAGGCGGAATCGCAGCTAGACGCTGCCCGTCGTCTGCCGACGGGACCTGGGAGCGCGGGTCTTTCCGGATTCGTCTCCCTGGCCGTGGCCGCTGGAGACACCATCGCCGCACGGCGCCTGGTGGCCCAAGCCGAGGCTCGCGCGGACCCCGCGGCGCCCGACAACCATAGTGTGGTCAACATCGCGGCCGCATATGCGGCCCTCGGCGAGGTCGGCCGGGCGCTAGCGTGGCTCGAGCGCTATCGACCGGTGCGCGACCTTCACTTCCAACTGCATCTGAGGCTCGACCCGCCACTCGATCCGCTACGAAACCAGCCACGCTTTCGGGCATTGCTCGTGGACAAGCGGTAAGCCCGTGTCCCGCTGTGCTGCAGCTGCGGACGCAGGAACGAGTCTTATGCATTTCGCTCTCGCCGTGCGTGCTGGACTTAAGCACTTCGGACGGCAGGCGGCGGCCGGTGACGACCGGCCGCCGCTTATTGCCTAATGTCGCGCCACTCGCACATCCGCGACATCTGGTCCGCGGCGCCGGGTGCGGGTCGTCACGTAGAGGTCGTTCAGGCCGATCCCACCCGGACGGTTCGAAAAGAAGTACAGGGTCGTTCCATCAAATGACAGCGCCGGTGCGCCGTCGAAGAACGTCGTATTCACGGTCGGGCCAAGATTCGCCGGTGTCGACCAGGGGTCCGACGTCGTCGCCCGTGTGGAGACCCACAGATCCTGACCCCCGATGCCGCCGGGGCGGCCCGTGACGTCAGATGAAAGGAAGAGCTCGAGGCCGTCCCGCGAGATGGCCGTGCGGGTATCGCGGCAGCAACCGTTCAACTCGGTGACGTTGGTGCCCGGTCCCCACGCGTCCTCGTCGCTGCTCCGTGTGCTGACATATACGTCGAAGTCGCCCAACCCATCGGGCCGATTCTGGCTCGTGAAGTACAGCACCTGGCGGTGATTGGCTTCGTCGTCGAAGAACGTGGGACCGAACTCCCCGTATGCCGTATTCACTCCGCAACCGAGATTCTCCGGCCCCCCCCAGCCGAAGTCGTCTCGCTTATCCTGGCGCCGCGCCACGTACAGATCGCTGCCGCCGCATAGGCCTGGCCGATCGCTATTCATGTAGAGCCGATGCCCGTCGATGGTGAGGTTGGGCGCAAATTCGCTGAACTCGGTGTTGATCGCCGGTCCAAGGTTCTGCGGTGGCCCCCACGGCGCATCGGCATCGGCGCGTTGCGTGACCCAGATGTCGTTCCCCCCATACCCGCCCGCACGATTCGAGATGAAGTAGAGACTCAAGCCGTCTTTGGAAATCGACGGGTGTTGGTCGTTCGCCGTCGAATTGACAACTGGGCCCAGATTGACCGGCGTTGTCCACGGCGACCATTCAGGTTGGACGTCGGCGACCACATCGCCGACCGGCCCGGCGAGCGGGTGCGTTGCGGGATCGCATGCCGCGGCCAGCGCGGTCAGTGCGGCCAGCGTAGCGGTTCTGCGGAGCGGGCTCATGGGAACCTCCTTTACGGGTTTGCCTGCGTGTGTGGGGGCGGCTAGCTTGGGCCGCCCGCGCTCGCAAACTCGGGCGCCGGCATCACCCCGTCGTGACCGTGGCGTCACCGCTCGCGGTGACGGTGGAGGGGAGAGGAGGGGCCGCATGATCGAGTTCCGGATGTTCGGGACTCTGCAGCTCACCGATGCTGCTGGACACGAGGTCAAGAGCCTCATCACCCGACCTCGTCGCCTTGCCTTACTCGCCTATCTCGCTGCTTCCAGCGGTCGCGAGCTCCATCGCCGCGACACACTGCTCGCGCTCTTCTGGCCCGAGTTGGACCAGGAGCACGCCCGCGCGGCGCTACGCCAGGCCTTGCATGTGCTCCGCACGGCACTGGGCGCGGACGTGGTCGTGACTCGTGGCGACGATGACATCGGGCTCGACTCGGCATTACTCTGGACCGACGTCGCGGCGTTCGATCGCGCCGCGGCGGAGCAACAGTGTGCCGCGGCACTCGAGCTGTACCGCGGTCCCCTGCTCGACGGGTTCTTCATCTCCGGCGCCGTCGAATTCGAGCGCTGGCTGGACGATGAGCGATCGCGCCGGCAACGTGCCGTCGCGGATTGTGTGCGACGCCTGGTGGAGCAGGCCGAGGCCGACGGCGATCT
>QHUZ01000010.1:5257-11118 GCA_003223395.1 Gemmatimonadota bacterium | reverse complement strand
CGAGGCGCTCGTTGAGCACGACGGTCACCTTCTGCACCGTGTCGGGCGCAAGCTGCACCGGCACTTCCACGAAGATGGTGCGTACAGCCCCACTCCGGAGGGCAAGAACGAGCAACAACCGCTCTGTAGAGACCGGTACCAGGTCGATCCGATCGAGGACCGCCTCGTCGATGGTCGGCGTGACCGCGACGCCGAGCTCGTTCGTGAGGATGCCGAGCACCTGGGCGGCGCGCGACAGAATCGTCTCGACGGCGGCGCGCTGCCCTTCCAGCTCGCCGCGGAGGTGCTGCGCCTGCGCCGGCGCGACGGCGGGCGGCCGCATCAGGAAATCGACGTAGACGCGATATGCCAGATCCGTGGGAATGCGGCCGGCCGAGGTGTGGGGATGGTAGAGGTACCCCTTCTCCTCGAGATCGCTCATCGTGTTGCGGATCGTGGCCGGCGAGAGGCCGAGCTGGTGCCGCTTCGCGATCGTCCGGCTCCCCGCCGGCTCGGCGGTTTGCACGTACGTCTCGATCACGGCCTCGAGAACTTGGCGTTCTCTGTCCGTAAGCGGCGTCGTCACGGCTGGGTCTCGGTGTGCATGGTCAATTCGTTGATCAACGAATCTAATCGCAACCAGCCCTCCGGGGTGCACCGCAGCCTTCCGTTGTGCTCAACTAGCCAGCCCTGGGCGGCGAGGTGAGGCGGCGGGAGAACTGCGGCGGCGGAGGGCGGCGAAAGGCGGCGAAGGGCGGTAAAGACAATACCCTCGACTGTTCTAAGCCCCAGGTACACCGCCTCCAGCTCCCTCTGCTCCTCCGTGAGCGTCTCCTCCGACTCGACGGCCGAGCGCCCCTCGGCGATGGCCCGGCGATAGGCTTCCCAGGCGCGCAGGTTCCAGCGGCGTGTTGTGCCGTCGAAGGAGTGCGCCGCGGGCCCGAGCCCGACATATGGCTTGCCCGACCAGTACGCGGAGTTGTGCTGCGACCGAAAGCCGGGCAGCGCAGCATTGGACACCTCGTAGAACGCAAAGCCATCGGCCGTCAGCCGTCGGTGCGCGAGCAGGTACTCCTCGGCATATCGCTCCTCGTCAGGCGCATGCGTCGCGCCGCGCGAAATCCACCGATCGAGTGGCGTGCGCGGTTCCACCGTCAGCCCGTATAACGACAGGTGCGTGGTGTGTAGTGCGTGGGCCATCTCCAGGTCGCGCTCCCAGTCGCGATGTAATTCCTCCGGCAACCCGAAGATCAAATCGAGCGAGATATTCTCGATGCCCGCGCCGCGCAGCGCGTGCACCGCGGCGCCGATGCGCGCGGCGTCGTGCGAGCGGTGCATCCACTTCAGTACGGTGTCGTCGAACGACTGGGCGCCGAGCGAGACGCGATTGATGCCGGCGGCCTTCCAACTACGCGCCGAATCTACGGTCACGTCTTCAGGATTGGCCTCGATCGTGACTTCACGTTCGGCGTGCGGCGTGCGGCGTGGGGAGGTGAGTTCGGATAGCAATCTCGCGATCGCTTCGGGCGGGAGGAGCGAAGGGGTGCCGCCGCCGAAGTAGATCGTGTCGAAAGGGTCTCCAACGGCGGCTGCCTCTTTAAGGATGACATCCACGTACTCCCGAACGGGAATCCGCTTGCGTATGGCGATCGAGAAGTCGCAGTACGAGCAGCGGCGTTGGCAGAAGGGGACATGGACGTAGAGGTGCTGCATGGGAGCAATGTAATGCAACTCGCGTCTACTTCCTTTTCCCCTCTCTCCTGTTGTCAAAAGCACGCGCGGCTTGTCATCCTGAGCGGAGCGCGCGGAACGCGCGCGTAGCGAAGGACCTGCTTCTCGGCGGCACCGCGAGCGAAGCAAAAGCAGGTCCTTCGCGCCTGCGGCGCTCAGGATGACAAGGGCGCCGCCTGATGTGGCAAAGGCTGAGAGGGGAGGAGTCTCACGTCAGCCCAAACACCATGCCCGGCCCCTGCCGCACCAACCCCCGCAGCTCGAGCTCCGTCAGCGCCCCCAACACGTTCGCCGCGCCGGTCTGTGTCGCGGCCACCAACGCATCCACGTGCTGCGGCTCCGCTGTCATGCGACTCCACAGCGTCAGCTGCAGTCCGGTCAGGTCGATCGGCGGGACGCGCGGCGCCGGGGTCGAGAGCGCGAGGCCCAGCTCGCGCATCCCGGACGCGAGGCCGAGCTCTTCCAGGATATCGGCGGCACAGAGCGCAGGCTTCGCGCCTTGCTGGATGAGTTTGTTGCAACCGGCTGACGTGCGACTGGTAATCGGGCCGGGCACGGCAAGCACCGGGCGCCCCTGCTCGAGTGCTTCGTTGGCCGTGACGAGCGCGCCCGATTTCACGTCGGCTTCCACCACCACCACCGCGCGTGACAGGCCCGAGATCAAGCGATTGCGCCTTGGAAAGGAGCCCGCATGTGGGCGCTCGCCGGGTGGATGCTCGGTGACGAGGCAACCGTGCGCCACCATGCGGTCGTACAACGCGCGATTGGCTGCCGGGTAGATCACGCCGAATCCATTGCCGAGGACGCCCACTGACCGGCCGCTCGCGTCGAGCGCCGCGGCGTGCGCGATCGCGTCGATCCCGCGCGCCATGCCGCTCACGATCACCGCCCGCTGCGCCACGGCGCTCGCCAGGACGCGGGCCGCTTCCGCGCCGTACGCCGAGTGATCGCGGCTTCCCACGAAGGCGACGCTCGGCTTGGTGAGGAGCGACAGGTCGCCCCAGACGTAGAGCACCGACGGCGGCTCTGGGATCTCCTCGAGCTGCGGCGGGAATTCCGGCTGGCCGCAGATCAGCGCGCGTGCGCCCAACGCGCACAGCTGCGACAGGACGCGCGCACCGTCGTCCGCACGCGCCTCCTTGATCGCCGTCGCCGCGGCGCGGCCGATGCCTTCCAGTGTCTGGAGCTTCGACTGCGGTGCGGCCAGGGCGGCCTGCGCGCTCCCAAACGTCGCGACGATGAGCCTCAGACGCTGCGGGCCGACGCCAGGAACGAGCGCGAGCGCAAGCGTCGCTACGACTTCACGGTCTTCCACAACTGCTCCAACAATTCCGGTATGCCTTGTCGAGCGATCGCTGAAATCGTGACGATCGGTGCGCCTGTGCGGATCGGGACTATCCACCGGCACGAGCACCGCGACCGCCCGTGTGCGCTCGACGTGCTGGAGAAAGCGCAGCCCCAGTCCCTTCCCTTCGTGCGCGCCTTCGATGATGCCCGGGATGTCGGCGACCACGAACGACCGGTTGTCCGACAGCCCGACGACGCCCAGGTGCGGTTCGAGCGTCGTGAACGGATAGTCGGCGATCTTGGGGCGCGCCGCCGAGATCACCGAGAGCAGCGTGCTCTTGCCGGCGTTGGGCTCGCCGAGCAGGCCGACGTCGGCGATGAGCTTGAGGACGAGCTCGAGACGGCGCGCTTCACCTTCCTCGCCGGGTTCCCACTCGCGCGGCGATTGATGCGTCGGCGTCGCGAAGTGCTGATTGCCGCGACCGCCGCGGCCGCCTTTCGCAACGAGCAGCGTCTGGTCGGGGCTGATCATCTCGCCGAGGACTTCGCCCGTGTCGACGTCGCGCACTTCGGTGCCGGGCGGCACCGGAAGGTAGATGTCCTCTGCCGACTTGCCGCTCATGTTCTTGCCCTTACCGTGCGCGCCACGCTCTGCGATCCACTTGGTATGGTATCTGTAATCGAGAAGGGTCGCGAGATTAGTGTCCGCTTTCACATAGACACTGCCGCCCTTCCCCCCATCGCCGCCGTCCGGCCCGCCCTTGGGCACAAACTTCTCGCGACGGAAGGAGGAGGCTCCGGAGCCTCCCGTTCCCGCCGCAACTTGAACGACAACGCGATCGATGAACATCTGAACTCAGTTTCGCCCGGGAAGATTGAGCGTGCGGCGTGTGGCGTGCGGCATTGTAATGTGCGGCGCGTGGCGTGCGGCGTGCGGCGTAGAACGGGCAGCTCCGCGCGCGCTCTTAATGGATAGGACTGTCATTGCAACAATGTGCTGGGCATGGTCCCGCAACTCGTCAACTCGCTCCGCCTTCAACAACCCGGCATCGACGGCCAGTTCGAGCCAGTACTCCGATTCGTCTGCTTCTTCTTCGACAATGCCCATCTTGGAGATGAAGTCTCGGCGGGAGCGGGCGCGGCAGGCAGCCCGATAGTTCGCGCCGACCGAGGTGCCAGACCTCATAAGCTGATCACCAATAACCCACCCCGCCCGTCTGTTGGGTAGCTCCTCAACCAATCGAACGATCGCTAGGGCGAATGCCTTCGTCAGAACTTTCAGCTTTCCTTCCGGCACGACCTCACCTTTCTACGCAGCACGCCGCACGCCACACGCCACACGCCACACGTTAGAGATTTCGTCCGCGCACATCCGCCCACATTTCCCAGAGCTTGAGGGCGCGTCCCTTGGTTAGATCCGTTTCTACCAATGCAAGGACCGCATCCACGTCCTCTCGACTAGATCCAGTATTTAAGGCCCCACGAAGGTGCGCATGCAGCTGCTTCGGCGCATTCTGCATAGCGATGGCAGCGAGCGTGCAAAGCTCGCGTCGTTTCGAATCGAGCCCCGGTCGCCCGAGGATTTTGCCGTACGCGTCGACCACGACGAGCGGCTCGACCGCCGGGTGCAACGCCCGCAAATTCAGCATCAGCTTGTGGAACGTGCGCCCGTACACCTCACCGCACGCCTCGACCCCGCGCTTGGTCCACCGCTCCCAGTCGGGATGCGCGATCGACTCGCCCTTTTCGCTCTCCAGCACCGGCCCCGCGACGCTGCGCCACACACCGAACGCCACCAGCGCGAGCGGGTAGCCGACATTCAGAAAGCTCTGCAGCAGCAGCTCGTCGATCCACGGCGGCGGCACATGCATCGCCTTGGCCGCGATCATGCGGTCGCGCAGCTTGGTCTCGTCGCCCGTGGCCGTCGCGACCGCGATGCGGACGAGGGCCAGGGTTTGCGGATCTAGGCCCATAGTTTCCCCGCAGCATGGCCGCGGGGCTCGCTCCCGGAACCCATAGTACCTCTCCCTTCTCCCTTCTCCCTCATCATTTCACCGCTCCAATCCACCATTTACGCGCATTTCCCCGACCGTCTCCCCGCGCGAGTTCGTGATCGGCTTCTTGAGCAACCCCGCCGGCTGCGGCTGCAGGCCCAGCTCGGCCAACACCGCCGCGATCGCCAGCGCGGAGGCGAGGCTGTGGCCGTCCTCGACCTTGAGCGTGACGCCGAGCTCTTCGCGAATGAGGGATGCGCTATAGACGCCTTCAGCACCGACCTTCGCGACCACTCGCCCAGGATGAGCCCGCATCATTTCCGTACAGGGTCTGCCTTCCCCCGCGATGAGTTCCGGGTGAACAACCATGGCCTCGAGGATCGCGCTGGGGATTCTTGTGTAAGCCAAGGCCATGTTGCGCAGCGGCAGCGCGAAGCACGCGACGCCGCAACCATCCACTGCGACGCCAATGTCCTTCGCCCGCATGTCCGTGTACGCGCTGACCGATTTCAGACAGCGCTGCTGCACCGGGTGCTCGACGCGCGCGTAGAACTCGGTCGGCCAGCCGTGATGCTTCGCGAGAGCCAGCATGCCGGTGTGCTTCCCCGAGCAGTTCGAGTACACGGCGGTGAGCCGCACGCCGCGGGTCTCGTAGTCCTTGGCGACCGGGTCCGCCAGCGGCCGGTGCGCCCCGCACATCAGGTCGCGTTCCGAGCATTGGGCCCGCTGCAGGAACTCGCGCACGAGCGCGACCTGCCCCGGCTCGCTGGAATGCGACGCGCAGGCCAGCGCCAGGTCCTGCCGCGTCAGCCCGAACCGCTCGACGACGCCGTCTTCGACCAGCGGCAGCGCCTGGAACGGCTTGGCGGC
>QHUZ01000010.1:0-5203 GCA_003223395.1 Gemmatimonadota bacterium | reverse complement strand
CTCCTAGCGTCGCTTTTGCCTAGCGTCGCCTTTTTTAGCGTCGTGTTTTTTGTTCCTAGCGTCGCAGTATCACAAGAAGCGTCTCCTTATCTCCCATTAAGCCACTGGTCCGTCCCCTTCATCGAGCATCTGATCACGGCGGGACGCATGGCGGATCCCACGCCGCTCACGCGACCGTTTCGGACCGACCAGGTGCTCCGTGCACTCGATGCGGTGGACAGCGGCAGCGTGACGCGCGCCGAATGGGCAGTGGTGCGCCAAGTGCGAAGCGAGCTGACGCGCCAGGAGCGCGGGCCCGCGGCGCGCGTGGATGTGCACGCGGGGATCGCGGCCAGCTCGCATGCACGCCGCGATCCGTTGCGCGCAGCGGGTGTCGGGCACGCCACGTTCTCGGGCGGCGCGGCGCTCAGCCTCTACCTGGGCCCGGTCGTGTTCGTGTCGCATCCCTACTTCGATACGCGCCTGAAGTACGACCCCGATTGGTACGGCAAGAAGGACCGGGTCATCGCCGGCAGGTTCGATGCTGCGTACATCAGCGCGCAATTCACGCACGCCGATCTCTTCTTCGGCACTCTCGACCGGAACTGGGGACCCAGCGCAGTCCAGGGATTGCTGCTGTCCGATTCGCCATACGGACCCGATCACTTCGCGCTCTCGATCGGCACCACGGGGGTGAAGCTGGAGGGATTCGCCACGCAGCTGAACGACCTCACCGACAGCACGGGGGCGGCGGTGCATCGGTACATGGTCCAGCACCGCTTCTGGATTCGCCCGCCGGGTCGCTGGACGTTCGGCCTGTGGGAAGGCTCGGTCCTCTCGGGCGTCGGCCGGCAGCTCGAACCCTGGTTCTTGAACTTCGCGAGCCTGGGCTTCCTCGCGCAGCTCAACACCGGCACCAACGTCAATTCGTTCCTGGGATTTGATGTGCAGCGTCAGGGCAAAGTGACGCTCTTCGCGCAGGGCCTGCTGGACGACATTCAAGTCGACAAGACGAGCGCCACCGACCAGAAGCCGGCGAGCTACGGACTGACCCTCGGAGCACAAGGGCGCGTGCCGCATTCCGCCGCGGCGTGGACGCTCTTCTATACCCGGGTGACGAATCTGACGTATCGGAACGAGGACAACTTTCAAACGCCGATCTATTTCGGGCTCGGCACCGGACGCAATTTCTCCGATTACGACCAGACATCGCTCAAGCTGAGCTTCATGCCGTTGCCGGCCGTGCTCGTGCAACCCGAGATCACGCTCTTGCGCCAGGGAGAAGGAGACTTGCACCTGCCGCATCCGCCGGTGAGCGCGTACCCGTCCACACCCGCATTCCTCGCCGGCATTGTCGAGCGCACGCTGCGTCTCGCGGCCGGCGCTCATGCCGCGTACGGACGTTGGGACCTCTCCGCCGACGGTGGCGTGCATCTGATCTCCAACGCCGCACATGTGTCGGGCGCGAGTCAGACGCGATGGGTGGGAAGCATCCAGTTGACCTGGCGCACTAAGAAGGAAGGGCGGATTCCCTGATGCCGGAAACCCGGCTCACGCGCGATCGCATCGAAGCGCTGCTCACGCGGATGGCCACGACCAAGGTCGTCGTCGTCGGCGACGCCATGCTCGACGTCTATCTCGTCGGCGAAGTCGATCGCGTCTCCCCCGAGGCGCCGGTGCCGGTCGTCACGGTGCACGCGAGCCGCCACGGCCTCGGCGGCGCGGCCAACGTCGCGGCGAACGTCGCGGCCCTCGGCGCCGACTGCCGGCTCGTCGCCGTCGTCGGTGAAGATCAGCGGGGCGCGTCGGTGCGCGCCGAGCTGGACGATCTGAAGCTCAACTCGTCATTCCTGGTGACCGATTCGGGGCGGCCCACGACGTCCAAGACGCGGGTGGTCGCCCGCGGCCAGCAGATGCTGCGGATCGACGAGGAGATCGAAGACCCGATCTCGGCGAAGGTCATGGAGAAACTGGGCCGCTCGCTGGAGCGCGCGCTCGAGGATGCCGATGCGCTATTGATCGAGGACTACAATAAAGGCACGCTGGTGCCCCAGGTGATCGAGCGCGGGATGACGATCGCCAAGAAGCGCAGCGTGCCGGTGGTGGTCGATCCCAAGTTCAAGAACTTCTTCGCCTATCGCGGCGCGACCGTGTTCAAGCCGAACCGCCGCGAGCTGGAGCTGGCGATGGGCGCGGCGCTCGACCTCGCCCACCCCGACGCCCTGCCCGACGCGCTCGGCAAGCTCGCCGTGGACAACCTGCTCCTCACGCTCGGCGGCGAGGGGATGATGCTCGTGACGAAGGATCAGGAGGTCACGCGCATTCCCACCATGGCGCGCGAGGTGTTCGACGTCTCGGGCGCCGGCGACACCGTCACCGCGTGGGTGGGGACGGCGCTGGCGGCGGGCGCGAGCGTGCGCGAGGCGGCGCACATCGCGAACTTCGCGGCGGGGATCGAAGTGGGCAAAGCGGGCGTCGCAACGGTCTCCAGCGCCGAAGTGCTCGCCGTCCACGAGGCGTACTACGATCAGCTGGGAAAGTTGCGGCGGGAAGGATTGTTATAGGGAGGTAGGGGCGCAGCATGCTGCGCCCCTACGTAATTTCGCTACCCCGCTATTGTGCCGCGCGCTGCGCCTCAGCGGCATCGCGCCGCGCCTGACGTTCCGCGTCCTCCGCTTCCTTGGCCGAGAGACCGAGGCCCTGCAGCGTCTGCCCCATGCTCTTGCCGCTCTGCAGGCCGCTCAAGATCGCCTCCGTCGTGATCGCGGGATTCTTCGAGCTCAGGTTGTGCGCCACCATGTTCGCCGAGACGAATTGGCCGCGCGACAGCTTTGGATTCGCCTGTTTCGCGGCTTCATACGCACTCTGCAGCGCGTCCGGCATGACGCCGAGCTTCGCGGCGATCCCCTTGAACGAATCGCTGCTGTTCGCCTTCGGTGCGGCATTGGACGGCGTGGTCGGCTTCGCGTTGGACGGATGCGACATCGTACGTGCGTGGGTCGTCGGTTTCGCCTGCGCCTGCACAGCACTCGCGACGCCGAGCGTGAGACTCGCAGCGACCGCGATTCCGATAACGGCGTTGGTAATTGGCTTCATGCATTCCTCCAGTTGGGCCGGCATTCCGATCGCCGGCGTTGTTCTCCCCTGGCATGAGGGACTCCCGCAGACCATGAAACGTCACGTTGCGAGACGGATGAGGGGGCCGGGTGCTGCAGGGTGTGACGTCGGGGCACACAGCGGGTCTGGAAGATCGTGCGCCATCTACTCTGCTGCCTCGTCCTGGCTGCTCCGCTCAGTGCGCAAACGCCGCTCGCCACTGGTGTCTCGGTGGGCTCGGCGAAGCTCAGCGATCGGCGGTCGGAGCGGGCGCTGTCGGGCGTGCTGCAATGGCAGGCGAACCCCTGGCTCAGCCTGTCAGTGCTGCCGTCGTTCGTGCACGTGAGCGACAGCGCCAAAGCAGGGCCGGTGTCGAGCAACGGGATCGGCGATCTTCCCTTCTCCGCGGCGGCGGTGCACGCATTCCCCACCGCCGGCGCGCCCACGATTGCCGCCGCGCTGACGATCGTGCTTCCCACCGGGAACGCGGCCTGCGGGCTCGGCAACGGCATGACGTCCGGAGGCCTCGACATCGGCGTCGGCGCGTCCCCCAACGCGAAGCTGCATGTCTCCGCCGATGCCAGCCGGACCCTCAGTCACGCTTCCAGCCAGTCCACCTTGAGCGCTCCGCGCGCGACCTCGCTACTCCTGGGCGGCGGCTATGACGTCTCGGCGAACTGGCGTGCCGACGTTTCGTTGGGCATCGATGTGGGCCAAGCGGATTCGACCCAGGCGCTGAGTCGCGTCGTCGGCGGCGGCGTGAGCCACCGGCTAGGCAACGCGCTCGCGCTTACGGTGGACGGGAGCGTCGGACTCACGGCGGGCTCGCCGAAATGGGTGCTGTCGCTGGGCATCGGGAGCGTCTTTGCGGGTACGTCGCCCGTCGGGCTCAGCGCGCCGCTCAAGCGGCTGCGATCCGGGTTTACGGGCGGCGTGAATCGTGGCAGCGGCAAGATCGGCTGCTAGAAGCGAAGATGGGCCCTCCAGGATTTGAACCTGGGACCTACGGATTATGAGTCCGCTGCTCTAACCGCTGAGCTAAGGGCCCGGAGCAATGCACAATGTAGAGTGTCCAATGTTCAATGATCAATGCTTACGGCAATCGAGCGAGGGCGTACACAAACAGGAGGATGCCGCCCACCACCTTGAATCCGCTGAGGCGCGCGCCCTCCCTGACGCGGTACTCCGGAGCCCGCGCCTCGACGACCACGAAGATCACGTTCTCCCTCCAGCGAGTTGCCACGGCGCTGCTATCTGCGGCCCACAAGGTCCGCTCGCGTCCCAGCAGGTACGTCACGTGCGCAGCGAAGCAGCTGCCGCTCCATCCAACGCCGAGCCGGTAGTTCTGTCCCCATCCCGCGGCGAAGGGATCGCGCCGGGCGACCGGGTCGAAGAAGCTGCCCGTGCCCAGCTGCAGCCCGTACCGCACCACGCCCCAGCCTCCCTCGATAAAGGGGCCACGCCCGGCTCGGGGTGAGTACGCCGCAAACAGGTTAAAGAAGTCGAGCGTCGGGAGACTGTCGTGTTTTTTCACGCCGTTGAGCCAGCCGTCATAGACGATCCCGAACCGCACATGGCGATTCGGCGCCCAGGCTGCTTCGGCGGTGATCGACGAGCCGCCCAACCGCCGGCTGTCCGTTCCCAAGGCGCGGCGATAGGTGCAGTTGCCACATGAGAAGGTCGCGACGCCGAAGCCCGGGCCGATGGCAGCCCAAACCGGCACTCGCTCCACGCTTGTCTGCGCCCGCACCGCCGTGGCTACCAGGCACAGTCCGATAACGAGCGGGATGGAGTGCTTCATATCTTGTAAGCGGGATTGGGGACGGCAAACTGTCATCCTTTTTCTACTTCAAACGACCCGTGGCTTGTCATCCTGCTTTTTCTTTTCTTTTGCAACAAAGCAACGCGGTTGTCATCCTGAGCGAAGCGCGCCGTAGGCGCGCGTAGCGAAGGACCTGCTTTGCTTCTGGCATCAAAAGCAGGTCCCTGAGCGCAGCGAAGGGATGACAAGCGCTAGCGTTCGTGATGGAGAAGGAGGAGAAGAAAAAGCAGGTGCTTCGCGCCTGCGGCGCTCAGCATGACAAGCGCGCGCTCGCTTGTGTGAAAAGGGTGATAAAGGAAGGAAAAT
>QHUZ01000009.1 GCA_003223395.1 Gemmatimonadota bacterium | reverse complement strand
GATGGTAGGGGCGCAGCATGCTGCGGCCCTTACACCGCACGACTAGAATAGTGGCTTATAAACCTCGGCTGTCAGCGCCGCCGTCTTCTGCCACGTGAACTCTCGGGCTCTGGTCCACCCCTTCTGCACCAGCTCTTCCCGATCCTCAGGATCGTCCAGCCGCTCCAACGCGTGCACGTAGTCGGCGGGATCACGCCCCTCGACCACCACCGCGGCGCCGCCGGCCACCTCCTTCAATCCCCCCGCACCCGACGTCACGACCGGCAGCCCGGACGCAAACGCCTCGAGCACGGGGAAGCCGAAGCCTTCGTATAAAGAAGGAAAGAGCAGCACGTCGGCCGCGCGATAGGCGCGCCGCAGCGCCGTCTCGTCCGCCGACGCCACACTGCGCACCGCGCGCCGCAGCTCGAGCCGGTCGATCAGCTGCTCCTGGTCGTCGCTGAAGCGGCCGCCTACTTGTAGAAGATACGCGTCCGTCTGCTGGCGCAGCCGCGCCACCGTCTGAATCACGAGCGGCACGTTCTTGCGGTCGACCGTGCTGCCGACATGCAGCACCACGAACGCGTCCTCCGGAATGCGCCACTCGCGCCGGCCCCGCTCGCGGGCCACGGTCGACTCGCCGTAGAACGCCCGATCCACGCCGAACGGCACCACGGAAATGTTCTTGTCGTTGCCGAGCCACGTCGCCAGCTCCTGCTTCAGCCACTGGGTGCCGACGATGTAGGCGTCGGCCTGCCGCAGCGCCTTGAGCGCCTGGCGCAGGAACCGATTGCGGACGCCCTCGCGCCAGCCCCCGCCGCCGGTCGGTGAGCGCAACACGACGACGGGCATGAGATCGTGCACCGTCACGACGACCGGCCGCCGCCCCGCCTTCTCGATCATGTGCGCGTAGCTGTGGTCGAGGACGTGGACGACGTCGACGCGCTTCGCCTCGCGCTTCACGCGCCACGGATAGAAGTAGTAGCGCGCCGCCCACTGCTGCGGGCCGTGCAACGGCCCGGGCAGGATGACGCGCGAGGGATCGACCGGCTGCGACCACCAGCGCACGAACGCTCTCCGGGGGTCGCTCGGGCGGCCGACGGAGTCGCGGGTCAGAGAGCCGATGTGCGCGGCGAGACGAACCTGGAGACCGAAGTCGCTGCTCTCCAGCCAGTCATGCAGGCGATGGGCGTACTTATCCATCGCAGCCCAACGCTCGAGGGGAAGATCCGGTACTAGCAACACAGAAGACAATAGCGCCCCTATTTCGCAACCTGTTGCCAAAACTGCAGAGTGCGATCCGCGATCGCTTCGTCCGAGTAGAGCCTGAGCGCGCGGGCCCGTGCGGCCTGAGCCAGGGCGCGGCGCGCGGCGGTGTCGCTCAACCGTTCGAGGGCGGCGCCGAGTTCCTCGGCATTGCCGGCCGGGACCACGAGTCCCGCATCGCCGATCAGCTCCGGAATGATGCCGCTGTCGGTCCCCAGGACCGCGACCTCGTTCGCCATCGCTTCCATCAGGATCTGGCCGTTGGCTTCGCGCCACTCGCGCAGTGCGAGCGACGGCTGCACCAGGACGTCGAGGTCCGGCCACAGACTCGCCACCTGCTCGGCGGGCAGCCCGCCGGTCCAGCGCACCCGCGCCGCGAGCCGCAGCTCGCTGGCCAGTGCTTCGAGCGGTTCCCGTTCGGGCCCGTCGCCGACGATCGTGAGCCGCCACTTGGCGCCGCGCTGCTGCGCCAGCGCCTGCAACAAAATATCGAGTCCTTTGTGCGGGACCAACCGGCCGACATAGCCGATCGCCAGGCCTTCGTGCGGCACATGCTGCGGCTCGTGTGGCGCGAGCGCACCGAGTTGCGGAATCACGGCGATCGGGAGATTAGGGGCGTCGCGGCGGACGAGCGTGCCGGCGAGATCGCTGCCGGCGACGAGGCCGGTCAGCTTGCGCAGCATGCGGCGCTGCTTCCAGTGCGCCCACCAGCCCTGCTCGAGCTCGACGTTCTGGTGCGTGAACAGCACGACGGGAATGCCGAGGCGGCGCGCGGCGCCGAGCACCTGGCGGGCGGCATGGGTGTTGGGCTCTTCTTCGATCTGGACGAGATCGGGGCGGCGGTCGCGCAGCAGCGCCTTGAGCGCGCGGCGGCCGTACTTGGCTTTGGAGACTTCGCCCTTGCTCATGCCGCGGGCGGGGAGGGGAAAGACCTCGAGGCCTCCTTGGCGTTCCCACGCGACGTCGATCGGCCGGCCGAACCACGGTTCGCGCCAGCGCTGCGGAATGGCGACGGTGACTTCGAGCCCACGCGCCGCTAGAGCGCGCAACTTGCCCCGGTGAGCGGGTTGGAGATAGGTGTGGGAAAGAACAAGAACGCGACGCATCAAAAGAGAAAGATGGAATGATGGAATGATGGAATGTGAGCTATCCTTTCAGCCCATTCCATCGTTCCATCTGTCCGTCCTTCCATCGCCGTTGAAGTCAATGGGCGGCACAGGACTCGAACCTGTGACCTCCGGTATGTGAGACCGGCGCTCTAACCAGCTGAGCTAGCCACCCGCGCGGGAAAAGATAATGAAGGGAACTGGCCCGGCAAAGTCATCTTCACTGTTCTTTTTCTTTTCCTTTCTCCCATCTTGCTTCACAAGGACGAGCCGGCGTGTCATCCTGAGCCCCGAAGGGGCGAAGGACCTGCTTTTGAGGTCCTTCGCTACGCGCGCTGTCGCGCGCTCCGCTCAGGATGACAATGCCGCCGGTTGCTTTGAGAAAAAAGAGACGGAAAGATGGGGAATTTGATATAGCTTCAAAGCGTGGCCGAGGAGACCGCGAAGGACATCACTCGCCTGCTGCACGCCTGGTCGCAGGGGGACGACGGCGCACTCGCCTCGCTCATGCCCCTCGTGTATGACGAGCTGCACCGGTCCGCGCATTTCCACATGGCGCGCGAAGCGCCCGACAACACGCTCCAGACTACGGCCCTCGTCAACGAAGTCTATTTGCGACTGGTGGGTGGGCAGCCGGTGCCTGTGAACGATCGCGCGCACTTCTTTGCCGTCTGTGCCACCATGATGCGTCGCATTCTGACCGACTTCGCGCGCGCGCGGAACAGCCAGAAGCGCGGCGGCTCGGCCGAGCACGTGCCACTGGACGAGGAAATCCTCGTCTCGCACGCGCCGCGCGTCGACCTGCTGGCGCTCGACGACGCGCTCACGGCCCTCGCGGTGGTCGACGAGCGCAAAGCCCGCGTCGTGGAGCTGCGATTCTTTGGCGGACTCGATGTGATGGAAACTGCCGAGGTGCTACAGGTCTCGCCCGAGACGGTGCATCGCGATTGGCGCCTGGCCAAGGAATGGCTGCTGCATGAGCTCGCCTGACGATTTCCTCGAGACTCCCGCGTTCGACCTGGTCGCGCGTGCCGTGCAAGCGCGATTGATCGGCACGATGGTGTCGCATTACCGGATCGAAGAGCGGATCGGCAGCGGCGGGATGGGGATCGTCTACCGGGCCCGCGACACTCGGCTCCAGCGGGACGTCGCGCTCAAGTTTCTGCCCGCCGCGTGGTCCGCCGACCGCGAAGCGCGCGCGGCGGCTGCCCTGAATCATCCCAACATCTGCACGATCCACGAAATCGGAGCGCACGACGGTCGGTCGTTCATCGCCATGGAGCTGCTCGAGGGGCGGACGCTGAAGCAGGAGCTGGGAGTCGGGAGTCTGGAGCTGGGGCAAATCATCGAGATCGCGAGCCAGGTGGCCGACGCGCTCGAGGCCGCGCATGGCAAGGGGATCATTCATCGGGATATCAAGCCGGGCAATATTTTCATCACCGCGCGCGGCGTCGTCAAAGTGCTCGACTTCGGTATCGCGGTCATGGCCGACTCGCCCGACAGCCGCGGCGGCACGGCCATGGGGACCAGGGCGTACATGTCGCCGGAGCAGCTGCAGGGTCGAGCGGTTGATGCGCGCACCGATGTCTTCTCGCTGGGCGTCGTCATTCAGCAGATGGCTGGGGGAACGGCGGCGTTCGACCGCATCCTCGAACGCTGTCTGGCGAACGACCCTGCCGCGCGGTTCGGGTCTGCGGCGGAGCTACGGGCGGCGTTGCACGGCTTGCGTGAGCTGACGTTCGTGTTCGCGGACTTCGAGCGACGTCTGCTCGAGCGCCTGGCGCGCCGCGTGCCCCGCGGTCTGCGCGCGAATCATTTCACCGCGCTCGGCATGGTGGGTGCTGCGGGCGCGGGCGTAGCGTACGCGGGCGCGCGGTACAATCCCGCGTGGCTCTGGATCGCGAGCGTCATGCTGGCCGTCCATTGGCTGGGCGACAGCCTCGACGGCACGCTGGCGCGCGTCCGCGGCGCCGAGCGGCCCAAATACGGCTTCTACCTCGACCATGTGATGGGCGCGCTGTCGGTCGTTTGTGTGGGGCTCGGGATTGGGTTCTCGGGATACGTAAGTCTCAGCCTCGCGTTGGGCGCGGTCGTCGGCTACCTGGCCCTTGCGGTGAACGTGTACCTCGAGTCGAGTGTCTTTGGTATCGCCAAGATCGAGTATGGCAGGATCGGGCCCACGGAAGCGCGCCTCGCGCTCATCGTGCTGAATACCGTGCTCGCGCTTGGCGTGCACCCCACGGTGCGTGTCGCCAACTGGACGGTCGCGGTCGTGTTGGCCGGCATGGCCCTCGTTTTTGTGTGGCGCTTGGCGCGGAACCTCGCCCGGCTCAGTAGGCTCGAGCCGGAAAGGTAACCATCCTCGTTCCTTTCTTT
>QHUZ01000113.1 GCA_003223395.1 Gemmatimonadota bacterium | reverse complement strand
CGCCGAGCGCTCGACACTACCGCGCGCCGTCAGCACGACCGCACGCGGACGCCTCGCCAAATTCACGTGGGCGGATTCCACGGAGCCGCCAAGCCAGGGACGATTTCTTGCGGCGTACCGGGTATCCGCACGGTCGGCCCGGGTACGTCGTGGACCACGTCGTGCCGCTCTGCGCAGGCGGGGCGGACGCGTCGAGCAACATGCAGTGGCAGACCGTCGAGGAAGGGAAGGTGAAGGACCGGCAGGAACGCGCTACATGCGCCGCGCGGAGGCACGATTAAGACGGAACCTTCGCTGAGCCGGTGCTTCAGTGGCAGGATAAACACAGTTCTTGGCTGAGGTAGGTATGCGTCTGCTCGCTGTCACGGTCGCGTTGATTGCTACTGTCCTCGCCTCCTCCTCCCTGTCTGCACAAAACAAGGGTTGTGAAGAAACGCGCAACCCGAAACAACTCCCGCCCGCCAGAGACGTCCTCGATTCCGCTGATGCCATCCTCGAGCTCAAGCAAGCCAACCTGCTGGCTGACGACATGCGCTTCAGCTTGCTCTTCGAGGGGAGCGACTCGTTTCCACGCGTCCGACCGCTCGAGACGACAGACCCCACGGCTGCCATGGTGCTCCTGCGCTCCATTTGGCCGCAGAAACCATCCGAGCCCTGGGCCGTGCGCGTCCACGTGGTGGGAGGTTCGACTCCATCGCTTACCCTCGAACGATCGATCTACTGTCCCCCAACTCCGGAATCCGGATCGCCCTTTCCCACTCGTATCGCTGTCCAGATGCAACCAGGGGATCGCAGACCGCCACCGGGGACCCGGCGTATCCACATCCGCCTCGAGGCACTCATCGATGAAGGCGGTGTTCCGAGTAACGTCAGGATCACACAGTCTTCCGGTATGAGCGACCTCGACGACGGGATCCTGAAGCAGTGGCAGGGGCGGCGGTTCCATCCCGCACTCATCGACGGTGAACCGATTCGGGCGGTGTTCCGGACCGACGGGCAATCGCCTCGGATGTAAGGACCCCTAAAGGACAGGCGGCTCGGCCAATACGCGCGTCCTGAAGGACGTCCCCTCTACTCGCCGATTCGCCTGTTCGGACAAACGGAGCTAGCTCTAACGCTCTCGTACCGGAAGACCATCATGACCAGACGCTCGCCGTTCCTCGCCGCTGCACTCCTGACTCTCATCGCTCCGCACGTAGCCAAGGCTCAAGTCCCCGTGGCCCTGCGCGCCGCCGCGCGCGCGCGAAACCTCGCCGTCGCACAGGCCGATACCGCTACATGGAACAAGCTCACGAGCGACAGCTTCACCGTTGTCTTCCCCTGGGGCCAGTTCATGAAAGCGCAGCGTTCGGCCGAGATTGCGCACCAGCAGCCGTTCGCGAACCCGCCGCTGCAGCATGAGCGCTTTCAAGCGGTGGGAAACGCGTTCCTTCATCGCTACGAGATCCAGAACGGTGCGTTCCTGGAAGTATGGGTCAGGGAGCGGGGAGCGTGTCGCGTCGCGACCGTGCAGGCGACTGCTCTCGACCCGGACTCCGCGGCTGTCCAGCAGGCCATCACCGCCGCCAATACGCGCTTCGTCGACGCCTTCAAACGCGGTGATGCCGCCACACTCACCGCGAACTACACCGACGATGCGGTCCTCATGCCGCCCAACATGACCGCCTGGGAAGGCCGCGCGGGCATCAGCCAGGGCTTCACCACCTTCCTGTCGCAATTCAATCTCGTGGACGCGCGTCTCGCGACCAAAGACGTGATCCGCAGCGGCGATTATGCGATCGAACGCGGCACTTACACGTGGACACTCCACCCCAAGACCGGTACCGGAGCCGACATCGTCGACAGCGGGAAATACTTGACCGTGTGGCAGCTCCAGGAGGACGGCTCGTGGAAGATCGCGCGGGACATCAACAACTCCGATCGGCCCCCGTCGATGTGAGATTTGAGCTCTTCAGGACTCGCTGCGTGATGATTCCGTCACGCAACAAGGCCGCGGAGCAATCCGCGGCCTAACTCGTCCAGTTGTCAGCGTACGTCCCTTGCGCTAACTCCCATCCATGTTCGTCGGCCACTACGGCATCAGCTTCGCGGCCAAGAAAGACGAGCCGGCGATTCCGCTCTGGGTGCTGTTCATCGCCGTGCAGCTGCTCGACGTCCTCTGGGCTCCCTTCGTGCTCCTCGGCATCGAGAAGGTCCGCATCGTCCCCGGCATTACGGCCTCGAATCCGCTCGATCTGTACTACATGCCGTACACGCACAGCCTCCTTGCCGCCATCGCCTGGTCGCTCGTTGCTTTTCTCGTGTATCGAGCGGTCCGGCCAGTTCCCTCGCGCGCCGCAGCCATCGTGGGCCTCGCGGTCTTTTCGCATTGGGTGCTCGACTTTCTCGTTCACCGGCCCGATCTGCCGCTCTACGACAACACCGCGAAGGTGGGGCTGGGCTTGTGGAACCTGCCGGCCGTCGCGCTCGGCCTCGAGGCGTTGCTGCTATTCGGTGCGATGTGGCTCTACCTCCGGCACAGGGCGCGGCGCACGGCGATGCTCGTGTTCGGCGTCGTCATGCTGGCGATCCAGGCGTACGTGTTCTTCGGTCCACCGCCGACCAGCGATAAGGCGGCCGCCGCGACAGCGCTGATCGCGTATGCCGTATTTGCGGTGGTCATCCGCGCGCTGGAACGCCGCGCAGTCCCGTGACGGAACGAGTGATGCAAGAGCGTCTCGTCGTCGACAACCGGGTCTTCCTGCTCGGCCTCGACGCCCTCTACCGCCGCGCAATGAAACACAACGAGGGTTTCGAGCTGCTGCGGTGCGCCCGAGAAGTCGCGTGGACGCTCCATGTGCAGCCGGCCGATGTCCCTGTGGAAGGCTATTACGCCGAGGACGAGCGGCTGACCGAGTACTTCCGCCTTCTCCGCGCGCTGCAAGAGGAGCCCGCCAGCCGCGTCGCCGCGGTCGAACGCCTCCCCGCATACCAGCGGCTGTATGAGGTGACGTCGTCCCCGTTGTACGGGCGCCCACGCGACGAAGACAAGCTGCTGCCCGTCGGGCACGATGCGCTCTCCCGCGCACTGCAGGAACTCGCGCCGCGCTGGACCATCCCGACCCTGACGCGAGCGGCCGAGCAGGCCGCTCGCGCCATGGACGATTACTCGCTGGTTGGGCTCGCCGCGCGGACGCAGGATCCCGTGGTGCTCGCCGCGTTGCGCGAATCAGTCGTGCTGTACGCGCAGGTGATGATGCTCGGAATGGCCCTCGAGGAGCCACCGATCGTTGAGTGGTGCGTCGACGCAGAGCTCGCCTCGCAAGCCAACCGGTTTATTGGCGCCTTCCAAGCGCTCTTCCCGCAGGGCAGGCGCTTGCCGGACGCGACGGCTGAGAACGCGACAACCTATTGGGGTGCCTGGGACGAAAAGGCGATCGTGGGTCGCTGTGTGCGGGTCGGGTACGACGACACGCGCAATCCGGTGATGCATTACCACTGGGGGATCAACCAGTCGCAGGGACCGCTCGAAGTTGAAGAGTTCTGGGCTCCGGAGATCTGGACGACGGCGCGATATCGTCAGGAGCGGGCGTACCAGACCCCAGTCCAGAACGCCCGGCTTGAAGGCCTCGACGGCCTGCACGACCTGAATCTCTAGCCGGCGCTCGGCTACTACCGTCCTGAAGGACTGTGTCGAAGCTCACCAGCACGACTCCCGATCAGAGGCGATATTTCACGCTGTAGACGAACCGGTCGCCCTAGCCGACAGGGGGCACCGTCATGCGCACACTGCGAATCTCCATCGCCACACTGCTGCTCGCCTCATCCGCGTCCGCGCAACGGGCGACACGTCCGGCGACGACCGACCCATGGGAGGTCACCGAGCTGACCAACCGGCCATCGCTGACATTGGAACTTCCCGCGCTCACCACCGTGCGCGCGGCGGGGGCGGCGCGGGCGGCCGCGTTCGAGGTGCGCCCAGTCCTCCTCGTGCGCTGCCAGGACGGGGAGCTCGACGTATTCGTGACGACGGGATCGGTCCTGGAGTCGGACGACAACGTCACGACGCCGGTGCGCATCCAGTGGGGGAGCGAGCCCCCGGCGGAGAGCCGGTGGAGTCGCTCGACGGATTCGACGTCGGCGTTCGCGCCTGATCCGCGAGCGCTGTTACGGCAACTCGCGTCCCACCCGGACCTGCGGCTCGAGATCCGTCCGTCGGGGAAATCGGCACAGCTCATCCGTTTCAACGCTCGTGGCCTCGGGCGGCACATGGCGCAGGTCGATGCGGCGTGCCCTCCTGGGGGGAACGGGGATGGGCGCGACGCCGATCGAGTCTACGCGGAGGCCGCCGTCGATGAACCCGCGACGATCGTGTCCGCACCCCCGCTCGACTACCCGCCCGCGCTGCGGCACGCCGGACTGCAAGGACGCGTGACGGTGCAGGCCGTCATCGACACGCTCGGCCGCGCGGAACCCGCCTCGCTGAAGGTCATCGCGCGACCCAGTAACGCATTCGACCAGTCGGCGCGCGCCTACGTCTTGCAAGCTGTGTTTCGACCGGCACGCGTCAAGGGACGCGCGGTGCGCGTTCTGATCAGGGTGCCGGTCGATTACAGGATCGAGTGAAGTCTTACGAGCGGGTGACGGTGTACACGCCGCAGGCGGTGAACTCGATCGTCACCGTCATGGTCGTGCTGTTCCGCACCACGACGGCCGTGATCTTCCCTGCATCGAAGCGCGGGGCCGCGGTGCACGTCGCATTGTAGTGGAGCGGCGGGTTGGTCGTCACGGTAAGCGAATAGGACCGCTGCCCCCGCGTCCACGACGACGTGCCGTTTACCGACCACGTGCCACTCGGCAGGAGTGCATCCCGCATGATCGAGCCCGCGACATCGGCCGTGAAGATGGACTCCCAAGTGCGCACGTGCTCTGCGGTGCTGCCCTTCGGGTACACGTAATCAGTGCGGAAGTTGGTCTCGCTGCTGCGTAGCGTCGTGCCGTCATGCGATGCCTGGCGCACGCCGTTGTCCGTCACAGATGACTTGGCACCCGACAGCAGTTTCACCGTGATGCGCTTGAAGTCCGTAAACACGCGCTTGACCGCGTGGTCAGCCACCAGTTTCGTCGGGTCGATGAGATCAATCGTACCCGAGAGGGGGTCGATCGAGAGCGGACGGGAGATGACGCAGCCCGCGTAATCGAACCGCACCGAGTCCGGGACGCCGTCGTTGTCCGCGTCGGTGACCGGCGTGGGACTCTTTGCTGGAATGCATTGCGTTGCCGTGCTCGAACCGGCCGGCGCGGACGCATCGACGGGCGCTGTCGCCATGGCGCCGTTCGAGCCATCCAT
>QHUZ01000097.1 GCA_003223395.1 Gemmatimonadota bacterium | reverse complement strand
GTACACGTTGAAGCCGCAGGACATCGAGCGTCGGTGGTGGCTGGTTGACGCGGCGGAGCAGCCGCTCGGCCGGCTCGCCAGTCGCATCGCGCAAATCCTGCGTGGCAAACACAAACCGACGTTCACGCCGCACGTCAACGGCGGCGATTTCGTCATCGTGATCAACGCCGAGAAGGTGCACCTGACGGGCCGCAAGGTGGAGCAGAAGCGCTACTTCCATCACACCGGGTACATGGGCCACGAGCGGTTCACGCCGGTGAAGAAAGTGCTTGGGAAGCATCCCGAGCGCGTCATCGAGAAGGCGGTGTGGGGGATGTTGCCGAAGACGACGTTGTCGCGCCAGCACGTGAAACAGATGCTGAAGGTGTACGCGGGGCCTGAGCATCCGCATGCGGCGCAACAGCCGACACCGCTGGTCGCCGTGGAGGCCAAGTGAGCACAGGAATCACACCGGAGCTGCGGTGGCATGCGATCGGCCGCCGCAAGCTCGGCATCGCGCGAGTGTACCTGACCCCGGGGTCGGGCAAATGGAGCATCAATGGGCGTACGCTGGGTGACTATTTCCCGCGGCCCTCGCTCGTGTCGCACATTCAGCAGCCGTTCACCGCGACCGACACGCTCGGCGCGTTCGACGTGAAGGCGCGCGTGGTGGGTGGCGGGCTGACCGGCCAAGCCGGCGCGATGCGGCTGGGCATCGCGCGGGCATTGGTGCTCGCGGATGACAGGCATCGCAAGAAGTTGAGAGAGCAAGGGCTCCTCACGCGAGATCCACGCGCGGTGGAACGCAAAAAGCCCGGTCGTGCTGGAGCTCGCAAGAGATTCCAGTTCAGCAAGCGGTAAGCAATCAAATACTCACGCCACTTGATCTCGCTCTGGGTCCCTTCGGGGTTGAGCGAGAGATGAGAGCGGCGGCGGAAACAACCCAGGAAAGGGAGTAAATGCCTCAGCCTCAGTTGCAGGAATTGTTGGAAGCAGGTGTCCATTTCGGCCATCAGACCCGCCGCTGGAATCCCAAGATGCGGCGGTTCATCTTCGCCGAACGCTCCGGCATCTACATCATCGATCTTCAGAAGACGCTGCGTCAGCTCGAGGCCGCACAAGAGCTGCTGCGCAACGTCGTGTTGAAGGGTGAGGGCGTGTTGTTCGTCTGCACGAAGAAGCAGCTCAAGGGCATTCTGGAAGCGGAAGCCAAGCGGTGCAGCTCCTTCTATGTAACGGAGCGCTGGCTCGGCGGCACGCTGACGAACTTCCAGACGATCAAGAAGCAGATCAAGCGGCTCAAGGATCTGGAGCAAGGCGCAGCGGACGGCGACTTCACGAATTACACCAAGAAGGAGCAGCTGCTGTTCGACCGCGAGCGCGGCAAGCTCGACAAGAACCTCGCAGGGATCAAGAACCTCGGCCGGCTGCCGGGCGCGCTTTTCGTGGTGGACGCGAAGAAGGAGCGCATCGCCGTCGCCGAGGCGAACAAGCTCGGGATTCCGGTGGTGGCGATCGTCGATACGAACGCCGACCCCGACCTGATCACGGTGCCGATTCCCGGGAACGACGACGCGATTCGCGCCGTCTCGCTGATTACGAATGCGATCTCGGACGTGATCGCGGAAGCGCGGCGGCAGATGCCGCTGCGGGACGCAGGCACGGGCGAAGAGGGCGAAGGCACCACCTATTCGACCGAGACGGGCGAAGCCGACGTGGATGGCGACCGCAAGAAGCGGCCGGCGCGGCGCAAGCGGCGTCCGAAACCGGAGGCGATCGCCGCCCGCATGAAAACGGAAGAGGCGCCTCCCCCGACCGAACCCGTCAGCGGGGGCGGGGCGTAACAACTCTGGTAGCTGGACAACCGACCGCCGCCCCCGGGCTTCACGGCGCGAGGGCGGCGTTTTTATGAGGGAGTGAAAGGAAGCATGACCACTGTGAAAGAGATTCCGGCAAAACTGGTGGCCGAGCTGCGCGCCAAGACCGGCGCGGGCATGATGGACTGCAAGAGCGCGCTGCAGGAGACGGCCGGCGACCTGGACAAGGCCGTCGATCTGCTCCGCAAGAAGGGCGCGGCCAAGGCCGAGAAGCGCGCCGGGCGCGAGGCGTCGGAGGGGTGGATCGGGTCGTACGTGCACCACGACGGCTCCGTGGCCGTGCTCGTGGAGCTGAACAGCGAGACGGACTTCGTCGCGCGCACCGACGACTTCAAGGCCCTCGCGAAGGAGATCGCGGTCCACATCGCGGCCACCAAGCCGCTGGCGGTCCGCATCGAGGACTTGCCACCCGAGCTGGTCCAGCGGGAACGGCAGGTCTACGAATCGCAGGTTGCCGACCAGAAGAAGCCGGAGAACATTCGCGCCAAGATCGTGGACGGCATGCTGAAGAAGTTCTATGAAGACAACGTCCTGCTCGAGCAGAAATTCGTAAAGGACGACAAGCGTACCGTCGGCGAGCTGGTCAAGGAGTTGTCCGGCAAGACGGGCGAGAAGGTCGAAGTCCGGCGGTTCGCCCGCTTCGAGCTCGGAGGCAACTAAGTGGCGCCGAAGCTCGCCTACAAGCGCGCGCTCCTCAAACTCTCGGGGGAAGCGTTCGCGGGTGGGCGAGCTTCTGGCATCGATTTCGCCGTCATCGAACGGGTGTCGGATGAACTGAAGTCGGTCGCCGCCACCGGCGTGCAGCTCGGCCTCGTCATCGGCGGCGGCAACATCCTGCGAGGGACGGCCGCGAGCGAGCAGGGGATGGACCGCGTGTCCGCCGATTACATGGGGATGCTCGCTACCGTGATCAACGCGCTGGCGCTGCAGGACATCCTCGAGAAAAAGGGCGTGGATACGCGGGTCATGACGGCCATCCGCATGGAAGAGCTCGCCGAGCCCTACATCCGGCGCCGTGCGGTGCGGCACCTCGACAAAGGGCGCATGGTGATTTTCGCCGGTGGCACCGGCAATCCGTATTTCTCCACCGACACTGCGGCCGTGCTGCGGGCGCTCGAGATGGAGGCGCAGGTGATTCTCAAAGCGACCAACGTCGACGGCGTGTACACGGCCGATCCGAAGAAGGACCCCAAGGCCACATTTTTGCCCACGCTCACGTTTCAGGAAGCGCTGGTAAAGGGCTATGCGGTGATGGACGCCAACGCCTTCGGGTTGTGCAAGGAGAACAAGCTCCCCATCGTGGTGTTCAACATCAACCAGCCCGGCGCGACGGCCAGGGTCCTGGCCGGAGAACGCGTCGGCACGATCGTCCAATGACCCCTGCGCCCGCTGGTTCTCTTTCCGATCACGTCAAACACGCCAAGCAGCTCATGGACAAAGCGGTGGAGGCCGTCAAGCGCGAGTTTACGACCGTGCGCACCGGCAAGGCCACGACCGCGTTGCTCGATCTCGTCCGCGTCGAGGCGTACGGGAACGAGATGCCGCTCACGCAGGTGGCGAGCGTCGCGGCGCCGGAGCCGAAGCTGCTGACCGTGCAGCCGTGGGACAAAGGGTTGCTCAAGGCGGTGGAGAAGGGCATCCTGGCGTCCGATCTCGGCCTCACGCCGTCGAACGACGGCAATCTCATCCGCATTCCGATTCCGCCGCTGACGGAAGAGCGCCGCAAAGAGCTGGTCAAAGTCGTGCACAAGTTCGCCGAAGAAGGGCGCGTGGCGATCCGGCATGCGCGCACCGAGACGATGAACCGGATCAAGAAGACCGAGCACGTCTCCTCCGACGACCAGAAGCATGCCGAGAAGGAAGTGCAGAAGACGCACGACGATCACCTCAAGGCGGTGGACGCGGCGGTGAAGGCCAAAGAAGCCGAGATCCTGGAAGTCTGATGCTCTCGGGACCGATTCCGCGCCACGTCGCGATCATCATGGACGGCAACGGCCGCTGGGCGAGCGAGCGCCGGCTGCCGCGCCCGTTCGGCCATCGGGCCGGCATGAAGGCCGTGCGCGAGGCGGTCGAAGGGGCGATCGACGCGGGCGTCGCAGTTTTGACCCTGTTCGCGTTTTCCGAGGAAAACTGGAACCGCCCGGCCACCGAGATTTCGGCGTTGATGGATTTGCTCGAAGAGTACATCGCCAAAGAAGTCGCCGAGCTGAAGGGCCAAGGCGTGCGCGTGCACGTGCTCGGCGACCGCACTCGGCTGACACCGGGGGGCCGCTCGGCGGTCGAGCAGGTCGAGCGCGAGACGGCCGGCGGTCAAAAGCTGTCGCTCAATCTCTGCATTTCGTATTCATCGCGCGGCGAGATCGCGCATGCGGCGCGACTGCTGGCGGAAGAAGTGCTCAAGGGTACGAAGCAGCTCGAAGACATCGACGAAGAGGCGATCCGCGCCAAGCTGTACACGGCGCCCTGGGGCGATCCCGATCTGCTGATTCGCACCTCCGGAGAGCAACGGCTCTCGAACTTTCTGCTGTGGCAGCTCGCCTATACCGAGCTGTACATCACGCCGGTGCTGTGGCCCGATTTCAACCGCCGCACATTGCTCGAGGCGATCCTCGATTATCAGCGCCGCGAGCGGCGCTTTGGAAAAGTCACCGCGTCCTGATGCCCTCAAAAAACTTGGTGCAGCGCATCGCCGTGGCTGTCGTGGCCATTCCAGTCGTCGTCGGCATCATCTGGCTCGGCGGCTGGGCGCTCGCGGCGACGCTGGCGGTGCTGGGAGTGCTGGGCGCGCGGGAGATCTATGACTTCGGCCGCCGCCAGGGCATCGAGCCGCTCGAGCGCACCGGGTGGCTCGCGGCAGCCGGCATTCCACTGCTGGCCTACTGGGCCAAGGCTCCCGCTTTCCTCCTCGGCGCAATCTGGTTGATGGTGACGATGGCGATCGCGATGGCGCGACGCGGACCGAGTGGGCGCCCGCTCGCGAGTGTCTCGATCACGATGTTCGGCTGTGTGTACGCGTCGGGGTTGCTCGCCTTTCTCATCGCGATCCGGCACGGCAGCGGCGCCGCGACACGCCCGCTGGCGTACGTCCTCCTCACTCTGTTCCCGCTGGTCATCACCTGGGTTTGCGATACGGCCGCGATGGCGATGGGAACCGCGCTCGGAGGGTCCAAGCTCGCCCCGATCCTGTCGCCCAAGAAGACGCACGCGGGAGCCGTCGGCGGGACGCTCGCGGGAGTGATTACGGCACTCGCGCTCGGTAAATTCGTACTGAATCGTCAGGGTTGGAGCTTCAGCCCCGGCCAGCTGTTGCTGTTTGGTCTCACCGTCTCCATTGTCGGACAGATCGGTGATGTCGCGGAATCGCTGTTCAAGCGGGAAGCGGGCTTGAAGGACTCCTCGACGCTCATTCCGGGCCACGGCGGCGTTCTCGATCGGCTTGATTCCTTGTACTTCGTGATTCCCACAGCGGCGGGTTTGTATCGCATGTTTGGCGTGATATGAGTGTCGGCGTCGCAATCCTCGGATCTACCGGGTCGATCGGCAGATCGACGCTCCAGGTCTTGTCCCGGCAACGGGACAGGTTCCGCGTCGTGGCTCTCACCGGCCATTCGAACAAGGATCTGCTGGCACAGCAGGCCGCTGAATGGAAACCCGCGTTCGTCGGCCTCGTAAATGGCGGCACCGCCTCCTGCCTCGTCGAGGCCGCCACGCATCCCGACGTCCGAATTGTCGTCAATGGCATTGTCGGTGCCGCGGGACTCGAAGCGACGCTGGCGGCGTTGCGCGCTGGCAAGCGCGTCGCCCTGGCCAACAAGGAAACGTTGGTGATGGCGGGCGAGCTGGTCGCGCAGGCGGCGCGCGATGGCGGCGGCGAAATCGTCCCCGTGGACTCCGAGCACAGCGCGGTTCTGCAATGCGTGGCGGGTCGCCGGCCAACCGAGCTCGCACGGCTGATTCTCACCGCATCGGGCGGGCCGTTCCGCACCTGGGGCGCCGAGCGCGTCTCGCGGGCCACTGTCGCCGAGGCACTCAAGCATCCGACCTGGACGATGGGCAAGAAGATCACGGTCGATTCGGCAACACTCGTCAACAAGGCGCTGGAAGTGATTGAGGCGCATTTCCTATTCGATGTCGAGTATGACCAGGTGGACGTTGTCATCCACCCGCAGTCGGTGATTCACGGCTTCGCGGAGTTCGTGGATGGCTCGGTACTGGCCCAGGTGGGATTCCCCACGATGGAGCTGCCGATCCTCTACGCGCTCACCTATCCCGACCGCGTGCCGGATCAGGGCGTGCGGCGGTTCGATCCGGTCGCCGCCGGCACGCTCACATTCGAGGCGCTGCAGCCCGAGCGGTTTCCGGCCTACGTCGTCGGCCGTGAAGCGGCGCGGCAGGGCGGCACCGCGCCGGCGCGGTTCAACGCGGCTAATGAGGTGGCGGTGCAGCTGTTCCTCGACGAGAAGATCACGTTCGGGCGCATTGCAGAGATCATCGAACACGTCGTGGGACGGGGGACGGGGGACGCGGGAAGAGGAAAGTCGCTCGAGGCGGTCCTCGCCGCCGACGCCGAGGCGCGGCGCCTCGCGGAGGAGGTCGCATGCTCCTGACGATCGTGTCGCTCATCGTCGTCCTGGGCGTGCTCATTTCGGTGCACGAGTTCGGCCACTTCATCGTCGCCAAGGCGGTCGGCATTCAGGTGCTGCGCTTCTCGCTCGGATTCGGGCGGCCGGTCATCCAATGGCGGCGCGGCGAGACGGAATACTGGATCTCCTGGATCCCGTTGGGCGGCTACGTCAAGATGGCGGGGCTCGAAGACGAAGGCATGGTGGGCGAGCTGGAAGGTGGGAAGGCGGACGTTGCGATAGACCCCGCGCGTGCGTTCGATCGACAGCCGCTCTGGGCTCGGATGGCGGTGATCCTCGCCGGCGTCACGATGAATCTGTTTCTCGCGTTCGTGATCTACACCGGGCTCATCGCGGTCGCGGGCGTGCCGCGCGCGGCCATGATTCCGATCGACTCCGTCGACGTAGCGAGCCTGCCGCGCGGCGCGGACGCGCTTGCTTCCTTGCGGCGCGGTGATCGGATCGTCCGTCTCAACGGCGATTCCCTCAAGGCCTGGGACGATCTGGAGGAGAAGATCCTCGCGGGTCGCGAAGCGCTGCGGTTCGAGGTCGCCGGCCGCGCGGAACCCATCGTGATTCATGTGCCACGCGATCCCACCACCCGCGAGAAGCTCGCCCGAGCCTTTGTGCCATTGTTCCCCGCTCGCATCGGCCAAGTGATCCTCGGCCAGCCGGCGCAGCGGGCGGGTTTGCGCGGCTGGGATGAGGTCGTGAAGATCGACGACGACACCGTCGTATCGTGGGCCGATCTGGTGCGCCGCGTCCGTGCGAGTCCGGGAAGGGCATTGGCTCTGACCGTGCTGCGCGACGACAGCATCATGAAGGTCTCGGTCACACCCGCGCCGCAGGACTCGGGCGGCCAGCACTTCGGCCTGATCGGCGCCGGCCCGAATCCGCCGGTGGTGCGCGTGCCGGTCGGCTTCGGCGCCGCGCTCTCGATTGGCGTGCGCCAGACCGGGTTGCAGATCGTCTCGGTCGTGACGCAGGTCAAACGCCTCGTCACCGGCCAGGCCTCGGCGCGCGAGCTCGGCGGCCCGATTTCGATCGCCCAGATGTCGGGACAGGCGGCCCGGCTGGGGTTCGACTGGTTCCTGCAGTTCCTCGCGTTCTTCTCCGTGAGCCTCGCGGTGCTGAATCTCTTGCCTATCCCCGTGCTCGACGGCGGGCATGCGATGTTCCTGATCGCCGAGGCGATCCGGCGCCGGCCGCTGTCACCGCAGCTGCGGCTGCGCCTCACGCAGGTCGGCATGCTCGTCGTCCTCGCGATCATGGTCATCGCGTTGTCGAACGATGTCCTCCGCCTCTTCCGTTAACTCTTCGCTCGCGGACTACGCTGCGGGTCGCATGACCGCGCAGCAGCTGGTGGGCGTGGTGGCGACCGAATACTGGAGTCAGGAGCCGGGATCCAGGAGCCGGGGACTGCTTCGGCCGATCATCGACGTCATTGAGAAGGCGCACCCAGGCACTATCGAATTGAGCAGCAGTTCTGAGAAACCTGGGTTTGCGGTTCGACTGGCCGAGCGACCATTTCCCAAACGATATGAGGGAGAACTGCGCGAGGCGGTCGGAGTCCTAGTAGGGGCGCAGCGTGCTGCGCCCCTACATAATCCCTCTCCATCGGTCGTTCCCGCCCGTGGCATCTTGTCCCGGTTTCTTGGCGCAGTCCGGAGATTATTTACCGCATCAACCTGACCACCAACACCACTAGCAGTACCAATCCAATCCCAACAACCGCAATTAGGAGCCAGGTCCTGCGGCCGGAGGACGGGTCGGCCAGCGTCTCACGCTGGGCGGTGCCCATCGGTGCCGCGCCCAGATTCACCGTCGGGCGACGTTTCTGCTCCACCTCGTCCAGGTCCGAAAGCAGCGCGGCGGCGTCGGCATAGCGATCGTCGGGGTGCTTGGCGAGACACTTCATCACCACCCGCTCGAAGCGCTTCGACAGCGCCGGGTGTTTGCGGCGGAGGGAGGGCGGGGGATCTTCCACGTGCATGCGCGCCAGCTCGAACCAGTCGGTCGAGCTGAAGGGCACCTCGCCCGTCGCCGCCTTGTAGAGGGTGACGCCGAGGGCGTAAAAGTCCACGCGCTGGTCGAGCGGCCGGCCCTGGGCCTGCTCCGGCGACAAGTAGTGCGGGGTCCCGATCGTCATGTTCACGCCGGTCGATGCGACATAGCCTGAGACGGCGCGCGCGATACCGAAGTCCGTGAGTACCGCCGTCCCGTCCGACCGAATCAGCACGTTATCGGGCTTCAAGTCTCGATGGATGACGCCCTGCTGGTGCGCGAATTCGAGCGCCGCCGTGATGTCGCGCGCCAGCCGCAGGATGTCGTCCTCGGCGAGCGGCCCCTCGCGGGCGATGCGGGCGCCGAGGCTGTCGGCGCAGAGGTCCATGGCGAAGTAGACGTGCTCGCCGGTCTTCGCGACCGAGCGGATCCGGATGATGTTGGGGTGCTCGAGCTTTGCGGCGGTCTCGCTCTCGTTGCGAAACCGGCTCTCAAACTGGGCATCGCCGGCATAGCGGGGTTTCAGGACCTTGATCGCGACCGGGGTGCCATCCGACGCCCGGCCCACGAACGCCCAGGCGAACCCCCCCTGGCCGAGGAGCCGCTCCAGGGTGTAGGGGCCAAGGGTCTGGCCGACGAGGTCGGTCGGGGCGTTGATCGCAGTCACTTTACAAAGGGGTCGGAGCCGGTTAACCTACGGCGCTTCCAACGATTAGGGAACAGGGACGATGTACGACAAGACGACGCCGGTCAGGAAACACGGGCTGCACGACCGGGACACCGGCTCCAGCCGGGTCCAGGTGGCGCTGCTCACCGAGCGCATCAACAGCCTCACCGAGCACTTCCGGGTCCACGCCAAGGACTTCCATGGGCAACGCGGCCTGCTGCGTATGGTCAGCCGCCGCCGCCGCCTGCTGGAGTACTTGAAGCGCACCGATCTCGCGAAGTACCGGCAGCTCATCGACGAGCTCGGTCTCCGACATTAAGTCGCGCAAGGCGTCGTGCTGGGCGCCCCCCGAAGAGCACCGGGGGCGCTCGGCACATTTTCAAGTGCTCTAGACAGGCAACGCAGTGAAGCGAGTAGAAACGACTTTCGCCGGCCGCACCCTGAAAATCGAATCGGGACGGCTTGCCAAGCAGGCCGCAGGCTCGTGTCTCGTACAGTTCGGTGAAACGGTTGTGCTGGCCGCCGTCACCGTCTCCGAGAATCTCTCCAACCTCCCGTATTTTCCACTGACCGTCGAATATCGCGAGAAGACCTACGCCGCCGGCAAGATCCCCGGCGGCTTTTTGAAGCGTGAGGGCCGGCCCTCCGACGATGAAGTCACGTCGGCGCGCGTCATCGACCGGTCCGTCCGGCCGCTCTTTCCCGAAGGCTTCAAGAACGAGGTGCAGGTGTTCGTCTATGTGCTCTCGGCCGACCAGGAGAACGACGCGGATGTGCTTGGCGTCGTCGCTGCGTCCACAGCCTTGTCGCTTTCGAAGGTACCGTGGAACGGTCCGATCGCCGCCGTGCGCGTCGGCCGCGTCGAAGGGGCCTGGATTCTCAATCCGACGTTTCAGCAGTTGGAGTTTTCGGATGTGGATCTGACGGTGTCCGGGTCCAAAGAGAGCATTGTGATGGTGGAGGGCGGCGCGCTCGAGCTGACCGAGGCGGAGATCATTAAGGGCCTCGAAGTCGCACACAAGGGGATCAAGGAACTGCTCGGCGTCGCCGATCAGGTGGTCGAAGCGGTGCAGCAGCCCAAGATGGAATGGACCAAGGCTGAGCCTCCCGCTGACCTCGTCGCGCGGGTGAAAGAGCTCGCTGAGGACAAAGTAAGTGAAGCGTTGACGCTGGCGGTCAAGGCCGAGCGCACGCAGGCACTGAGTGCCATCAAGTCCACGATCGTCGAGCAGGTGGCCGAGGAGTTTCCCGACAAGCAGCGTGAGATCGCGGAAGTGATCGAAGAGATCGAATACAAGACGATGCGCGAGCGGGT
This sequence comes from Gemmatimonadota bacterium, assembly GCA_003223395.1. Taxonomy (GTDB): domain Bacteria; phylum Gemmatimonadota; class Gemmatimonadetes; order Gemmatimonadales; family GWC2-71-9; genus 20CM-2-65-7. The sequence goes on along the minus strand of QHUZ01000097.1, from coordinate 5,789 downwards.
GCTGACGGCGGGCGAGCGCGTGGACGGTCGCGATCTCGACACGGTGCGGCCGATCACCTGCGAGGTCGGCTGGCTGCCGCGCGCGCACGGCTCGGCACTGTTCACGCGCGGCCAGACACAGGCGCTGGCGACGGTAACCCTGGGTACGACGGACGACGAGCAGCGCATCGACTCGATCGACGTGGCGCAGGAGACGACGAAGTCGTTCATGCTGCACTACAACTTCCCGCCGTTCTCGACGGGCGAAGTGAAGCCGGTGCGCGGCGTCTCACGGCGCGAGATCGGCCACGGCGCCCTCGCCGAACGGGCGCTGCAGGCGGTGCTGCCGCCGTACGAGCAGTTCCCCTACACGCTGCGGATCGTGTCCGAGATCCTCGAATCGAACGGATCGTCGTCGATGGCGACGGTGTGCAGCGGCTCGCTGGCGCTGTTCGATGCCGGCGTGCCGGTGAAGTCCGCCTGTGCCGGCGTGGCGATGGGTCTGATCACCGACGGCAAGCGCACCGCGATTCTCACCGACATTCTCGGCACCGAGGATCACCTGGGCGACATGGACTTCAAGGTCGCCGGGACGCGCGACGGGGTGACGTCGATTCAGATGGACATCAAGGTGGAGCGGCTGGACTGGAAAGTCATCAGCGAGGCATTGGATAAGGCGCGCAAGGCGCGGGTGCACATTCTCGACATCATGCAGCAGGCGATGCCCGAGCCGCGCTCGCAGCTCTCCAAGTACGCTCCCCGCATCATCACGATTCAGATCCGTCCCGACAAGATCGGCGACTTGATCGGACCCAAGGGCAAGACGATTCGCGGCATCCAGGAGCAGACGGGCGCCGAGATCAACGTGGATGACAGCGGTCTCGTCACCATTGCGGGGGTCGGAGAAGCTGCGGAGCGCGCGCGCGACATGGTGTCGGGCATCGTGCAGGAGCCCGAGGTTGGCAAGGTGTACGAGGGCGTCGTGAAGAGCACGACGGCGTTCGGCGCGTTCGTCGAAATCATCCCGGGCGTTGAGGGGCTGCTGCACATCTCCGAGCTGCAGCATGGTCGCACCGAGAAGACGGAAGACGTCGTCAAGAAGGGCGATCATCTGAAGGTGAAGCTGCTCGAGGTGGATGAACGGGGCCGGATGCGCCTGTCCCGGAAGGCTCTGCTCGAGAAGAACTGAGGTGGACTCGGTCAAGCTCGACCGGGAAATCTACCGGACGGCGGCGCCCAACGGGATCACCGTGTTGAGCGAGCGGGAGCCGAACGTGCGGTCCGTGGCGCTCGGGGTCTGGGTTCGGACCGCGAGCGCCAATGAGATGCGCCCGAAGATGGGCGTGTCGCACCTGCTCGAGCACATGGTGTTCAAGGGCACGGAGCGGCGCAGCGCGCAGGAGATCGCGCTATCGCTCGAATCGCGCGGCGGCTCGCTCGACGCCTACACCTCCCGCGATTCCACCGCGTATCACGCGCGGGTGCTCGATGCCGATCTGCCGCGCGCGCTCGACGTCATCACCGACATGGTGCGCCGGCCGCTGCTGCGCGACACCGATCTCTCGCTCGAGCGGCAGGTGGTGCTCGAGGAGATCAGCACCGTCGCAGACACCCCCGATGACGAAGTGTTCGATCTCACCTACGAAACGATGTGGCCGAGCCATCCCTATGGGTTCCAGATCCTGGGGACCAAGGAGACGGTGAGCGCCTTGTCGGCCGATGATCTCAAGCAGCTGCACGCGCGAGCGTACTTTCCGGGCAACTGCGTCATCGCCGCCGCGGGCAACATCACGCATGAGGCGCTGCTCAAAGAAGTAGAAGCGCAGGGCTGGTTCGACGGCGTGGCGCCGCAACCGCCGCCGCCCGTCCCACCGGTGCCTGCGGCGGTGCGCGGGGTGACGCGTTCGTTTGCGAAGGACACGGCGCAGACGCACATCGTCTTTGCCACCGACACCATTCCCTATGCCGACCGCCGCAAGTACGGCTTGCTCGTCATCTCGAACATCTTTGGCGGCGGGATGTCGAGCCGGCTGTTTCAGCGCATTCGCGAAGAGCTGGGGCTCGCGTATGCGATCTACAGCTTCACGTCGTTCTATCGCGCGGTGGGGATGGCTGGCGTGTATATCGGGACGCAGCCGGGCAAGGCGGAGAAAGCGGTGGCAGCGATCAACGCCGAGTTCGCGCGCATGGCGAGCGAAGGGCTGCGGGGCGCAGCGCTGGACGATGCGAAGCAGCAGACGCTGGGGCAGCTGATGTTGTCGCTGGAGAGCCCCACGGCCAGGATGTATCGTTTGGCGAGCACGGCGGTGTATGGCGAGTCGTATCGCAGCCTCGACGAGGTGCTGAAGACGGTGGAGGCGTTGACGGCCGACGAGGTGGCGGCGTTGGCGGCGGAGTTTTTTGCGCCGGAGCGTCAGACCGTGGTCTCTTTGGGCCCCAATGGAGGCAAATCGTGATCGTCGGCGTCCCGAAAGAGATCAAGACCGCGGAGCATCGCGTGGCGCTGGTGCCCGCAGGCGCCGAATCACTGGTTGCTGACAGCCACACCGTGCTCGTCGAGCAGGGCGCCGGCCTCGGCTCAGGGTTCAGCGATGACGCGTACCGCGCCGTGGGTGCCGAGATCGCGCCCTCGGCGGATGCGGTGTGGTCCAAGGCCGAGCTGATCCTCAAGGTGAAGGAGCCGATCGAGCCCGAGTGGGCGCGGATTCGCCGGGGCCAGGTGGTCTTCACCTACTTCCACTTTGCCGCGTCTGAACCGCTGACCAAAGCGATCATCAAATCGGGTTGCATCGCGATCGCATATGAGACGGTCGAGCTGCCGAGCAAGGAATTGCCGCTGCTGACGCCCATGAGTGAAGTGGCGGGGCGGATGGCGGTACAGGAGGGGGCAAAGTATCTCGAGAAGGTGTTCGGCGGGTTCGGGATCTTGCTTGGTGGCGTACCAGGAGTGCTTCCCGCAGAAGTCTTGATCCTCGGCGGTGGCGTCGTCGGGACGAACGCGGCCAAAATGGCTGCGGGGCTGGGCGCCCACGTCACGCTGCTCGATATCTCGCTCGACCGCCTGCGCTATCTCTCCGATGTCCTGCCGCCCAACGTTGATCTCCTCTACTCCAATCGCCACAACATGCTCGAGCAGCTCAGCAAGGCCGATGTCGTGATCGGTGCCGTGCTGTTGACGGGCGCCAAGGCGCCGAAGCTCGTGAAGCGCGCCGATCTCAAGGCGATGAAGCAGGGGTCGGTGATCGTGGATGTCGCGGTGGATCAGGGTGGGTGTATCGAGACGACGAAGCCGACGACGCACGATCAGCCAACGTATGTGGTGGATGGGGTGATTCACTATGCGGTGGCGAATATGCCGGGGGGTGTGCCGCGGACTTCGACGCTGGCGCTGACCAATGCGACGTTCCCGTATGCCAAGAAACTTGCGCGACTCGGGTGGAAGGAAGCATGCAAGAAGGATCCGAGTCTGTTTCTCGGGTTGAACGTGGTGGAGGGGAAGGTCGTGTATCCCGGAGTCGCCGAGGCGTTCGGGCTATCGCTCGCGGATGCGAAGGCGCTGGTCTAGCGCGGGCGGCCGCCCGTCGCGCGCGTGAGCGCATTGATCAGCTTCTCGCCGTGCAGCACGAGCGCGGGCACTACGATGACGTCTGAGGATCGCACTCCGAGGGCGGAGCGGTCGTAGAAGACCCCGACCTCGGCGCTCACGCCGAGCTCCTCCTTGCCGAGCCGTAATCCGAAGAATCCTCCCGCCGTGGGCGAGTGCGACCGTGCCGAGCGTGACAAGGGCACAACCTGAGCCAGGCGCAGACCGCCGTACGGCGTCAGCAGGGATTGATGCCCCGAGGCGATCAGCGTCGTTTCGAAGTGCGCGTGGTTGCCCCAGTTGACGAATCCCCCACCGCCCATGATCGCGATAGCGGAGGCCCGGTGGTCGGCATTTTTGGAGAGCCGGTATTTGTAGGTCACGACAATCCCGCTGCCGGAGGGGATGCGCACCCCCACATCGGCGCGGTCGCTGACACCCATCCGTCCTTCGGCGTCGATGCCGAGCCAGGCGATGCGGCCCGAGTCGCGCATGACTTCGATGCCGTTGGTGATGGAGTACCAGATGAGGGCCGGGGCCGTTTCGCCTTGGGGGACGGGCTGTGCTGTGGTCGCGACCGTAACGGGAGCGCAGGCGGTTGCGGTAACCATGAGGGTCCAGCAGCACCAGATCGGCGGACGGAAGTGGCGCATCCTACCTTCTCCTGGATTAGGACCGGCGAAGCGCGTCTCTGACCGGAATGTTCGACGCGCTATGATACCCGCCGTTAATGGAGAAGGTACGAGACCGCGCCAAGCGTCGTAATTTCTGGGCACATTCGCGCGGTGTTCTGATACGCGTCAATGGGGCGTCGTCACTACGCTATGGGATGGCTCGCTCCTCGCTCATTGCCGCACTGCGGCAGGCACTGCGACTCCGACATTACAGCGTCCGAACTGAGGAAGCGTACGTCGACTGGGTGTGCCGGTTCGTGCGGTTCTGCGGGATGCGTCATCCGCGGGAGCTGGGGCCGGGCGATGTGACGCGCTTTCTGTCGAGTCTTGCGGTCGAGCGGCGGGTGAGCGCGTCCACACAGAATCAGGCGCTAGCGGCGCTTGTGTTTCTGTATCGCGATGTGTTGGACATGCCGGTCGGGTGGTTGCACGCGATGGTGCGCGCGAAGCGGCCGGGGCGATTGCCGGTGGTGTTCACGCGGGACGAAGTCCGCAAGCTGTTGGCGCAGCTGCAGGGCGGTGGCGCGGCGTCGCTGGTTGTCGAGTTGCTGTACGGGAGCGGGATGCGGCTGCTCGAGGCGCTGTGCCTCCGGGTGAAGGATGTCGACTTTGGAGCGAACGAGATCGCTGTGCGCGGTGGCAAGGGCGATCGCGATCGCCGCACGATGCTGCCGGAGCGCGTGCAGGCCGCCCTGCTACGGCATCTGGCCGAGGTGCGTAAGCAGCACGAGCGCGACGTCGCGGCGGGGGCAGGGTGGGTCGCGCTGCCCGGTGCGCTCGGGTTGAAGTATCCGAATGCGGGCCGAGAGTGGGGCTGGCAGTGGGTGTTTCCGGCGGGGCGGGCGTACACGGATTCTGCGACTCACCAACGCCGGCGCCACCATCTGCACCAGACGGTCGTGCAGCGCGCGTTCAAGGAAGCGCTGCGGGCGAGTCGGATCGCCAAGGCCGCAAGCTGTCATACGCTGCGGCATTCCTTTGCAACTCACCTGCTCGACGCAGGTTACGATATCCGCACCGTCCAAGAGCTGTTGGGCCACCGCAGCGTCGAGACGACAATGATCTACACGCACGTGCTGAACCGCGGGGGACTGGGCGTGAAAAGCCCCGTCGACACGCTCTAATAAACCGTTTAGGCTGACCAGCCTAATTCGCGACTCTGAGGTCGAAAGACGCGTTTATGCAACAAAGAAGCGTTGGAAGGTTATTTTAGACAGGTATGTCCAATTCACGTTAGGCAGCAACCCATGATCGACGACGATATCCCAATCTCACATGCTGACCTTCGCGATCTCTTCGAGCGGCTCGATCGCGCAAGCATGTCCGGTTACCAATGCCGTCACACGTTTGCGGTGACGAGGGAATTCCTCAGCCAACGAACACTTGCCGTTGAGCCCATCCTGGAATGGCTTGGAGAGAACGGCGCGGGCTGCGACTGTGAGGTCATCTTTAATACCGCGCCCGAGTGGGAGGAGATAGTCGGGTATGAGCCACCGGATGACACCGAGTAGGTTGCTGTCTGATATCAACTTTGAAGTGCAACACTGAGTCTC
>QHUZ01000026.1:65403-90229 GCA_003223395.1 Gemmatimonadota bacterium | reverse complement strand
CACAGCGTCCCGAGCGCGGTCGCGAGCAGGACCCGGCCGAGCGTCCACGCGGCGGCGCCACCCAGTGTGCCCCACTCCACCGCGGGAACGCGGCGCAAGACATGAGTCAACTTCCAGGCGCCGAAGGCAAGCGCAGCGAGGAGTAGTGCGAGGAGGATCACGCCGAGCCACGCCGCGGGCTGGCGGGCAGCAACCGGCTGCGTGGTCGGCCCAGGCCGAATAGCTCGCCGGCGTGCAAGGCGGGTCCCGACGCGGCGCCCCAGCTGGCGCAGCACCGCGAGGAGCCGCGAACGCCGCAGCCAGTTAAGAAACCACGACGACATCTTCTCCTGGGTGCCGCCCTCCTCGACTCGGAATTTCTGCGCCCACACCACGACGGGGCGCCATAAGACCTGATCGACCGCGACGATCATCAGCGTCATCGCGCCAATCGCATAGAGCATGGCGTCGGTGCGTCCCTGATCCACCGCCACGCTCATGTACGACCCGATGCCTGGCAGGCGGAAGTCCCGGTCACCCAGCCGGAACGCCTCATTGATCATCAGGAAAAACCAGCCGCCCGCCATGCTCAACATGCTGTTCCAGACCAGCCCCAGTGTGGCGTACGGCAGTTCCAGCCATTTGAGACGCTGCCACCAGGAGAAGCGGTAGACCGCCGCGACCTCGCGGAGATCGTCAGGCACGGAACGCAAGGAGTGGTAGTAGCTGAACGTCATGTTCCAGGCCTGCCCCGTGAAGATCATGATCACGGCGGCGAGCTCGAGGCCGATGTTGTTGTGTGGGAACAACGCCACGAGGGCCAGGATCAAGCCCGGCATGAATCCCAGGACCGGAATGCTCTGGAGGATGTCGAGGAGGGGCACGAGCACCCGTTCGGCAATCCGGTCCTTCGCAGCCCAGTAGCCGTAGGTCAGCGTGAAGGCGAGCGAGAGAACGTACGCCAGCAGTCCCCGGGACAGCGAGTAAAACGTGTAGCGGGGCAGAGCCCAGGGGGACAGGTCGATGACGATGGCCGGCCGCGATGCGCCGCTCCACTCCCGACCGAGTTGCAGCACTCCGAAGAGCAGGCCTGCGAGCGCGACGACGGTGGCGAGATCCACCAGGCCGAAGCGGCGGGTGCGGTGGAGCGTTGGCGGAGCCGATGTCACGATGAGCACATTCTCAACCCCATCCGACCGCAGGACACACGGGGCGGTCACCGCCACGTCCGCGAAATGCTGAAGGCCACGTAGAGCTCTGAAACGCGCTACGGCAGCACAATGACACGGCGGCCGACCTGTGCCTCCAGATCGCCGCCGAATTTCCGCAGTCGCTGTTTTTTGCCGGCAAGCTGATTTTCGAACGCGAACGCTGGTATCAGCGGCTGCTCCACAACGAAACCGCGTATCTGCTACAGCGCCGGCTGCAATTCGCCGGTCTCAACGCCATGGTACTGCCGGTTCGTGTGACGGAGGCTGCGTGAACGTCAGAGTTTCAGGAGAGCGATCAGAGTTCCCAGGGTTCCGACCCAGAAGAGAAACATCCAGCGGATCACCTTTGTCTCGAGGCGCGCAAGGTCGGCTCGTACTTCAGCAACGGCCTGGGCCAACCTCGACTCAAACCGCGCCCAGTTGAGGTCATTCGTCTCGCGCAACTCGGATCGATACGTCGCGTCCACCTGGTTGAACCACTCCACGAGCTCGTTGGTGAGATCGTCCCCAAACCTCTCGTAGAACTTGCGGGATAACTTAGCGGTCACCGGCATCGGAGCTCCTGGAGGATCCGGTGACATAATCAGCATACGCTCGGCGCTGTGGAGAATCAATCCACTGCGTTGTACATCATTTGACCGCTAATCGCCCGCGACCAATGTCGTCGAGATGTACGGCGCCTCGTGGACGACAGCGGCCTTTCGCTTGGATAGGACCAACCACCACTCGCGGGCCGACGTAATCACGAGCATCGCGACGACGGCCATAAAGAAGAGAGTGATCCCCGCGTCGAGGTAGAAGTTCGCCATGCGTTGCGGGGCGCTGGGATCGGCGGAACCGGCCAGGGTGGCGGCGCGAGCGAAGAATCCGAGCTTGGGATCGGAGGAGAAAACGAGCTGCGTCCCCGCGGTCATCGTCACGACGATCAGCCACGCGAGCGGGCCGAGCGTCACCCACGCGTAACGCTGGCGGCCCATCTTGATCAGGATCGTGGTGGCTACGCATAACGCCACCGCGGCGAGCAGCTGATTGGCGATCCCGAACAGCGGCCACAGCGCGTTGATGCCGCCATACGGATCGACGACGCCTTGCCAGAGGAAGTAGCCCCAGGCCGCGCACACCGCGCCGCTCGAAATCCAGACGCTTGGCAGCCACGACGTCTCGCCGAACTTCGGCCAGACGTGGCCGACAATCTCCTGCAGCATGAATCGGCCGACGCGCGTGCCGGTGTCGATGGTCGTGAGGATGAACAGCGCTTCGAACATGATCGCGAAGTGATACCACAGCGCCGAGAGCGTCTTGCCGCCGAGGGCGCTGGTGAGCCCTGAGAAGATGTGCGCGATCCCGACGGCCAGAGACGGCGCGCCGCCGGTGCGCGCGATCAGCGTTTGCTCCCCCATCTGCGCCGCCAGCGCCTGCATATACTGCGGTGTGACGACGAACCCCGCCTGATTTAAGACAGCTGAGGCGCCCGCCAGCGCCGCGGGCGTGGTATTCATCGCGAAGTAGACGCCCGGATCGAGCGTGCAGGCGGCGATGATCGCCATGATCCCGACGAACGATTCCATGATCATCCCGCCGTAGCCGATCATGCGCGCGTCGGTCTCGCGCGAGATCATCTTCGGAGTCGTACCGGACGCGACGAGCGAGTGGAAACCGGAAATCGCCCCGCAGGCGATCGTGATGAACGCGAACGGGAACAGCTTGCCCGCAAACACCGGCCCTTCTCCCGCAGTGGCAAACGGCGTGAGCGCCGGCATGCGCAGCGGCGGCAGGATGATCAGGATCGCCACACCCAGCACCAGCACGGTGGCGATCTTCAAGAACGTCGAGAGATAGTCGCGTGGGCAGAGCAACATCCAGACGGGGAGCACTGAGGCAATGAAGCCGTACGCGATCATCATCCCCGTGAGCGACGTGCCGCTGTGCGTAAAGGCTGGCGCGAGACTGGGATGACTGGCGACGCTGCCCCCGCCGACCAGCGCGAGCAGCAACAGCAGCGCGCCGACGATCGAGGCTTCACCGACCTTTCCCGGCCGCCAGCGCTTCATCCACCAGCCCATCAACAGCGCGATGGGAATCGTGCAGGCGATCGTGAACAGCCCCCAGGGCGACGCGCGCAGCGCGTTGACCACGATCAACGCGAGCACCGCGAGCAGGATAATCATGATCGCGAGTACCGCGATCATCGCCGTTACGCCGGTGACTTTGCTGACTTCTTCCTTCGCCATCTGGCCCAGTGATTTGCCGTCGCGCCGCAGCGAGCAGAACAGGATCGTGAAGTCCTGGACCGCACCGCCGAGGACGACGCCGATGACGAGCCACAGCGTCCCGGGGAGAAAGCCGAACTGCGCCGCCAGCACCGGACCCACCAGCGGGCCGGCGCCAGCAATGGCCGCGAAGTGGTGGCCGAACAGCACCCACTTGTTCGTCGGAACGAAATCGTGGCCGTTGTTGAACCGCTCCGCCGGGGTCGCGCGGCGGGGATCCAAGCCAAAGACTTTGTTCGCGAGGAACTTCGAGTAGAACCGGTAACCGATGACGTAGGTGCAGACGGCGGCGGTCAGGAGCCAGGCGGCGCTGATCGTCTCGCCGCGCGCCAGCGCCAGCACGCCGAACGCGAGGGCGCCGAGCAGCGCGACGATCGTCCATCCGACGACAGCAAGCGGTCGCACGCGGCGTAAGTTGCGACGCCGCTTGCCGATGTTCAAGTTCGAACATAGGTTCGAACTCCTTGAGCCCCTCTGGTCCGTATCCCTGGTCGTCGAGCGGGGGGGGGCGCGCCGCCTCCGCGCCCGCGGTACAGGAGCGACCCCAACCCCAGCGAACGCCTGAGTCCTTCAAAGGGCGCGTCGTCATCGTCACCGGCGGCGCGACGGGGCTGGGCCGCGCGGTCGCGCTCGAGTTCGCGCAGAACGGCTGCGGCGTTGCATTCAATTACGTCGAAATGCCGGGTCGCGAGGTCGGGCCCCAGGCCCTCATGACCGAGGCGGCGATCAAGGCCTGTGGCGTCCCGTGCTACTCGGCGCTGTGCGACGTCCGGGAGATGGACCTCGTCGAGCATTTCGTGGGCGAGGTGCGCAGTCACCTCGGCGGCGTGCACTATCTCGTCAATAATGCGGGCGTCACGCATGACGGCGCGCTCTGGCGCCTGACACCGGAGGCGTGGTCTGAGGTCATCGACACGAACCTGACCGGCGCGTTCAACTGTATCAACGTCGTGTCCCCGCACCTGCGTGCCCAGCGGTTTGGCAAGATCGTCAACGTCGCGAGCCACCAGGCATTCCGGCCCGGCTTCGGCATCGCCAATTACGCCGCGAGCAAGGCGGCGCTCATCGGGCTCACCAAGGCCGCCGCGGTGGACCTCGGCTCGGCGGGGATCAACGTCAACGCGGTCGCGCCCGGTTTCGTCAAGACCGAGTTGCTGACCCAGCTGCCGCGTGAAGTGCTCGAGCGCGCCGAGCACGAGTCGGTGCTCGGCCGGGTCGCCGAGCCCGAGGACGTCTCGCGGGTCATCCTCTTTTTGTGCAGCGAAGCGGCGCGGCACATCACCGGACAGGTAGTCGTGGTGGACGGCGGCCTCACGCTCGCTTAGATTCGGGCCGTGACTAACCGCTTGCAAACTAAGTACTTGGTCATAGGTGTCTGGTGCCTGGTGTCGGTGGCCTGCGGTGGGAAGAAGAACTCCCAGAGCCCGACTCCTGTCCCTACCGCTCCTCTTCCCACTGCTGGTCTCGCCGGCCAACGGGTGGCGCTGATGCCGCTCGCGTTGGTCGCGGCGGAAGAGGCGCTGCAGTGGGATACGCTGATCGGCGACCGGCGTAGGACACTCGACAAGAGCGACAGTATCATCGCGACGCTGCTCGGTGCACGGGCGTCGGAAGTCACCTGGGTCGGCCCCGCCGAGCTGCGGCACATCGCCCGGCGGGCGCCCGGCATCGCCGCCGATCCCGACCAGATGGGAACGCCGTTTCTGCGCGCGTCGAACATCATCGAGGTCCCCGATCCGCTGCGCTATGAGCTTCGCACTTTGATGGGACTGGTCGGAGGACGGTACGTCCTCGTCCCGGCCGGACTCGTGTTTCGGGTAGCGGGCCCCGGGGCCACGTCGCCGGGGCCGTCCGGCCGTCCCGCCCTCGCGACCGCCGAGCTTTCCGTGGTGCTGATCGATTCGCGCGTCGGGAAGATCGGGTGGCGTACCATCGCACGGGGCGAGGGCGCTGATCCCTGGACGGCGCTGACGCGCGCGGTGAAAAGCCTGACCCCAGGCCTGCCATGACCGGGGGGGTCCGCGAAGCGACCCTGATCCGGGGCGATGGGATCGGCCCCGAGATCACGGAGGCCACGCTCCAGGTGCTCGGCGCCCTGGGGACGCAGTTCGATTGGGACGAGCAGTACGGCGGGATGGCGGCCGTGGAAAAAGCGGGCACGCCCCTCCCCAACGCCACGCTCGACTCGATTCGTCGCACCAGGCTCTGTCTCAAGGGGCCGCTCACCACGCCGGTTGGGGGGGGATATCGCTCGGTCAACGTGGCGCTGCGGCAGGAGTTCGATCTCTACGCCAACGTGCGGCCGACCAAGACGATCGTTCCCGGCGGGCGCTACGAGCACGTCGACCTCGTCATCATCCGTGAGAACACCGAAGGGCTCTACGTCGGGCTCGATCACACGTTCAAGATCGGCGGCGACCGCCGCGCCATGGCGCAGGCGATGTCGATCGTCACCCGCGAGGGCAGCGAGCGCATCGCCAAGTACGCATTCGAGTACGCCAAGACGCACGGCCGCAAGAAGGTGACGATCGTCCACAAGGCCAACATCCTGAAAGCGACGTCGGGGCTATTTCTCGAGGTCGCGCGCCGCGTCGCCGAGCAGTACAACGGTGCGATTGCGTCGGAGGACAAGATCGTGGACAACACCGCGATGCAGCTCGTGATCAAGCCGGAGCAATTCGACGTCATCGTCACGACCAATCTGTTCGGCGACATTCTGTCGGACGAAGCGGCGGGATTGATCGGGGGTCTCGGGCTCGCGCCCGGCGCGAACATCGGTACCCACGCCGCGATCTTCGAGCCGGTGCACGGTTCGGCGCCCGACATCGCGGGGAAGGGGATCGCCAACCCGTCGGCGCAGCTGCTCGCCGCCGCGATGATGCTCGATCACATCGGCGACCTCGAGGCGGGCAAGCGGCTGCGCTGCGCGCTCGAAGCGACCATCGTGCAGGACAAGGTCCGGACACCGGATTTGGGGGGACGTGCTGCTACCGCCGAATTCGCCCGCGCCGTGGTCAAGCGGGTTAGGGCCTAGTCATCCGTGCGCCAAGTGCGGCACGGATACACCGGGCATTGCGATTGGCGGGATCTGCGCCAATTGCATGCGGCTGCTCAACCGCCGGGCGACCAGGATCGCGCGCCTCGTGGCCATCGGCACGACCGTGCCGCTGGCGGTGTATGTCGCCGTGGCACTGCCTGTGGAGCGGACAGCCCGGCTGGTCGGGGCGGTGAGTGTGCTCCTGTGGTACGTGTTGACGTTTCTCATAGCAAAACGCGTAACACTGGAGTGGATCAAATGATCAAATACGTACGTGGTGCGTGGTGCGTGGGGTTGCTCGTCGGGACTCCCCTCGCGGCGCAGACATCCCTTTCTATTTATAGAGATGGTCGCGTGGTCGTGCGGCGCACGCTGCCGCAGGCGCTGCAGCAGGGGCGGAATGCGCTCACTCTGCGAATCGAGGCGCTCGACCCGGCGACGCTGTTCTCACCCGACACAGTGGTCTCCGTGACGTCCGCGACGGTCCGTTATCCGAGCAGTTCGACGGACGCGTTGGCGCAGGCAGTCGGACAGACGATGTCGTTCGTGCGTTCAAAAGGGGACACAATTCGAGCGACAGTCGTGCGAGCGGATCCGCCGCAGTTCAAACTGCCCGATGGACGACTCCTGCTGAGCCCACCGGGCGAACCGCTGTTCTCCGCCGAGCTCGTGCGAACGAGTCCGGAAGCGCAGGTCGTGCTCGACGCCTCGCGCGCGCGTCCACGGACGGAAATCGCTTACGTGGCACAGGGCATGAGGTGGGAAACGCTGTATCAGGTCGTTCTCACCGGAACGAAAGCACAGGTTTCGGGAACAGCAACCGTGATCTCGCAGAGCTTCCGGACCGACAGTGCCGACGTGCAACTCGTGGCTGGCTCAATTCAAGGCGCGCGCAACAAGTCCATCGACGAGTACGGCGTCGGTGCTGCGTCAGGGGTGGCCTTCTTGCAACGGCGCGCCGACTCTCTCATCGCGACCGAAGAAGCTGTGGGTGAGACGCATGTGTACCAACTCCCCGGTCGGCTTTCAATCGAGCCCGGCGTCCCTGTAACGACCGCGCTCTTCCCGCGCAGCTCCGCGCCGGTGGTCCAGGAGCTCATCGTCCCCGGTGTGCTCCCCTGGCGCGGGTGGATGGGGCAAAACCAAGAACCCAACCGCGTGCCGGTCCAGGTCTGGTACACGATCAAGCGCGCCGCGAAGACGCCGTTCGGCGATCGCCCGCTGCCCGCCGGCACAGTTCAACTATATCAAGCCGACTCTAGCGGTCGCGTTCAGCTCATCGGCGAGGCGTCCAACGACCACACCGCGCCGGGGCGCGATTTGCGCGTCCAGTCGGGCGGTGCGTTCGACATCACCGCCGAGCGGGTGCAGACCGACTGGAATCAGGAGCAGCTGCCGCCGGTCCGACGCGGCATGCCGAATCGCCAGCGTGTGACGGCGGCGTATCGCGTCACGATCACGAACGCGAAGGCCGAGGCGGTTAATGTCGACGTGCGCGAGGCGCACTTCGGCAGCTGGAAGATCATGGAGAGCAGCGTTTCCGCCGAGAAGCTGTCGTCCACCGAGTCCCGCTTCCGCGTGCAAGTCCCCGCGGGTGGAGAAGCGACGTTGACCTACACAGTGCAAATCGAGCAATGACGGTTCAAATCGCGCATATCGGAGATCTGCATTTCGGTGGGCTGGCCGACGTGTCGGTGGTCGAAGCGCTGGAGCGGATGCTGCCCGACCTGCGCCCCGACGCGATCGTCATCGGCGGCGATCTCTCGCAGCGCGCGCGGCACGGCGAATTTCAACGCGGCCGCGCATTCGCGAATCTGTGCCGTGAGACGGCGCCCGTCGTCGTGATTCCCGGCAATCACGACGTGCAGTGGTGGTGGCGGCCGCTCATTCCGTTCGGCAAGGACGCCGTCTACCAAAAATACCGCAGCTACTTCGGCGCCGACCTCACGCCCACGCTCACGATCCCCGGTGGCGCGGTCATCACGTCCGCGCTGACGGCGCACGGCGTGGCGTGGGGCTCGCTCACCGCGCGGCTGCGCGACATCGCGGTGAAAGGCCACCTTCCCAAGAGTGAGATGCAGCGGGTGCAGTCGGCCTTCGCCAAGGCCGACCCGGCGCTGCCGCGCGTGCTCGTCATGCATCACAACTTGCTGCGCGGCGACATGTCGAAGCGCATGGGGCTCGCGCGCTGGAAGCGTGCGCAGCGCCGCGTCGTCGACGCGGGGACCGATGTCGTGCTCTGCGGGCACGACCACCAGGAAGGCGCCGAGATGCTGGAGGGCCGCGTTACCGTTTCGACTGCCGGTACGCTCTCGACCCGGGCGCGCGGCGGGCGTCCCGTCTCCTTCAACTTCGTCACGATCGATCCTGCCGCCGTGCAGGTCACGTTTTTCAGATGGGATTCGGCGAAACAGCGGTTCCAGCCATCGGACACGGCCGCCTTTGCTCGGTCCCAAACCAAGCCCGCCCCTCCGGCGGAAAAGCCGGTCCCCGTAGCCCAATCGTAGAGGTCCTGAATGCCACCGAAGTTTACCGGCGTCGATTTTTACAACATAGATGGATTGTTGAGCGAGGAAGAGCGCGCCATCCGCGATACGGTGCGCGCCTGGATCGATGAGAACCTCATGCCGGTGATCGGGGACGCCTACGTCGCCGGCAAATTCCCCAAGCAGCTGATCCCCGGCATGGCCGAGCTCGGTCTCTTCGGCGCCAATCTCCCCGAAGCGTACGGGTGTGCCGGCTTGAACAACGTCGCCTACGGGCTCATCATGCAGGAGCTCGAGCGCGGCGATTCGGGCGTGCGATCCTTCGCGTCGGTGCAGGGCGCGCTCGTCATGTACCCGATCTACGCGTTCGGATCCGAAGAACAGAAGAAGCAATGGCTGCCGCAGATGGCGAGCGGCAAGGTGATCGGTTGCTTCGGCCTGACGGAGCCCGATTACGGCTCCAACCCCGCCGGCATGATCACCGTCGCCAAAGAGACGAAAGACGGCTGGGTCCTGAACGGCGCGAAAATGTGGATCACCAACGGCTCGACGGCGCAGGCCGCGATCATCTGGGCCAAAACGGGCAAGATCGACGACGCCGATTCCATCCGCGGCTTCATCGTGCCGACCGGCACCAAGGGGTTTTCGGCGAAGGACCAGAAGGGCAAGCTCTCGCTGCGCGCGAGTGACACGAGCGAGCTCGTGCTCCAGGACGTGCAGGTACCGAAGGATGCGATTCTTCCCAAATCGGGCGGGCTCAAGTCACCGCTCATGTGCCTGACGGCGGCGCGGTATGGCATCGCCTGGGGCGCCGTCGGCGCGGCGATGGCGTGCTACGACGAGGCGGTGAGTTACGCGAAGCAACGCGTGATGTTCGGCAAGCCGCTCGGCGGGTTCCAATTGCAACAGGCTCGCCTTGCCGACATGCTCACCGAAATCACGAAAGCACAGCTGCTCTGTCTCCAGCTCGGCCGCCTCAAGGACGACGGCAAATCCACGCCCCAGCAAGTGAGCCTCGCCAAGCGCAACAACGTCAACATGGCGACCGATATCGCCCGGGAGACGCGCCGCCTCCTCGGCGCGAACGGCATCCTGGCCGAGTATCAGGCGATGCGACACCTCGCAAACCTCGAATCGGTGTACACCTACGAGGGGACGCACGACATCCACACCCTGATCCTGGGGCAGGAAATCACCGGCCTGAGCGCCTTCAACTAGAAACCCCCTCAGGCCCCCTCTCGTCATATCAGCCATGCATCTCGCGCTGTTGCTCGTCCTCGCGCAAACCCAGCTGGTCGACATTCAGAACCTGACTCCGCGGGAACACCGGGTCAGCGTTTTCGTACTGGCTGCTCCCCAGGACCTTAAAATCTCCGCGGTCGGCGCCGAGCCGAGGCCGGACCGGCTGCGCAGCCGCGACGACGACAATTGGCAGGATGACGAGCAGACGACGTGGCCGGCCGCTGCCTGGATCCTCGATGCGCGCACGCGCGCGGTCGTCTGGGATCTGCGCGCGGTCGACACGCGGCGCGAATCCAACGGCCTGCGCCGGTTCTCCGGCACCGTCCACCTCCCGGCCGGCACGTACGAGGCGCACTACGCGTCGTATCCCGCTTCGTCCGTCTCGTGGAACGGCGACATCAATATCAGCCTGAAGGAAATCATCCAGCTGGGCCGGCGCGTGAAGTACGGCGGTCCCTACGTCGAGACTGAGCTGTACAAGCAGTTCGGTCTCAACATCGAGGGCGCGGGCCGGATTGCGACGCAGGACGACATCCACGCCGCGCATGCGGCATTCACAGAATCGGCGATCGTGAGTCTCGTCCCGGACCGCAACAGCTCGATCCGCAAAGGATTCGAGATCACCCGGCCAACCTCCGTCGAGGTCTACGCCATCGGTGAGCTGCGGCGTGACGGCGATTTCGATTTCGGCTGGATCATGAATGCCGACACGCGCAAGCGTGTCTGGACCATGACATACGCGGGGACCGATCCTGCCGGCGGTGCGGCCAAGAACCGCATGGCGCGCGAAACCCTACAGCTCAAGCCAGGGCACTACGTTGCCTACTTCGCGTGCGACGACTCGCACAGTCCAAACGATTGGAACAACGTACCGGCGACCGATCCCGAGTTCTGGGGGATGACGCTGCGCGTGGCCGACCGTGCGACGCGCGCATCGGTCAAGCCGTACGAATACGAGCCGGTTCCGCCGGGCCAGACGATCGTGTCAATGATCGGCATCCACGACGACGAGATGCGCTCGGCCGGGTTTGCGCTGCGACGTCCGATGGACCTGCACATCTACGCGCTGGGGGAAGGTACCAGCGACAAGATGTCCGACTACGCCTGGATCGTCGATGAGGAGCAGCACAAGCGGGTCTGGGGGATGCGCTATGAGGAGACGGAGCATGCCGGCGGCGCCGAGAAGAACCGGCTGTTCGACGGGACCGTGCACCTCGCTGCCGGCAATTATCTCGTCTATTACCGCAGCGATGACTCGCACTCCTACAACGACTGGAACGGCGCCCCGCCCGCCGAAGAACGCTATTGGGGCATCAGCATCTTCCCGGCGAGCGGCCGGCTGAACCCCGCCGATGTTGGCCCGTTCATGCAGACCCGGGGCGCCGGCACCAATACCACCCTGGCGCAGCTCAACCACATGGGCGACGACGAAGACGCGCGCACGCCGCTACGTCTGGCCGCGGAGACGCGCGTGCGCGTTTTGGCGGTGGGCGAGGGTCGAGGTGGCGACATGTACGACTACGGGTGGATCGAGGACGCGAACGGCCGCACCGTGTGGAAAATGCAGTACGACGAAACCGACCCCGCCGGCGGCTCGGACAAGAACCGCAGCTTCGACGGTGTGATCACTCTGCCCGCAGGCGACTACGTCCTGCGCTACCACTCCGACGGCTCTCACTCGTATAACGACTGGAACAGCGACCCACCGGACGATCCCGAGAGTTGGGGCATCGCCGTGTTCCGATTGGCGCGGCGCTAGCGTAGCTTTCCGTCCTCATGAAAATCGCTGTGTGCATCAAACGCGTCCCCGATTCCGAGACGCGCGTCAAAATCGCTGCCGACGGCAAGAGCCTCGACGAAGCGGGCATCAAGTTCGTCTTGAATCCGTATGACGAATTCGCGGTCGAAGAGGCGCTGCGCCGCAAAGAACAGGCAGGAGCCGGCGAGGTCGCGGTCATCTGCCTCGGTCCTGCCGCGGCACAGGAAACGATTCGCACCGCGTTAGCGATGGGCGCCGACCGTGGCGTGCTGTTGCAGGCTGACAAGATCCCCATTGATCCATTCGAGACGGCGAAGCTCATCGCGGCCGAGCTGAAAGGCGCGACCTGGGATCTGATTCTGTTCGGCCGCATGGCGATCGACGATTACAACACCCAAGTCGGCCCGCTCGTCGCCGAGCTACTCGGGCTGCCGTGCGTCACCGCCGTGTCGCATCTCGACATCGAGGGGACGAAAGGCGTCGCCGAGCGGGAGATCGAAGGCGGCATCGAAGTCGTGGAATTTCCGCTGCCCGCGGTCCTCACCGCCGACAAGGGACTCAACGAGCCCCGCTACCCCGCACTCAAAGGCATCATGGCGGCGAAGAAAAAGTCGCTCGAAGTGAAACCGGTACAGGCGGGAGCGGGCACGCTGGAGATCGTTGCCCTCACCCCGCCGCCCGATCGGAAGGAAGGGAAGATCGTCGGCGAGGGCGCCGGGGCGGTGGGCGAGCTGGTGCGGTTGCTGCGCGAAGAGGCCAAAGTCCTGTGACCACGCTCGCCGTGCTGGAGCAGCGCGACGGCGTGCTGCGCAAGATTTCTCACGAGGTGGTCACGGCCGCGCAACGCCTCGGCGGCAGCGTCGAAGCCGTGGTGTGTGCCGCCGCCCCGGTCCAGGGCGCCGATCAAGCCGCAAAGTTCGGCGCCGACAAGATCGTCACGCTCACCAATCCGGCGTTCGCGAAGTACGCGCCCGAAGCGTGCGCGCAAGCGCTGGCCGACCGGGCGAAGCAGGGCGGCTATCGCACGATCGTGTTCGCGGCGAGTGCCACGGGCAAAGATCTCGGGCCGCGTGTCGCGGCCAAACTCGGGGTGGGCGTCGCCGCAGATCTCACAGACCTGGTCACCGATGGCGATGCGCTGCTGGTCACGCGACCGGTATATGCGGGCAAGGCACTACTCAAGGTGAAGGTGAGGTCCCAGCCGGCCGTAGCGTCGCTGCGTCCCAACGTGTTCACGCCGGTGGAGCGACCCAAGGCAGGCGCGGCCGAAACGGTCGCTGTGAACGTGTTGGCCGGTCGCGTTACGGTGCGCGAGATCAAGGCCGCGCCGGCGGGCACGCTCGACGTCGCGGAAGCGCAGATCATCATCTCGGGCGGCCGCGGGCTCAAGGAGCCCGCCAACTTCAAGGTGTTGGAAGAGCTCGCGCGCGCGTTCGGGGGTCGAGCCGCGGTCGGTGCCTCGCGTGCGGTCGTGGATGCGGGCTGGCGCGCCCACGCCGATCAAGTCGGGCAAACCGGGAAGACCGTGAGCCCGTCGCTCTACATCGCGGTCGGCATTTCCGGCGCGATCCAGCATCTCGCCGGCATGCGCACGTCGAAAGTGATCGTCGCGATCAACAAGGACAAAGACGCGCCGATCTTCAAGGTGGCCGACTATGGGGTCGTGGGCGATCTATTCGAGATCGTCCCCAGGTTGACCGAAGAAATCCGCAAACTGCATGGATAAGATCGTCCCGGCCCACTATCAGCCTGCGTTACCCCTCGACACACTGATTCTCCAGGACGGCGCCGCAGGTGCCGGCGACCGCATGGACCTCGACGTCCTGATCGTCGGCGCGGGGCCGGCCGGACTCGCGTGCGCGATCGAGCTTGCCAGGCTGGCGAAGGCCGACGGCGGTGAGCTGAACATCGGAGTCCTGGAAAAAGCGGAGGCTTTGGGAGAGCACTCGCTCTCCGGCGCCGTCGTCAACCCACGCGCATTCCGGGAGCTGTTTCCCGATCTAAACGACTCGGATTTCCCGTTCCGCGCACCGGTCGGTAGGGAAGCAGTGTATCTGCTGACGGCCGAACGCAGCTGGCGTCTTCCTACGCCACCGTCGATGCGCAATCACGGCAACTTTGTTGCATCGCTCTGCGAGATCGTGCGCTGGCTCGGCGCCAAGGCCGAGGAGCTCGGCGTCAACGTGTTCACCGGATTTCCCGCGGCGCAGCTGCTGGTACGCGACGCGGCGGTGGCTGGTGTCCGCACCGCGCCCGCCGGCCTCGATCGCGAGGGCAAGCCGACGCCGGGTGGCTCGGCATCCAACGACCTCGTCGCCAAAGTCACGGCGCTCGCGGAGGGGACACGGGGGTTGCTGACGCAGGCGTGGTGTGCGTGGCAGCGCGTGCCGTCGGAGAATCCCCAGATCTTCGCTCTCGGCGTGAAGGAGCTGTGGGAGACGAAGCAGCCGCTCGATCGCGTCATTCACACACTCGGATGGCCGCTGCCGAGTGATGCGTTCGGCGGGAGCTTCGTGTACCCGCTCGAGCCGAATCTCGTTGCGTTGGGGCTCGTGGTCGGTCTCGATTACCGCGACGCCGCGCTCGACGTGCATGTCTTGGTGCAGCGGTTGAAGCAACATCCGCTGCTGCGCACCCTGCTCGCGGGCGGCGAGATGGTCGAGTGGGGTGCCAAGACGATTCCCGAGGGCGGTTTCTACTCGCTCCCCGAGCGCCGCTCCGGTGACGGTGTCGTGCTGCTGGGTGACGCCGCAGGGTTCGTGGACGTGCCGTCGCTCAAGGGAATTCACTACGCGATGCAGTCGGGGATCTCCGCGGCGCGCGCGATCTTCCAGAATCTCAAGCGCGGCGCTGCCTTAGCGGAGTACGATCGCCTGGTGAACGCGTCGTATGTCGCCAGGGATCTCTATCGCACGCGCAACATGCGGCTTGCCTTCCGCCACGGCTTCATCCTTGGCGGCATCCAGGCAGCGCTGATGACGTTGACGGGCGGCCGGTTCCCCAACGGGAAGTATCGGATGCATGCGGATGCCGAGGTCGCACGGCGGTTATCCGCGGGCTCTCGCGCGGGGTCAGCCGAGACGCCAATCGGGGTCAGCAAAGTGGACGCGGTGTTCAAGTCCGGGAACGCAACGCGGGATACGATCCCGAGTCATCTGATAGCCGCTCCCGATGTCCCGCTGGAAGTCGCGCGGTTTTATTCGCGGATGTGCCCGGCCGGTGTGTACGAGGCGCATGACCCGGAGGTAGGGGCGCAGCATGCTGCGCCCCTACTCCGTGTGAACGCGCCCAATTGCGTGGATTGCAAGGCGACTGACGTACTCGGACCACGATGGACGCCGCGCGAGGGTGGGAGCGGACCGAAGTACAAGCGCATGTAGCGCCAGCGCTAGACGTGGCTGTCGGTGAAATACTTCCGCGCGCGTGCAACGAGCTGTGGGCTCGACATCGGGAGATTGCGTTTCACCCAGAGCATCGTGCGTTGCCCGCTGGGGAAGCGGCGCGCGGCGTCGTGGCGCGACACGCCCGCCATCTGCGTGAGGGGAATCCCGAAGATCTCCTTGCTCGCCCGATCGAGCGCCACGCCGAACCGCTCGTCTTCCGGCGTGCCCAGGATGTCGGAATGGGTGCGGCCCAATTCCTCGAGCGGGGCGGCATACGACTGCTCCGAGTACGTGTCCATCGTGTAGCCGCAATACAGCGAAAACTGGTAGTCGGCGGCCATGGCGTTCCAGAAGTCCTCGAGGCGAATCGCGGCCTCCGCATGCCCCGCGGTCCACAACCCATTTGCCATCTCGGTGTAGACACGTGTCCCGCTGCCGTAGGGCAGCAAGCGGGACAGGACGGGCGCGAGCGAGGCGCGGAACTTCGCCCACTCGGGCAGCCCGGCGGCCGAGCATTGGTCCAGGACCTTCGCGGTGTTCAGGATCGACAACTGCCCGGCGTCGCATAACGCCTGGGGGTGGAACTTGCTCGCGCTGAGGCGCTCGAACAGCCGATCCACTTGATCGGTTCCGGTGATGACCAGCACACCGTTGCCGCGGCGCAGGCCCGCCTCGAGGAACACGAATGCGGACTCCGTGAGAGCGCCGTCATCGCGATGGAATTGGGCGAAATGCCGGCCGTGCGGCGCATCAGTGAGCAGGGCACTACCGGCGGGGGCGGTCACTCCTTACCGCAACGACGCTTCGTAGTAGCGACGCGCCCGCTCGAGCACCGCGGCGCTGGCGGACGGCAGATTGCGCTTCACCCACAGCATCGTCCGCTGCCCGCTGGGAAGCCGCTTCTCGCCGTCCTGATGGTCGCGCGAGAAGCCGACCATCTCCGAGAGCGGGACGCCAAACACGTCCCGGCTCGCGGAATCCAACGCGTCACGGAAGCGCTCGTCGTCCGCGGTGCCGAGGATGTCGGAATGCGTGCGGCCAATCTCCTCCAACCCAGTGTAGGCTTGGTCGTTGTGCAGGTCGAGCCTGTAGCTGCAAAACAGCGAGAACGGATACAGGCGCGCCAGTGCGTTCCAGTATTCCTCGATCCGAATGGCCGCTTCCTGCTTCTCTTCGTGCCACAGCAGATCCACCATCCCATCGTACGTCCGCGACGTCCCGCGCCCGAACGCCCGCACGCGCTCGAAGATGGCTGACATGGTCCACCGGAAGTCCTTCCAGTCCGGCGTGTCGTTGCGCGTGAACTTGCGCAGCGTCAGCTCGGCATTGTGCAGCTCGAGCCGTCCGGACTTGAGATGCACGCCCGGATCGACCTCCTCCTCCCGCAAGCGCGTGAGGAGGAGGTCGGTGAGCGCGTGGGAGGCAATGACCACGACGCCGTTCCCGCGCTGCAGACCTGTCTGCACGTACTCCGTGACGGCGTGGGTGAGGGTCCGCGCGTCAGCGTGTAGCAGCGCGAAATGGCGATTCACGGGCGCTTCCAGCAGGAGCACATCGACACAGGGGTCGGCCATCTACTGGTTCATCGGGGCAACGGCGGACGGGGCGCTCATTGGAGCAAACAGTAGGGAACCGCATTCTGGTCGACAATCAATCCGTTGGACGACCGGCGTGTGCGCCGTACCAGATCCGATGGGCTAGTCCATCGGATGGAAACTCAATTTTATCCCGTCGATGATGAACTGGACGGCAATCGCACACAGGACAAGGCCCATCAGCCGGGTCAGGATCCGCATCCCCGTCTGGCCGAGCCGCCGCTCGACCATCGACGCCGCCGCCAAAACCAGATACGTGATCACCGCCGTCAGTACGATCGAGGCGTACACCGTTACGGTCGCCGCTACTGATTTCGCGCCGAGGGCGAGCACCATCACGGTCGAGATCGCGCCGGGCCCGGCGAGCATCGGCACGCCCAGCGGCATGATGCCGATATCGTCCTTCTGGATCCCCTCGGCCGTCTCGACCGCCGTCTCACGCTGGAGGCTGCGCCGCGCCTGGACCATGTCGAGGGCGTTCAGGCCGATGAGCACGCCGCCCGCGATCTTGAACGCGCCGATCGTGATGCCGAAGATCTTGAAGATCATGCTGCCACCCAGGGCGAACGCGATGAGCGTGATCGTGCAGGTCCACGCCCCGCGGCGCGCGAGCATCTTCCGCTGCGCCGGGGTGTCGCGCACGGTCATGGCGAGGAAGGCTGGAATGACCGCGAACGGATCCACGATGAACAGGATCGACGTGAAGATCAGGACGAGCTCGATCGCCCGCTCGGTCATCGGGGGGCTCGGAGCAGGCCGGCGCGAATGCGCCGCATCTTCTCGGTCGGCGCCGCGACGTCGCCCAGCTGCGCGCGTACGCGACTGTACGTCCCCGCCAGGAACCGGATCGTCACGGGCCGGCCGTCGCGGACGACGTCGATTGCGACCGGCGCGCGCGGACCGATGGCGCGTACTGCAGCGGTCACGTCGGTGCCGTCGATGATGGACCGGCCGTTGATCCGCACCAACTCATCCCCCGTGCGCAGACCCGCCGCCTCCGCCGCGCTCCCCGGCGCCGCGACCGCGCGCCAGCGGCCGCCCTGGACGGCGGGCGGGATCGAGCCGACGCGCGCGTCCACGTCCGGTATCTCGGTGAACACCACGCTCCACCCCGCCGCGCGCAGATAGTCATCCCAGGGGATTTCGGTCGCGCCGCTCACGTACAGCCGCCAGAACTCCGCGAAGTCGCGCCCGGTGGCGCTGCGCACCGCCGCCACCAGCTCGTCGCGGGTGAAGCCGCGCTCGCCCGCGTAGTGCGCGAGCAGATAGCGCATCACGTCGTCGAGCGATTTCGCGTTATCGGTCGAATCGCGAATGGCGAGATCGAGCAGGAATCCGAGCAACTCGCCCTGCAGATAGTACGAGATGACGTAGCTGTTGTTGACCGCGGGCGAATCCCAGACCGTCCACGACGACCGCTCGGGAGAAACCAGCAGGCGAGCGGGATTGCTGCGGTAATTCCCGATGGACGTCGCGAGACCCCGCGCGAAATCGTCGGGGCTGTCCAGGCCCGCCCGCGCGAGAATGACGTCGGCATAGTAGTCGGTCACGCCTTCACTCCACCACAGATTGACCGTGCGCACCTCGCGCTCGTAGTCGAACGGGCCGAGCTCGAGCGGCCGGATGCGTTTGACGTTCCAGGCATGGAAAAACTCGTGTGCGCTCACGGCTTCCGCGCCGCGCGGATTCCGCGCCAGCGTCGCGGTGGTGACGCCGATCGTGGTCGAGTTGAGATGCTCGAGCCCACCGCCGCGCCCGCCGACAAAAATGTATGTGTAGTCCTTGTAGGGAGCGGTACCAAAGATGTCAATCGCTGTCGTAGAGATCCGGCGCAGCATGTCCACGAATACGAGCGGGGCAAGCGCCCGACTCCCCCCGAGATCCACGACGGCGCGGTGCGGCGTTCCGGCTGCGCTAAATGGATAGGCCAGGAAGTGGCCGAGCAGCACGGGCGAGTCGATCAGCACGTCGTAGCTCGGCGCCTGGAACGTCGTGCTGTCGATCGTCGTCGGCACGAGCCCCGTCGCAATGCGCCATCCGCGCGGCACGTGGAACGTGACCTGGGCCGGCGCCTGCTTCCACCCGTCGAGATACATGAACGTGCGCGGACCGTCCACGACTCCCGACGTGGAGCGCAGGAACCAGCGATTGTTGGGCCGCCCCCATTGGTCCGTGTCTCGCAGACCCGCGGTATAGCGTACGGTCATCGGCCCCGAGCCTTTCGGCTCGATGACCCACGAAATCGGCGAATCCTGCCGGATCGCGAGCGAGTCGCCGGCAGCGGTGACGGCGACGACGTCCCGAATGTTCTGCCAGGAATCCATGAGCCGGTACGCCCCCGGCGCCCAATTCGGGATGACGAGGCGGCTAGGATTTGGGGGATGCGTGATCTGAAGCTCGACGATGTACGCCGACCGGTCGGAAGGAACAGTGACGCTGTAGGAGAGCTGTGGAGTGGAATCTTGCGCGCCAAGCAGCGCGACGAGCAGCAGGATCAAATCGCTACCTGCACAACCCGATCTTTGCCAGACTTCTTCGCGTCGTACATCGCCTGATCCGCGCGCCTCAGGAGATCGTCGGTGCTGGCCTCCGTCGCGGTGCAGGAGACCACACCAATGCTGGCGGTCACATTCGGCGTCCCCTTGAACACGTTGCGGAGGCTCGCGATGAGACGCCGCGCGGCGGCATCGGCGAGCTGCGCATCGGTCTCGGGCATTATCACAGCGAATTCGTCGCCGCCCAGTCGCCCGACGACATCGGCCAGGCGCACCGACGAGCGTGTCGCGTCGGCGACCAACCGCAGCACGGCGTCGCCCGTCTGATGGCCATGGGTGTCGTTGATAACCTTGAAGTTGTCGAGATCCATGTACATCAGCGACAGCGGGCGCGGATACCGACGATTGCGGTCCAGCTCCTGGCCGAGCCGCTCGGCGAACGCGCGGGCGTTCAAGACATTGGTGAGCGGATCCTGAATGACCAGCTGCGCCATCTGGGCTTCCCGCCGCCGCAAGGTCTGCAGCCCCGCCATGGCGAGGCCCAGTACGGCGAGATAGGCGAGGCCCGTGAGGACGCGCCACACCATCGGCGTGTCGGCGGGCATCTGTACCCACGCGATGGCCTCGCGAAATCCGGTGGTCACCACGGCGAAGAGGATCCCCCAAGCCAACCCCTCGGTCCAGGTGACGAGCAGCACCGGAATGATGTACAGGATCCCGAGCCTGGCGGCCGGCGGAGTGACCGCGTTGATCCAGTACACAAGCAACGTGAGGAGGATATAGCCCGTCAGCCGCAGCGCGCGGCGTACGGCAAGGGTGCTGAGCACAGCCATCAGTAGGGTGGTTCCGCGACGTGCTGCGGATCGTCGAGGATGATTGCCTGCAGCTCGGTCCCCACCGGAACCGTCTGCAGCTCGGCCGGGACGATCAGCAGGGCGTTCGCGCGCGCCATACTGGTGAGAATGCCAGAGCCCTGCGGCCCTGTCAAACGCGCCTCCCCTTCCTCTACTATTGCGCGCAGGTAGTGGCGCAGCTTGGGGCCGAGCGTGATGGGCTCCCTGACAATAACCGGAACGGTGCGGCGAAACGGCAGCGTGTGTCCCTGGAGCCGTCTGATCGCCGGACGTACGAACAGCTCGAACGTTACCATCGTACTCACCGGATTGCCGGGCAGCCCGATCCAGGGGACTCCCTGCAGCAGCCCGAACCCCACAGGGGCGCCGGGCCGCATCGCGATGCGCCACAGCTTCAGCTCGCCGCCCAATTCTTGTAGAACGTCGCGCACGAAGTCGTGCTCCCCCACACTCACGCCGGCGGTTGTGACGAGGAGATCCGCTCCCGCCGCTCCGCGTAGATGCTCGCGCAGGCTCTCCCGGGTATCGCGCGCGATGCCGAGGTTGACGGGTCCCGCGCTCGCGCGGCGAATCAAGGCATCGAGCGTGTACGAGTTCGAGCTCGCGATCTTCGTTCCCGCGAGAATCGCGTCGCGCTGCTCGAGATCGACGATCTCATCCCCCGAGCCCATGAACGCAACCCGCGGTCGCCGGTGCACGAGCGGCGCATCGTACGCCATCGATGCCAGGACGCCGAGCTGCGCCGGGCCGAGCGCTGTGCCGGCGGGCAGGACGACCGTGCCCTTGCGGATGTCTTCGCCGCGGCGCCGGACGTTCTTCTTCGCGTCGCGCGAATTGCGGATCGTGACTCTGCCGTTCGACGCCTGCGCCGTGTCTTCCTGACGGATCACCGTGTCCGCGCCGTGCGGCAGCGGCGCGCCGGTGAAGATGCGGGTGGCCTGCGCCTTTCCGACGGTCTGCTGTGGAAACTGTCCGGCCGCGATCGTCTCGATGACGTCGAGATCGGTCTCGGGCTCCGCGAGATCGGCACTCCGCACCGCGTAGCCATCCATCGCCGAGTTGTCCCACGGCGGCAGGTCGATCGGACTGGTGACGGCTTCGGCGAGGACCGCGTCGAGCGCCTCGCGCAGCGGCAGGTGCGCTGGGGGAAGCGGCCGGCAGTGCGACAGGATGATCCCTGCGGCCTCGGCTGGCGTCATGGCGGCAGGATTTTCGCGCGATCCCAGGCGAGATTGGCGATCGTCACGAGCCAGGCGGTGTCGCTGAACCGGAAGACGGGGAAGGGGGCGCGGAGATTACGGTCGTCCGTGACCATCGCGACCCAATCGGCGGGATCGTGCACCGCGGGATCGAACAGCGGCTTCGGCCCCGCGACGGCGCGATACACCTCGATCTTGGGAAGCGGCGCGCGCTTGAACCCCTCCACGAGGACGATGTCGGCGTCCGCGAGGTAGCGCTGCGCGAGCGTGATGGGATCGGATTCCGCTTCGGTGCGCTCGAACAGGACCCGCTGCCCCGGCCCTTCCATCAGCACCCGCTCGACTCTTCCCTCGTGCCAATGCCGCCAGGTATCCTTGCCCTTCTGATCCATGTCGGCGGGGTGCGATCCGTGCTTGATCGTCATCACGCGGAACTTGCGACGCACGAGCTCGGCCGCGAGCGCGACGAGAAACGTCGTCTTGCCCGCGTTCTTGAGGCCGATGATCGAGATCATGCGCGTCGCTGCCACAGCGCCTCCGCCCGCTCGAGATCGTCCGGCGTGTTCACATTGAAGAACAGCTCATCGGGGTCGCCGAAGGCCCGCACCTGGGCGAGGGAGAGGATACCGACCCGTACATCGGGGTGGAAGGAGATGGCTTTCAGGTCGCCGCGTTCCAGCCGCCGCGCAATCGCCGGGCCACACGCGGGGCCATACACCGCGCACAGCGGCTCCAGGCCGCGCCGGCCCGAGCTCTCCGGAAGAAACGCGTCGTAATCGCCGGCAGCTATGCCATCGATCAACGCCCGCAGCAATCGCTCAGGAACGAACGGCATGTCCCAGGCGACGCACAGGACCGGCTCGGGTGCAGCAGACACCGCAGTGTAGATGCCGCCGAGGCTGCCGCAGCCGGGTCGCGCGTCTGGAATGGTTTGCAAATCGGGACGCCACGCGGAGGCACCAGGCGCATTCGCGATTAATAGAGGAAGCGCACCGGTGACGGCTTGCACGGCGTCGACGACGCGGTCGAGAATCCGGCGGCCAGCCACCGTCACCAAGCCTTTGGGGGCTCCGCCATAGCGACTGGCAGCGCCCCCGGCCAGAATCGCTCCCCGCATCTAGACTCCGAGCTGACGGTGTTCGACGGCGAGGCAGTGATCCATGACGAACGGAATTCCGGCCTTGGCGGCGCGCGCCTGCGCCACCGGGTCCACGACCCCCTGCTGCAGCCAGATCAATTGCGGCTTGAGTGGAATCGCTTCGTCCACGACGGCACCCGCGTGCTCGCTCCGACGAAATACGTCCACGACGTCGATGGTGTGATCGCGCGCCGCGTCGCTCAGCGTTCTGTAGCTCTTCTCGCCGAGCACCGTATCGTGACCGGGATTCACCGGCACGATACGATACCCGGCCCGTTGGAGGTAGCGGGCGACGGAATGACTGGGACGCATCGGATTGGGCGACAGGCCCACCACCGCGATGGTGCGCGCCCCGCGGAGCACCTCGCGGACTGCGTCTTCCTCGGCTGGAGTCATGGCTGGCGCTTGTGGACGTGCGGCGTGCCGCTAACCGCGCGCCCGACGAGCACCATCCCCGACCGTTCGGCGATGGTGACGGCGAGCGTGGACGGCACGCTCGGCGTCGCGACCCAGGCGAGGCCCGCCCGCGCCGCCTTGAACGCCAGCTCGGCCGAGATCCGCCCGGTCACGAGCAGCCCGCGGTTCTCGATCGGGGTCCGCTTGAGCACCGCGGCGCCGATCACCTTGTCCACCGCGTTGTGCCGGCCGATGTCCTCGGCGTGAAAGAGGAGCGCCGTGTCGTCGGTGAGCGCGGCGGCGTGAATGCCGCCGGTCTCGTAATAGCGGGCGCCGGCGGCAAACAGCTGCTTGAAGAGCGCGCGCAGCGTTTCGGGGGAGGGAGGATCACCGCGCAGCGGTGCCGAGCGCGCCATCGCCTCCGGGTCGGCAAGCATCGTCGCAACCGCGCCACAACCTGATGCCAGCACCCGCTTGCGTTTTTCGCTTTTCACCTGGGCCAGTCGCTCCGGCTTCACGTCGGCCCAGAATCCGAGGTCAGGCGCGCACGGCCGCAGCTGCACGAGATCGTCGAGCGAGGCGATGTAGCCCTCACCGTGGAGCCATCCGACCACCAGCTCCTCGAGCTGATCGGGCGTGCACATCCATGTGACCGCGGGCTCGCCGTTCACCTCGAGCCAGACGGGCCACTCCTCGACGACGGCCGAGTCGGCCGTCATTCTCCCCCTACGGTTCGCCGCGGTATTCGGAGTAGTGATTGGGACTCTCCTCGATGCGCACGCAGTGCAGGCCGACGCCCGCCGGCAATGCCCCGGCGATTTTCTCCCACACGTGCAGCGCGAGTGCCTCGCCGGTCGCGACCCACGTGCCGCCCGCGAACGGCGCGATGTCTTCGTTGAGATGGCGTCCGTCGAACCGGGCCACCACTTCGCGTTGCAGCAGGGTCTTCAGGACGGGCAGGCTCATCACACCGCCGCGCGCCGGATCGAACGCACCCTTCACCGTCACGGCACAGCGATACCGATGGCTGTGGTCGCTCGTGGCCCCGGCAAACTCGGGCGTATTGGGAAAGCGGTGCGTCGCCGTGAATTCGACGATGCGCGTGAGATACCCGGTCGGCATTCCTTAGAATACCTGCACGGCGGTGGCCTTGAAAGAGAACACGACGGCGCCACCGGGATTGAGCGCGAGATCCTGCGCCGCCTCCGCGGTGACGGCTGCGACCAGCTCGACCCCGCCCATGTCTGCCCGGACATGCACGCCCGCACCGCGATGCTCGATCGCCATGCCGGTCACGCGACCCTTGAAGACATTGCGCGCCGAGGATGGGAGCGGCTCGCGGCTCACGAAGATGTCGGTCGGCGGGACGGCGACGACCGCTGGACCGGTACGATCGGTCATCACCACGAGCGCGATGCTTCCCACCCGCACCGTCTTGACGCCGTCGCCCGCCGGAAGGTCGACGCGGAACAGGTTCTCCGGTGTCACGGGGGACAGGCGGCCCTCCGCGAGCGCGCGGATGTCGTCCGCCCAACGGTAGGCGTCTTCGAGCTGGTGTGAGGCGATGCAAACCGCGAAGGGACGCGCCGCTCGCTCGGCCGCCAGGGCGTGATACAGCGCGCCCGCCGCGGCGCGGTCGGCCGAGCTGGCCGGCTCATCCAGCAGCAGCACATCGGTCCGCAGCGCGAGCGCGCGCGCGACAGCCACGCGCTGGACTTCGCCGTCGGATAGCTCGTGGCGGCGCCGGCGGAGCAGCGGCTGGAGTCCGAGCCGCTCGACGAC
>QHUZ01000026.1:0-65397 GCA_003223395.1 Gemmatimonadota bacterium | reverse complement strand
TGCCCTTCGGTCGGTGCCTCGAGCAGCGCGAGCACGCGGAGGAGCGTGCTCTTCCCGGCTCCGTTGTGTCCGACGACCGCCATCGCCCCGGTGCGCGGGACAGTGAACTGCTCGAGGTCGAGCACCACGCGTCCTTCGTAGCGATGGCGAACACCGCGCAGCTCAAGCATGACCGCGTCCTTGCAGGACCTGCAACGCGATGTTCACGACGAGCGCCAGGATCAGCAGCACCAAGCCGAGCGCGAGCGCCAGGCCGAAGTCACCCTGCGCCGTGTACAACGCGACGGCGGTGGTCAGGGTACGCGTGGAGCCGCGGATATTGCCGCCCACCATCATCGCCGCCCCAATCTCGGCGACCACCTGGCCGAAGGCCGCGGTGATGACGGCGGCGAGCGCGAAGCGCGCTTCGCGCGCCACGGTCCAGGCGGTCCGCCACGATCCCGCCCCCAAGGTCTCGGCGGTGCGGCGGATGCGGGGGTCCACGCCGTGAAGCGCGGCGGCCGAGAGCGCCGCGGCGATCGGCAGCGCGAGCAGCACGTCGCCAACGACGATCGCCTGCCAGGTGTAGAGCCACCCCAGGCCACCCAGCGGGCCGCGACGGGAGAGGAGGCCGTAGAGCAGCAGCCCGACGACGACGGTAGGGAAAGCGAGGGCGGTGTTGACGACCGTCAGCGCGGCGCGCCGGCCCCAGAAGCGACGCGTCGCGAGGAAGTACCCGAGCGGCAGCCCCACGGCGCAGGAGATTGCTGTCGCGACCACCGCGACTTTGAGCGTGAGCAGAGCGATCCCATAGACCTCGGAATCACCCGCAACGAGAAGTCCCCACGCCCGCCGGAGGCCGTCGGCTAGAAAATCCATCCAATGCCAAGACTGATCCAGGGGTGCAGCGTCCAATCATTGAGCGGCTGGCTCAGCGGGAGCACGCGGGACCCGTCGGAAGCCTGCGTCGAATCATGGAAGGAGAGCGGATACTTGAGGCGCCACAGCTGCGCGCGCACATCGGCATTGATCATCACGCGACGGGCGGGATACCACCGCACGCCGGTCGCGAACGCGGGCGTGAGTTTGGTGCCGAACAGATAGCCGCTCCTCGTCGTGTCGCCCGGAGAATGCACATCGAAGACCAGCCCCAGCCCTGTCCCCAGGTAGGGAGCAAATCCGTGCCACGTCTTCCCGCCGGTGAGCCGCAACTGCATCCCGATTTCGGCCAACACCAGGTCGGATGGGAAGGGTCCGGTCTTGCGCTCGGAAGATGACGAATCGGCGCGCGGATTGATGATGAAGCGATCGCCACGCAGGTAGCTGCCGGTGAATTGAAAGTGCAGCGTTTTACCGGCCGGGATTTCATAGCGGAGGCCGAACGTCATGGCGTTGCTCATGCCGGCCCCCGCCACGCCGCGGTCCGCCCCCAGGTGGCCCACCACGAACACCGGGCCCGGGTGGAGCAGAATGTCGCGGAAGGGGGAATGCGCGGGGTCGTGGCCGACCTGCGCGGAAAGATGGAACGATGGAATGATGGAAAGTAGGACGAGCGCGCACGCGAGCTTCGTTCTCCACCTTCCGTCATTCCCGTTCTTCATCATTCCATCATTCCATCGTTCCATCAGTCCGCCTCTCGGAGGTCTCGTCCCGTCATTTCTTTGGGTGGTTCGATGTCGAGCAGACGTAAGATCGTAGGCCCGACGTCGCGAAGCGAGCCACCAGTCCGCAAATGCCACTTGGGGGCGCCTTCCCCCACGATGACGAATGGAACCGGATTCGTGGTGTGCGCCGTGTGCGGGCCGCCGGTGGCCGGATCGATCATCAGCTCGCAGTTGCCGTGGTCCGCAGTCACCAGGACCGTGGCGCCGGCCGTGTCGGCCGTGGCCAGCACTCGCGCGAGACACTGATCGACGGTCTCGACCGCCTTCACGGCCGCCGCCAGGACTCCCGAGTGCCCGACCATGTCGCCATTGGCGTAGTTACACAGAATGAAATCGTGTTGCTTCCCGGCGATTGCCGTGCACAACACATCGGTCACGCCGGGGGCGCTCATCTCGGGCATCAAGTCGTAGGTGGCGACTTTCTGGGAAGGAACGAGCAGCCGCTCTTCGCCCTTGTAGGGTGGCTCATAGCCGCCATTAAAGAAGTAAGTAACGTGCGCGTACTTCTCCGTTTCCGCCGTGCGGAACTGCGTCATACCGCGCTCGGACAGCACCTCCGCCATGATGCGCGACAGCACGATGGGCTCGAACGCGGCGGGGAAGGGGACCTTTTCGTCGTAGCGCGTCATCGTCACGAGGCGCACCTTGGGCCGGCCGGTCACGGCGAAGCCATCGAAATCCGGGGCGGCCAGAGCGCGTACGATCTGGCGCATGCGGTCGGCGCGGTAATTGAAGCAGAAGATCCCATCGCGGTCGCGAATCAGCGGAGCACCCGCGATGACGCGCGGCTTGACGAACTCGTCCGTCTCGCCCGCGGCGTACGCCTGCTTGATCGCCGTAATGGGATCGGGGACCTGAACCCCGACGCCTTTCACCATCGCGTCGTACGCGAGCTTGGTGCGCTCCCACCGCTTGTCGCGGTCCATCGCGTAGTAGCGCCCGGTCACTGTCGACACGACCGCCCGACCGCCGCCGTTGCTTTTGACCGCCGCCGTCAAATCTTCCATGAACCCCAGGCCAGACTTCGGCGGCGTGTCGCGGCCGTCGAGCCATGCGTGGATCGCGATCTTCAGACCAGCGCGCCGGCCGAGCTCGACCGCCGCAAGCAGATGCTTGTCGAACGCGTGCACACCGCCCGTACCAATCAGTCCCATCACGTGCAACGTGCCGTCGTGCCGACGTGTCTGCTCGCATAGCTCGACGAGCGCCGGAATCTTGAAGAACTCGCCGCTCTCGATCGAGTGGGATATCCGGACGAGGTCTTGAGGCACGACGCGGCCGGCGCCGAGATTCAGGTGACCCACTTCGCTATTGCCGATTTGTTCGTCGGGAAGACCGACGGCGAGACCGGACGCTTCGAGCAGTGTGCGCGATGCGCCGTCCCACAGCGTGTGCCACACCGGCGTCTGGCCGAGCTCAATGGCGTTGCCCTCGCGACCCGGTCGGAAACCCCACCCGTCGAGCACGACGAGGACCACCGGAGGGGGGGCGCGCATGCTGCGGGTCGTTGTCATATTGAAGGGGATGCAAGTTAGCCAGATCATTCCCGTGCTACTAGCGCTTCTGAGCCTCGCGCCGCCGCCGGTCGCGGCGTCCCAGGGCGGCAACCGGTATCGCGTCAACGTCGACAATGCGTGGTTTTATCAGGACGTTGCGGGCCGGCGCATCGCGCGACTCGCGCGTGGCGCCATCCTGCCCGGGGGCTCAACTCGCAACGACTGGATGCAGGTCTTGCTGGAGGGCTGGATCTTCTCCACGTCCGTCGGCCCGAGCGATCGGCCCGACTTCGACCTGCTGGTGACCCGCTCGCCCAACGAAAACCTCCGCGCCGCCCCGGCGGGACCGTTGGTCGCCGAGCTCTCGCAGGGATTCGGACTCAAGCGCTCCTCGCCCGACAGCAGCGGCCGGTGGGTGCACGTGACACGTATCGGCTGGGTGCAGCGCAGCGCGCTGGCGCCCATAGCCGACATCGTCGCGACGCGCACCGCGGACACCACCTCGGACACCACAGCCCACCAGGGTGGGCTAACGCCGGGGCCACGCCCCGGCGCCCCCGGGGACACGACGCGTGTCGACAGCACGCGCGCCCAACCAATGCGCATGACCACTCTCTACCGCGTGCCGGACGGCCCGGAGGCCGGCACGGTGGCGACCGACACGCCGCTCCGCGTCCTGAGCCGCAACGGCGAATGGACACGCGTGCAGTTCGAAGGCTGGGTCAAGGGCGGCGATCTGCAGGTCGCGCCGGCCGGTGTACTGGTGGGCGTCACCGCGGCGGAGTTGCGCACCGAGCCCCAGCGCTACGCGGGGCAGGTGCTGCGCTGGAATCTCGAGTTCATTGCCATCCAAAAAGCCGACGAGTTGCGACCCGACATTCCCCCCGGTTCTTCATACGTGCTGGCGCGCGGACCGCTGCCCGAACGGGGATTCGTCTATGTGGTGGTGCCGGATGCCAGACTGCCCGCGTTCCGCGCGCTCACGCCGCTCGTCACGATGACGATCACGGCGCGGGTGCGAAACGGCCGCAGCCGCTATCTCGGCAATCCGATCGTGGACCTGATTTCGCTGGAGGGAGGCGTAACCCCGTGAACGACCTGTTGAACGAGCGCATCCGCCGGAAGCTCGATGTCATGCCGGACGAGCAGGCGTATCAGGTGCTCGACTACATCGAATTCCTCGAGTCGAAGTACTCGCAACGGGCCGCCGGGGCTCCCGCGTTCCAGAAGGTCGCGGAGACGCTGGAAGACACGATGCGTGCCGGACGGGTCCCAATCACCATCATTCGGGGGACGATGGACGCGGTCGGAAAGGCAGGCCGGTTCTTCGAGGGCCTGGCCGCGGCCGGGAAAGCCGCGGTGGAAGAGGCGAAGAAGCAAGGCGCGACGCCCACTCCTGAAAAACAGGTTGAGGAAACGAAGCCCCCCCAGTAACTTCCGAGATGGGAACCTTCCGACCCGACGTCGCCCTCACCTTTGACGACGTCCTGCTCGTGCCCCGTCATTCGACGGTACATCCCCGCAACGTCGCTGTCGCCAGCCGCTTCACGCGCGCCATCCCCCTGAACATCCCGATCGTCGCCGCGGCCATGGATACCGTGACCGAATCGGAGATGGCGATGGCGATGGCGCGGCTGGGTGGGATCGGCGTGATCCACAAGAACATGCCGATCGACCGGCAGGCCGCTGAGGTGGATCGCGTCAAGCGCAGCGAGTCGGGCATGATCATGAACCCGATCACCCTCGGCCCCGACCGGCCGCTGCGCGAAGCCCAACAGCTGATGATGCGTTTCAAGATCTCCGGCGTGCCGATCGTGGATGGGGCGGGGAAACTGGTCGGCATCATCACGAATCGCGACCTGCAGTTCGAGCGCGAGCTCGACCGGCCGATCCGCGACGTGATGACTAAAGAGAAGCTCGTGACCGCGCCTGTCGGCACCACGCTGGACGAAGCGGAGCGTATTCTCGCCAAACACCGCATCGAAAAACTCCCGGTCGTCGACAAGCAGGGCTTGTTGAAGGGTCTCATCACCATCAAAGACATCTTCAAGCGGCGCCAATATCCCGAGGCCAACAAGGACCAGCATGGCCGGCTGCGCGTCGCTGCGGCGGTCGGTGGCACGCAGGACGCGCGCGCGCGCGCCCAGGCGCTGCTCGATGCCGGGTGTGACGTGATCGTCGTGGATTCGGCACACGGCCACAGCCAGGGTGTGCTGGACACCGTCGCGTGTTTGCGCGAGGCCTTCCCCGGGGCGCAGCTCGTCGCTGGCAACATTGCGACCGAAGCGGGCGCGCGCGCGCTCGTCGAGCGCGGCGTCGATGCCGTGAAGGTCGGCGTGGGACCCGGGTCGATCTGCACGACCCGCGTCGTTACCGGCATCGGGGTCCCGCAGATCACCGCCATCGTGGACGCGGTGCGGGGCGCCGGCGACATCCCGGTGATCGCCGACGGCGGCATCAAGTATTCCGGTGACGCTGTCAAGGCACTGGCCGCCGGGGCCGAGAGCGTCATGATGGGGTCGATGCTGGCCGGGACCGAGGAGAGTCCGGGCGAGTCGTTCCTGCTCGAAGGGCGGCGGTTCAAGGTCATCCGCGGGATGGGCAGCTTGTCGGCCATGGAAGAGGGCTCGGCCGACCGCTATTTCCAGGAGGGTGAGGTCTCGCTGCAGAAGCTTGTCCCGGAGGGGATCGAGGGACGAGTCCCCTACCGCGGCCCGGTCGCCGACGTCGTCTTTCAGATGGTCGGCGGGCTACGGAGCGGAATGGGGTATTGCGGGGTATGCGATATCGCTGCGCTGCGGAACGAGACCGAGTTCATCCGCATCACCACGGCGGGGCTGCGGGAATCGCATCCGCACGATGTGGTGATCACGCGCGAGGCGCCGAACTACAGCTTGTAGTCTGCTCCGTGCCGACGGAGGCTCGATGTTTTTTCTGCCGCTGCTGCTCCAGACGCTGAGCGTACAACCACCAGCCACAGCCGATCGCACCGTGATTGACGTCGCCGGCATCGTTCGCGAGCACGGCACCCAGTCGATCACCGAAGTGCTCGCCAGCCGAGTAGCCGGTTTGCTGGTCATTCCCGGTTCTGGGCTGACGGGTGCCGGTTCGCAGATCCGGTTCGCTGCCCGGCACACCGTGCTCGGTAGCGCCGCGCCGCTCGTTCTCCTCGATGGTATTCGCATCGATGCTGCCGAGGATGCGACGGCGTTGCCCGTCGACGGGCCGGGCCCCCTGCGGCTTGACGACATCAATGTCGAAGACGTCGAGTCCATCGAGGTGCTGCGCGCCCCGACATCGGTCGCCTTGTTCGGTCCAGGCGCGGCGGCGGGTGTCATTCTCATTCAGATGAAGCGTGCTACAGCCGGCCCGTTGCACTGGGAGGCGTACGGACGCGCGACTGTGTCGTCACCCACTGGCCGCTGGCCAACGAATTACGGCGCGGTAGATACGAACAATACCAATCCGCAGATGCGTGGCGGCTATTGTGCCCTTACCAATCAAGCCGCCGGTGAGTGTGTTCAGGACTACGCGCAGTCCTTCAATCCGCTCGCAGCCCGCAGTCCGTTTGCGACACCGTTCCACCGTCGCGCCGGCTTGAGCGCGAGTGGTGGGCGTCCGTGGGGCGCGGTCCATCTGGCGGGAGATCTCGACGGCGATGGCAGTGCGTATGCCATGCCGGTGCTCCCGATGAATGCGAACGACTACTCAGCCGCCAACCTGCGCGGCAGCGCCACCGTACGGCCTGTCTCGTTCCTCGAGATCGGGGCGATGGCCGACCGCGTCCGGAGCACGTTGGGTCTCCCGCTCTATGAACCCATACGTGACGCTCTCCTCGGCCCGAGCGACGGCGCGGCGTTCTCCTGGGATTCGCTGGGCACGCTATACGAACGAAGGCCGCGTACACAGAAGACTAGGCGTACGGTGTGGGCGCTCAGTTTTCGCGCCGATCCGCTCCCCTGGCTGCACCTGCAAGGTCAGCGGGCGACTGATGCCGTGACGAGCGATGCCGAAGCGTCCTCGTTGCCCAGTCAGCTTGCCGTCGGCACCCGGCACATTCGGCAGCGCACCACGCAACTGAGTGTCTCAGCTGTCGCCCAACCCTGGCCAAAGGCGCGATTCACCACGACGGTGGGCACGGAGCGGCTCGGCTACCGTCTGGACTTGGATGAGGTCATCTACTGCGGCGTGAACAGACCCTGTGAGTCGTCCACATCAGCGAGATGGCGCACCTTGACGGCGTGGTATCTCGCCGAAGACATGGCACTGGGGGAGCGCTTCAATGCGTCCGCGAACGTGCGGCATGACGACTACTCGAATCTCGTCTTGCACAACACGTCTGGAGGCGTGGCCGTTAGCTGGCTCGCGCGAACGTCCGAGCATGGCGCTGTTGGCCGCTTGCAGCTTCGAGCGGCGTACGGCTCGGCGCTCGGCCTGCCGGCTCCGGCGCACGAGTCCTCGGACGTCTTCTCATGGGTGATGCCGCCTGAGCGGACCACCGGTTTCGAGCTGGGGGCAGCATCGGCGTTATTCGGCGGTCGTGTGAATGGTCAGGTGAGCGTGTATGACTCGCGCTCGACCGCAAATCGCTATGCGTACTATGGTTTTCCTGGCCCAGCCGCCGCTTACATTCCAGATACTAAGCTCAGTAATCGCGGCATCGCGGCGTCGTTCGCCGGGTCGGTGTTTGAGCGCCCAGGCTTTGGCTGGACGGCGCAGCTTTCGGTTTGGGGCAACCGCAATCGTGTCACCAGCGGCTCACCCGCTCTCTCAACCATGCCACAATACCCGGCGGGCGGCTATTGGGGGCGCTCCCTCGACGGCTGGACGGATTTGAATGGTGACGGGATCATCGTGCGCAGTGAAGTTGCCATCAGCTCATCGTTGAAGTGGGCAGGCACTCCGTTTCCGACACAAGGCGCGGCGCTCACGTCCTCATGGCGCGTCGGCACGCGCTGGCATGCGTCGTTGACCCTCGATTATCGCGCCGGACAGAGCCTGTTCAATGCAATCGGCTGGTGGCGGTGCGCCGGTTTGCCGGTTTGCCGGCAACGGTACGACAGATCCACGCCGCTCGAGCAGCAAGCAATCGCGGTCGCGGGCATGGGAGATCCTGTGCTCCAGTATTACGAAGATGCTGACTACCTCAAGCTGCGTGAGATCGCCGTGGCGTTCGACGTGCCGCCGACCGCCGCGGCGCTGATCGGAGCTCGTGCGGCATCGATCACGCTCGCCGGGCGCAACCTCGCAACCTGGACGCGCTACTCCGGCGGCGACCCCGAGGCCGGCGGTTACGCGAAAGCGTTCGACTCACTCGGTCTATCACCAGACATCTCCGATGCGGGAACGGTCCCGCTCCCGCGGTCATGGTCGCTCGGTGTTCGGCTCGCGTTCTAGCCCGGTGACTCTGGTCTAACCTTCGTCTCTATTGACAGATCGCCGGCACGGGCGAACCTTGGGTCGGTCCGTGCCGTCGATTCGTCACCCCCCTGAACGGAGTCCGGCATGAATTTGTGGGCTACCAAATCCATCGCGACCCTGCGCGCCGAGGCTGACCAGGCGGGCGAGCACCAGCTGAAACGGGCGCTCACGCCGCTCAACCTGATCACGCTCGGCATCGGCGCGATCATCGGCGCCGGCATCTTCGTGCTCACCGGCCAGGCGGCGGCGCAGTACGCGGGACCCGCCGTGTGGATCTCCATGATCCTGGTCGGCATCGCCTGCGCCTTCGCGGGCCTGTGTTATGCCGAGATGGCGAGCGCCGTGCCCGTCGCGGGCAGCGCGTACACATACTCGTACGCGACCATGGGTGAGCTGGTCGCCTGGATCATCGGCTGGGATCTCGTGCTCGAGTACGCCGCCGGTGCCGCAACTGTGGGGGTAGGTTGGTCGGGCCACTTCGTGAGCCTGCTGGGCAATTTCGGTCTCAAGCTTCCGGCGGGGCTCACGGCCGCGCCGACCACGTGGTGCACGGCCGCGAACGTCCAGGCTGCCATCGCGGGATGCGCGCACACCGGACTCAACCTCACGGGCGCCATCATCAACCTGCCCGCAGTGTTCGTCGTGGCAGTGATGTCCACGATCCTGGTGATCGGCATCAAGGAATCGGCAAAGGTCAACAATTTCATCGTGCTGCTCAAACTCACCATCATCTTTTTGATCGTCGCGGTGGGCTTGACTCACATCACCAGCGCCAACTGGAAGCCGCTCATCCCGCCGAACACCGGCGAGTGGGGCACCTACGGGATCTCCGGTATCCTGCGCGGCGCGGGGCTGGTGTTCTTCGCCTACATCGGATTCGACGCCGTCTCGACGGCGGCGCAGGAGGCGCGGAATCCGCAAAAGGATATGCCGATCGGCATTCTCGGCTCGCTCTTCGTCTGCACATTGCTGTACGTCATCGTGTCGGCGCTGCTCACCGGCATGGTCAACTACAAAGAACTCCTCGCCCTGCAGACTTCCTCGCCGCCCGACTACGCCGCCCCGATGGCGTACGCGATGAAGCACGTCGGCGCGCCGGAATGGGTTCGGATCTCCGTGGACGTCGGCGCCGTGCTGGGTCTCGGCTCGGTGATCCTCGTGATGTTGCTCGGCCAGTCGCGGGTGTTCTACTCGATGTCGCGCGACGGCCTGCTCGGCGGCTGGGCGGGAAGGGTGCATCCCAAGTTCCGCACTCCATATTTGTCGACGATCTACACAGGCATCGCGGTGGGGCTCGCGACCGGGCTCCTGCCGCTGCAGCTGCTTGGCCAGCTCGTGAACATCGGCACGTTGCTCGCTTTCGTCCTCGTCTGCGCCGGCGTGTGGATTCTCCGTAAGAAGCGTCCCGATCTCGATCGGCCGTTCCGGACCCCGTGGGTGCCGTTCGTGCCGATCGCCGGCGTGGTCTGCTGCCTGGGGCTGATGGCGACGCTGCCGGCCGATACGTGGATCCGGCTGATCGTCTGGCTGCTGATCGGATTCACCATCTACTTTGGATACAGCCGCAAGCACAGCCGCCTCCAGCGCGAGCTGGCGGGTGGTGCGGGCGGGCCCCCGCCGAGCATGGGTGGTGGTGGGGGGGGTGGGCCGCGAGGCCAGCCGCCGCGCCGGTAACACCCTGAGCAGCACCGGCGCCGAGCGAAAACACGACCAAAGGAGCTAGATCGGCGCCGGATACGAGGCGATTATCTTCCCCGCAATGAACCCGAACGGCGTTCCCGTTCCGCCGGATCGTGCCCAGGCGGCGCGCGACGTGGCGAAGGCGCTCACCAGTGCCAGCCATGTCGTTTTGACGACGCACGTCAACGCCGATGGCGACGGCGTGGGCAGCGAGATCGGGTTGTGGCATCTGCTGCGCGGACGCGGCGTGTCGGTGACGATCGCCAATCCCACCGAGATCCCCGAGCGCTTCCACTTCATGATTCCCGATGGCGCCGATGCGAGCGACCGCGCGGTGCGTGAGATCGAGCGCGCCGATATGGTCGCGTCGCTGGACATCGGAGACCTCAGCAGGCTGGGCAACCTGGCGGCTGTGATCAACAAGCGACAGCCGCCCCCACCCCTCGTCTGCATCGATCACCATGTCGGTCCGGTGAAGCTGCCCCCCGGCCCCTCCCTCATCGCGCCGGAGGCGACTGCGACGGCCGAGCTCGTGTTCGATCTTGCCAGCGTGGCCGGCTGGCCGCTCACGCCGGAGGTGGCGCAGGCGCTGTACGTCGGTTTGCTGACCGACACGGGAGGATTCCGCTTCTCCAACACCACGGCCCGCGCGCTGCGCGTCGCGGCGGCGCTGCTCGAGCAGGGCGTCGATCCCGAAGCCATCTATGCTTCGGTCTACGCCAGCGCGCCCGAAGGCCGCGTGCGACTGCTCGCGGAAGTGCTGCAGACGCTGGTCGTGGAGCCGGAGGTCGGGTTGGCGTGGGTCAGCGTACCCCCGGACGCGCTCCGTCGCCACGAGGTGACCGCCGACGACCTCGATGGGATCGTCGAATTTCCGCGCTCGATTGCCGGCGTCCGCATGGCGCTCTTGTTCCGGCACATCGGCAATGGTCGCATCAAGGTCTCGTTCCGGTCGATGGGCGAAGTAGACGTCGCGGCGCTCGCCCATCAATTCGGTGGCGGCGGCCATCACCGGGCGGCGGGCGCCTCCTTGCCGGGCACCATGGCGGAGGTGGAGGAGAAAGTGCTGAGCGCGGCACGAGCGTTCCTCGCCAACGGCAGGTCCGTGTGAGTGCAGAGAAGATCAAAACCGACGTCGAGCAGGCGCTGGGCGGCATCATCAATCCGCGTCACGGCCGTGATATCGTCGCGGCCGGCATGGTGAAGGAAATCGTCGTCGACTCCGCCGGCACGGTCACATTCACCTTCGTGCTCACCCGCGAAGATCCCGGCTCGCTGGCGCGCCAGGCGCGCAAAGCGGTCGAGGGTGTTCCGGGCGTGACGGGTGTGAAGATGAACGTGGTGGATTCCGCCGATGGCGGTTCCCAACCGGCCGCCCGGCCGTCGGTCCGTCCGGCCGCCGCTCCTCCAGCCCCACCGACGCCGGACGAACTGCCGTCACTCGGCAAGGTTCTCGCGATCTCGAGCGGCAAAGGGGGCGTCGGGAAGTCGACCGTGTCGGCGAACCTCGCCGCGGCGCTGGCGCGCGACGGCCACCGGGTCGGCCTGATGGACGCGGACATCTACGGGCCCAACAT
The DNA here is from genome assembly GCA_003223395.1 of Gemmatimonadota bacterium. Classification (GTDB taxonomy): domain Bacteria; phylum Gemmatimonadota; class Gemmatimonadetes; order Gemmatimonadales; family GWC2-71-9; genus 20CM-2-65-7. Next base: position 53,580 of record QHUZ01000026.1, on the reverse strand, counting down.
CCCCCGCATGTTCGGCCTCAGCGGTAAGCCGGAAGTCCAGGGCGGGAAGATCCAGCCGCTCGAGGCGCACGGCGTGAAGCTGATGTCGCTCGGCTTCATCGTGGAGCGCGACGCGCCCGCGATCTGGCGCGGCCCGATCATCATGAAGATCATCACGCAGTTCATGCACGACGTGGCGTGGGGCGAACTGGATTACTTTCTCGTCGACCTGCCGCCGGGCACCGGCGACGCCCAGCTCTCGCTTACCCAGATCGTCCGGTTGCATGGCGCGCTGATCGTGACGACGCCGCAGGAGATGGCCGTGGGCGATTCGCTGCGCGGCGCCAAGATGTTCGAGCGTGTCGGCGTCGGCGTCGTCGGCATCGTCGAGAACATGAGCTACTTCGTGTGCCCCGATTGCCACGCGCGGTCCAATATCTTCCTGGCGGGCGGCGGCAGCCGCCTGGCCGCCGAGCTGGGCGTGCCGCTGCTGGGACAGATTCCCTTACAGGCCGGCATGGCGGAGCTCGCCGATCGCGGCGAGCCGATTGTCGTGAGCCAGCCGGAGTCGCCGGCCGGTGTGGCGCTGCGCGAGCTGGCCCGGACGGTCATTACACGCACGGCAGGGCTCGCTCCCGCCATTCCGATCACGGCGCCGCGCTGACGTGCCGGCGCTCGTCGCGATCGCGTTGCTGGCGCTCCAGGGCACGCCACGCCCAGCCCTGCGCAGCGGTCTCGACACGCTGTATGGCGGAGATTTCGAACGCGCGGCGAGCTACTTCGCGGCATTGGCCGCCCACGAACCCGCCGATCCCGCGCCGGTCGTCTTCCAGGCGGGCGCCTACATCTGGTGGGCATCCGCGTTGGACTCCGCCGACTTTGCGCTGCAGCGCATCGACTCGCTCCTCGGCGTGGCGATCGCGCGCGCGCGCGCGTCGGGCGCCGGCGCGGATTTCTGGCTGGCCACGGCGCTCGGCTATCGGGCGCGCCAGCGCGAGGAGCATGGGCACGGCTTCAGCGCGGCGAAGGACGCGAAGGCGATGCGCGACATCTATCGGCGGCTGCTCGCGGCGGATTCTTCGTGCACGGATTGCTATCTGGGATTGGGCGTCTACGACTACGGGCTGGCGCGCGCGGGCGCGTTTGCCCGCTTTCTTGCCCGCCTCATCGGTTTGGGCGGCGGCAACGCGGAACGTGGGATTCGCTACATGCGCCGTGCGGCGCATGACGGCGATCTGGCGCGCGTCGAGAGCACATGGGTGCTGGCCGCGGCGTTGCTGCGTGAGGCCGCGCGCGATGCCGCCGGGCGCGACGTCCTGGAGCGGGAAGCGCGCGGCTATGTCGAAGGACTCGCCGCGCGCTATCCTCGCAATCCGGTGTTTCAACGCTTCCTGCGGGAAGTGCCCGCCAGGACCTCAGCCGCTGAACTGAGCGGAGCGCCGACTCACGCCGCGACCGCGGCGGTTTCCGGACCGCCGCCGATCGGGCGGAGTAAGCGCCGCGAGCTTGCCGAGCATGTTGTGCACATGGCTCTTCACCGTATTCGTCGAGATGCGCAGCCGCCGCGCAATGTCCTTGTTGCCGAGTCCCGCCGAGATCAGCTCCCTGATCTCCTGCTCCCGCTGCGTCAGTCGGACGGCGACCCCTCGTCGCCTATCCAAGGCGCGCCTACGCTCGGACGAGACCCTACGCTCCAGACGGCGAGTGACCCAGGGCACGGTCCCCCCCCCTTTGGGGCGTAATCTATTGCGGGACGGGAACTAGGGCATAAATCGGGGGGATTAGGTGATTCATGACGAATCGCTCTTTTAGCGTAGGCCGGATGAGGCAGTCAGTCCGTCGGGTGACGCTGCTGTTCGGGCTGGCCGCGGTTTACTACTTCGCCGCGAAGCTCGGCCTGCGATTCGCATACATCAACAGCTCGGTGACCACGATCTGGCCGCCCGCCGGCATCGCGCTCGCCGCGTTCGTGCTGCTCGGGTATGGTGTCTGGCCCGCGATCCTCGCTGGCGCCTTCTTCGCGAATATCACCACCACCGGCGCGGTGTTCCCGTCGATCGGCATCGCGGTCGGCAATACAATGGAAGGGTTGCTCGCGGCGTACCTGGTCAACCGCTTCGCGCGCGGGGGGCGGGTGTTCGACCGCGTGCGCGACATCATCCGGTTCACACTGCTCGCGGCAATCGTCAGCACCACGGTCGCGGCGTCCATTGGCGTCGCGTCACTCGCGCTGGGCGGTCTCGTCTCGGTGACGGATGCCCCGCGCGTCTGGCTGACGTGGTGGCTGGGTGACGCAGTCGGCGACATGGTCATCGCACCGGCGCTGATTCTCTGGATCGGCGTCAAACTCGGCCCGGGGTGGACAGAGCAAAAAGTCGTCGAGGCAGTCGCGCTCGCGGTCGTCGCCGCGCTGGTCACGCTGGCGCTGTTCGGCGGCGCGTTCCCGACGCGGCATTACCCGCTGACCGTCCTGCTCTGGCCGGTGATGATCTGGGTGGCGTTTCGCTTTGGCCCCCGCGAGGCCGCGACCACGATGCTGATCGTGTCGGCGATCGCGATTTCGCGGACGTTGTCCGGCGTCGGCCCGTTCTCCGTCTACGCGACCAACGAGTCGTTGGTGCTGCTGCAGGTGTGGACCGGCATCACTGCGGTAACGAGTCTCGTGCTCGCAGCCGCGGTCGCGTCGCAGCGCGATATCCAGGGGACGTGGCAGCAGCTCGCCGTCACCGATCCGCTGACGGGGCTCGCCAATAACCGCCAGCTGACGCAGTCCCTCGAGTCCGAGATCCGGCGCTCGCGCCGCACCGGACAGCCGCTCGCGGTTGTGTTGCTGGATCTCGACGGCCTGAAGCAGATCAACGACCGCCACGGACACCTCGCCGGCAGCTTGGCGATCCGGCGCGTGGCGGAGGCGCTGCTCGGATCCTGCCGCGCCACGGATACGGCAGCCCGGTTCGGAGGCGACGAATTCGCGCTCGTGCTCCCCGAGACCGGGGAGGCGGCCGCCTGGCACGTGGCGCGCGGGGTGGCCGACCGGCTGGCCACCGACGCCGAGAAGCCGAACCTGTCGATCAGTGTGGGGGTGGCCGTCTACCCCGGCCACGGTGAGACCGTGGAAGCACTACTAAACGCAGCCGATGTCGCATTGTACGAGACCAAGGAACGCCGCAAGAGCAGGGCTGTGGGCCTTGCTCCCTAAGTGGCCACCACTAGGTTAGGAGCCATGGATACCAAGAAAAGCATGAGCGTATCGACCCGGGTGTCTGATCCCCAAGCGCTGTCCGAGTCGTCGGCCGGGTTGCTGCGCGAGCTCGTCGCGCACCTGCGACAGAACCGCACGCAGCTGCGCGAGGAATGGGCGCGCCGCATCACACGCGCGGAGCTGCTGACGGCGATGACGGAAGAGGAAATCTTCGCCGAAGCCACCGCGGTCTACGACAACTACGTGGAAGCGCTCGAGACAGGGACCTTCGAGGCCCTGCAGGCGTACTCGCGGCGACTGTCGGAGCGCATCATTCCGCGAGGCGTCGAAACAGACGAAGTCGTCGGCATCGTGCTCCTCCTGCGTGACGTGCTCGCCCGCTCATTGTTCACCAAGTACCAGGACAACGTCGAAAAACTGAACCGGATTCTCGACAGCTACGAGCCCGCGGCGAACCGCATCGCGAACACGGTGGCCGTCGGATTCGTAGAGGAGCGCGAGCGCATCATCCGGCAGCAACAGGAAGCCATCCGGGAGCTGTCCACGCCGGTGCTGCAGGTGCGCGAGCGGCTGCTGATTCTGCCCATCATCGGCGTCATCGATCCGCAGCGCGCCCGGCAGCTGACCGAACAGCTGTTGCGTGCGATTCGCGCGAACCGTGCCAAGGTCGTCGTGATCGACGTGACCGGTGTGGCGGCCATGGACTCCGGTGTCGCGAACCACTTGGTGCAGACGGTCGAAGCGTCGCGCCTGTTGGGCGCCACGGTCATCGTCACCGGCCTGTCGCCCGAAATCGCGCAGACGCTCGTGACGATCGGCGTCGACCTGAGCGAAATGGCCACGGTCGGTGACCTGCAGGGAGGCATCGAAGAGGCGGAGCGCTTGCTCGCCGATCGCGCTGCGCCGACGACGCAGGTCCGCGAAATCGCTCCAGAATCCCAGCGTTAGCCGGAGGTCGCCGTGGAAGTACCGATTCTGCGGCAGGGGCAATATCTCATTGCCTCGATTCAGTCCGCCCTCACAGACGCCGATCTCTCCCATCTCCGCGAAGCGCTGATCGCCCAGGTCGGGCGGTCGCGTTGCCGCGGCGTCATCGTGGACGTCACCGCGCTGGACGTGATGGATTCGTTCGCGGTGCGAACCCTGCGCGACATCGCGCACATGGCGCGCTTACGCGGCGCAGAAACGGTCATCGTCGGCATCCAGCCCGACGTGGCGTTCGCGATGGTGCAGCTCGGACTCACGCTCAAGGGCGTCGCCACGGTGCTCGACCTCGAGGAAGGCCTCGCCTTCCTCGACGGCCGCACCAAGGGCGGGTTGGGGGGAGGCGCGTTCGACAAATCCCGGCGACCCCCGAGCGGCCCGCCCCGTGGGTGATGAGCTGCGTCTGCCGATTGCCGCGGACGTTGATGTCGTTGAAGCAAGACAGCAAGGCCGCGCATTAGCCGCCGTCGCAGGATTCTCCAGCGGCGAACAGACTGTCATTGCCGCCGCCATTTCCGAAATCGCCCGCAACATCCTGATGTACGCCAAGAAGGGCGAGATCACCCTCAGTCTCGTCCAGAACGGCGACCGCCAGGGCGTCTCGATCGTCGCCGTCGATCAGGGCCCCGGCATTCCGGACATCGAGCGCGCGATGCAGTACGGCTACTCCACGTCGCACGGCGTGGGCGCCGGGCTCCCCGGCGCCAAGCGGTTGATGGACGAGTTCGAAGTCGATTCGGTCGTGGGCCACGGCACCACCATCACGATGAAGAAGTGGCGGCGGGCCATTTGAAGATCGAAACGGCGTTCGCCACGCTGCCGCTCCAGGGGCAGTCTGAGTCCGGCGATCTCAGCCTCATCAAGCGAGTCGGTAAGGGGACGCTCATCGCCGTCGTGGACGGGCTGGGGCACGGCCAGCAGGCCGCCTCCGCCGCGCACGCCGCCGTGGGCGCACTGGACCGCTACTCGCGCGAGCCGCTCATCGATCTCGTGCGCCGCTGCCACGATGCGCTGGTCGGGTTGCGCGGCGTGGTCCTCGGCCTGGCCTATCTCGATCCGCAAGCGGCGACGATGGCCTGGCTCGGTGTCGGCAACGTCGGCGGCGTCCTGTTGCGTGCCGATGTCGGCAACCGCCCGTCGCGCATCACGCTCGTCCCGAACGCAGGATTCATCGGCGCCGAACAGCCGCATCCCACGACGCGCTCCGTGCCGCTCGCCCTGGGCGATACCGTGATTCTGCACTCCGACGGCATCAAGGACGGGTTCGCGGAGTCCCTCGTGCTCTCCAAGTCGCCGCAGGAGATCGCCGACTTCGTCATGACCCGGCACGCAAAGGACAACGATGACGCGCTCGTGCTGGTAGCACGCTACGCCCGCTAAGCAGGTCGCCGGCTCGCTGACGACCGGCCCGCTGCGGCCGGTCGTCCTGGGGCTCGCGGCGCCCGCCGTCGCGATGATGGCGTGCCACTTCTCCTTCAATCTGATCGACAGCATCTGGGTGGGCCGCCTCATCGGGCCGGCCGCCCTGGCGGCCGTTTCCACCGCGGGGTTCTACATCTGGGTCGCGCTCAGTCTCGGCGAGATGGTGGAGATCGGATTGATTGCGGTCGCGGCGCGGCGTCATGGCGAAGGATTTCCCGATCGCGCCGCACGAGCCGCGGCGGCCGCGGTGGCGTATGCGCTCGGTGCCGGCCTGGCCGTCAGCATCATCGGGTGGGCGGTGGCGGGCCCGATGTTTCGCGTCATGCGCGTGCCGCCCGACGTTGCCACGCTCGGCCATGCGTACCTCTCGACCTGGCTGCTCGGCGCCCCGCTCGTATTCGGGTTCTTTGCGATCGAGGCCACGTTCCGCGCCGCTGGCGATACGCGGACGCCCTTTCTGATGCTCGCGGGCTCGGTCGGCGTGTCGATTCTGCTCGATCCCCTGCTGATCATGGGCCTTGGTCCGTTCCCCCGGCTCGGCGTCGAAGGAGCCGCCCTCGCCTCCGTCATGGTGCGCGGCGGCGGCTTCCTGCTCGGGCTCGTCATCGCGTTGCGGCGGGGCTTGCTCCGCATCAGCGCGCCCGATTGGCGCGCCCTGCCGACGATCATTCGTATCGGGGCGCCGTTGTCGCTTGCGGGTGTGCTACTCTCGGTGATCTACATGTGGCTCACGCGGTTCACGTCGCGATTTGGCACCGCGGCGCTCGCCGCGCTCGGCGTGGGTCATAAAATGGAAGGGCTCGGCTTCATCGCGATCAGCGGCTTCGCGCTGGCCGCCAGCGCGCTCGTCGGCCAGAACCTCGGCGCGGGGCAGGAGACCCGGGCGCGGGAGGCCGTGCGTCTCACGGTGAGTTATTGCCTCGCGGTCACGGTGACGACGGCCATCGCCTTTCTGCTTATTCCCGGACAACTGGTGGCGCTGTTCACGCGCGATCCCCAGGTCATTACCGACGGTGTGCTGTATTTGCGGGTGATTGCATTCGCCCAGATCGGCCAGAGCTTCGAGCTGATTCTGGAAGGGGCGCTGGCGGGCGCGGGGTACACGTTCTGGCCGCAGGTCGTGAGCACCACGCTCACGGCGATGCGCATTCCGCTCGCCGCGTGGTGGTCGCGACGGTTCGGGCTGCTGGGGATCTGGCTGGCCTTGAGCGTCACCGCGATCTCACGCGGCATCGCGATGATCCTCTTCTGGAAAGGCGGGCGGTGGCGTACCGTCAGGGTCTAGACCATGGCGATCATTACGCTGCTCACCGACTTCGGCACAGCCGACAGTTACATCGCCGAGATGAAGGGCGTGCTCTCGACGTACGCTCCCACTGCGACACTGGTCGATATCACCCATGACGTGTCGCCGGGCGACGTGCGCGCCGCTCAATACCTCCTCAGTCGGACCTGGATGTTCTTTCCCGAAGGCACGATTTACGTCGCCGTCGTCGACGCCGGGGTGGGAACAGATCGCAGGGTGCTCGGGGCAACGCGACATGGTCGGTACTTTCTGGCACCGGATAACGGGCTGCTCTCGTTCCTGTCCATGAATGCCACGTTCATCTCCATCCCCGTGCTTCCTGAAGCAGCGCCCACGTTCCATGGCCGCGACGTCTTTGCGCCCGCCGCTGGCGTGCTGGCGAACGGAGGATCGTTCGAGTCGCTGGGCACGGCCATTACCGATCCGCTCCAGCTGCCCTTGCCGATCCCGACCACCGAGCGAGACGCCGTCGTGGGTGAAGTGGTGTACGTCGATCGGTTCGGGACGCTGATCTCGAACATTACGCCGAACGCCCTGAAGCCAGGAGCGAGCATTCACGTGGGCGGAGTAGACGCGGGGCCACTGCGACGGACCTTTGCGGATGTCGCACCCGGGGAGCTGGTAGCGTTTACGGGTTCCGGGGGTACCGTAGAGATCGCGGTGCGGGACGGGAGTGCGATGCGGACGCTTGGGCTGAGTGTGGGGGCGGAGGTGCGAGCATGAGCTGGCGGTGGCTGCTGGCGATCATCGCATTCGCGATGTTGTTCGCGTTTGGTGTCTCGATGTGGTGGTTTGGGCCGCCGTATGCCACGCGCGTCCTGGGCGTCTGGATGGTGCTGACGGCGCCGTTGTTCCTGATTACCTACCGGATGACTCGCGCGCGGTGGATGCTCTACCTGGGCTTCAGTCTGCTGCCGTTGGGTCTTGTGAGCCTCCTCCTTCCTTTTCCGTACTGGTCGTGGTACCTGGATACCGAAGGTGCCTTTGTCTCCCTTGTTGGGCTAGCGTGCGCGATTCCGCTCATCCTGACCTTCGCATGGACACTTTCTGTTTTTCCCGAGTCAGGTCACGTGGGGCCGAGGCAGTGGCTGGTACGAACGGGCGGTCCAATCCTCCTGACATCATTCACCATCTTTGCTACGTCGGTATGGGCCGTCGCGGACTCCGAGGCTCCAGTCGCAAAGCCGCAGTACACGCAGAATTTCGCTGGGTGTTATGAGCTTGATTTTGGTCGGTGGATTCCGGGCGGGGATGAATTCCGCCGAGCACTTCCCGCGGTCGTGCCGCAACGCATTCGCCTCGATTCGACATATGCAGAAGGCGGGTTGTTGATCCGACCACCGACCTGGTGGGGACGGGCGTCTTGGGTGCCAACCGGCTCGCGCAGCATCACGATGACCTGGAGTGACGTGTTCAACTCAGTGAATATGCGTCTCTATCGTTGGGGCCGTGATCTCCGTGGGAGGGTCATCGCGTATTCGGACGCCGATTGGCCTGTGCCAGAGCCTCGTGCGCTGGTCCATGCGCGACCCACGGATTGTGCGAACGTATCAACGGATACGCTACGGTACGGCACGATGAGGCTCGAACGAGGGCGCGGTAGGTAAAACAAAACATGTAGGGGCGCAGCACGCTGCGCCCCTACTGTTTTCGATTCGCTGCACCTTGCTGGCCTACGCCGTCCAGTCGCCCGATGGCGCGTGAACCTTCACCTGCGCCATCACCCGATCAGCAAACCCAGCGCTCGGCGCAAACTTCGGAAGCTGGACCAGCTGGAGAATCACCTTCCGTTCACGTTCGGCTTCGACACGGCAGAGCGAGCAATCGGCGAGATGCATGGCCCGGGCGGCGGGCAGGAGGCCCTGCGCCCAGAGCTCGATTTCATCGGTATTGAGATGCATGGAGATGTCAGTCATTGGGTCTCCTACGGCCCGGTTTCGGCTCTGGTTTCACTCCCGGCGATCGTCGAGATAACCACGCAATTCATTACGGGCCCGATGGATATAGGTTTTGACCGTTCCCAGGGGCAGATCCAGCGTTTCGGCGATTTCCTCGTAGGAATAGCCCTCGACGTGGCGTAGCAGAATGCACGACCGGTACTCGGGCCGCAGCCGGGCGATGGCCCGCTCGATGGCCGTCCCAAGCTCGCGGCTCTCCACTTCGTCGAGCGGACTCTCCGCGCGGTCGCCCAACTGCAACGACGTCGCGCGGACCTGGTCGGGCGTCTCGGCACTGGGCGCGCCATCGAGCGACAGCGTGTCGATGCTCTTGCGCCGCAGATGATCGATCGCGGCGTTGTTCGCGATCTTGAAAATCCAGGATGAGAACTTGAATTCCGGCCGGTACGATTTGATGCCGTTCAGGACCTTGATGAACGTTTCCTGCGCGAGATCCTCGGCGAGCGCGCGATCGCGCACCATCCGATAGAGCAGCGAAAACACCGGACGCTCGTAGCGACGGACGAGCTCGCGGAATGCCGCGTCGTGACCCTGCTTTGCCCACGCCACCACCTGCTGATCGCTGGCGGCGTTCAGGTGGTCCGGCCTATCTTTCGCGCCTATGGGTCGCTCCGCAGCCTACGTGCGCAACATGTTCACCGCGATCGCACCGCGCTACGATTTCCTCAACCATCTGCTCAGCCTCAACGTGGATCGGTCCTGGCGACGCACCGCCGTGGCGCGCCTCGGCTGGGAAGCTAAACCCGACGGCACCTACCTCGATCTCTGTGCCGGTACCCTGGACCTCGCCGCCGAGCTGGCCCGGCAGGGCGGCTTTCGCGGCCGCGTGATCGGGGCCGACTTCGTGGTTCCGATGCTGGCGCAGGGCAAAGGCAAATCGCCCCGCACCGTTCCGGTCGCCGCCGACGCGCTGGCGCTGCCCTTTCCCGCGGCGCGGTTCGACGGCGCGCTGGTGGGATTTGGCGTACGCAATCTCGCCGACCTCGACAGGGGCCTCCGCGAAACGGCCCGCGTCCTGAAACCCGGCGCGCGGTTCGTCATCCTCGAATTCGCCACGCCCCGGTTCGCGCCGCTGCGCGCGATCTACCTCTGCTACTTCCGGCGAATTCTGCCCGCCATCGGGCGGCTCGTGTCGAAACATAGAGACGCCTATACCTACCTGCCAGAGTCGGTGCTCGCATTTCCGGAGCCGGAGGCACTGTCCGAGCGGCTCGGAGCCGCGGGATTCTCGCGCGTCGGGTTCGAGCGCCTGACGGGCGGCATCTGCGCGGTCCACTATGGCACTCGATAACCTGCGGGAGTTCGTCGCCGCGATCGACAAATCCGGCGACCTCACCCGGGTGACGCGCCCCGTATCGGTGGACAAGGAGATCACGGAAGTCGCCGACCGCTGCATGAAGTCGCCCGGCGGTGGACCGGCGCTGCTGTTCACGCAGCCGACGCTGCGCACCGGTGGGAAGTCCAGGTATCCGGTGGCCGTCAATCTCTTCGGCTCCGAACAACGCATGTCGCTCGCGCTCGGCGTCGAGTGCCTCGACCACGTGGGTGCGCGGATCGCAGAATTGATCGCGCTCAAGGTGCCCGAGGGCCTGCTCGGCAAGCTCGCGATGCTGCCGCGCCTCGCCGAGATCGCGAAGTTCCCACCCAAGACGGTCGGCCGTCCCGCCTGCCAGAGTACCGTTATCGAGGAATCGGATGTCGACCTCGCTCAGTTTCCGGTGCCGATCTGCTGGCCCGAAGACGGTGGGCCGTACATCACGCTCGGTGGAGTCATAACGAGGAATCCGGAATCCGGAGTCAGGAATGTGGGGATGTACCGGGTGCAAGTGCTGAGCAAGAACACGTTGGCGATGCACTGGCAGCGGCATAAGGTGGGCGCGGCGCACTGGCGCGTGATGGCGGAGCGCGGCGAGAAGATGCCCGTCGCCATCGCCCTCGGCGGGGATCCCGCGAGTATCTATGCTGCCTCGGCCCCGCTCCCACCCACGATCGACGAGTTTCTGTTCGCCGGCTTCCTGCGCGGCGAGCCGGTACGCCTGTCCAAGGCGGTGACGTCGGATCTCGAAGTTCCGGCGGAAGCGGAGATCGTGATCGAAGGCTACATCGATCCGCGTGAAGAGCTGGTGCTCGAGGGGCCGTTCGGCGATCACACGGGGTTTTACTCGCTCGCCGACTACTATCCGAAAGTGCACGTCACCGCGGTGACCTTCCGCGACGATCCTCTCTGGCCGCACACGATCGTCGGCCGCCCGCCGATGGAGGACTTCTACCTCGGCCACGCCACGGAGCGGATTTTTCTCCCGCTGCTCAAGCTCACGATCCCCGAGATCGTGGACCTCCACATGCCGGCCGAGGGGATTTTTCACAACCTGGTGTTCGTGAGCATCGACAAGCAGTACCCGGGCCAGGCCTACAAGGTGATGAATGGCCTCTGGGGACAAGGATTGATGTCGCTCGCCAAGGTGATCGTCGTCGTGGACAAGGACGTGAACGTCCGCGACACCAAAGAGGCGTGGTGGGTCGCGCTCAATCACATCGATCCCGAGCGCGACGTGCGCTTCACGATGGGGCCGATCGACGTGCTCGATCACTCCAGTCGCGGCTTCACCTACGGCTCGAAAATGGGAATCGACGCGACGCGGAAATGGAAGGAAGAAGGCTTCACGCGCGAGTGGCCGAACAAGATCGTGATGGACGCGGAGACCAAGGCTCGCGTCGACTCGATGTGGAGGGAGTTGGGAATTGGGCTCTGAGATGCGCGAAGGCCAGACGTTTGGTGGCGAATCCCTTCTGGTCCGTTACATCAACTTCGTAAAGCTCCCTCATACAGTCTTCGCGCTGCCGTTCGCGCTGCTCGGCGTGATCGTCGCGTCGTACAAGCAGCCGGTGACGTGGCGCGTGGCGATTCTCGTGACCGTGGCGTTTACGGCCGCGCGCTTCGTCGCGATGGGATTCAATCGCATCGCGGACCGCCGTCTCGACGCCAGAAACCCGCGTACCCAGGGCCGGGAGCTGCCGACGGGGCGTCTGACGATCAGCCAGGCGTGGGCCGCGGTGATCGGCGCGATGGTGGTGTTCCTCTTTGCGGCGTGGGCGCTGAATCCGTTGTGCGCGGCGCTCGCGCCGGTCGCCCTCATCTGGATCGCCACCTACAGCTACACGAAGCGATTCACGGACTGGACGCACCTCTGGCTCGGTGGCGCACTCGCCATCGCGCCGGTGGGCGGCTACGTCGCGGTCACGGGTGCCTGGAGCGATCCGTGGTGGCTGCTGCTGGTCATCGCGCTGGCCGTGACGTGCTGGGTCGCCGGGTTCGACATTTTCTACGCGTTGCAGGACGAGGCGTTCGATCGCGCCGAGCGGTTGCGCTCGCTCGTGGTGCGGTTGGGACAGGCGCGCGCGATCTTCGCGGCCAAGCTGCTCCACGGCATGGCGATCGTCGCGCTCGTGGCCTTCGGGTATGGCGCGGGGTTAGGAGTGGCGTACTTCGGCGGTGTGGGGATCGGGGCAGGGTTGATCGCCTGGGAGCATCAGCTCGTCCGGCCTGGCGACCTCTCTCGACTGAACGCCGCCTTTTTTACCGCCAATGGGATTGTCAGTATTGTCGTGTTTCTGGGTGCTCTGATAGATCGGGTGCTATGAACAGCGTGCGCCGTGCGCAGTCCGCCGTGCGCCGGAAACCCGATGCCTCCCGGCGCACAGCGCACGGCTCACGGCGCACGCCTCCGCCACCGCAGCCCCCCCGGCACCCGAAACGCTCCCCCACACCGAACCGCCGCGGGCGATAGAGAGTTAGGGAGTCGGCTTATCTCCCAACCCCGCAAGATCGAGCAAGAACGCATACTCGAACGCCACGTCGTGCCAGCGCTTGTAGCGGCCCGACGCGCCGCCGTGCCCCGCTTCCATGTTCGTCCGCAGGATCAACCGGTTGTTATCGGTCTTCATCGCCCGGAGTCGGGCGGTCCACTTCGCCGGTTCGACATACAGCACCTGCGTGTCATACAGACCGGCCGTGATCAGCAGGTTCGGGTACGCCTTCCGCTCGACGTTGTCATACGGTGAGTACGACAGCATGTAGCGGTAGAACGTCGAGTCATGCGGGTTGCCCCATTCGTCGTATTCCCCGGTTGTCAACGGAATGGTCGAGTCCATCATCGTGGTGATGACGTCCACATAGGGCACGCCCGCGATGACGCCCCGGAACAGCTCGGGACGCATGTTGACGACCGCGCCCATCAGGAGCCCGCCGGCGCTCGCCCCACGCGCAAACAGGCGATTCGAGGACGTGTAGCCGCGCCGGATCAGATCGTCGGCGACGTCGATGAAATCGGTGAACGTGTTCTTCTTCTGGAGTTGCCGGCCGTTCTCGTACCAGGCGCGTCCCATTTCGGACCCGCCGCGAATGTGCGCAATCGCGAACACAAACCCGCGATCGAGCAGCGAGAGCCGGTCTGACGAGAACGTCGGATCCGAGCTCGATCCGTACGACCCGTAGCCGGTGAGCAGCAACGGGGCGGGGCGGGCAATCCCCTTCCGGTACACGAGCGAGACCGGCACCCGCGCGCCGTCGCGCGCAATCGTGTAGAACCGCTCGGTCACGTAGTTCGCCGGATCGAAGCCCCCGAGGATCTGATCGCGCTTGAGCAGCGTCTTCTGCCGCGTCTTCATGTCGTAGTCGAACGTCGACGACGGTGTCGTCAAGGACGTGTATCCGTAGCGCAGCACCGGGGTGTCAAACTCGAGGTTGGTGCTGACGTAGGCGAGATAGGCGGGCTCGCCGAAGTCGAGGTAGTACTCGTTCTGACCGGTCCACGGACGCACGCGCAGCTGCACCAGCCCATCCTTCCGCTCGGTCAAGACGAGGTAGTCGCGGAAGAATTCGAAGTCCTCGAGCAGCACGTCGGCACGGTGCGGAATGACTTCTTCCCAGTTGTCCCGCCCAGGGCGCGCGACCGGCGTGCGCATGAGCCGGAAGTTCTTCGCGTGGTCGTTGGACAGGATGTAGAAGTAGTCACCGAAATGGTTGGCGGAATACTCATGCCCACGTTCGCGCGGGATCAGGATGCGGAATGGCGCGTCGGGCTGGTCAGCACGGATATAGCTGAATTCGGTCGCCATCGTTTGCGACGACTGAATCATGATGTACGCGCGGGACTTGGTCTTGGAGACGCCGACGTAATACGTCTCGTCCTTGTCTTCGTACACCATCTGATCGGTCGCTGCCGGTGTGCCGAGTTTGTGACGATAGACCTGATAGGGTCGCACGGACACGGAATCGGGCTTCGTGTAAAACAGCGTGCGGTTGTCCTCGGCCCAGGCGATGCCGCCGATGGCGCGCGGGATGACGTCGGACAGCATCTCGCCGGTGCGCAGGTTCTTGAACCGAATCGAGCTGACACGACCACCGGTGGTGTCCACCGCGAACGCGAGCAGATCCTCCCCGGAGCTGACATCCCACCCTCGGATCAGGAACGTCGCTTTTCCTTCGGCGAGCGCGTTGGCGTCGATCATGATCTCTTCCGGGGCGCTCACCGAACCGCGCTTCCGGGCGTAGATGGGATAGTTCTTCCCTTCCACGAGCCGCGTATAGTAGAAGTAGTTGCCTTCGCGGAACGGCACGGACTGATCATTCTGCAACACGCGCCCCTTCAGCTCGTCGTAGAGTCGTCCCTGCAGCGCCTCGGTGTGCGCCATGACGGCCTTAGTGTACGCGTTTTCGTCTTCGAGATATTTGATGACTTCCGGATTACTCCGTTCTTTGAGCCAGTAGTACTGGTCGATGCGCACATTGCCGTGCTCGTCGAAGCGGTGCGGCCGCACCGCGGCGATGGGTGGCGTGAGCGCCGCCGCCTGCGAGGTAGCGGGCGCTTGTGCAGCGATCGAAGGGACAAAGGCCGCGAGGCCCAAAGCGAACGATCGAACTCGTGCAAGCATCGGAGCCTCAGCAAAGAAGTGAGGTATAGGTCGAATTAACGCCCGCGCGACGCCGGTGGCCAGAGGGTATGTTTGGACCGTGACATTTCTCTTACTGAGCCTCCTTCTCCAGGCTCAGACGGGAACGCTGGCCTCCATCGAGCGCCAAGTTGCACGTGCGGAGCGCAGCGAGCTTGGGGAGCCTGGGAGCGAGCGATTCTTCCGCATCGGCCATGACCGGCTCCTGCAATACCGCGGGCAGATCGAATCGTATTTGCAGGCCAAACCGGATGATCCGGCCGCCCTTGTGCTGCTGGGACGAGTCGAGCGGTTCATCCTCGGACGGTCGCGAAACGTCAGCTGCGGGCCGGATCATGGATGCGCCGTGGACAGCACCTATGACGACTCATCGGCGAACGCCGCGTTCGACCGGGCGATCAGTCTACAAGAAGGCGACGCGGCGGCGCATTTTTGGAAGGCGCGTCTCCTCGCGGACGGGCGGCCGGTGATGCGTGACGGGGAGTTCGCGTTCGATATCGACACCGGTGCGGCCCTGGCTCACGCGCAACGCGCCGTGGCGCTCGACGCTCGGAACGTTCGCTACCGGGAGTTTCTCGCCGTCACGCTGTCGAACATGGGACGGTACCAGGAGGCTGCCGAGGCGATCCGGCCGGTCCAGGGCGGCAAGCACCTCCTGTCGCTGATCTTCCAGGACCTCGCCGCGGTGCCGATTCCGGAGGGCGCCGTGCCGTGGCCCGGCGGCCATGCCGCGTTCGCTGCGGTGGGGCTCGACGAGAACCCGCCGCGATTCGTCGCCCAGACGGGTCGCAGCTGGGTCACCGACCTGTCGCTCGAGCAGTTGGAAGCGTTTTACCGGCGCCGCTGGCCGGCGTTCAGATTCTTTCGCGTTCAGGGTGACACGGGCCAAAGAGGAGGAATGCAGTACCTGCGTCCTGACCGCAACGGCAAGCTGCAGCCCGCGCGCGATTCCGCGTTCATTGACCAGCTCGAAAGCGCCAGCGCGTTCGCGGGCGTCCTCCTGGCCGTCGGTCAGTCTGGTCCGCGGTTCGACCAGCCCGGCCTGCAATATCCCGCCGCCGTCGCGGGGAAGGATGTCTTCCTGGAGATCATCATCGTGACCGGCCGCAGAGGTTCCCGAAACTGAGCGTGGCGAGCTCTCCTCCCGTCGTCTTCGCAATCACGGGTGCCTCGGGCGCGCCCTATGCGGCCCGCCTGCTCGAGGTTTTCGCCACGAACCACGTGACGACCTGGCTGCTCGTGTCCGCGCACGGCTGGCGGCTGCTCGCCGAGGAGTGCGGGATCAAGGACGAAGCGGCGCTGAAACGAGCTACCGGCGGCGACTGGGGCTGCGTCCGGCTGTTCAACGATGCGGATCGGGGCGCCGAGCCCGCTTCGGGATCGGTGAAGACGCTGGGGATGGTGGTCTGTCCGTGCTCGATGGGCACACTCGCCGCGATCGCGCATGGAACCAGCCGGTCGCTGATCGAGCGCGCCGCAGATGTCACGCTCAAGGAGCGGCGCAACCTCGTGCTTGTGCCGCGTGAGACGCCGCTCTCCCTCGTGCACCTGCGCAACATGGCGCTGGCGGCGGAAGCGGGTGCGGTCGTCATGCCGGCGGCGCCGGGGTTCTACCAGCGACCGAAGGATATCGGCGAGCTCGTCGACTTCATCGTCCAACGCATCGTCGATCAGCTCGGGCTCGAGATCAAGTTGATCAAGCCCTGGCAAGGCTGACGATGGACGTCCGGGAGCTGCTGGCGCGCGAGGTGACGCCGGAGCTGTATGGCGAGATCCGCGAGCTCTGGAAAGCCCACTCGATTGCCGAAGACAAGCGTGACATCGCCGGGCTCATCGCGACGTTGACGCCGGACTGTGTGTACGAAGTCCTCCCCGACGGCGGCCGCTGGGAGGGCCATGCCGGGGCAACACGTTTCTATATGGAATTGCTGGCCGCCTTTCCCGACATCCACTTCGATCTGCAGACCATCGTCGTCGGGCCGCAGGGCGTGTGCGAGGAAGCGCGAGTCACCGGGACGCACCGGGGCAAGTGGCTCGAGCGCGCGGCGACGGGCGAGCGCGTCACCTTTCGGGTGGTAATTTTCTTTCCATGGGACACCGCAGGACGCAAGTTCGCCGGCGAGCGCGTATTCGTGCTGCCATGAGTTTCCTCGTCGCCAGCCTCGCGCTGGTATCGATCGCGTCGGCGCAGGATACGACGCGCTACACCCACGCCGACACGCTGCGCGGCTCCAACGGGCCCGCACGCACGTGGTGGGACGTGCAGTTCTACGATCTGCACACGCGCGTGAACCCGCAGGATTCGAGCATCAGCGGCTGGAATGGCATCACGTACCGCGTCCTGCAACCCGCGCGCGAGATGCAGATCGATCTGCAGATGCCGCTCGTGGTTGACAGCATGGTCCAGGACCGCCGGAAGCTCAATTACCGGCGGGACGGCAATGCGTTCTTCGTGACGCTGACGGCACCACAACGTGCCGGGGCGACGCGGACGATCACGGTGTGGTATCACGGCAAGCCGCGCGTCGGGCGGCGCCTGCCGTGGGACGGGGGGTTCACATTCCCCAAGGACAGCCTGGGCCGGCCATGGATCGCGACCGCGAACGAAGGCTTGGGCGCCAGCGTGTGGTGGCCCACCAAGGACTACCTGGCCGACGAGCCGGACAGCCAGCGCATCGCGATCACCGTGCCCGATCCCCTGATCGACGTATCGAACGGTCGGCTGCGGAGCACCACGAAGAATGGCGACGGCACCACCACGTACGAGTGGTTCGTGACGAGCCCGATCAACACCTACAACGTCACCATCAACGCGGGCTACTATTCGCACGTCAGTGACACGCTCGACGGCGAAGCGGGAAAGCTGTCACTCGATTTCTGGCCGCTCGATTACCACGTCGACACCGCGCGGCGTCAGTTCCGGCAGGTGATCCCGATGATGCGGTGCTTCGAAAAATGGTTCGGTCCGTACCCCTGGTACGCCGACGGCTACAAGCTGGTCGAGACGCCGCACCTCGGCATGGAGCATCAGAGCGCCGTCGCGTACGGCAATCATTATCTCAACGGCTACCTGGGCCGCGACTTGTCGGGCACAGGACTCGGCCTGCAGTGGGACTTCATCATCGTGCACGAGAGCGCCCACGAGTGGTGGGGCAACAACATCTCGGCCCAGGATCACGCCGACATGTGGGTGCACGAGAGCTTCGCGAATTATGCGGAGGGGCTCTATACGGAGTGCCGGTTGAGCAAGAGTGCCGGTGCGGCGTACATGATCGGGGCCCGTTCAGGCATCCGGAACGACCGGCCGATCGTGCCGGCGTTCGGCGTCAACGCGCAAGGCTCCGGCGACATGTATCCCAAGGGTGGGAACATGTTGCACACGATTCGCGCGGTAATCGGCGATGACGTGAAGTGGCGCGACATTTTGCGCGGGCTGAACAAGACGTTCTATCACCAGACCGTCACCGGCAAACAGGTACAGGACTATATCAGCCGCGAGTCGGGGATCGATCTCAGCAGGGTCTTCGAGCAGTACCTCACCACGACCAAGATCGCGGTGTTCGAGTACCGGCTACAGGGGAGTACGCTGTCGTACCACTGGACGAACGTCATTCCGGGGTTCGACATGCCGGTGCGCGTCCAGATTCCGGGGATGGGGACTCGGCTACTCCGTCCCACCGAAGCGTGGCAGAGTTTCGAGGCCTCACCGCAGGCGGGCGAACTGAGCGTGGACGAGAACTTCTATGTGACGGCGTCGCAAGCGCCGTGAGACTCGGCGTCATCTCGGATACGCACGGTCTGCTGCGGCCGAGAGTTTTCGAGATCTTCAAGGAAGTCGATCACATCCTGCACGGCGGCGACGTGGGGCGGAGCGATCTCTTGGTCGAGCTGGGCGCCCTCGCCCCAGTGACGGCGGTGTACGGCAACACTGACGGCTTCGATTTGCGGGCGCAGCTTCCGCAGGTCGCCGAAATCGAGCTGGACGGTTTTCCGATCGTCGTGACGCACGGCGATCAGTTCGGCAGCCCCAATCCCGCCAAGCTGCACGAGGCTTTCCCCGATGCCGAGATCATCATCTTCGGGCATAGTCACCGGCCGCTGCTCGAGCTGGTGGACAAGACAGTGACGGTGATGAACCCGGGTGGTGCGGGCGCGCCCCGGTTTGGGATTCCGCCGAGCGTCGGGATTCTGGAGCTCGAGGCGGGGATTCCGCCGCGCGGACGGATTGTAGCGCTTCAGTGAGACTCGGCGTTGCGGTCTTGCTCGTCGCGATTCTTGGGTGCGCCAGCCATGCCGTCCCTCCTCGTGCTCGGGGCCCGGCCCCAAGTCCCTCCAGGCGTGCGTCGCCGTCCGCCGTACCTGGTGCGTTGGACGATGTGCTGCGGAGCGATCTGGCCGCCGACCACGCGTTCCCGTGGTCCGCAGGGCGGCGGCTCGCCTGGAGCGACTTCCAGGGGTCCCCGCCCTCGGAGGGCTCGGAGGGGGCGAAGATCTCCTACACGCTGTACTCAGGCTGGAAATGCAAAGGTGCGGCGTTCGAGTTTCGGATGATCGCCGGATTCCGGCCGCGGCAGTCCTGGGTCAAGGCGGTCGTCCTGAACGACAGCATGCAACGCCGGACGGTCCTGGGCCACGAACAGACGCATTTCGATTTGGCGGAGGTGCACGCCCGCCGGATGCAGCGGGCGTTCGGCGATCTGGCCCGCCCCTGCGCAAGGACCGATGCGGAGCTGAGCGCCCTGGCGCAGCGGCTCACCCAGGAGGAGAAGGCCGAGCAACGCCGGTACGATGAGGAGACCAACCATGGGCTCCTGGCGGACCAGCAGGCGGCATGGAGCCGGGACGTCGCGCAGCGGCTCGGCGGCTCGTAGGCCATCTAGCGTGGAACGGAAAACGGCTGGATTGTGTCTAACTTACGGCTCCCCCGTGAGGTAATACCATGCGTGCGCTTCGACTTCCCTCGCTGGCAACGCTGCGGGCGTTCCGTCCCACTCGGCGGCAACTGATCGGGATCGGAATAGCCATTCTCGTCCCAAGCGCCTGGCTGCTGGCGCGCGGTCCCGCAGGCCCGGACAATTCCCTCGTCGCGCGCGTCAAGCGCGGTCCGTTTGCCGTCACGGTCACGACGTCCGGCGAGTTGCGGGCGCGGCAGTTCGTCCAAATCACCGCCCCCGCCGGCGCGCAGCAAGCGGGCGCGTGGCAGATGAAGATCCAGTCCATTGTACCGGAAGGCACGATCGTAAAGCAGGGTGACGTGGTCGCAGAGCTCGACCGCTCGACCCTGGCGAACAAGCTCGACGAGGTGCGCCTCGCCCTCCAGAAGGCGGAGGCGCAGTACGAGCAGGCGATGCTCGACTCCACCCTCACCCTGTCAACCGCACGCGAGAACATTCGCACGATGGAGTTAGCGCTGGAGGAGAAACGTCTCGCCAAGGAGCAGGCGGTCTACGAGGCGCCCACGGTGCAGCGCCAGGCCGCGATCGACTACGAACGGGCGGACCGCGCGCTGACCCAGGCGCGATCGGACTACGACACCAAGACGGAGCAGGCGCGCGCAAAGATGCGCGAGGTCGGCGCTGATCTCCAGCGGCAGCGAAATCTGCTGAAAGCCGTGCAGGACGTGATGGCGGGGTTCACGATCCGCGCGCCAGCGCCCGGGATGGTGATCTACGTGAAAGAATGGAATGGCCGCAAGCGCACGGTCGGCTCGCAGGTGAACGCGTGGGAGCCGGGCGTCGCCACGCTGCCGGACCTCACGCAGATGGAGTCTGTCACCTACGTCAATGAGATCGACGTGCGCAAGCTTGCCGTCGGCCAGCCGGTGACGCTCACGCTCGATGCCGATCCTACCAAGCACCTCACCGGAGCCGTGGCGAGTGTCGCGAACGTCGGTGAACAGCGGCCGAACGCCGACGCGAAAGTCTTCGAGGTGAAGGTGACGGTCCAGGGCTCGGACACGACGCTGCGTCCCGGGATGACGACGGGGAACGCGATTGAGACCCTCAAGCTCAATGTGGCGCTGTACGTGCCGCTCGAAGCGTTGAGCAGCGCGGGCGGCGTCCCGTTCGTGTATCGCCAGGACGGTGGACGCATCGTGAAACAGGAAGTGATCACCGGACCGATGAACGACGACGAAGTGGTGATCGTGCGTGGCCTCGAGGAGAACGACCGAGTGCTGCTGACGCCTCCACCGGATCACGACCGAATCGCGCTGACGCGTCTCCCGGCCTCCGCGCGCGACAGCCTGCCGGTGGCGGGCGGTGACACCGCCCCCCGGGGTGGCATCGCGGTTCCACCGCCAGTGCGGTGAACGTCGCCGAGCTGCGCCGCCAGTTCATCGCGCACGTTGGATTCAGCATGCGCACGGCGGTCGAAGCCGTGCAGCACAACAAGCTGCGGGCTTCGCTCACCTCGCTGGGCATCCTGTTTGGCGTCGCCTCCGTCATTGCGATGCTCGCGATCGGGAAGGGCGCCGAGCGTGAAATCCTCGAGCAGATGCGCCTGCTCGGCTCGAACAACGTGATGATTACGCCGCTGGTGGAGCAGCGTGAGGGCCCCGCCGACGACCAACCCGACAAGAAAGTGACGAAGTTCTCGCCCGGCCTCACCTACGCGGACGCCCAGGCGATCGCCCGGGTGGTTCCTGGGGTGGAGGTGACGAGCGCGGAAGTCGTCCTCAATACGTCGCTCACGCGGGAGGGACTGCGTCGTTCGGGAAAGTTGGTCGGCGTGGACACCACGTATTTCCGCCTCACGAACCTGGCGCTTGCCACCGGGGCGACGTTCACCCCGCCGCAGGTGGAGCGCGGGCTTCCCGTCGCGATCATCGGCCATGGCGTACGCACGCGCTTCTTCACGACCGAGGATCCTATTGGCCGGCCCCTCAAGGTCGGCGAGAGCTGGGTCACCGTCGTCGGCGTGCTCCAGGATCGTCGCCTTACCCAGCAAACCGCGCAGCGCCTCGGCATCCGCGACGCCAACATGGACGTCTACGTCCCGGTGCGCACCGTGCTCATCCGTTTCCGGAACCGTGCGCAGCTCACGCAGCGCGATATCGAGCAGGCAGCCCGGGAGGTCACCGTCACCACCACCAGCGACGCGCCGACGGAGTCCGAGCAGCAACGTGAGGAGCGCACCAACCGCAACCAGCTCGACCGGATCATTGTGCGCGTCACCGAATCGCGCTACGTGCCGTCGGTCGCCGACGTCCTGCAACGCATGCTCGCCCGCCGGCACAACACGGTCGTGGACTTCGAAATCACCGTGCCGGAGCTGCTCCTCCGCCAGGAGCAGCGCACCAAGACGATCTTCAACGTCGTGCTCGGGGCGATCGCCTCCATTTCGCTCGTGGTGGGCGGCATCGGGATCATGAACATCATGCTCGCGTCGGTCCTGGAGCGGATCCGGGAGATCGGGGTGCGTCGCGCCATGGGCGCCACCCAGAAGGACATCCTCTTTCAGTTCCTGAGCGAGGCGGTGCTGATCAGCGTGGCCGGTGGCGTGGCCGGTATTCTCGTCGGCGTCGGCCTGTCGATGGGCATCGAGCGGTTCGCGGGAATCACCACGATCGTGTCATCCCTGTCGGTGTTCGTCGCCTTTGGGGTGTCGTTCACCGTGGGCCTCGGGTTCGGGATCGTGCCCGCCTACCGCGCCGCGCGACAGGACCCAGTTGTCTGCCTCCGCTACGAGTGATCTCATGAACAACCGCGTGTGCATCATCCTGGCCCTCGCCCTGGGCGCGTTCGTGACACGCACGCTCGCTGCCCAGACGGCGCCTCCCGATTCCTCCAAGGCGATCACGCTGTCGGAAGCCATCGCGCTGGCGCAGCAACGCGGGCACCAGGCCCGCGCCGCTCGGGCCGCGCGTGAATCGGGGCGCTACCGCCACCGTGCCTACCGCTCGGGGCTGCTGCCGCAGCTGTCCCTCGGCGGCACGGTGCCAGCGTACAACAAGTCGATCATTTCGGTACTCCGGGACGACGGCAGCACCGAGTTCGTACCCCAGCAGCAGACCGACGCCAGCGTGACGGTCACGCTCGCTCAGAAAATCCCGGTTACGGGCGGCGACCTGTTTGTGTCTTCGGCGCTGGCTCGGCTCAGGGTGAGCGGCCCGGCAGCCTACCAGTCGTGGTCCTCGACGCCGGTATCCGTGGGATTGCGGCAGGACATCTTCCGTCCGAACACCGCCGCATGGGACGGTCAGGAGGACGCGGTGCGCGCCGAGCTGAACGAACGCGCATACCTCGAAGCGATGGAGGACGTGGCTCTCCAAACAGCTGCGCTGTTCTTCGACGTGTACGCCGCCCGCGTCGCGCTCCAGAACGCCGTGACGAATGCCGCGGTGAACGACACGTTGTACCGCCTGAACACCGGGCGGTTTGAGGTCGGCAAGATCGGGGAGAACGACCTGCTGCAGAGCGAGCTCGCGTTGCTTCGCTCCCGCACGACCCTCGAGTCGGCGCGGCTGGAGCACGAACGCGCGACCGATGCCCTTCGCCTCGCGCTCGATCTCCCCTCCGGGACGACGGTCGAGGTCGCCGTGACGGGGGAGGTCCCCGAGTTCGAGGCCGACACGGCTCGGGCCGTGGCGGAAGCCTTGAAAAATCGGGCCGCGGTGACGGCCGTCGCCCTCGATGACGTCCAGGCCCGGCGGAGCGTCGCCGAGGCGCGGCTTCGTTCGGGCGCCGGTGCCACGGTCCAGGCCAGTTACGGATTCAACGCCACGGCCCCGGAGGCGAGCCTCGCATATCAGAACCTGCTCGAGGCTCGGCGCTTCACGCTCTCGGTACAGGTTCCGTTGTGGCAGTGGGGCGGCCGTCACGAAGGGGTGCAGGCGGCGCAGGCCGACCGCGAGCGTGTCGCCAACCTCTCGGCGGCCACCCTGGACCAGCTCGCGCACGACGCCCGCTTCGCCGCGCTCGCACTCGCACAGGCCCGCCGCACCGCGCTGCTCGTGGCGAAGTCGGACAGCGTCGCCGCCAAACGGTTCGAGGTGGCGTACAATCGCTACGTGATCGGCCGCATCACGATCGACAACCTGTACATCGCCCAGGCCGAGAAGGACCAGGCGCTGGTCGAATACGTCCGGGGGCTGCGCGGATACTGGGCGGCGCTCTATCGCCTGCGCGGTGCCACGCTCTTCGATTTCGCTGCGGGAGGGCCGATTCGGGAGTGACAATCGATGGACTGTCTCGCTCAGTGTTCCATCATCAGAGCGGGCGGACCTGCAGGTACACGGTGACGCCCACCGGCGTGCGGCTGCCGTAAAACAGCCGCAGCTGCTCCGGCACAACGTCGACGTTTCCCCGTCCGCTGAGCCACGCCCCGACGCTATGGATCTTGCCGACGCGCCTGGCATAACCCAGGGAGAGCGACCAATGCGAGCTCTTCGGCCGTGCGGGTCACGTATTCCGCGCGGCCGAATATCGTGTTGCGTTGGTCGAGCTCGATGTTGGTCTCGATCAGCGCGGTGTTCAGGACGCGACGCGTGTCCGTGGGAACGTTCGCGCCCCAGACGAACGACGAGGACCAGCCTCCCGCCACATGCAGCGCCGAAAACTCCAGGCGGTGGAGTGGCTGGTGTTCGTGCGGACCTCGTTCGCATGCGCCCCGTTGAAGACCGAAGCCTCCAGATGAACCTTGGGCGTGAAGACTCCGATTGTCGCGACGCCGAAGCTCTCGTGCGTGATATCTTGCGTATGATGGGGGCGATCGTACATGACAGCGACTTCGCTCAGCAACTCGTGCGGATGCATGCGATCGGTGACTGTGCCGCCGCGATAGGGCTGCGCGACCTGCAGCAGCTGCGGATAACCGGCCCGCGTCACCATGTTGATACTGCCCAGCTGATAGTTGCCCCGCGGCCCGAATTCCTGGATGAACTGCCCGAAGACGCTGCCGTGGACCATCACACTCCAGTCGGATGCCTCAAAATGAAAGCCACGCATCGGTGCGACTGCCGGGAGCCACGAGGTTCCCGAGCCAAATGGCGGATAGATGGCTCCCATCATGTGGCCTTCGTGCTGCGCCACCGCTGGTGTCGCCGCGAGGATTAACGCGAGCTCAATGAACCAGAACAGGGGCCCGCCGCATGCACAGCAGATGGTGACGGCGAGCAGAGGTTTGGCTGCGCGACGGCGCACGCCGAAATCTAACCCGCGTGAATCCTTGGCTTGACCGGTCACGTACGTCGTCTTAGTTTGACCGCAGTGGCTCCCCGAATCACATGCGAAAGGGTTTCGGACTGAAATGATTCGTCAATCCACCGTTACGCCAATGCTGCGCCGCCTCTGGGCGGGGCCGGGCCTGCTGTGCCGGTTCGCGCCGATTGTCGACGCGCGTGGGCGTATTGCGTCCGGCATCGCCGGCGCCGGTGGAGGTGGAGGAGCACCCTAGAAGTCGATCGGATCGAGTTCGCGCCGTGATCCGGCCTTCCGGGTGCTTCATGGGACCTGGGAGGCCGTTCTGTTACACACGATTCGAGGATCACGGACATGAGCACGCAGCAACAACTCGACGACCACATCATCGAGCGCTACACAGCCCAGCCGACTCGGCTCCCTGCGGAGCTGCGCCGGCAGATCGAGCACGCCTGGCAGGGCGCGCCCGTCCAGCTGTACGCGCTCGCCGATCTCGACCAGAGCCTGCGGCTGACCGTAGCGTGGCTGGCACTCGGCCCACGTCACATCGCCGTCGCGCAGCGCGAGAGCACAGGCTGGCACGTGCGGAGCGTCGAACGGTCACGCATCGAGGCGATCCGGGAAGCGCCAGGATTGTCGGCCAACACGTTGACCATCCTCGGCGCATCGGGCGAGCCGGCGCTGGCGCTGTTGCGCTACACGCACCGGCAGCGCCGCGCCTTCGAGAACATCCGGTTCGTCCTCGAGGAGCAGATCCAGGGCCACGAGCGAGAGCTCGTGGACGGCGACGCGGACCGCCTGTACGCCGAGAGCGTGGCGCGCCCCATCCGCGATGCGCAGGCGCTCGTCTCCGGCCGGCAAACCGCAGTGATCCGGCGGCTGCTCGGCTACCTGAAGCCGTATCGCCGGCAGCTGACGCTGGGCATGGCGGCGGCGACGGTGATCACGCTGGTCAGCCTGGTGCCGCCGTATCTGGCGGGCCACCTGATCGACCGCGTGGTGCGTCCGGCACAGGCGGGAACGCTCTCCCTGGTGCAGGCGGCTAAAGTCGCATGGCTGGCCGTTGCGGCGATGGCGCTCGTCTACCTCGTGCGTCAGCCTGCGGTGCACGTCCGGCTGCGCCTGATGTCGATCATTGGCGAGTGGGTCGCCCGCGACCTGCGCTCCGAGCTGTACGAGCACATCCAACGGCTCTCCCTGGCGTTCTTTTCGCGCAAGCGGACGGGTAGCCTGATCACGCGCGTGTCCGCCGATACCGACCGGCTGTGGGATTTCCTGGCGTTCGGCGTGGTGGACGTGTCGCTGTCGCTCGTGATGCTCGCGGGGCTGGGCACCGTGCTACTGACGCTCGACTGGCGGCTGGGGTTGGTGATGACCCTGCCGGTGCCGGTCTTCTGCTGGCTGATCTACCGGCACAGCGAAGAGATCACGCGGCTGTTCATCCGCGCGTGGCGCAAGTGGTCACGGGTGACGGACGTCTTGTCGGATACGATCCCGGGCATCCGGGTGGTCAAGGCGTTCAACCAGGAGCAGCGGGAGATCGAACGCTTCGGTGAGCGCAACGAGGACGTGACGGCGGAGTTCAACCGCATTCACGCGTCGTGGACCAGGTTCTGGCCGTTGCTGATGCTCGGCGTCCACATGATGACGGTCGCGGTCTGGGTGTTCGCGGTGCCGCGGCTGCTTGGGAGCGGCGCGCAGCTGCCGGTGGGAACGTTCGTGTCGTTCCTGCTCTACACCACGATGTTCGGTGCTCCGATCGAAGTGATCGGGCAGATGGCGCGCACCATCAACCGGGCCACGACCTCGGCGCACCGCGTGTTCGAGGTGCTCGACACCGAGCCGGAAATCCGCGACGTGGCGGAGCCGGTGCGGCTCGAGCCGGTGCACGGGCGGGTCACGTTCGAGCACGTGACGTTCGGCTACGACGGCGTCCGGCAAGTGCTGCGGGGCGTGAGTTTCGACGTGACGCCCGGCGAGCTCATCGGGCTCGTTGGCCCTTCGGGTGGCGGCAAGACGACGATCGTGAACCTCATCGCGCGCTTCTATGACGTGAGCGGGGGAACGATCCGAATCGATGGCGTCGATCTCCGGCGGCTCGACACGGGGCATTATCGCCGGCAGATCGGCATGGTGCTCCAGGATCCGTACCTGTTTCACGGCACGGTGCTGGAGAACATCCGCTACGGGTCGCAGGAGGCGCCGTTGAACCAGGTCGTCGCGGCGGCCCAGGCGGCGAATGCCCACGACTTCATCACCAAGCTGCAGCACGGCTACGACACGGTGGTGGGGGAGCGGGGGCACACGTTGTCGGGCGGTGAGCGCCAGCGCGTGTCGATTGCGCGGGCGATCCTGCACGATCCTCGGATCCTCATTCTGGACGAGGCGACGAGCAGCGTGGATACGGAAACCGAGCGCGAGATCCAGCAAGCGCTCGAGCGGTTGGTCGCAGGGCGGACCGTGTTCGCGATCGCGCACCGGCTCTCGACGCTCCGCAAGGCGTCGCGGCTGTTCGTCATCGAGGACGGCAGGCTGATCGAGCACGGGACGCACGCCGAATTGCTGGCGAAACCGGAAGGGCAGTACCGGCATTTGTACGAGCTGCAGCTGCAGCTCCAGTAGAAAGGAGGTGCCATGACGCTGACCTTGGGCAAATCGGCCACCGCCACTCGGGGGGGGGCGCTGAGCCTCGAGTGGCGGGCCGACGGCTCGCTGTGGGCGATGTGGGGGGAGGAGGAGCGGGCGGTATCGGTACGCCGTTGCTTCCCGTGGACCGAGCCGGCGCGGCATCTATCGCTGCGAGATACGGATGAGGAGGAGTTCGCCTTTGTTCGCGATCCGGCGGATCTCGACCAGCGCTCCCGCGCCGCCTTGGAGCGGGCGCTCGCGGTCGCGGGGTTCGTCTTCGAGGTCACGCAGGTGCTCGAGATCGAGGAGGAGGTCGAGATCCGACGCTGGCGCGTGGAGACGCAGCAGGGTCCGCGCACGTTCCAGACGAGGCTCGATGATTGGCCCCGCACGCTGCCCCATGGCGGGCTGCTCATCCGCGACCTCGCGGGGGATCTGTATCACCTGGTTGCGCCGGAGCGGTTGGACCGGGAGAGCCGGGAGCTGTTGTGGGCGTTCGTGGACTGACGGAACGTTGGAATGATGGAATGATGGAATGGTTGTTCGTTCCGTCCTTCCATCATTCCATCATTCCATCATTTCTGGCATCTCCGGCAAAACACCGTCTGCCTTTTATCGATCTCGTGCGTCATGAGCAGCTTCCGCCCGCAATTCACGCACTTCTCGCCGCCCCTGCTGTAGACTCGAAGCTCGAACTGAAACCGACCCCGCTCACCGGTGCCGGTGCGATAGTCCCGCAGGGTCGTGCCCGACGACGCGAGCGCGCGCTGTAGGACGTCCACGATCGCGGCGTGCAGGCGCGCGAATTCCTCGAGCGACATCCTGTTCGTGGGGCGCGCTGGATTGAGCCGGGCGTCGAACAGCGCCTCGTTGGCGTAGATGTTCCCGACGCCCGCGACCCGCCGCTGATCCATGATCGCTTTTTTCACCGCGGTGCGAGTCCCCTTGAGCCGGTCGGCGAAGACGAACGGTGTGAACGTCTCCTCCAGCGGCTCCGGACCGATCCGTCCGGTGTAGGCGATCCAGCCCTTTTCATCGAGTAACCAGATCGTGCCGAGGCGACGGACATCACGGTAGACGAACTTGCGCCCGTCGCTGAGCGTGCAGATCAGGACCGCGTATTTCAGCTCATCCCGCGTGAGCCGGCGGTCGTAGACGATCACCGATCCCGTCATGCGCGGCTGGATGATCATCCGATGGCCGCTCGAGAGGCGAAACACGACGTGCTTGGCTCGCCGGTAGACTTGCTCGATCGTATTGCCGCGTAGAGTGTTGATGAGGCGCGGCTTGGAGACCTCACGCAGGACGTCGGATTTCCTGAGCTCGGCGCGCGCGACGAGAGAGCCCTCCAGGCGCGGGGCGATTTCGCGAACGATCGTTTCGACTTCAGGCAGCTCCGGCACGCTGGATCTCGCGCCAGGCGATGTCGCGCCGCCAGGTCTTGCCCTCGAAGGAAATTCGCTCGGCCCCGCGGCGACTCGCCTGCGCCGCGAGCGCCACGGTGTCGCCAAGGCCGGTCACACTCAGCACGCGGCCGCCCGAGGTCCGCAGTCTGCCCTCGTTGTCGCGGTAGGTGCCGGCGTGAAAGACGATCACGTCGTCACCGAGCTCCGCCGCGTCGGGAAGCCGGATCGCCACGCCCTTTTCCGGATTGTCGGGATAGCCGCGCGCCGCCAGGACGGTGGTGACCGCGGCCCGCTCGACCGACAGCACCTGCTGGGTCGCGACGGGATTCCAGCGCCGCTGCGCGATGGCCGCGAGATGCTCGCTGAATCCGGGCAATAGGGCGGGCAATAACGCCTGCGTCTCCGGATCGCCGAAGCGCGCGTTGAATTCGAGCACCGCCGGCGTGCCGTCGGGCCGAATCATCAATCCGGCGTACAGTACTCCCTCGTACGGCGTCCCCTGCGCCGCCACCTCGCGCAGCACCGGTTCGAAGACTTCCGCGCGGACCCGCGCGAAGAGCGGCTCCGTGGCGATGCCGACAGGACAATACGCGCCCATGCCGCCCGTGTTCGGTCCAGTGTCGCCTTCACCCAGTCGTTTGTGATCCTGCGCCGGCGGCAGGATCAGGACGCGCTCGCCGTCCGTCAGTGCCAGGACCGAAAGCTCTTCGCCGTCGAGGAACTCCTCGATGACGATTTCCTTCCCGGCTTCGCCGAGCGAGCCTTCCAGCATTTCCCGCGCGACGCGCACGGCATCTTCACGGGTCTTGCAGACAACCGCGCCCTTGCCGGCGGCGAGTCCCGACGCCTTCACGACGAGCGGCTCTGCCTGATCGCCGATGTACTCGAGCGCCGGGCCCATACCCACGAACGTGGCGCTGGCGGCCGTCGGGACACCGGCACGACGCATGACTTCCTTGGCGTACGCCTTGGATGACTCGAGCCGGGCGGCGGCCGCGGACGGTCCGAACACGCCGCGTCCGGCATCGCGCAGGCGATCGGCGAGTCCCGCAGCGAGGGGCGCTTCGGGGCCGATGATCGTGACGTCGATATCGTGTTGAGCGACGGCGGCAGCGACTTCGTCTACGGCCGTTGCCGAGATCGGGAGATTGGTGGCGAGCGCGGCGGTGCCGGGATTGCCCGGGGCCGCGAACAGCGTCAGGTCGTCAGAAAAGGCGGAGGCGGCGTCGCGACGCAGTGCCCAGCAGAGGGCATGTTCGCGGCCGCCGCCTCCGACGACCAGTACGTTCACCTCTTCTTGAATGCGTCCGTAAACGCCTGCGCGGCCCGCTTGGCGGAGTCGACCACGTCGTTCACGACCGCTTTCGCTTCCTTCATATAGTGCTCGCGCGCCTCGTCGATGTCCTTGTCGATCGGCCGGTTGTCGGCATCGGGGCCACGGCGCGTGTACTCGCCGTTCAGAATGCGCTCGTAATGACCGGCCTCGATCCACCGCTGCAGCTCGGCGGCGCGCAGCGTATTGAACGGATGCGTGCGATCGAGCGTGTTCAGGATCTGGAAGATCCGATCGAGCGCACCGCCTGACTCCTCGTATTCCTTGGCCTGCACGAGGAACTCGTTGAGGTTCATCTGCTTCATGTCGCCGCCGCCCGCCATCTTGAGGTACATGCGCATGGCGGCGTTGGGGTCCTGGGTCGCCAGGAGTCCGGCGCGATCGGAAGAGAGTTCGCTCTTCCGGAACCACTCGAGCAGCGCAATCCGGATGGGCAGCAGGGCGATGCCTGCCAGGAACGGCAACGTCGAGAAACTGAAGTTCAAAATGAGGATCAGAATCGTGACGTAGAGCGCGTGCCCGCTCATGACATGGCCGAGCTCGTGGCCGAGCAGCGTCCGCATCTCGTCGTCATCGAGCAGCTTCAATGCGCCGGAATTGATGACGATGAACGGCCGGTCCATCCCGTAGGCGCCCGCGTTGACGAACGGTGTCTGCGACACGAACAAGTCGGGCTGCGGATCCCAATCCATCGTCGTCAGCACATCGGTGTACAGCTCGTTGAGGCGTGGGAACTGCCTCGGCCCCACGCGGACCGCGTCGGCCTGGAACAGCAGCCGGATGCCGCGCTCGCCGATGAAGCCGTAGATCTTCTTCACCACCTGGTCGAATCCGGGGATGGAGCGCAGCGACTGCAGGGCTGCGCGATCCGCCGGATGCTCCCACGAGACGGGGGCGATCTGGGTCAAGACTTTCCGCGGGCGGGCCGCGGGAAGGGTGTTGGTCGGTTCGGTCATGCGTCACTCCTGCGAATGGATTCCCTCACGTACGGGCTGGGGAATCGCATGTTTCGTGGTAGCTAATCATCAGCCAACGCCTGATCCAAATCACCGATCAGGTCCTCAACATCTTCAATGCCGACCGACAGGCGGATGAGGCTGTCGGTCAGTCCCATGCGGCGCCGCATTTCCGGCGGCACGCTGGCGTGCGTCATCGAGGCCGGATGTCCGATCAGGCTTTCCACGCCGCCCAGCGACTCCGCCAGCGCAAAGATCCTGGTCCGCTCGACGAACCGGCGCGCGAACGCGGTGTCACCCAGCTCGATGCTCAGCATCCCGCCGTATCCCCGCATCTGCCGCGCGGCGAGCTCGTGTTGCGGATGCGAGTGCAGTCCCGGATAATACACGCGCTGCACGCGCGGATGCTTTTCCAGAAACTCCGCGATGCGCCGGCCGTTCGCGTCGTGCCGGCCCATCCGCAGCGCCAGCGTCTTGGTGCCGCGCAGCGCCAACCAGCAGTCGAACGGCCCCGGCACGGCGCCGGACGAGTTCTGAATGAACCCGATACGCTCCGCGATATCGTCGCGGGTCGCGACGAGCATGCCGCCCACCATGTCGGAGTGGCCGTTCAAGTATTTCGTGGTCGAGTGGAGGACGATGTCGGCGCCGAACTGCAGGGGCTGCTGGAAGTAGGGGGTCGCAAACGTGTTGTCGACGACGAACAACGCTTTGGCCTTGCGTGCGATCTCGCCGGTCGCCTTGAGATCGCACAGTCGCATCATCGGATTGGTGGGCGTCTCGGCGTACACGATCTTGGTATTCGGCATGACCGCCGCTGCGACCGCCGGGGTATCGCCGCCGTCCACGAACGTGAATGTGAGGCCCAGGCGCGACCAGATGTGCGTCATCTGGCGGTGCGAGCCGCCGTACACGTTCTCGCCGCTCACCACGTGATCACCCGCCGACAGCAGCTTCATGACCGCATCGAGCGCGGCCAACCCCGACCCAAACGCAAACCCGTGCTGGCCCCCTTCGAGCGCGGCCACGTTCCGTTCGAGCGCCTCGCGTGTCGGATTGCGGGTGCGCGCGTACTCGTAGCCCTTGTTACGACCCAGCCCTTCCTGGATGTAGGTGGAGGTCTGGTAGATCGGGGCCATGACGGCCCCACTGAGGGGATCGCCTAGGTAACCGGCGTGCACGGCGCGTGTCGCAATTCGGTGTGTTAGGTCACGTTCGGCGACTCGCGTCATGGCCGGAACGTAAGGGCGGCTTCCCCACGGGGCAAGCGACCTTTACTTTGGGCGGCGATGCCACCCTTCTCGGGAATGCGCTGTCTCGTCGTTGACGATGAGCCGCGTTTGCGCCGCGTGCTCGTCCGGCTACTGGAGGGCGAAGGCTTTGCGTGCGCCGAGGCCGGCTCGGGGGTCGAGGCGTTGCAGGAGCTCGCGAAGGGACCGGTACCGCTCGTCATCTCCGACTTGCGGATGCCGGAAATGGACGGCGTCACGCTGCTCCGCGAGATCATCACGCGCTGGCCGGAAACGGCCGTCATCGTGGTGACCGCTGTGGCCGAAGTGGAGAGCGCCGTCGCCTGCCTGCAGATGGGCGCGCTCGATTACGTCGCCAAGCCGTTTCATCTCGACGAAGTGCGTGCCCGCGTTTCGCAGGCGCTCGACAAACGCCGGCTCATCATCGAAAATCGGAACTATCAGGCGGGTCTCGAGGAACGCGTCGAGGCACAGGCGCGGCGCATCGAGGAGCTGTTTCTCGAGGGTGTGCACGCGCTCGTGTTCGCGCTCGAAGCGAAGGACGCGTACACACGCGGTCACTCGATGCGCGTGGCCAACTACTCCGTCGAAATCGCCCGTGCCCTCGGCCTCGATAAGGATCTGATCGATACCATCGCGCTCGGCGCCGAGCTGCATGATGTCGGGAAGATCGGCGTCAGCGAGAGTGTATTGCACAAGGCGGGAAAGCTGTCCGACGCCGAATACCGCCACATCATGGAGCATACGGTGATCGGGGCGCGCATTCTGGGGCCGCTGATGCGCGACGCACCCGGCGCCCTGTCGATCGTGCGCTCGCATCACGAGCGGCTCGACGGCACCGGCTTCCCCGACAGCCTGAAAGGCGATCAGATCCCGTTCGAGGCGCGCCTCGTCAGCGTCGCCGACGCGTTCGACGCGATGACGAGCGTGCGGCCCTACCGCCCGTCGCTGTCCGTGAAACACGCGATGCGGGAGCTCGAGGAAGGGCAGGGCGTGCAGTTCGACGCCGAGATCGTCACGGCGTTCCTGCGCGCGTTTGCCGAGGGAACGTCGCTGCCCATTCCGACGCCGCAGCTCCAGCCTCTGCGGCTTCCTACCCGAGCCATGGAAGCCCGTCGCGCCTGATTGATTCATTAGATTGACGGGCATGTCCCCCTCCGACACTCTGATGGTAAGCGTGTCGGGAATTCGAGGTCTCGTCGGTACGGACCTCACTCCCGAAATGGTGGCTCGCTGGGCGGCGGCATTTGGGACGTGGGCAAGGGATGGGAATCGGCCGTCCGGCCGTCGGGCCGTCCGACCGTCGGTAGTCGTTGGGCGCGATGCCCGCACTTCGGGCCCCATGTTCGCGCAGGCGGCAACTGCCGGCCTGAACTCCATCGGCTGCGACGTCATCGATGTAGGCCTGGTTGCCACGCCCACCGTGCAACTCGCCGTGGAGCATCATCGGGCCGCCGGCGGCATCATCCTGACCGCCAGCCACAATCCCATCGAATGGAATGCGCTCAAGTTCGTCGGTCCCGATGGCATCTTTCTTGATAGTGTAGCGGGCACGCGGGTACGCGACTTGGCGGCGGGGGAGCCCCTGCCACGAGCCAGCTACAATGCGATCGGCGGTGTGGAGCCGGATTCGGACGCGATTTCCCGCCATCTCGCCGCGGTGCTCGCGCTTCGCGGAGTCGCTGTGCGGGCGATCCGGCGGCGGCGCTTCCGCGTCGCGCTCGATACGGTGCGTGGCGCGGGCGGTGCGCTCATGCCGGAGCTGCTCGAGCGGCTCGGCTGCCGGGTGACTGCGATAAACCTGGAGACCGACGGACTGTTTCCGCGGCCGCCCGAGCCGGTGCCCGAAAACCTGAAGGCCCTGGGCGCGCTGGTGCGACGAAAGAAGGCCGACATCGGGATCGCGGTCGATCCGGACGTCGATCGACTGGCGATTGTCGATGAGAAGGGTCGAGCGATTGGAGAAGATTACACGCTCGCCTTTGCGATACGGGCCGTCCGGCCGTCCGGCCGTCAGACCGTCGTTTGCAATCTCTCGACGAGCCTGGTTGTTGAAGACGCGGCGAAAGAGTTCGGGGCCACGGTCGTGCGCGCTCCGGTTGGCGAAGCGCATGTCGCGCGCAAGATCATCGAACTGAGAGCCGTGATCGGCGGCGAAGGCAATGGCGGGGTGATGTATCCGGCGCTCCACGTCGGTCGCGATGCGCCGGTGGCTGCGGCGTTGGTGCTGTCACTGCTCGCGCGCGAGCGCACGACGGTGAGCGAACTGGTCGCCCGCGCGCCGCGTTACACGATCGTCAAAGCGAAGGTTCCTCGTGGGGCGCGGCTCGAGCAGGTCTACGAAGCGTTACGCCAACGGTTCGGTGATGCAACCGTTGATCGGCAGGATGGACTACGGCTCTCCTGGCCGGATCGGTGGCTGCACGTGCGGCCTTCGGGCACCGAGCCGATCATTCGACTCATCGCGGAAGCGCCAACGAGCGCGGACGCAGAACGGCTGATAGAAGAAGGGCGGCGGTTATGTGCGGCATCGTAGGATATGTCGGCAAGCGGATGGCGGCGCCGGTGGTGCTCGAGGGTCTGAAGCGCCTCGAGTATCGCGGCTATGACTCCGCCGGTCTGGCCGTCGTCAATGGCGGGCTCGAAATCTTTCGCGCTCCCGGCAAGATCGCCGTGCTCGAGCGCGAGCTTGGCAGCAAGCTGCCCGAAGGCACGACGGCCATCGCCCACACCCGTTGGGCGACACACGGCGCCCCCACCACCGCGAACGCCCACCCGCACGCCGATTGTGGCGGCACCATCGCCCTGGTCCATAACGGCATCATCGAAAACGCAGGAGCGCTGCGCCAGGCGCTGACCAAACGGGGTCATGTGTTTCGCTCGCAGACCGATACCGAGGTGTTGTCGCATCTGATCGAAGAGACGCACACCAAGGGGACGCCGCTGGTTGACGCCACGGCAAAAGCGCTGCGGCAGATCGAAGGCGCGTACGGCATCGCGGTGATCTCGAGCCAGGAGCCGGACACGATCGTCGCCGCGCGCCGCGGCTCGCCACTGCTCGTCGCCATCGGGAACGGCGAGAACTTCGTGGCCTCGGATGCCTCGGCGGTGCTCGCGCATACGCGCTCGGTCGTCTACCTGGATGACGGTGAGATCGCCGAAGTGAAGCCTACCGAGTACCGCATCATGGACCTCGGTGCGGTCGAGAAGGAAAAGATGATCACGCAGGTGGAGTGGGACCTCGCGACGATCGAGCGCGGCGGCTACGCCCACTTCATGCTCAAGGAGATCATGGAACAGCCCGAGAGCGTGCGGAACACGCTGCGCGGCCGGTTGCTCGAGGAAGAAGGCACGGTCCGCTTCGGCGGCCTGAACATCAGCGACGAAGCGCTCCTCAAGGTGCAGCGCATCGTCATCACGGCCTGCGGCACGTCGTGGCATTCGGCGTTGATCGGCGAATACATGATGGAGGAGCTGGCGCGCATTCCGACGGAAGTCGAGTACGCGTCGGAGTTTCGCTATCGCAATCCGATCGTCGATGAGCGCACGCTCGTGATCGGCATTTCGCAGTCGGGCGAGACGGCCGATACGCTGGCCGCTCTGCGCGAGGCCAAGCGGCGGGGCGCCCGGACGCTCGGACTCGTGAACGTGGTGGGGAGCACGATCGCCCGCGAAGTGGACGGCGGGATCTACCTCCATGCCGGACCTGAGATCGGCGTGGCGAGTACCAAAGCGTTCACCAGCCAGATCGTTGCGCTGGCGCTCCTGACCTTGAAAATGGGCCGGCTCCGCGCCCTCTCGATCCTCCAGGGACGGGAAGTCGTGCGGGCGCTCGCCAAGCTGCCGGACCTCGTGAGCTTGGTGCTGACCAGGGCGCCGCAAATCGAGCAGCTCGCCGATCGCCTGATCCGGGCGCAGAACGTGCTCTATCTGGGCCGCGGCTACAATTTCCCGGTCGCGCTCGAGGGGGCTCTGAAGCTCAAGGAAATCTCCTACATCCACGCCGAGGGATACCCGGCGGCGGAGATGAAGCACGGGCCGATCGCGCTGATCGACGACCTGATGCCGGTCGTGTTCATCGCGCCGAAGGACGGTGTGCACCAGAAGGTCCTGAGCAACATCGAAGAGGTGAAGGCGCGCGGCGGCCGCGTGATCGCGATCGTGACGGAGGGCGACACGGCGCTCGACAAGCTGGCCGATTACCGCATCGAGATTCCCGAGACTCTCGACCTGCTCACGCCGGTGCTGAGCGTTGTTCCCCTGCAGCTCCTGGCGTACTACATCGCGGTTCGTCGGGGCTGTAACGTGGATCAGCCGAGAAATCTGGCCAAGAGCGTGACGGTCGAGTGAGAGTCGTCCTACAGCGGGTCAAACGGGCTGAGGTTCGCGTGGAAGGCCGGGTTACCGGGAAGATCGGGCCCGGCTTTCTTGTGCTTGCTGGTTTCGCTCCCACTGATACGGACGTGCAGCTGACCTGGATGGCCGAGAAGATCCTCGGTCTGCGGGTTTTTGGTGATGCCGAGGGGAAGATGAACCGGGACCTCGACGAGGCGGGCGGCGGCGTGCTCGTGGTTTCTCAATTCACACTCTATGGCGATACCAGCAAGGGACGGCGACCAAGTTTCATCGGTGCCGCCCAGCCGGACATCGCAGTCCCCTTATACGAACGGTTTGTTGCGTTGTTACGGGAAAAATCCAATGGCATCGCCATCGAGACCGGCGAGTTCGGCGCGATGATGGATGTCGAATTGGTCAACGACGGGCCGGTGACGCTGATTCTCGAGCGCTAGCGGGTCACCGGGACGGCCACGATCGCCAGGCGGTCCCCGCGTGGGCTCACCGCTAGGCGCGTCACGCTGCTCAGACCAGCAGCGGCGAGATCCGCCACCTTCTCCCAGGCTCCGCCGCGTCGCGAATCCCACTGATACAAGGTCGTTCCGCTCGCGGTCAACACGATTCCATCAGGCGTCCAGGCGAAGAAATCAGCGCCCGGTGGAATCTTCGCGAGCTCCTTCACGCGACGCCTGCGGATGTCCAGCTCCTCGAGCGTGCTACCAGCGACCGAGTCGCGCTGCACGAAGCTGACCGACGCGCGCCCCGGGATCCGCTGCAATGAACGACCGATGTCTTTGGCCATCACCTCGCCGCGGGCGGTCGGGAAACCGGCATCCGCGATCTGCAATGTCGAAGGCGAGCCGAGGACGAAGAGGACCAGCGTGTGGGCGTCGCCCCAGGCGTGGTAGCCCACCGGTTTGATGGAATCGAGCACCAGGCGTGGTGGCGACCCGGCGAGGTCGAACGCCCACAGGCGCTGCGTCGAATCGGCTTCGACGCGCACCACGGAGAAGCCGCTGCCGTCCGGCAGCGGTGTGGGCGAATACTCGCTCTCGCGCGTCGCGGTGAGCCGGACGCTCGTCTTCGTGTCGATGTCGTACCGGTAGATGTCCGCCTGACTGTCCTCGCGGATCGACGTATAGAGGAACGCGCCACCATCCGGCAGAAAAAACGGCTGGTTGTCGTACCCCGGCCTGGCGGTGACGTTGACAGGCACGCCTACGCTGACGCGACCCTGGGCGACGCGCAGGTCGGCCAGGTAGATGTCAGTCGCAGGCGGCCCTGCGGGAGCGGCAGGTGCGGCTTGCACAATGCACAGCGCCATCCAGAGCACGCCCAAACTTAGCCCGAGCTAGGGGGGAGGGGGGGCGTTCTTGCCGAACGACCCACTCCGCGGTACTTCAAGGGCGTCACCCTAACAGAGGGGGTTCCCATGACGATCCGGTGGACGGTGCTCGCGCCCGCAATGGTCGCACTGCCGTTCGTGGTCAGTGCCTGCATCAATGAACCGACCGCCGCCGGGACGGGACCTCGCCTTTCCGCGGCGAGGCCCGTCGCAGCCGATCCCGTGTCGCTGAAGCTGGACCCGACCGCGGGCAACTTTCCGCCGCCCGACTTCGCCAAGGAGACCGGCAACGGGCCGTACTCGCAGGCCCGGTGGACGAACAGGGTGGCGCTGGACGGCAGGTTCTCGGTGCTGCTGGAGAAGTCGGTCGACTTTGCGTCCTGTTACACGCCAACCCCACAGAACGGGTGCATGGCGTTCGCGGCGGTGATCGTGACCGGGGTCGAAGGGATAACGATCGCCGATCTGGGCAACATCGGCTTCTCGGTAAACGGCGACTGCGGCGCCGGCGCGCCGCGGTTCAACCTGTACTACGACACGAACGGCGACGGCCAGGCCGACGGCGTCGCCTTCTACGGCTGCGCGGCGCACGTGAGCGAGACGACGACGGATTGGACGAGCATGTCCGCGAGCGCGGCAGCGCCGGACTTCTGCTACACGTTCCCATCCGGCGACTGCACGCTGATGCGGACCTCGACCGTGGTCGAGCTGTCGGTCCTCGTGGACGAGCAGGGCGTGTGGCACATCGACCGCGTACAGGCCGCCGGCAGCACCACGGGTGAGCCCAACGGCACCTGACCGAGGTGGGTCAAGGGGTGAGGACGATGAATGACCGTCCCATCGTCCTCGCCTCCGGCTCCCCGCGCCGCCGGCAGCTCCTCGAAATGCTGCGTATTCCCTTCCGCGTCATCCCGCCCGACGTGGATGAGCACGTGTTGCCGGGGGAAAGGCCCGATGCCTATGTCACGAGACTGTCGCGCGCCAAAGCGGAGGCGGTTGTCGCGCGGGCTCCGGGTGACGTGATCCTCGCCGCGGATACGACAGTCGTGCTCCACGGCAAGATCTTCGAGAAGCCGACGTCACCGGCCAACGCGGTTGAGATGCTGGAGCAGCTCCAGGGCAAGACCCACGAAGTGCTCACGGCGATCGCGGTCGCCGAGAACGGGCGGCTGGAGCAGGCGCTCGATGTCTCGCGCGTGACATTCCGGCCCAACAATCGGCAGACGCTCGAGGCATACGTGGCGACAGGCGAGCCGCTCGACAAGGCGGGTGCCTACGCGATCCAGGGACTCGGCGCGCCGCTGATCGAGCGCGTCGAGGGAGACTTCTTTGGCGTGATGGGTCTGCCGCTGCGGCTGGCGTTGGACCTGCTGGCGAAGTTCGGGCGGCCTTACCGCTTCACGCGATAGACCGGCACCTTTTTCGTCTTTCCCTTGACCTGAATCGGCTCGAGGGCCTCGACCTTCGGCGGCTTCTTCAGCGCTTTGTAGAACGGCTCCGAAATCAGAATCTCGTTGCCACCGGCTGATGAGCACAGGCGGCTGGCGGTGTTCACGGCATCGCCGATGACCGTATACTCGAGCCGCCGGTTCGAGCCGACGTTCCCGGCGAAGACTTCGCCGAAGTTGATCCCGATGCCGACGGCGAGCGGCTGGCGCCCCGATTCCTTCCACTTCGCATTCATTTTTTCGAGCGTGTCGAGCTGATCGAGCGCGCATTGCATCGCGCGGTCCGCATCGTCGGCGTGGCCGATCGGCGCGCCCCACAGCGCCATGATCGCGTCGCCCATGAACTTGTCGAGCGTGCCGGAATGCTCGAACACGATGTCCACCATCTCGGTGAAGTAATCGGTGAGCAGTCCCGCGATCTCGTCGGGGTTCATCGTTTCCGACATCGGGGTGAAGCCGCGAATATCCGAGAAGAACACGACCACCGGCTGTTTCTGACTGGGCAGTTTCCCGGCGTCCTGCTGCTCGGCAATGACCGACGCGATGTTGGGCGAGAAGTAGCGCTCGAAGTTCGAGCGCACGAGCGCCTCGCGGCGGATCCGCTCCGACAGCTGCGAGTTCTCGATGGCGATCGCGGTGAGACCGCCGAACGCAATGAGAAACTCGAGATCCTCATCGGCGAATGAATGCGTCGCCGTGAGGTTGTCCACGTAGAGAATGCCCAGGACCTTCTGGTCCGAGCCCATGAGCGGCGTGCACATGGCGCTCCGGACACTCTGGATGAGAATCGATTTTCCCTTGAAGCGCTCGTCGGCGGCCGCGTTGTCCGACAAGATCGCGACGCGCTCCTCCACGGCTTTCCGGGCGATCGACTGCGGGACGTGCTTGGCGGCGCTCGCGTCGCCCGTCCGGCTCTTGGAAATGCGCGGAATCAGCTCGTCCGACTTGCCGTCCAGCAGCAGGATCGAGACGCGGTCCACGTTCATGATCTGGAACGTGAAGTCCACGACCTTGTCGAGCAGGCGGTCGAGCTCCTGCTGCTTCGACAGCTCCTTCGATACCTCGAGCAGCAGCGACAGCTTCTTCTCGCGCCGCTCTTCCTGACTCTGCGCATGGACCTTGAGGTGGGAGGAGCCTTGCGGCTGGTCGATGACGATCGCTGGGACGCCGCCGCTGACCGGCAGCTGCCGCACGATCGTCCCGCCGCCGGCGCCGCCTTTGGCACCGGGTTTGGGACTCGGGAAGTCGGGCGGCGCCACGACCTGAGGCCGCGGCATCGGCGCCGTCACTTCCTTCACCCGAAACGCCACCTTGCCGAAGGTCACGACGTCGTTGGCCCCAGCCTCCGCCTCGGTGATCTTGGCCCCGTTCAGGAACGTGCCGTTCGAGGAGCCGAGGTCGGTGACCCGGACGCCGCTTTCGGTCAGCACGACTTCGGCGTGGCGGCGGGAGATCGTGGGATCGTAGATGGGGACGTCGCTCGTGACCGCGCGCCCCACCACGAGTTTCCGCCCGAGCTGGAGGTCGATCGATTGTTCGCCCGAAGTGCTCAGCAGCTTGAACACAGGCCCCGAAGCTAATCGCCTGCTTTGGCCAGCGCGAGCGCCCGTAGCACAGCCTGTGCCTTCGCTTCGGTTTCGGCGAATTCGCGCGCCGGGTCGGAGTCGGCGACGATCCCCGCGCCCGCCTGCACGACAACCTGATCCTTGAGCACGAGCGCGGAGCGAATCGCGATGGCCGTATCCATGCTCGTCGCGCCCCAGCCGACGTAGCCCACCGCCCCCGCATACGGGCCGCGTCGTTCCGGCTCCAGCTCGTCGATGATCTCCATGGCGCGCACCTTGGGCGCACCGCTGACCGTCCCGGCGGGGAAGCAGGCGCGCAACACGTCGAGCGCGTCGTACCCGTCCTTCAGCCGGCCGCGTACTTCGCTCACGAGGTGTTGCACGTGCGAGTAGCGCTCGATCTGCAGCGATTCGGTCACGCGCACCGTGCCGTACGCTGCCACCCGTCCGACATCGTTGCGTCCCAGATCTACGAGCATGCGGTGCTCCGCGAGCTCCTTCGCGTCGCCGCGCAGCGACGTCGCGAGCGCTTCATCTTCCTCGGGGCTCGCGCCACGGGGGCGCGTGCCGGCGATCGGCCGCACCGTCACTTCGTTGCCCTCGACGCGGACCAACACCTCCGGCGAGCTCCCGAGGAGCGTCACATCATCGAGGGTGAGATAGAAGAGATACGGCGCCGGGTTCAGGGCGCGCAGGTACCGGTAGAGTCGCAGCGGCTCGACCGCGCCGGGCACGACCTGGCGGCGCGACAGCACCGCCTGGAAGACGTCGCCCGCGGCGATGTACTCGCGGATCTTCGCGACATCGCGTTCGAAGGCGGCGCGCGGATACTTGGATTGCGGCGGCGGCCGCAACGCCAGACCGTCGTCGTCGAGGGCCAGCGGCGCCAGCTGGTGCGGCCCGCTGAGGCGCCCAATCAACGTGTCGAGTCGCTCCTGGGCGACGTCGTACAGCCGCAGCCGTTGTGCGGGCGACGATTTCGCCGGCAGCTCGACGTTTGCCACGACGATCGCGCGCCCGAACACGTTGTCGAGAATCACGAGCGAGTCCGCGATCATCACGACCGCGTCCGGCACGCCGAGCGTATCGGTCGGGCCCGCGGGCAGGCGCTCGATGCTGCGCACGACGTCGTAACCGAGAAACCCGACGGCGCCGCCCATGAAGCGCGGCAACCCCGGCAGCGCGACGCTGGGAAGAGCCCGCATGCGGTCAGCGAGGTGCGCGACCGGATCCGCGGTCTCGCCCGCCTTTTCCCACCCCGCCGCCGGCGTCCACCGGTCCAC
Source organism: Gemmatimonadota bacterium (assembly GCA_003223395.1). GTDB lineage: Bacteria > Gemmatimonadota > Gemmatimonadetes > Gemmatimonadales > GWC2-71-9 > 20CM-2-65-7. Next base: position 11,089 of record QHUZ01000026.1, on the reverse strand, counting down.
CTGTTGCCCGCGATAACGCCATGCTTCCCGGGGCTCGGTGCCGAGGAACGTGTAGCGGGCCCAGCGCTCCCCGCCGACCAGTGATTCGAGGAGAAACGCGAACGGCGGCCGCGCGATCTTCGCGAAAGCAGCCACGGGCGTGTCGGCGTCGGTGACCACCTCGCGAATCACCGGCACGATCCCGCCGCCCTTGGCGCGCTCCAGAAATGCGTCGCGTGGGTCCATGGCCTAAATTTCTCCGCCATGCGCTGGTCTGCCGTGCTGCTGTTCGCCCTTGCAACGCCCACCCGTGCGCCGGCTCAGGCCTGGAACAGCGATTCCGCCCTGGCGCTCGCGCGGCGCGCCATCGAGCGCCGCGCGCAGACCGCGGTCGATACAGCGCTGCGTGACTACAAGGCCAAAGCTCACGGGTTTCTCTTCTTCCTCGGGCAGTTCGGCGAAGGGCTCACCGAGCCGCCGCGGCTCGTCAAGGCGGATCAGCTGGAGCTGGAAGTGTACTGGAAGGCGCCGCAGCTCAGCAAGCAGCGCATCATCGGCTGGCGCGATCGCGCCGAGCTCCCCACCGACATCAACTACCATCGCGATCACCTCGGCATCGTGCAGAACAACTTCGGAACCGCCATCCGGTTGGGCGAGGGTGATGAAGTGCGCGACGTCCCGCACCCGTTGGCGCCCGGCGGCACCGACCGGTACGACTTCGCGTTGGGCGACACGACGGCCATCGTGCTGTCGCAGCGTGCGGTGCGCGTCGTCGCGCTGCGGGTGCGGCCCAAGCACTTCGGCACCGCCGCGATCGTCGGCACGCTGTTCGTGGACGTCGGATCCGCCGAGCTGGTGCGCCTGGCGTTCAACTTCACGCCCACAGCCTATCTCGATCCGCAGCTCGAAGACGTCAGCATCGTGCTGGACAACGCGCTCTGGGAAGGCTTCTGGCTCCCCTACCGTCAGGAGATCGAGATCCGCCGGCGCGCCACCTGGCTCGACATCCCGGCGCGCGGCATCATCCGCGGCCGCTGGGAGATCGACAGCTACGTGTTCAACCTCGGCCTCGAGACGAGCTTTTTCCGCGGCGAGGAGATCACGGCGCTGCCCAAGGCGCAGCGCGATTCGTTCCCCTGGCCTGGTCCCCTCAGCGCCGCGATCCAGGACGTCGCCGAACCGGTCCGCGAAAACGATCTCCAACACGTCCGCGCCGAAGTCAGTCGCATCGCCGGCCGCCGCGCGCTCACCGGCCTCAAGCGCCATCGTCTCGGCGCGCGTGCGCTGAGCGAGCTGGTCCACGTCAATCGCGTCGAGGGTCTGGCGGCGGGGGCCGGCTTCGTGTGGCGTACGTCCGATGATGGCTTCGAGCTTCGCGGCCTGGGGAGTTATGGGTTTGGCGACCGTGAGGGGAAAGGCCTCCTCGCCCTCACGTCCGCGGACGGGCTCGAGCTGACGGCGTACGCCCAAGTGCGAGACATCGGAGACACGCCCGTGATCGCACCGCTGCTCAACTCGATTGCGTCGCAGGAATTTGGCGACGACTACGGCGACTATTACCGCGCGACGGGTGCGCGGCTCAGCGTGCGCGCCGGCATCGGTGCGCGCGGCGAGTGGCGTTTCGCTGCCGCGCGCGAGCATGTCGCATCCCTCGCCGTGCACGCGACTCCGGCAACCGGACGCTATCGCCCGAATCCCGCGATCAGCGATGGCGACTATTCCACCGCTTCGGTGACACTGCGGCGCCGCAGCGAAGGCTTTGCCGTGCGTCGCGATGTCGCGGGAGAGACGACGCTGGAATTCGGCGAACGCTACACGCGGGTCAGTGGGGCGGCGCATTGGCTCGTGCCGCTCGGCGCGGGGGCGAGCCGGCTGTTGACGCGAGTGCAATTCGGTGTCGCAACCCGCTACCTGCCGCCGCACCGCGCGTTCGTCCTCGGGGGCCGGGGGACGCTGTTGGGCGATGAGTTCCGGGAGTGGGGCGGCCGCCGCGCGGCGCTCGTGCACTTCGAGTGGCGCACTCCGGTTCCGTTCATTCGTCTGAGTGCGGGACCGGCGCGCACGCCGGGAACGATCACCCTCGCACCGTACGCGGCGTTGGGATGGACGGATCAGGCGATCGCGCTCACGCCGTGGCGGGCGACGCCCGGGACGCGGGTGACCCTGGGGCTCGGCGCGGAATGGCTCGGGCTGCTCCGGCTCGAAGCGGGCTACGGGGTGCAGACACGCCAGTTACACGTCGCCTTCGACGTCACGCGCGATTTTTGGGACATTTTGTGATGTCGGATACTGGACTGATTGGCCTTCGGGACTAGCTTGGAGGCTACCTCATGCCGGTAACCGCATTCCCAGACGAGTGGTTGGCCCAATCTCTCGAGGGCCTGACGCCCGAGCGTCTTCAGGAGCTGCGGGGGAAGGCGGAGTCCGGCCGGACGCTGTGGGAATGCCTGGTCGCTCAGAAGATCGCGACGGATGCCGAAATCATCGATAAGCTGTCGCATCGCTTCCGGCTGAAGGTCGGGGACGCTTCCAAGATCGATGTCACGGCGCGTGACGGCGTCCCCGAACAGCTCGCGCGCCGCTACCGTGTGCTCCCGCTTCGGCTCACCGATTCCTACCTCGAGCTGGGAACAGCGAATCCCTTCGATCTCGACGCTGAGAAAGCTCTGGCATTCGCGACCGCGCGCGAGATCCGGCTGTTCCTGGTAGCGCCGTCGAAAATCAGCGAGAAGCTGGACGAGATGTACCGGTCGGACAAGGCGATCGACAAGCTGCTCGAGGGGATGGGCGATCAAGAGGTTATGACCCTGGCCGAGGCGCCGCATCCCGAAGAGCTCAACATCTCCGAGGCCGACGCCAGCCAGAAGCCGGTCGTACGTCTGGTTGACATGATCATTTCCGAAGGGATTCTGTCCCGCGCGAGCGATATCCACGTCGAGCCCGAGGAAGGCGGCGTCGCGGTTCGGTACCGCATCGACGGTGTGCTCCGCCAGGTCATGAAGATCCCCCGCCAGGCGGGGTTGCCGCTCATCTCCCGCATCAAGATCATGTCGTCATCCCGGCGAAGCCGAAGCGATCAAGCGGCTGCTCGAGAACCACGAGGGCATCCTCCTCGTCACCGGTCCCACTGGCTCAGGCAAGACGACGACGCTTTACTCGGCGATCAATCAGATCAAGAGCGAAGGCGTCAATATCGTCACCGTGGAAGACCCGGTCGAATACCGCATGCAGGGGATCGTGCAGGTGCAGGTGCAGGAGAAAGCGGGCCTCACGTTTGCCGCGGCGTTGCGGTCAATCCTGCGGCAGGACCCGAACGTCGTCCTGGTCGGCGAGATCCGCGACAAGGAGACGGCACAGATCGCCGTCCAGGCGTCCCTCACCGGGCACCTGGTGCTCTCCACGCTGCACACGAACGATGCCGCCAACGCGGTCACGCGACTCGTGGACATCGGCGTGGAGTCCTACAAGATCGCGGCCTCGCTGCGGGGCGTCGTGGCGCAACGCTTGATGCGCAAGCTGTGCCTCACGTGCAAGGAAGTCTGGATAGAAGCGCCGCCCGAGCGCCTGCGGCGCTGGATTCCCAAGGGGACGCCGCTGTATCGCGCCGCGGGTTGCCCGGATTGCGCGATGACCGGCTATCGCGGCCGGTTCTCCATTCTCGAAATTCTCACGATGACACCCGAGCTCGAGCGGCTGATTGCGGCGGGCGAAGTCGCCGACCGGATCGCGGAAGCCGCGCAACGCGGCGGGATGAAATCGCTGTGGGATTCGGGGCTGGCCCACGTAACGCGCGGCGAGTCCACGCTCGAAGAGCTCACCCGCGTGGTGGATATTCCTGACGAACCTGAGGCTCCGCCACCTCCGGAAACGCGGGCCTCACGCGGCGGCACTGGGGTGCGGCGTACGCCCGCACCGGGAACGTTCACCGTCCCACCCGAGCCGGCCGCGCCCGTCTCCACCGTCTTCGATTTGCTCGAGGAGCAGGCACCCCCGGCACGCCGCTCGGGCGCGCACGGTCAACCGGCGTCGAAAGTGCTGCTCGTGGACGACGAAGACAGCCTGCGCAAGGTGATGCGCGATCTGCTGGAGCGCGACGGCTACGTCGTGACCGAGGCCCGAGACGGCGTGCAAGCGCTCGATCAGGTCGATCGCGTGGGACCCGACATCATTGTCCTCGATCTGAATCTTCCAGGCCTGGACGGTTACGGCGTGCTGTCGCACCTGCGCTCGCGTCCGGCCACCGCGAACATTCCCGTGATCGTGTTGACCGCGAAGGGCGACGAGGACAACGAAGTGCGCGTCTTCGAGCTCGGCGCCGACGACTTTCTCACCAAGCCATTCCGCGCGCGCGCTCTCTCTGCTCGTCTCGAAGCGGTGCTCGGCCGCCGCCGATAGTCTCTTCGCCCTTAGCCCCTCAGTCTCGTGACTGAAATTCGAGTTCGGTTCGTCGATACATATGCCTTACGGGGTGCCGGTGAGCAGCTCCAGGTGCTGGCGCTCCGGCGCGGCCCGCACGGCCGCAACATCGGGTCGTGGGAGACGGTGCACGGCACGATCGAGCCCGGCGAGACGCCGGTGCAAGCGTCGCTGCGTGAGCTGCGCGAAGAAACCGGCCTCGTGCCGGAAAAATTCTACAATCTCAGCCGCACGGAAGCGTTTTATCAGCACAAGACCGACGAGCTGGCGCTGATTCCGGTGTTCGCCGCCTTCGTCGCGCCCGGCGCGAGCGTAAAACTCTCGGCGGAGCACGATCGCGCGGAGTGGCTGAAGGCCCGAGACGCGGCGGCGCGGTTTGCCTGGCCGCGAGAGCGGAGAGCAATGGACGACATTTTGTCAATAGTGGGGGGTGGGGACGCGGGCTTGCTCGAAGACGTCCTGCGAGTAAGCTAGTACGCAGGCTCCCTTGTGAATCCATTCTATCATCGGATCTACCGCGTGGTCCGTCACATCCCCAAGGGACGGGTGGCGACGTACGGTATCATCGCGCGCCTCGCGGGTCGGCCCGGCGCCGCGCGCACAGTCGGCTGGGCACTCTCCGCACTCCCCGAAGACAACGACGTACCGTGGTGGCGCGTCATCAACGCGGCCGGGCGTATTTCTTTTTCGGGACAGGATCACAGCGCGGTGCTGCAGCGCGCGTTGTTGTTGCGTGAAGGCGTGCGGTTCGCGCCGGGTGGAGGGGGGGCGGTGAACCTGGGGACGTATGGCTGGCCGTCGGAAGCCTACGACAGCGCCGTCGCCTCCCACAAGCGCGCCGCCTCGACGCGGAGATCGCGCAGGTTGAAAGGCTTGCGCACGTAACGCACGCCGAGACGCGCGAGCGTCTCTTCCGTCGTCGGGCGCACGTCGCCCGTCGCGACGATGATTCGATCCCGCAGCGCCGGCATCCGCGTCACCAATTCCTCCGCCAACAGCGTCCCGCGTTTCCCCGGCGCCATCGCGCGCGCGTCGGTGATGACGAGGTCGAAGGCGCCGCGCTGTGCCAGATCGAGCGCGTGCTGCGGATCGCCCGCCACTTCCACGTCATGGCCGTCGCGCGCGAACAGCGCCTTGATCGTCCGCTGCACCGCGGGATCCGCGTCCACGAGCAGAATGGTGCGCTTCACCGTCGATGCGGCGTTGACGGCCGGCGTGCCATGCACGGGCGTCAGTGCCGGCCGCACGGCGTCCGCCGGCGCCGGAGGCAGGTCCACCCGGAACGCCGCGCCGCCGCGTGTGCCGCGGGGCTCGAGTGTGATCTGCCCGCCGTGACTTTCGACGATCGAGTACGTGATCGACAGACCCAGCCCCGTGCCTTTGCCGGGCTCTTTGGTGGTGAAGAACGGCGTGAACACGCTCTGGGCGATTTCGTCGGGAATCCCGGGCCCCGTGTCCGCGACGCGCAGATGGACCTGCCCGTCGAACCAGGTCGAGACCGTGATCTCGCGGGAGCGCTCGCGCGGATTCTCAGCGACCGCGTGCGCCGCGTTGGTCACGAGGTTGAGCACGACCTGCTGTAAGCCGTGCCGGTCGCCGAACACGTCGGGCAGCGCGCCGCTCAGCTCACGCTCCACCTGGATGTCTTTGAGCTTCAGGTCGTACGACGTCAGCGACAGCGTCCGCCGAATCACGTCGTTGAGGTCCACGGGCACGCGCTCGGCGGCACCCTTGCGCGCGAAGGTGAGCAGATTGCGCACGATGCGGCCGGCGCGCTCCGCCTGTTCCTGAATCACCTGGAGATGGCCGCGATCCTTCTTGCCGAGCTCCTTCTGCTCGAGCAGGAATTCCGACAGCCCTGCGATCGACGTCAGGGGGTTGTTGAGCTCGTGGGCGACGCCGGAGACGAGCTGACCCACGGCGGCGAGTTTCTCGCTCTGCACGAGCTGCGTTTCGAGCGCCTGCTGCTCGGTGACGTCTTCGACCATGACGACCACGCTCTGCTCGGTCGCGGCGCCCGGGATGCGGGCAGCGTTGACGCGGACCGCGCGCTTCAGCCGCTCCGAGCGCGCCACCAGCGGGGCGGGGCGCTCGCCACGGCGGATTGCCGTAAGCAGCTCCTGCAGCGCGTTCGGCTTGCCCAGCAGCGCCTCGCCGAGCGGCGTGCCAACGACGTTATGCAGCGGTGTGTTGAGCAGGTCGGCGAGCGCGCGATTCGAACGCTTCACGCGTCCCTCGTCGTCCACGACCGCGATGCCTTCGCTCAAGGCGTCAAAGGCCGTCTCCCACTGCTCCTTGGCGCGCCGCACCATCTCGAAGAACCGCGCGTTCGCGATGACGACCGCGGCGTGGGTCGCCAGGGTGGACAGCAGCCGGATGTCTTCGGGAACGAACACGCCTTCTTTCGGGTCGGTGATGATGAGCGTGCCGATGACGATGCCGTGCGACCGCAGCGGCACTGCGGCGGCGGCGGCGGCCTCGAAGCCTTGTACGATCACGGTCGGCTGCGACCCCGAGTTCCGGATCAGCTCGAGGTGCTCGCGGCCCGTGGAGCGCGCGACCAGACCGGCGTCGTCCCCTTTGATCTTCTGGCCGCGCAGCGGGGCCAGCGTGCCTTCGGCAGCGGCGACCTGCAGGGGATCGTGCGACGCATCCCCGAGCAGCGCCAGCAGCGCGCCCTGCGCGTCGAGAAAGCGGACGGCGTAGCGCACCACCTGCTCGACGATCCGGTCCAGCTCGAGCGAGTCCGAGAGGACGTACGACAGCTCCTGGAGGGAAAAGAGCTCGGACAGACGGCGATTGAGCTCCTCGGCGGCGCGACGGCGCTCGTGCTCGGAGTGCAGCAACCGCTGCCGGAACCGCCACACCACGAGACCCGCGCCGGCGACAATCAGCGCGATCGCGATCGTCGCGAACTCGAGTGCGTGTTGTCGCAGCTGGTCCATGGACATCTATATTCAACTATACATCTTGAGAATCAATCTTCTGTTGTGCCTGACCATCGCGGCGTGCGGCGCCGACGCGCACCGCCCCAGCGTGACGCGCATATGGCCCGAGATGGGGACGATGATGTCCGCCGCCGCGTGGGGAACGGACAGCACACGCGTTGCCCGTGCCCTGGAAGCCGCGCACGATTCCGTGGATCACATCGATGCGTTGGTCCAACGTCGTGTCGGAATCGCCGCACTCGATTCCGTGCGGCGGGAGATCCGTCGCGGCACCGGAGTCGCACTCGCAGGCGACAGCATCGCGCCCGGCTACGCGCTCGAGCGCGCCGCGTTGGCGCTCGGCAACGACGTGGACAGCGCGCTGCTGGATCTGGGCGGCCAATATCGCTGGGTGGCAGCCGCCGCGCGTCCGACGCATCGCACGGTCGGCATTCCGGATCCCGACAATACGCTGCGCATGCTGGCGTCCGTCGAGCTACACGGTGGGTCGGTGCGGACGCAGTCGCAGCGCAACGCGCCGCGCGGCGCCGCGCGCTCGGTCACGGTGCTGGCTCCCGACGCGCTGACGGCGAACGCCTGGGCCGCGACGTTTCTCGCGCTGGGTTGCGACCGTGCCCTGACGAACCGCGAGGGACTGAGTGTGGTGTGTGCCGATTCCGCGGGCGTGCGGTGGACTAGCGAGCTCCAGAATCGCGTTTCGCTTCCAGCTGCGCGCGGGCCTTGACCCGCGCACGCTCCTGCTCGAACAGGCGCACCGAGCGGCTCCAGGCGTCGCTGGACAGCCCCTGGTAGCTGACGGTGAGCTGTTCGGCGAAGCTGATGCCCGGCTCGAAGAGATAGAGCGCCGCGGCCTGCTGCCGCGCGTCGAGCTGAAATGAGCTCCACGCGGGCGAGAGCGGTACGATCCCGATGGGACGAAACAGCCGTCCGCGGCTCGTGACGTTCAGCTCCTCCGGATTGAAGCGCGCCTGCGGCACGACTCCGAGAAACGTCACCATCACGAGCGTGGGGTTCTCCGTCCCACCCCGCGCCGCGGCATCCGCGATCTCGGCCGCGCGACTGCGCACGAGCTCGGCGAGGGAGCGATAGGTGTCGGGCGCGAGCAGCCGGATGACCTGTTCGTCCAGCGGCAGCACCTGGATCTCGATCGTGCCGGTGGCTAGGCGGACGGCGACGTCGTCGCGACGGAGCGTGCCGTAGCCTGTCGGCACGGTATCCTGCGCGACCAGACACAGCAGCAGCGCGTAGATCACTGCGTCGCTCCTGAAATCAGTCCCGCAATCGCTTCCTTCAAGTCTACGATCCCTTCGCCAGTCTTCGCGCTGGTGACGACTACTTGATCCTCGGGCAGTTCCAGCTCTTCACGCAGCTCCCGTTCGCGCGTGCGTCGCTGCGACGTGGAAAGCTTGTCGCCCTTGGTGAGGGCCGCGAGCACGTGCGTCTCCCGTTCTGCTAAGACGTCCTGCATGGCCCGGTCGTCGCTGGACGGGGGGTGTCGGATGTCGAGCAGCCACACGACGCCCCTGAGCCATTCACGCTGCAACGCGTACTTCACCAGGGCTCGGAACGCAGTGCGCTGCGCTTTGCCCGCGCGCGCATATCCATACCCTGGCAAATCGAGAAAGTAATGCGACTCCTCGATCAGGAAGACGTTCAAGGTGCGAGTCTTGCCAGGAGTGGCGGAGATTTTTGCGATCCGTCGCCCCACCAGCGCATTGAGCAACGACGACTTGCCGACGTTGGATCGGCCGACGAACGCGACTTCAGGAAGTGGGGGATCGAGCTGCGTGTCGGCCCGGGGAAATGAGCCGATGAATCTGGGGTCGGTCAGGCTTCTTTCTTCTGGCGGGGACGCTCGGTGACGAGCAGCGGCGCGCGGCCGGATGTGACGCATTCGGCGGTAATGGCCACCTCGCGTACGTCATCGCGGCTCGGCAGCTCGAACATGATCTCGGTCATCATCTCTTCGAGGATGGCGCGCAGTCCTCTGGCGCCGGTGCCGCGCTTCATCGCTTTCGCCGCGATCGCTTTGAGCGCGTCCTTCTCGAGCGTCAGCCGCACGTCCTCGAGGTCGAACAGTTTCTGATACTGCTTGGCGAGCGCGTTCTTCGGCTCGGTGAGGATCCGGACCAGCGCTTCCTCGTCCAGCGCGTCGAGCGGCACGGTGACCGGCAGGCGGCCGACCAGCTCGGGGATGAGCCCGTAGCGCAGCAAGTCGTCCGGCTCGACATCGACGAACGGGTTCTTCTTCAGCTTCTCGGCGACGCCTTCGGCGACCTCTTCCTTCGTAAAGCCGATCTGCCGGCGGCCCGTGCGGGACTCGATGATCTTCTCGAGCCCGTCGAACGCGCCGCCGCAAATGAAGAGGATGTCCTTGGTGTTGACCTGGATGTATTCTTGCTGCGGATGCTTGCGGCCGCCCTGTGGCGGCACGCTCGCGACCGTGCCTTCCAGAATCTTGAGCAACGCCTGCTGCACACCCTCGCCCGAGACGTCGCGCGTGATGCTGGGGTTCTCGGACTTGCGCGCGATCTTGTCGATCTCGTCGATATAGACGATGCCCCGCTCGGCCTCGGAAACGTTGAAATCGGCGGCTTGCAGCAGGCGCACCAGAATGTTCTCTACGTCCTCACCGACGTAGCCGGCTTCGGTGAGCGTGGTGGCGTCGGCAATGGTAAACGGCACGTCGAGAATGCGCGCCAACGTCTGCGCCAGCAGCGTCTTGCCGACGCCCGTCGGCCCGATGAGGAGGATGTTGCTCTTGTCGAGCTCCACCTCGTTATCGCGGCCCGAATGGGAGTTGATGCGCTTGTAGTGGTTGTAGACGGCAACGGCGAGGGTCTTCTTGGCCCGGTCCTGCCCGATCACGTATTGGTCCAGCACATCCTTGATTTCCGCGGGCGTGGGGACCTGCGTGATGGCTTCGGCGACTTCGCGCTCTTCGTCCTCCGCCAGAATCTCATTGCAGAGCGCGATGCACTCATTGCAAATGTAGACCGACGGCCCGGAGATGAATTTCCGGACTGAATCCTTGGATTTACCGCAAAACGAGCAGCGGAGATGCTTGTCGTGAGACATCGTATCCTAGTATGGGAAGGCGCTTCTAGCGGCGCAAGGGATCACTTCTTTGCCTTCCCGTCTTCCTTGATTTCCTCGAAGTTCGAGATCACATGATCGATCAGGCCGTACTCCTTGGCCTCTTCCGCCGACATGAAGCGGTCGCGGTCCATGTCCTTTTCGATCGATTCGACGGTTTTGCCGGTATGCTTGGCATACAGCTCGTTGAGCTTGCGGCGCAGGAACAGGATCTCCCGCGCCTGGATCTCGATGTCCGACGCCGTACCCTGGGTACCGCCTGACGGCTGGTGCATCATGATGCGCGCGTGGGGTAACGCTGACCGCTTGCCTTTGCGGCCGGCGGTGAGTAGGAACGAGCCCATCGAGGCGGCCATGCCCATGCAGATCGTGTTCACCGGAGCGCGCAGGAACTGCATGGTGTCGTAAATCGCCATACCGGACGACACCAGTCCACCTGGGGAATTCACGTACAGGTAAATATCTCGCTCCGGGTTGTCCGCATCGAGAAACAGCAACTGGGCGATGATGATGTTGGCGACATCGTCGGTGATGGACGTGCCGAGGAACACGATGCGGTCCATCAGCAGGCGGCTGAAGATGTCGTAGGTGCGCTCACCACGGCTCGAGCGCTCGATGATGTACGGGGGATAGATGTGGCTTTCGCTCTT
>QHUZ01000025.1 GCA_003223395.1 Gemmatimonadota bacterium | reverse complement strand
CAGCGACGAGATCTACCTCGGGCGCTGCGTGCAAGGTTCCCGTTACGGCTTCACACACGCGGAGGTTACGACGGGATCGGCGTTCGCTGAGTTCGGGATCACGGGGTGCGAAAACAGCCCAGGCCCGTTCATCAGTATTGACGCCAGCCTGGCGTACGAGGGTCTCGGCGCGCAGGTCATCTTCCGGAATAACGACAATCCGGTGGGGGGCCCGCACGAGGCGGTTCGCAGCCAGACTCTCTCCATCATCCCGCCGGGGATGAGCTTCACGTTCCCCAAACAGCCGGCGCAAGGCGGCGTGGGGGGCAACCCTTGGATCCTGGCCGGGTTCCTCGATGGCAGTGGGGCCAGGCTGGATGATCCGACCCTGCTGGGCCGCTGCGTGCAGTTGAGTAAGGCGCTCAGCTAGCCTCGCGATTCCTCGGAGGAGGAGCTGGAAAAATGTAGGGGCGCAGCATGCTGCGCCCCTACCACACCTTTCACAGCCCCGTTCTGTTCCGCTGCTCGTCGGTTAGATGTGCTCGTGGGTTAGATGTGCTCGTCGGTTAGATGCCGCGGCGGCGAGCTCCTCCCCGAATTGCTGGCCGCCTGGGTACCATGCCCTGCCCTCGATCAAATCCCCGCCCTTCCCGCCGCTCCATACGGAGCTCGCCAACGCGCCGGATGAACTGCTCGCGCATTTGCTGGAAGCGCGCCTGCTGCACCGGCGAGAGATAGCCCGCCATCTCGCGATTCTCATCCTGGTCGATCTTGAGCATGTCGGCCCGGCCGGTCTGGACCCCATCCATCAACTTCCGGAGGCTGTCGGAGTTGGCCGGCACCCCGGGCCGCATCTGACCCTCGATCGCGCGGCGCCGTTCCATCTGTTGCTGCATCAGCGCGCGCCGGCGCGTGCCGAATCGCTCCTGCGTCGCGCGGAGTTTCGACGTCTGGTCAGGTGTCAAATTCAACTCCTGCTGGACGTGATTACTGAACCGTTGCTCGATCTCCCAGCGGAGACGTCCCGCCTCGGCGGTGTCGCCCTGCGCGCGCGCGGTGTCTCGCTGTTGCGCAGCGAGCGACGGCGCCAGCAGAACGGCAAGGCTGAGTAGGATGTACTTCCTCATGTTTATCCCTCCAAAGAGCGCAGTACCGCACGCAGCTGCTGCGCGTCGAGTTCATGCAAGTCCGTGCTGCCTTCCGGTACGGCCACACTGTCGGGACTGATCAATTCATCGAACGTCGCGAGCACGTCGCGCAGCTCGTCGGTCGACAGATCGCCCAGGTCGTCAGCGACGAGATGCGCCGGGTGCGCGCTGACCCCGGGGCGCCGCCCCGGGGTTAGCCGAGACGCGACCACGGCACCTCCGAGCACGAGGACGAGCGCCGCGGCGATCCGCAGCCACGTCCGCTGCACCCACGCGATCCGGCGTACCGGCTGCTCGCGCAGCCGCTCGACGACCTTCCGCGCCGTCGCCTCGACGTCGAGTCGATTCGCCGCATCGGTGCCGAGCTGCTTCGCGAGATTCTCGAGCCTGTCGTTCACTTCACAATCTCCTTGAGTCTCCGCACTGCATGATGGTAGTGCACGCGCGCGGCTCCCGGCGTCGTCGCCAATGCCGCGGCGATCTCTGCGTATTCCAGTCCCTGCTGTGCTCTGAGCAGAAACACTTCGCGCTGAAGCCGCGGCAACTGCTGCAATCCGGCCGCGAGCATCGCCTCCGCTTCCCTCGCCTCGGCATGCTCGTGCGGGTCACCGGTGACATCGCGCACGGCCTCATCCAACGGCAGCACTTTGCGCCGCGCCGCGCGGCGTCCGAAATCCTTCAGCACATTGCCGCCGATCGTGAGCAGCCACGTGCGAAACTGGCATTGCCCGCGGAACCGGTCCACGCTGCGAAACGCGCGGATGAACGTTTCCTGCACCAGATCGTCCACATCCGAGTCGGGCGCCCCGGCGCTGGCGAGAAAGCGCGCCAACGGCCGGGCGTGGCGCCGGACGAGCTCGGCCGCCGCCTGTTCGTCGCCCGCTTGCCACGCTGCAATCAGCGCGGTGTCGTGGGCTGCTGGAACCATGTGCGGTTGGGCCATCGGGCTCCGGGCTTATGGACGCGGATGAGGTTGAAATATTAAGGGACGGGGTCAATGCCGCCCCTCGCCGCCCTTCGCCGCCCTTGTCACCGACGGAACGTGAGGATAGCTTGTGAATTCGAACGTTTGTTCGAAACCTCATGCGACCATACGACGAGCGTCTCGACCACCTGCTCGCCCGCGCCGCGCGGGTCTTTGCGGACAAGGGCTACCACCCCACCACCATGCGGGACCTCTCCGCCGCGAGCGGCATGTCCCTGGCCGGGATGTACTACTACGTCCGCGGCAAGGAAGACCTCCTCGCGCTCATTCAGGAACGGTGCTTCACGCAGGTGCTGGACGGCGCGCGCCAGGCGGTTGCAACCGCGACCGATCCGCAGGAGCGACTGCAGGCCTTCATCCGCCACCACGTCTCGTTCTTCGCGCAGCATATGGCCGAGATGAAGGTGCTCTCGCATGAAGCGTCGCCGCGCGGCGTGAGCGCAATCAAGCGGCGCTACGTGGACCTGGTCGAGTCGATTCTCAAAGATGCGGCACCTGAGCAGAGCGCCGTCGATCGCAGCGCCGCGACGTACATCCTCTTCGGGATGATGAACTGGATCTACAACTGGTACGACCCAGCCGGCCACATCGATCCCGCGCGGCTGGCCGATCTCATGGCGAGCATCTTCCTCGGCGGCTTCGTCGAGACCCATCAGGAGGCGAAATAATTCCATGGCAACCATGACCGAACCGCAAGTCAAGACGCTCATTCAGTATCGCACGGAAGACGGGCTCGCGATCATCGAGCTCGATGATCCGCCTGCGAATACCTACACGTTTGAAATGATGCATCAGCTCGACGAGGCGATCCTCAAGGCGCGCTTCGATGACAACGTGCACGTGATCGTGATTCGCGGCCACGGCGAGAAGTTCTTCTCGGCCGGCGCGAACATCGCGATGCTCAATAAGGTCACGCCCCGCTTCAAGTATTTCTTCTGCCTCCACGCCAACGAGACGCTGAACCGGTTGGAACAGACGCCCAAGCTCACGATCGCCGCCCTGAACGGGCACACGGTCGGCGGCGGGCTCGAGATTGCGATGGCGTGCGACCTCCGCCTGGCCAAGGAGAACGCCGGCAAGATCGGCCTGCCCGAAGTCAACCTCGGCGTCCTTCCCGGCACTGGCGGCACGCAGCGTCTGGCGCGGGTCGTCGGCAAGTCGCTCGCGATCGAGCTGATGGTGAAGGGCGAGACGTTCTCGTTCGATCGCGCGAAAGAGCTGGGCCTCGTCAATGAGATCTTCCCCGCCGAGGCGTTTTGGGAACAGGTCGTGCTGTACGCCAAGCAGTTCTGTCCGCCGCACAAGGCGTCCAAGGCGGTCGGGTTGATCAAGCGCGCCGTGCAGTCCGGCGCCGAGGTGCCGTTCGAGAGCGCGCTGGCGATCGAGCGCGAGCTGCAGCAGCAGCTGTTCCAGAGCGAGGATGCGAAGGAAGGCATCGCCGCCTACAACGAAAAGCGCGTGGCGGAGTTCAAGGGGAAGTGAAGACCGACCTCTTCATTAATAACGAGTGGCGGCCGGCGGCCAGCGGCAAGCGGTTCGCGGTCGAGAACCCCGCGACCGAGGAAAACCTGGCTGATGTCGCGGCCGGCGATGCCGCCGACGTCGACAACGCCGTCCGCGCGGCCAAGGCCTGTTTTGAGTCGCAAGGGTGGCGGGAGATGTCAGCCAGAAAGAGGGGGAAAATCCTCTTTAGGGCTGCGGACCTGCTCGAGGCTCGTCTGGACGAGGTCGCCCGGCTCGAGACGGCACAAAACGGCAAGACGCTTTTCGAGTCGAAGATCGAAATCGGGATGGCGATCAACACGCTCCGCTACTACGCCGGGTGGGCGGACAAGATCGTCGGCGACACACTCCCGGTCGAAGGCCCCTTCTTCACCTACACGCTGCGCGAGCCGATCGGGGTCGTCGGTGCCATCGTGCCGTGGAATTTTCCGCTCAACATCGCGAGCTGGAAGTTCGCCCCGGCGCTCGCCGCCGGATGCACCGTTGTCCTGAAACCCGCGTCCGAAACGCCACTCACTGCCCTGCTCT
Organism: Gemmatimonadota bacterium; assembly: GCA_003223395.1. Taxonomy (GTDB): domain Bacteria; phylum Gemmatimonadota; class Gemmatimonadetes; order Gemmatimonadales; family GWC2-71-9; genus 20CM-2-65-7. Next base: position 92,305 of record QHUZ01000025.1, on the reverse strand, counting down.
TCGCCGAGATCGCACTCGAGGCTGGACTGCCTCCGGGGGCGTTTAATGTCGTCTGTGGAGGAGGATCTACAGCCGGCGCGGCGCTCGTGCGGCACCCGGACGTAGACAAGATCTCGTTCACGGGTTCGACGGAGGTCGGGCGCCAGGTCATGAAGATGGCCGCCGGGACGAATAAGCGCGTCACCATGGAGCTTGGCGGGAAGAGCCCGAACATCATTTTCGCTGACGCCGACCTCAAGGCCGCCGTGCGCGGCGCGCAGACGGGGATCTTCTACGGCAAGGGCGAGGTGTGCGCCGCGGGATCACGGCTGCTCGTCGAGAAGTCCGTTCACCAGCAGGTGATCGAGCAGCTCGCCGAAGGCGCGAAGAAAATGACCCCCGGGGATCCGCTCGACAAGAACACGCGACTCGGCGCGCTCGTCTCCAAGAAGCAGCAGGAGACCGTCCTCTCGTACATCAAGAAGGGCGTGGATGAGGGCGCGACACTCGTGGCCGGCGGCAAGGCGGCGAAGCCGAACGGCAAGGGCTACTACGTCGAAGCGACGGTGTTCGACGGTGTGCAGCCCGACATGACGATCGCGCGCGAGGAGATCTTCGGGCCGGTGCTCGCCGTGCTGACGTTCGACGATTTCGAGCAGGGCGTGAAGCTCGCCAACAATACGATCTACGGACTCGCGGCCGGAATCTGGACCAAGGACATCCACAAGGCGCACCGTGCGGCGAAGGCCATTCGCGCCGGCACGGTTTGGATCAATTCGTACAACTATTACGACTCGGGTGCGCCGTTTGGCGGCTTTAAAGCTTCAGGTTTTGGTCGAGATCTTGGCCGCGAAGCGCTCGATGGCTACCTCGAAACAAAGACTGTGTGGGTCGCCCTGTGAGGGAAGCCTTTGTTGTTGAGGCCCTAAGGACCCCGGTTGGCAAGCATGGCGGATCCTTGGCAGGTGTGCGGCCGGATGACCTCGCGGCAGTCCCGATCAGGGCCGTAGTCGAGCGCTCCGGAATCGATCCCGCCTCGGTCGATGACGTGATTCTTGGCTGCACGAACCAGGCGGGGGAAGACAACCGCAACGTCGCACGTATGGCGCTGCTCCTCGCCGGGTTGCCGGTCGACGTGCCGGGCCAGACGGTGAACCGGCTGTGTGGTTCGGGGTTGCAGGCGGCTGCGAGCGCGGCCCAGGCGATCAAGGCGGGAGAAGGCGAGACGTTCATCGCGGGTGGCGTCGAGAGCATGACGCGCGCGCCATACGTCATGCTCAAGTCAGCCGAGCCGTGGAGCCGCAAGGCGCCCGAGACAGCTGATACGACGGTGGGCTGGCGCTTCATCAATCCCAAAATGAACAAGGAATGGACGATCTCGCTCGGCGAAACGGCCGAGGTGGTCGCTGAGCGCTATAAGATCAGCCGCGCCGAGCAGGACGCGTTTGCGGTCGAAAGCCAGCGGCGCGCCGAAAAAGCACTGAAGGAATGCGTGTTCACGGACGAGCTGGTGCCGGTTCCCCTCCCCGACGGCGCGACGTTTGCCAAGGACGAGTATCCACGGGCCGGAACCACGCTCGAGTCGGTATCGAAGCTCAAACCGGCGTTCAAGAAGGATGGAACGGTCACAGCGGCAAGCTCGAGTGGGATCAATGACGGAGCCGCGGCACTGCTTGTGACGGCGGCGAAGGGCGGCGAGGGGCGGCGAGGGGCGGCAATGGCACGAATCGTAACGACCGCTGTGGCAGGCGTGGATCCGAGCTGTATGGGATTGGGTCCGATCCCGGCGACCAAGAAAGCGCTCAAACGCGCCGGCCTCGCGATCGATCAAATCGGCCTTGTCGAGTTGAACGAAGCGTTCGCGGCGCAGGCTATCGCCTGCATCCGCGAGCTCAAACTTGATCCTGAGAAGGTCAACATCTACGGCGGCGGTATTTCGCTCGGTCATCCCCTCGGGTGTACGGGAGCCAAAATCCTCACGACACTCGTCCATGCTTTGGTGCGACACGACTACCGGTATGGGTTGGCTACTATGTGCATCGGCGTCGGTCAGGGCATCGCGATGATCGTGGAGCGCGTCTGATGGCGGCGTACGAGCGCATCCTCGTCGAGATCAGCGACCACATCGGGAACGTCATGCTGAACCGGCCCGACAAGGCCAATGCCTTCGATCCGGACATGTGCGAGGACCTGCTCGCAGCCCTGCGGATGCTGGCAGCCGCCGATCAGGTGCGCGTCATCGTGATCACGGGCGCGGGCAAGGCGTTCTGCGCCGGCGCCGACCTCGGCGTCCTCGGTACCCAGGGCGACCAGCTCGTGCGCGCCGGCAAGGACATCGCGCTCACGATCCGCAACGCACCGAAGCCGGTGCTCGCCGCGGTCAACGGGGCGGCCGCCGGCGGCGGCGCCAATCTGGCGCTCGCCTGCGACTACCGGCTGGCGTCGGATCATGCGTCGATTGGGCAGGTCTTTCACAAGCTGGGACTGGGGCCGGATTGGGGCGGCAGCTACTTCCTGCCCCGCCTGACAAGCATCTCGAAGGCGCTGGAGCTGGTGTGGAGCGCGCGCATGGTCCCGGCGGCGGAAGCGGCGCAGCTCGGTCTGTTCGACCGCGTCGTTCCGCACCAGTCCCTCGCCCCCGAAACCGAGGCCCTCGCCAAGCGGTGGGCGGCGATGGCGCCACTCGCGGTGCGCAAGGCGAAGGCCGCGCTGTACCGCTCGCTCCGCAGCACGCTGGAAGAAATGCTCGACGTTGAAATCGCCGATCAAGAGGTTCTGTTCGCAACCCCCGAAGCACGCCAACTCATAAGGAATCGCTGATGGTCCGTAAACTTTACAACTTCGACGACTGGATCGACTACTTCCGGTACTGGCAGGACTCGATTGGTCTCCCGCAGGGTGATCTACGCAAGTACGGGTTCGAAGCGAAGTTCGGCGAGCCCGAAGTGTCGCACATCGAGTTCGGGCACTACAAAGGCCAGCGCAAATGGCCGACCGTGATGCACATCCCCGATCAGCGCATCCGCGACGCCCTCCTCAATCTGATCGTGTATCAGGGCGACACCGAATTCGCGTCGGTGGAGCAGCAGCGCAACCTGCTGCAGCACGCGCCCTCCGATTACGATCTGCTGTCGCTGCAGCGCGTCATGACCGAGGAAATGCGCCACGGCTGGCAGATGTCCTATCTGCTCTGCACCCATTTCGGCGACGAGGGCAAACGCGAGGCGGCCAAACTGCTCGAGCGGCGTGCCGACGAAGGGGAACGGCTCCTCGGCTCGTTCAACGAGATCGTCGACAACTGGCTCGATTTCTTCACCTACACACAGTTCATCGATCGCGACGGCAAGTTCCAGCTGAAGATGCTGTCCGTCTCTGCGTTCGATCCCCTCTCGCGTTCCATGGGGCCGATGCTGAAGGAAGAGTCCTATCATCTCGGGACTGGCAACAATGGACTGCTGCGGATCGTGAAGGCCGGCAAGATGCCGCCGGAGGTGATCCAGCGCTTCTTCTATAAGTGGATCCCCACGGCGTTCGACCTCTTCGGCACCGACAATTCCTCGTCCGCGCACTGGGCGTACGTGTGGGGACTCAAGGGGCGGTATGACGAACGGGAAAGCCCCACCAACGGCGCGGAACCGGACAAGAGCAAGCTGAACGAGCTGGCGCGGAATCTGTATCGCCAGGAGATCGTGAAGCTCGTCGAGCGGCTGAACATGTTCATCCCCGAGCGCGAACGGCAGCTCAAGGTCCCCGACCTGAAGTTCAACCGCCGGATCGGGATGTACGCGCATCAGCACTTCACGGTGGACGGACAGGCCCTCGATGCGGCCAAGTATCCGGCCTATCTCGAATCGGTGCTCCCGCGGCCCGAAGACATCGCGCGCGTGCACGATATCGAGAGGGAGCCGAACTGGATCGAGCCGAAGAAAGCCGATAGCCTGCAGCAGTGAAGCCTCTGGTGATTGCCCACCGGGGCGCCTCCAGCATTGCGCTGGAGAACTCCCTGGCCGCGTTCCGTGCGGCCGCCGGCCAGGGAGCCGACGGCGTGGAGCTCGATGTCCACGCCACGATCGACGGCGAGATCGTCGTCCATCACGATCCGTCGGTCCTCGGTCTGCCGATTGCGCAGGCGCGCTGGCGCGACCTCGGCGCCGTGCCCCTCGCGAACGGCGAACCCATCCCCACGCTCGCCCAGGCGCTCGACGTCCTTGGTAAGCTCAACGTGTTCGTCGAGGTGAAAGTCCTGGATCCGCGCTGGGACGACAAGTTTCTGGCGATTCTCGATCGCGGCCCGAACCCGAGCGGCTATGCCGTGCACAGCTTTGCGTTCCACGTCGTGCGGCGGCTCGGTGAGAAACGGCCCTCGCTCCCGCGTGGCGTCCTCTCCGAGGTGCCGACCAAGAATCCGAAGCAGACACTCGACGATGCGTCGGCGCAAACGCTCTGGCAGGAGCGCGCGACGCTGGACGAGGCACTCGTGAAGGTGGTGCACGGGCTCGGCGCCGGCATTATTGCCTGGACTGTCGATGATCCGGGCGACATGGAGCACCTGGTCCGGTGGGGCGTCGATGGTATCTGTACCAACCACCCCGAGCGCGCCCGCCCGATCGTGGACGCGTCCCGCGCCGCATGAAACGGGTCGCCGTCATCGGAGCGGGCACGATGGGCCACGGCATCGCGTACATCGCGGCGCTCGCGGGATGCAAGGTCCGGCTCACCGACGCACAACCCGATGCCTTGCCGCTGGCCATGAGCAAGATCGAGAGCTTGCTCGAAGGTGGCTTGAAGCGCGGCAAGCTCACCGAGCAGAAGCGCAATCAGGTCCACGAACGGCTGCGCGCCGAGCCGCAGCTCGGCGCCGCGGTTGCCACCGCCGACATCGTCATCGAGGCGATCGTCGAGGACCTTGCGATCAAACAGCGGCTCTTTGCGGACGTGGAGCGGGCGGCGCCACCAGGAGCCCTGCTCGCCACGAACACCTCTTCCTTATCGATTGGGCAGATCGCCGCGACGATGGCACACCCGGCGCGCCTGGTCGGGATGCATTTCTTCAATCCGGTTTACGTCATGAAGCTGGTCGAGGTGGTCACCCACGGGCGCCACAGCCGACCCGCGGCCGAGCGCGCCGTCGAGTTCGCGCGCCGGCTCGGCAAGGAGCCGATCGTCGTGCGCGACTCGCCCGGCTTTGCGTCGAGCCGGCTCGGCGTGGTGCTCGGGCTCGAGGCGATGCGCATGCTCGAGCAGGACGTCGCGAGTGCGGAAGACATCGACAAGGCGATGGAGCTCGGCTACAACCACCCGATGGGGCCGCTCAAGCTCACCGATCTCGTGGGGCTCGATGTGCGGCTCGCGATCGCCGAGTACCTGCACGCCACGCTTGGGAAACCGCAGTACGAGCCGCCGAAGATTCTGAAAGAGAAGGTGAAGAAGGGCGAGCTGGGAAAGAAAACGGGAAAGGGGTTCTATACCTGGAGCGATTAACCCGCATCACCGACGTCCACATCCATATCCAGCCTTGGCGCCAGCTCAAGCCCAAAGTCCAGGAGGCGATGCGCAAGGGGAAGGAAGACCATTGGGAGGTCCTGATCTCCTTGATGGACGATCCGCGCGCTCTGCTCGATGTGATGGACAAGTCCGGCGTCTGGCGCGTCGGCCTGGTCAACTATCCCAGTCCCGACATCATGGGCTTCGACGATTCGACGAACACCTTCGCCGCGAAATACGCGCAAGCGAACCTCGAGCGGCTGCTGCCGTACGGCGGCGTGCACGCCCGCTTCACGCGCGATCCGGCGGGCGACGTCGATCGGTTGATCGATATGGGAATCCGGCTGCTCAAGGTGCATCCGCCGCACCAGGCCTTCCCCGCGAATGCGTACACCGATGGCCTCACGGCGCTGGGCAAGATTTACCAGCGCTGCGAGGAGCGCGGGTTGCCGGTCATGATCCACACCGGCACCTCGATTTTTCCCGGCGCGCGGTCAAAGTATGGCAATCCGATGGAGCTGGACGACGTGGCCATTGATTTTCCCGACCTCCGGCTCGTGATGGCCCACGGTGGACGGCCGTTGTACATGGAGGAAGCGTTTTTCATCCTGCGACGTCATGGGAAAGTCAGACTCGACGTATCGGGCATTCCGCCCTCCAAGCTGCTGGAGTACTTTCCCCGCCTGACGGAGCTCACCGACCGCGTGCTCTGGGGCACTGATTGGCCCAGCCCGGGCGTGAAAGACCTCCGACAAAACATCGATCAGTTCCTGGCCCTGCCGCTTACGAAAGAGCAGCAACAGGCCATCCTCGAAACCAACGCGCTTGCGCTTTTTCCCGTGGAGCCCTGAAACCATGCGCAACTTGTTCGTCCTGGTATTGCTTCTTCCTGCAACGTTGCGGGCGCAGACGCCCGCGGGCCGCATCGCGTTCGAGCAGTTCACGCTTCCCAATGGTCTTCGCGTCATCTATTCCGAGGACCACTCGACGCCGATCGTCACCGTCGATGTGTGGTACGAAGCCGGCTCGCGCAACGAGCGGCCCGGCCGCTCCGGCTTCGCGCACCTCTTCGAGCACATGATGTTCGAAGGATCGGCCCATGTGAAGAAATCCGAGCACGGCCAGCTGGTGGAGCGCGCCGGCGGCATCTACAACGGCAGCACCGCCGAGGATCGCACCAACTACTTCGAGACGGTGCCGTCGAATCGTCTGAACCTCGCGCTGTGGCTCGAAGCCGATCGCATGCGGTCGCTCGCCATCACGGAGGAGAACTTCGAGAATCAGCGGCAGGCGGTGAAGGAAGAGCGCCGCCTGCGCGTGGATAATCAGCCATATGCGGGGGCGTTCTCCGACGGCCTGACCTGGCCGTTCGACAGCACGACCTGCTTCCCGTACGCGCACACGGTGATCGGCTCGATGGCCGATCTCGATGCGGCGAAGCTCCCCGACGTACAGGCGTTTTTCGATACCTACTACGCCCCGAACAACGCGACGGTGGTCGTGGTCGGTGATTTTGCGCCGGCGGAGCTGCGGCGCCTAGTCAATCAGGACTTCGCCGGCGTGCCCAGTCACGCCGAGCCGGAGCCACCCCGCTGCGACGCCACCACGGCCAAAGGTCCGGCGCGGCGCGAAGTGCATGACGCCCAAGCGAATCTCGACCTCGTCATGCGGTTGTATCGCATCCCTGAGCACCGCAACGCCGATACCCCGGCCCTCGAGATCCTCAACATCATCGTCGGCCAGGGCGAGAGCTCGCGGCTGAATGTCTCGGTCGTGCGCCGCGAGAAGGCAGCGGTGGGCGCCGGCTCGCTCCTGAATCCGTTCGGGTCGCGCAACGGCCCAGGCGTCTGGGCCGCATACGGCATTGTCAATCAGGGCGTGCCGGCGGATCGGCTCGACAGCCTGCTGAGCATCCAGCTCGACAGCATCCGCGCGAACGGCATCACGCCGGCGGAGCTCGACAAGGCCAAGAACGCGCTCCGGGCGGGATTCATCGACAACCGCGAGACGACGTTGGGAAAGGCAGAGGAGCTGCACCACTATCTCACGTTCCATCCGTCGCTCGACGAGATCAACACCGATCTCGATCACTTGCTCGCCGTGACGAGCGATGACGTGAAACGCGTCGCCAATCTCTATCTCGCGCCGAACAATCTGACCCTGCTGATCGTCCGTGCGGGTGCCGCGCCGGCCTCGGGAGGTGGACGATGAATCGCCGGAATGTGGGAATGATGGAATGCTGGAACGTTGGAATGATGGGACTCATAACACTTTCCATCATTCCAACAGTCCAAATTTCCGCTCAGGAGCCCTTCCCGGCGCGCCCACCGGCTGCCGCGCGACTCCGTCCGGTCCGGTTCCCGCCATTCCAGCAGGTGGCGCTGCCGAACGGAATGACGCTGCTCCTCGTCGAGAACCACGAACAGCCGACGCTCTCCCTCAGTCTGAGCTTCCCCGCCGGGAACGCCTACGATCCGGCCGGGAAAGAAGGCGTCGCGGCGCTCGTCGCGGAGCTGTTGACCAAAGGCACGCCTACGCGCGACGCCGAGCAGATCTCGGCGACGATTGAAGGCGTGGGCGGCAGTATCGGCGCGAGCGCGGGCGACGATTTCCTCACGGTCTCGACCGACGTGTTGAGCGATCATGCCGATCTCGCATTTGCGCTGCTCGGTGACGTCACGCGGCGTGCAACGTATCCCGAGAAGGAGCTCGAGCTCGCGCGCACGCGGTTCCTGTCGTCGCTCGAGGTGGAGTTGTCCCAAGCCGGCAACGTGGCCACGCGTGTCTTTCAAAAAGAGATCTTCGGCAGCAATCCGTACGGCCGGAACACGAGCGCGGCCGCCTACAAGGCGATTACGCGCGACGACGTCGCGGGGTTCGCGGGCCGGCGGCTGCGTCCGGGCGGCTCGCTGCTCGTCGTCGCTGGCGACATCACGCTGGAGCGGGCGCGCGCCCTCGCCGCGCAGGTGTTCGGCAGTTGGCGCGGCGCCGCCGCGCCGGCCGCCGTCTTTCGGACCACCCCGACGAAGCGCGGCACCGATATTCTGCTGGTCAACAGGCCAGGATCGGTCCAGGCGAACATCGTGATCGGGAATACGACGTTCCTCCCGACCGACACGACCTACTACCCCGCGCGGGTCGCGATCCACGTCCTGGGTGGCGGCTCGGACTCGCGGCTGTTCACCATCCTGCGCGAGCAAAAGAGCTGGACGTACGGCTCGTATGCTTCGCTGCGCCGCAACCGCGGGCTCGGGTACTGGCAGGCGACCTTTGAGGGCCGCACCGAAATCAGCGACAGCGCGCTCGTCGAGCTGCTCCATCAGATCGACCGGATTCGCACGGAAACGATCCCGGACAGCGAGCTCGGCGGCGCCAAGGGATTCCTCGTCGGCTCGTTCCCGTTGACGATCGAGACACCGCGCCAGATCGCGCAGGTCGTCACGTCGGCCCGGCTGCTCGGCCTCGGCGCCGATTACCTGCAGCGCTATCGCGAACGCCTGGCGGCGGTGACCGCGCCGCGCGCGCGCACGGCGGCGCAGCGCGTGATTCATCGCGATGCCCTGAGCATCGTGGTCGTCGGCGATGCCAAGGCGCTGTATGACAAGCTCAAGGGGATCGCGCCCGTCCGGCTCGTAGACATCGAAGGCAAGGCGATGGATCCCGCCGAGCTGAATCCTACCGGCGGACCGGTCGCGTTCGATCGCGGTCAGATCGTGGCGCGCAGCGACAGTTTCCAGGCCCTGGTGCAAGGCAACGCGTTGGGGGGTCAGACTGCGAAGGCTGTCGTCACCAGTGACTCGATCGTCTATACCGAATCGACAGTGATTGGCTCGTTCGTCCAGCAGCAGTCGACGGTCGTGCTGAACGGCGACCTGTCAATGCGTCGTACCGATCAGACCAGCACGGTCCAGGGTCAGCACACGGAGATCCATCTCGCTTACGCGGGCGGGCGCGTGAAAGGCACGAGCCAGACGCCGCAGCCCGGCGGTCCGAAGACGATCACGGTCGACACGACGGTGGCCGCCGGCACGATCGACGACAACGCGCTCGCCGTCCTGTTGCCTGCCCTGCCGCTCGAGCCAGGCAAGACGTTCAACCTGAACGTGTTTTCGTCCGGCGAAGGCGTGACCAAGGTCGTCAGCGTCAGGGTCGCCGCCGTCGAGAACGTCGCTGTGCCGGCGGGGACGTTCCCGGCGTACCGACTCGAGCTGTCCGGGATGCAGCTGCCGCTCGTGATGCATGTAAGCCAGCAAGCGCCGCGGCGGGTCGTGCGCGTCGCGCCGACCGGAGCGCCGCTGGTGTTCGAACTCGTGAAATAACAGGAGATCACTCATGCGACATCTGTCCACCGCCTTCGCGCTGCTGGTGTTCGCCGCCGGCGCCGGCTGCGCTTCAGCGGGTGCACGGACGACGAACGCGGCGGCACCAGCGCAAGCCACCGCCACTCAGGAGGCGGGCATCGGGCCCCAGTATCCATCGACCTATCAGCGCCATCCGAATCCTCCGGTGCTGATCCGCAATGCCACGATCATGACGGCAGCGGGACAGGAGATTCAGGGTGGCTCAATTCTGTTCCGTGACGGCCGGATCGTCGCGGTGGGAGCCAACGTCACCGCACCGACCGACGCGACCATCGTGGACGGCACGGGCAAGTGGGTGACGCCGGGCGTGATCGACACGCACTCGCACATCGGCGTGTATGCCGCGCCCGGCACATTCGGGGAATCGGACGGCAACGAGGCCACGAGCCCGGTGACGGCCGAGGTGTGGGCCGAGCATTCGTTCTGGCCGCAGGATCCGCAGATTCCGCTCGCGATCGCGGGCGGCGTCACGACGATTCAGGCGCTGCCCGGGTCGGCCAATCTCATCGGCGGCCGCAGCGCAGTGTTGAAGCTCGTCCCGGCGCGCTCCGTGCAGGAGATGAAGTTTCCCGGCGCGCACTATGGGCTGAAGATGGCCTGCGGTGAGAATCCCAAGCGCGTGTACGGAAACCGCGGCGGTCCGTCCACCCGGATGGGCAACATGGCCGGCTACCGCGCGGCGTTCATCGCGGCGCAAGGCTATCGCCAGAAGTGGGACAAGTGGAACAAGGATCACCAGGGCGATCCGCCAGAGCGCAATCTGCGTAACGAATCGCTCGCCGAGGTGCTGCGCGGCAACATCTACGTGCAGAACCACTGCTACCGGGCGGACGAGATGATGCAGATGCTCGACCTCGCTCATGAGTTCGGGTTCAAGATCCGCTCGTTCCACCACGCGGTGGAGGCGTACAAGATCGCCGACGTGCTGGCGCGTGAAGGCACCGCGGTCTCGATCTGGTCGGACTGGTGGGGCTTCAAAGAAGAAGCCATGGACGGGATCTACGAGAACGCCGCGCTGGTGCAGCAGGCGGGCGGCCGCGTCGTGATCCACTCCGACGACGCGTCAGGGATTCAGCGTCTCAATCAGGAAGCGGCCAAAGCGATGTACCACGGCCGGCGCGCCGGGATTCCCATCACCCGCGATCAGGCCGTTCGCTGGTTCACCGCGAACCCGGCGTGGGTGCTCGGCCTCGATTCGCTCGTCGGCACGCTCGAGCCCGGGAAGATGGCGGACGTCGTACTCTGGTCGGCCGATCCGTTGTCGGTGTATGCCCGCGCGCTGCAGGTCTACAACGATGGTTGGCTGGTCTACGACCGCAACGATCCAGCACATCAGCCGAAAACCGACTTCTCCCTGGGGCAGCCATGATTGCCTTCCTGCTCGCCCAGACCATCGCGATCACCGGTGGCACGGTGTATCCGGTGTCGGGGCCAAAGATTGAAAATGCCACGGTCCTGATTCGCGACGGTCGGATTGCCGCCGTCGGAGCCAATGTCGCCGTGCCGGCCGGCGCGACGCGCATCGACGCGTCGGGGAAATGGGTGACGCCGGGATTGATCGACGGCGCCGGCCAGATGGGGCTGCGCGAGATCGGCGCCGTACAGAATACGAATGAAGCGACGCTTCGGGGCAACGAGGTCGCGGCTTCGTTCAACGTCCTCGAAGGCATCAACCCGGCGTCCACGTTGATCGCCGTCAATCGCATGGAGGGCATCACCACGACCCTGGCGGTCCCCAATGGCAGTCTCATCTGGGGTCAGGCAGTGTTGATCGATCTCGACGGTGCAACGATCGAAGCCATGCGGGTGAAGTCGCCCGCCGCGATGGTCGCCGACCTCAGTGAAGCCGCGAAAGACGCGGGTGGTGGATCACGGGCGGGGGTCGCGCAGCGGCTCCGCCGGGTGCTCAACGACGCGCGCGAATACGCGACTCGGCGCGCCGACTATCGGCGGCGCCAGATCCAGGATCTTAGCGCCAGCGCCGCGGATCTCGAGGCGCTCCAGCCCGTGTTGCGCGGCGAGCTACCGCTCCTGGTGGTCGCGAACCGCCGCAGCGACATCGAAACCGCGCTGCGGATCGCGCAGGAGTACAAGCTCAGGCTGATTCTCGCGGGCGCGGCCGAGGGGTGGATGATTCCCGACGAGATCGCGGCGGCCGGCGTGCCGGTGCTCGTCGAGCCGATGGACAACATCCCGAGCTTCGACGCCCTCGGCATTCGCTACGAAAACGCGCCGTTGCTCGCGAAGGGCGGCGTGAAGGTCGCGCTGATGGAGACCACGACCGAAAACACGCGGGACTTGCGGCAGCAGGCGGGCAATGCGGTGGCGAGCGGGATGACGTGGGTGCAGGCGTTGCGGGCGGTGACGCTAACCCCTGCCGAGATCCTTGGTGTGGCGGACCGGTACGGGTCGCTCGAGGCTGGAAAAGTCGCCAACGTCGTCGTTTGGACCGGGGATCCGTTCGACTTCTCGACTGGCATCGAACATGTCTACATCCGGGGCCGCGAGATTCCGCTTAGGAGCAGGCAGACGGAGTTGCTGGAGAGGTACAAGACACTTCCACCGAAGTATTAGGGGCGGTAGGAGGCGGTAGGGGGCGGTAAACTACCCCCTACCGTTTCCGTTTTCGGACTGCCTCGTAAAGCTTCCACGTCAGAAACCCGGCTCGTCGCCGGAGCTCATCTAACGTTTTGTAGCAATCGTCATCCAACAGCTTGACTCGTCGGCAGAATCGCAGCGTGTAGGACAGTTCGGATAAGGAGCCGATCGCGATATTAAGAAATCGGCAGAACTCGTTGGCTCCTGGCTTGGCAGATCCCTCGGCGATGTTGGCGGGCGCTGAGAACGCGGCACGTCGTGCTTGAGACGTCAATCCGAACAGTTCGTACTTGGGAAACGACCGAGTGACCTCATAAACCTGCACCGCGAGCTCGTCGCAGACCTTCCAGGCTTCGAAGCGCTCGTAGGGCATCATGTCGGCAAGAGTGTGTCAAGCGGAATGGGAGAGCGTAACCAGAAATCGACGTGACGGACGCAAAAAAGGCGGTGGGGTTTTTCCCCCCTACCGCCTCCTACCGCCCCTTTACCGCCCCTGACAAGTTCTTAGCCGCCGCCGGATACACGCTCACCTGAAACCGCTGCTTGTTCTTGTGCTCGAATTTCACGTGACCGTCGATGGTCGTGAACAGCGTGTCGTTCGAGGCGCGCCGCACGTTCTTCCCAGGATGGAACTTGGTGCCGCGCTGAATCACGATGATCGTGCCGGCTCGGACGAATTCCCCGCCGAACCGTTTCACGCCGAGGTATTTCGGATTCGAGTCGCGCCCGTTGCGCGAGGAGCCGACGCCCTTCTTATGAGCCATGCGATCCTCAGCCGACCTTCACGTCGGCGATCTTGATTTCGGTGAAATCCTGCCGGTGCCCAGCGTGGCGCCGATACCCGGTCCGGCGCGCGAACCGGAAAATGCGGATCTTCTTTTCCTTGCCGTGCCGCACGACCTCGGCGGTGACCTTGGCACCCTTGATGTGCGGCTTGCCGCTCTGCACTTCCTTCCCGTCGCTCGCGATCAGGACGTGGTCGAACGAGACTGCGTCCCCCGGCTTCGCATCGAGCAGCGGGACCTTGATCGTGACTCCCGGCTCGGCGCGGAACTGACGGCCACCGGTGGTGAAAATCGCGTAACTCATAGGGCGCGGAACCTAAACAATGACAATCGGTTGGTCAAGGTCGTGGATGTAGGGGCGCAGCATGCTGCGCCCCTACTCATCACGCCACAGCGTACTGCTCGGTCACGTCGCGGCCCGCCGGCCGAGCCATCATCCTGAACTCATCCAGCCGCATCATCGGGTCGTCCCGCACCTCGAGCTCGAGCCCCGTCTGCTTCTCGAGTTGCCGCAGGAAGTTAGGCTCCTGCTCCACGAGATAGAGCGCGACCTCCGGATGCAGCCGCACCGAAAGCTGGCGCTCCTTGTGATCGGCGCCCGCCCGCTTGAGGGACCGCTCCATCCGCCGCACCACGACCTCGGGACGGAACACGCGACCGGTCCCCGTACACGTCGGGCACTCCGTGGTCATCGACTGCCACAGCGATGGCCGGACGCGCTGCCGGGTCATCTCGATCAGCCCCAACTCGGACACCGCAAAGGCACGGGTACGTGCCCGGTCGCGGCTGAGGTGCGTGCGCAACTCCTGCAGCACCTTGTCGCGGTTGGAGCGCGTCTCCATGTCGATGAAATCGACGACGATGATCCCGCCGATGTCGCGCAGCCGGAGCTGGCGCGCCACTTCCCGCGCCGCCTCGATGTTCGTGCGCAGGATCGTGCTCTCGGGGTCGCGCTTGCCGGTGTAGCGCCCGGTGTTCACGTCGATCGAGATCAGCGCCTCGGTCGGCTGGATGATCAGGTAACCGCCGGTCGGCAAGTCGACGCGCTGCTTGAAGAGATTACGGATTTCCGCCTCGACGTCGTATTCGTCGAAGAGCGGAGTCTCGGCGGTGTACAGCTTGACCCTGGGCAACAGCTCGGGGTCGATCTGCTTCAAGTACTGCTCGACTTCGTTGTAGAGGAGCTTGGAGTCGACGAGGAGCAGGTCGACGTTGTCGGACAGCAGGTCGCGCACGATACCCCGCGTCAGGCTCGTCTCGCGCTGCAGCAACGCCGGCGCTCGGCCCGACGCCTGCTTCCGCTTGATCTTCTTCCACAGCCCGAGGAGGTGCTCGATCTCCCGCTTGCAGCTCGCTTCAGTCAGGTCGTCGGCGACGGTGCGGATGATCCAGCCGCCCGAGTCGGCCGGGACGAGCTTCGTGACCATCTCGCGCAGCTTGGCGCGCTGATCGCGAGCTTCGATCTTGCGCGAGACGCCGACCTTGGAGGCGAACGGCATGTAGACGAGGAACCGGCCGGCGAGCGAGACCTGCGCGGTGACGCGCGGGCCCTTGGTACCGATGGCTTCTTTGATGACCTGCACGAGCTTGGTCTGCCCGCGCTTCAGCTCGTCGGCGATGTTGGGTGCCGGGCGCCGGCGGGACCGCTCCCTTGGGGAGCCGGGGGGGCCACGCCGCTTCGCGACCGGCTGGCCGCCGCCGTTGCCACTCCCTCCCCCGTTGCCGTTGCCGTTTTCCTCGTCGGCGTCGTCGGGCTCACGGTCTTCGGGGTCTTCGTCCTCTTCCGCTTCGATTAGATCGGAGGCGTGGAGAAAGGCACTCTTTTCGGCGCCGATGTCGACGAACGCCGCCTGAATGCCGGGCAGGACCGCTTCGACCTTGCCGACATAGATGTCGCCGACCGAGCGGCGGGAGTCGGGACGATCGACCAGGAGCTCAACAAGACGGTCGTCCTCGAGAATGGCCACGCGGGTCTCCCGCGGGCTTCCAGAGATCAGGATCTCGCGCTTCAAAGCAGTTACCCTCGCGTCCCGGCGGGAAGCAGCCGCCCCCCGGGAGCCTGTGGTTTTCCCAGCAATAGTCCAACTCGCCCGGCCTATTTGGCGTGGGCAGTGCGATGAGTCGATTGGAAAGGCGGCTGAGAGACGCCAGAGACCAATGCATGGAGGTAAAGCTAGGATGAGGTGATACTTAGGTCAATCGATCAGACCGCCCAGCAACTGCCGGGCGATTACGACGCGCTGAATCTCGCTCGTTCCCTCGCCGATCTCGCAGATCTTGGCGTCCCGCATCATCCGCTCGACCGGGTATTCGGTGGTGTAGCCGTAGCCGCCATGGAGCTGGACCGCCTTGGTCGTCGCGCGCATGCAAAGCTCGGAGGCGTAGAGCTTGGCCATCGCCGCTTCCTTTTTGAACGGATGGCCATGCTGCTTGAGCCAGGCTGCGTGGTAGACGAGCTGCTTGGCGGCTTCGATCTCGGTTGCCATGTCGGCGAGGGCGAAGTGGACGCCCTGGAAGCTCGCGATCGGCCGGCCGAACTGCTTGCGCGTGGAGGTATACGTCAGGCACTCCTCCAACGCGCCCTCAGCGAGTCCGAGCGACAGGGCGGCGATGCCGATCCGGCCGCCGTCGAGCGTATGAAGGAACTGGCGGAACCCGTTGTTTACCGGTCCGAGAACATTTTCCTTGGGAACGATCGCGTCCTGGAAGATCAGCTCACGCGTGTCGGACGCTCTCCAGCCGAGCTTGTCTTCCTTCTTTCCTGAGAGAACGCCGCGGTTTTTCGGCAGCTCGGCCGAGTGACCGATCCCCACGCGTTTCGTCTCTTGTAGATCACAGGTGTCCTTCGTGACGATAAACGCGGTGATCCCATGGGTGCGTCTTGCGTTCGGGTCGGTCCGTGCTGTGACGCAGAAAATCTCGCCCACGCCGGCGTGCGTGATGAAGATTTTCGAGCCGTTCAAGACGTAGTGGTCGCCCCGGTCCGCGGCGGTCGTCTTGGTGCCGCCCGCATCCGATCCGGCCCCGGGCTCGGTCAGACCAAACCCGCCGAGCACCTTGCCCGCCGCGAGAAACGGCACGAAGCGCCGCTTCTGCTCGTCGGTGCCGAAATCCATGATCGGCGACGTGCCGAGGGTGGTGTGCGCGCTGACGGTGATGGCGTGACTCGCATCCACCTTGGCCAGCTCGTGGATGACGGTGATGTACGACAAGTAATCCATCCCGGAGCCGCCGAGTTCTTCGGGCCACGGGATCCCGAACAGCCCCAGCTCCGCCATCTGCTTGATGTTGTCCCAGGGGAAGCGGCTGTCGAGATCGTATTGGCGGGCGGTGGGTTTGACGACGTTGCGGGCGAAATCCCGGACCATCTCGCGGACCTGGAGATGGTGGTCGGAGAAGTAGAGGCTGTCGTGCATGTCGGGGAATATACCAGCATCCCCCTTCCACTCCCCTCCCCCTCTCGTACGGTTGCGGTTAGAAAAGCCGCAGGCTCATGCCGATCGCGCCACCGGCGTTGGCCTCCTGGAGAAAGCCCCAGATCCGGAAGCGACGGATGCCGAGGCCGGCCAGGACGGCGGGATTGTGGTCCCGGCCCGTCTCTCCCAGACCGAAGTCGAACGTCAGCCATGGCTCGCCGGCGAGGCGTTTCCACCCGCTCGCGACGTCGCGCCATCCGTGATACAGGGAATCGAGCTGTGCGATCAATATGCGTTGGCGTTGGATGGTACTATCGGACCAGGCGAGTGCATTCTCGTACCTGGCGACGAGGGTGTCGCGAGCCTTCAACTTGGCCAGCGCCCCCTTCAGCTCTGCGTTCACGATCTGGGCTGTGTCGGCCTGGGATTGGGAGATCGCCAACATCAGCTTGCCGCGGACTTGCACGATGTAGTTGACTTCCTTGCCGCTAGAGTCCTTCAGGACTTGCACCACGCGGATGGGGATCGAGTCCTGTGCCGGCAGGCGGGCCGCCGCGCAGCTGAGCAGGGCCATCGACAACAGCAATGCTCGCATGGGCGGCTCCGTTAGCGGTTGGGAAACGTTTTTACGAAGCGTTCGAACAGCTCTACACCCTGCAGCTTGCTGATCTCATCCTTCTCGGCGTCAGTGCGCGCCTGGATGAGGAGTTCTTCTTTCGCGGCGGCTTCCTTCTGTCGCTGCAGCTCTGCCAAGGCCGCCGTACGCTGCACGTCGGCCGCGCTCGTGGCGGCAGCCGTCGCCCCGGCGCGCGTGCCGAGCGCGGCCAGCTCCTCTTCCCGCTTCTGCAGCGCCGAGCGCCGCGATTTGTCCTGCCACTTCTTGAAGAGCGAGAAGCCGAACACGCTCGCGAGCGCGCCGGCGACAAACGGTAGGCTCTTCTTGGGAAGCACACCCATTCGGGACGCGACGATGACGACGATGGCCACGACGATGAGTATCAGAGGAATCGTGAGATCGGGGAGCATTATTTGTCCTCTCCTTCTTTGATCTTTTCCTTGTGGCGGTCCGCCTGTTTCTTCTCGAGTGTTGTGATGAGCTTATGGACCGGACCGGCGCCGAGACCGATCGCCAGACCTGATGCGATTTGGGCGAGCGTCCCCTGCAGCATGAAACCCACCGTCTGAGAGCCGAGCTGTACTTCTGGATGCCACAGCTTCAGGAAGTCGATTTTCAGCCAGAGCGCCAGCCCGACCCCGAGCGCGAGGCCGACCAGCTTCGTGCCGAGTCGTACGCCGGCAGCGCGCACCAAATCGCCCGACAGGACGAGCGCCGTGCCGTCATAGCCGCCCTGGTTGTTCAGGAGCAGCTCGTAGACGCGATTGAGCAGCGGCTGGACTGCTTTGGGGCTCACGTACTCGAACAGCCGCAGGCGGCGCTCGAGTCGGTCCGCGATCTGCGCGGCGCGTCGAGTCCAGTATGGCGCCAGGTTTCGTTTGGCATCGATGACGTCGTAGAGGCTCTTGAGCACCTCCAGGGCACGTTCCACCAGGAGGGCCAGCGCGAACACCAGCGCGAAGAGCACCGTCAGGGAGGCGAGCGTCTCGACCGCGGGTGGAGGCGATTGGCTCATACGAAGAGGTAGGGTTTGAGTTTGAAGGCGGCGATCCGCGCCTTCGCCTCTACCGACGCGTCCCAGCCGTCCCGGTAAAACTTGACGAGGCGCTGAAACTCATCGTACGGGAAGTTGGAGCCGGGACAGGCTTTGCTCGCGATCTGCCGGTGCGGAATGATGGTATGCGCAAAATCGACGGGAATGGGATAGAGGAGCGTCCAGAGCGCGACGACGCGCGCTCCGGCCCGCAGTTGCGGGTCGGTGGGCCGGGGCTCTCCATAGCGCCCGTCGGCATTCGAGTACGGCACCGTGGGATTCGTTTCAAAATTGCCGTTAAAGCTGATGCCGAGCGACTGGCGGTTATAGCCGACGGCGTGACAGCCGTATCGATCCCAGCGGCAGAAGGCGTGAATCGATCCATCGGCGAGGATCACGCAGTTGTATCCCGTGAGCCAGGGATGGCCGTCGGCGTCCTTCCGGCTTTTGATCACGCGCACGACGTCGTCGAACGTGCTTTCGCTGGACATGGCCGTGTGGTGGTAGACCACCAGCTCCGGGTTTTTCTGGCGGCGGTGAACGCTCTGCAGCAGCATCGCATCGACGCCGCCCTGGTACGGGATATCGATGAAAGTGCCGGCCGCCGGGTCGGGCGAAGGATCGACGATCGCCGCGGCACGGGCCGACAGCGGCGCCTTTTCCTCGGGCGTTTCCTCGACCGCGAGCTCCGCGGCTTCGACGGTCGTCTTCCGTTCGCTGATGAAGCGGATGAGCGTGTGCACCGGTGCGCTGCCGCCGCCGATGAACACGCCTGTGAGGATGTGATCCCACGGCTGCCATCCCGCCGGGGCCACGGAATCGTGCAGAAACGCGCTGAACAGACTCAGGCCGCTCAGCTTCGCTAGCAGGATGCCGACCGCGACGCCGAGGATTTGGAGGACGAACGCGCGGACGGTTTGGCCGTCATCCGGCTCGGTGGCGGGCTCGACGAGGATGACGCTGTTGGGGACGCGCTCTTCCCACTCGCCGTGTTGCTCGTCGGCCACCAATGCTTTGCGCAGCTCCGCGGCGCGCAGGATGAGCTTGGTGCGCGCCGCGTTGTCCGTCTCGGTCAGGAGCTGCTCGCGGATCTTCTGGAGCTCGGTGCTCTGCGTGGCGCGCTCATCGACTTTGGCTTCGACCGCTGCCTCGTGTGCTTGCGATGCGGCGTCGCGGGCGGCGAGGGTTTCGGCGGCCGCGAGGGCGTTGCGGGCGTCTGCGGGGTCGGGCGAGGCGCGGACGTCGGACGGGCGGATGGTCGGCTCGACGACGTTTTTCCCGAACTCGATCAGGCGTTCGACCACGAGCGAGAGGCCGAGCGCCTGGCTCAACGGGGTCATGACGAGCTGGAACTCGACCATATGGTCGGCGAATCTGACCGGACTGCGCTGACTGGCTATGGACCGTCAGGGCGGAAGAGGGTTCAAAGGGGATCTAGATCCACGCTGCCGTGGCGGTGGGAAGTGCATCTGGTCGGCTCTGAAAGGATTCAGGAGAGGATCTAGATCTCAAGGGTTCGAAATAATGGGGGCAGCGACTCAGGCGATGCTTCGTGAGACATGGGGAACTCGCGGCGCGTCACCTTGGCGTCCTGAAGGAGCGCGACTGCTTCCAGGGCGTCCGCAAACTCGCGAGACTCCGTCACGACGATCCAGTTACCGTCTGAGGCTAGCCTGCCCAGGGCTCGGTCACGAACTCCGCGGTGGGCGAGCATCCTGCCAAGCGGAACGGGGAATCCTCGGGGATGGGGAACGTCAATCCCATCTAAAAGTCAGCTGCTCCAACGCTGGTGATATTCTCGGTCCATGGGACAGGACCTCAGGATGCTTTCGGATGATCGTGTTGAGCTCTTCAAGAACCTTGGTAATACGACGAAGGGCCTGATCGGGGGCGAGTCCGGCTGGAGTGGCCTCGTTTAGGAGCCTAGTCACCCATTCGTTGTACTCATCGTGATGACCTTTCATTTCGAATTTGTATTTGGTCCCGCTCCAATCGTACGACCCCCGCAACTGCCCATGCTCCTGGAAATCCTTAATAAGGTTCAGATCGTCATCGATTTTCAAACCAACCTTCTTGAAGATGGCTTTATTCTCCTTGACATACTTTGAAGCAATGTGATGAATCTCCTCTAAACTGACTCCGGCTTGCTTTCTTGTTCTAATCTCGCCGTGCGGCATGTCTTCGAACCCCTCGGGCAACGCCGGTTCGGGTACGGCCGTAACCTCCGCCTGTGACTTAGGCATCTTCCCAGGTGCGACCTTCGTGGGCGTTCCCCCGCGCTTAAGAAACTCTGCAAACGTCTCCTTGCGTGGTGCGGTCGCACCCGATGCGGCGGGAGCAGCGTGCTCCGCACCCTCCTCGATCGCGAGCTGCTTGGCTTCCGCCGTCAAGTCACACGGGTTCGTACATTTCACGAAGAGACGGGCGATTTCTTCCCGAATCTGCTGAAGAACGCCGGCGGCTTCATCGTAGAAGTAATAGACCCTTTGCGTGACCGCACCGACCGTCTCGTTCACCACGCTCCAGGTACCGCGCAGAATCCTCTCTCCGATCTTCAGGAGCCCTTTCGCCGCCCAAACCGCTCCTTCCGCCGCGAAGGCCACTCCCTTGAAGACGATGGTCTTGACCACGCCGGTTGCGGCTCCGAGGACCTTGCCGGGAACCTTCACAACCGCGTTGAGCGCTCGTGCCGCGGTTCCGACGACTCCCGGCACCTCACCGAGCCGGGCCAGCCCTTTGGCCGCGGCGCCCGGGACCGGGGCGGTGCCGATGGCGAACTCCAGCTGGCCGAAGAATTCGCCGATCATTTCGGCTTGCTCTTCCGGCGAGGCATTCATGAACTTGTCGAACAGCTCGGATCGGTGAGTCCAGAGCGATTTCAGTGCTCCGGGAATGTTCGCGATGTCCCGCAGCGCCTGCTTGGGGTCGGTAACGAGCGTCTTGACGAAGTGCGCCGTTCCCTTCGCGGCTGATACGACACCCTTTACCGCTCCTCGACCGCCTGCGAAGATCCGATCGCGCACCTTCCCGGTCTTGACGTCGTCCCAGAGCATCGACGCGAAACTGAGCTCTGCGACGCCGCTGTCGCCGCGGTTGACGGCCGAGTAGCGATCGCGGATCGCGGCGATCTCATCGCCAGGATCGAGACGGTTGAAGAGGAGGCTGTAGTAGTTGGTCCATTCGTCCGTGAAGACGCCGCTGAGGATCTTCGTCTTATTCGTGAGCTTCATGAAAAGCCGGTCGAGGTAATCGCCTCCGTTCGGATACGCCCACGGGAACTCCGTGAACTTCTCCTCTCCCCATTTGCGGAAAATGTCTACCATTACTCCCCGGTGTCGCCCCATCAGCAATGGCATCGAGAGGCCTTCATCGATCGCGCGCACGATGAAGTTGAAGTCCAGGTCGAGGGACACGTCCAACATGCCCTTTCGCATCATGAACAGATCGGGATCGCCGCAGTTCGCCGGCAATGGACGGGACGACACGAGGCTGCTGAGCGCCGGTTCGGCCAACGGTTTCCCGGTCAGGTGCACGACGACTCCGCCACCGAGCGGCGCGAACGGATCCAGACCGTTCAGGGCAGCAAGACCGCGCGCCGCGACGGGCGTTCCGTAGACGTACTGGGCGATGTCCTCCAGCCGCGCTCCGACTCGCGCGATCGCAACACGTTCGCTCTGCGGTCTTTCGCGCCCCCAATAGGTCGGTGGATATGGGCCCGCCCGCATACCAGGCGCCGCCGTCTCTGGGGCGGCCTTGGTGGGTCCGGCAGATGGTTGCGTCGCAGCGCTTGTAGTTGTCGGCGCGCGGGTCGAGGCTGCCCGCGTTGCTAGGAAGAGCGGCGTGGTGGTTACGGTTGCTGGGGTGTTCGGGTCGAGTGCCGGCGCGGCCGCCTTCGCCGGTGCCGGTGCCGGCGCTGGCGACGTCGTCGACGGTCGCGAAGGACCGAGCGGCCGCTGACCCTGCGTTCTATCCGCCACGGTTTCGCCAGGAGCGCCGGACCATCATTTTTCGATCATTGTCGGAACTGCGCCCCGTTGGATAGATGGGTCCACCGCAGCCATACCAGGCTTCCATTTTCCCTTCCATCCGTGCGGAATGTCGATTGTCTTGAAATGCCCCGTCGCCATCTCAGACTTGATCTTGGCAATTTCCGCCAAGAGCGCTCCCCCCTCGAGGTGGCCGAGCCGCACAGTCAGAGTGTAGGCGTATTCCACTTGCTTGCCGGCATGTATGTACGAGTTATGCAGTTGGGTCAGCTCAGGATTGGCAGTGCTCCTCGAACCGGCGAGGAACACACCATTCGCTCGGCTGTTGATGCTCGCGCCGGCGTCCTCCAGGCGGGTGCGCAGCCAGTCCAGCCCCTCGCCAAACTCCTTTTCCGGCACGATGTGGTGGGCGTGATAACCCTTGGGCGGATCCAGTTCGCCCTCAGCGAGCATATTTGCCCTCAAGGCAGCACTGCCCTCGAGCGTCCGGAGGTTGTCGCGAGGGGCGACATCTCTCCAAATGCCTTCCGGGTCCGTTCGCGCTTTGCGCATGAATTTCTCGAGCTCTTCACCTCTAAGTCCCCAATCCTCGACGGCCATGCGGCGAAGTTGGTCCAGAGCGCGAGGACCAAGGCGCCTGGGAGCCGGGACCGGAGTCCCGGAAGTCTCGGGAGGCGGTTCGTCGACAGGCATGACGGTTTCGGCATGCACGGCAGGACGCAGATTGTAAAGCTCTTCGATCAACGGCCGTACCGGCCCACCCGCATCGAGCGCGATGTGCAGGCGATCGAGGTCCGTACGGTTCAGCGGCAGGTCCTGATCATGTAGAAGCGCGGCGAATCGCTCCACGTCACCAGGTGGGAGCCGGCGCAAGAGCGCCACCACCTCGCTCCACGGAACATCCGGCGCGCGCGAGATAGCGAAGGTGTCGAGATCTTCGATCGACACATGCCCGCGACGAGTCAAGCGATTGAGTTCGGCCCGTTCTGACTCGGAAAGCCCTCGCCAGTGGGCCCCATGCGGATCGATGATGCAGCCGTCCCCACCGGAGAAGCGGCACCATCCACCCCCGCGCCGGCGCCGCCACTTGTGGCCGTTCGGAAGCTCGATCTCCTCATCGTAGTCCGGATCCGTCGACGGGCGCCGTGGAAGTCGCTGGGCGATCTCGAGCTCGCTCTCCATCGTGGACAGATCTGGCTTGCCGCGCCGCGTACGCGCGAGCAACGCCTCTTCAGGGGGCGCGAGCCGAGGGTCGGGGATCTCCTCATCTCCCGGCCTCGCGCGCGGGCGCCGTGCGGCGTCGACGGCCTCGTCTCCGGTTGGGGGGCGACGCCGGCCGGCACCGTGTGGCTCATCCTCCTCGAATTGCGGTGCGCGCGGTGTTCGCTCGTCGGTATAGGCGTCCCGCAGTGCGGTGACGAGTCCGTGCGCGCCGTCGCGCGTCCCGCGTGAAGCCATCTTACCAACCATTTCACCCCCGCTCAGGTCCTGGTTCCCGGAAAGGAAGCCGGCACCCTCGCTAATCACACCGGTCATGAAGCCGTGCGCCGCTCCCGTGGCTGCCTTGGTGCGCACGCGCTGCGAAACCGACGTCACGACGTTCGGATCGGCGTGCGTGGCCGCGCCCAGCGTGCCGGCCACAAGCGCGCTGCCGACAATCGTGAGCGCCGCGGCGCCGATCTCCTCGTCGGTCGGGAAATGATTCAGGAAGCCGAGCTGCACCGTCTGCGCGCCGACCTGCCCGGCGGCATCAGTGATTGCACGGACGCCGAATGCCTGGAGACGGGAGAGCTTCTGGAGATCGACTGCGGCCCCTACGACTTCGTGCGCGGCCGCTCCAGCGACCGCGGCGACCGCGGCGGTGAGCAACCGCTGGGCATTCTCTCGGCTTACGGCGTCGTAGTTGCTGCCGAGCGCGGCTTCACGCACGGCTATTCCGACGACCGTGGACGCGAGCGACGCCAACAGGAGTGGCGCCGCGCCGCCTCCCGTCGCCGCCACAATCGCGAGGTCGACGGCGATTTCGACAAGCGTGGCAAAGGTCTCGACGATCTCGCGCCGGAGCGCGCTCCAGTCTTCGAATCGCTGCGAGTAGAGTCCAAATTCGTGCTCGGCTAATGCTTGGTCTGTGTCGACACCGGCCGCCTCCTGCACTTCCCCCATGAGGGCGGTATTCTCTTTATTTGTCGCAAGCCACCGGAGTCGCCTCGCCGACTCCTCCGTTGCCTGCGTCGTGTCGTTCCCCGTGATTGCATCGATCGTCGTCGTCCAGTCCTCGATGTCCTGCGCGAAGATCCCCCGGCGCTCCGCCGCCATGCGCTCTTCCGCGCGATTGGCGAGCTCGGTAAAGTCGCTGGACGGGTCGAGCAGGTTCTGCACCCGGAAGGCCGCGTGGGACTTGTCGTAGCGCTGCATCACGTACTGGACAAAGCGGCGGTTGGCGGACGGCGCCGCCTCGCCTGGACTAGCCGCGACCACCGGCATCTCGCTCTCGTGACCGCCGACGAAGCCGGCGATTACCTCATCGCGCACGCCTGGCGGGAGCCCGGGCGTGGTGATGAACTGATAGGCATTCTGCAGGTCCGAGTCGGAATCGCCCTCCGCCAAGTCGTGCGCGAGCCGCGCAATCCCGCGCGAGACCTGTGTTCCCTCGTTGAGCAGCGGGTAGAGCCGCGCGCCTTGGTCACCGTGACTCACCGGCACAGCGATGATGAGCGTAAACGCGGGCCGAATGACCACCGTTTCGTCGGAACCGGCGGCGCGACCGATGCGCGGCGCCTCGCGCGCGCGCGCGCACTCGGTCTTGAGACTGTCGATCGTGTCGTCAGCCCACGCCTGTGTCGCCAGGGCCAGCACCTTGTCGTAGTCTCCGTCCTCGTGCGCGAGGTGGATCTCGTCGGCGCGCGTGAGCGCGCCTTCGAGCAGGAGACGGGCCTTCATGTAGTCGGTGCTTCCCTCCTCCATCTCGTCGGCGATCGCCGCCTGCAGCTTTTCGCGCTCCGCCTCCCAGCGGCGCCGATAGTCCGCGAGGAGGGTGTCGTTGTGTAGCCGCTCGGCGCGATCGAGACGCTCCTTCCAAATCTTCTGAATCTCCTCGACGGCATGGAACAGCTGTGCCTCGTTCGTGCCCAGCCCTTCGGCCGCTGCGTCGAGAATCCCATTCGCGATCCGCAAGCGGACGTCCTCGCGCGCAACGACCTCGTCTTCCGTGAGCTCCGTCGTCATCGGGAGCCCACCCTCGCCCTCGTGCTGCAAGCGCTGCGCGGCGTCGAGATCGGCGAGCTCGGCCGCGCCCTGATCGATGGCGCGCACCATGGCGAGATGCTCACCGTCCAGCTCATCAATCATCGCCTCCATGAACGTCATGCTCGTAAAGGCAGGGTCGGTCCAATGATCCTCGTTCTTCACAAACCGGCGCCAATCGTCAACGAGCGTCTCGTACGCCGTGACCCCGCGCCCCCATACGCTTTCGACGCGGTTGACGACGGCCTCGTCATGCGTACCGGTGATCGCGACTGAGTCGAAGTAGATCTCGTCAGCGTCAGTCAGGTTCCGGTTGAGCAGGACGAGTGCCTTCTCGCGACGCCAGCCGGACATCCGATCCTTGATGTCCCCTTCGAGCGTGCCTTTGCCGAGTCGGGCGAAGCTTTCGTCGTATTGGGCGGCGAGCTGCTGGCGGCTCGTGGGCGTCGGGCGGGAGTATAGGATGCGGCCGGGCTCCTCGTCACGGACTGTCCATCCTGCCACGAGCGCGCGACCCATGAACCCGCAGTCGTCGTTTTCTTCGGGCGCGTGCAACAGGCGGAGCGCGTTTACACGGTCGTCGTCGTCCAGCTGATCGACGAGGTAGTCTTCGAGTGAGCCATGATCAGCGGCAAACGCGGTGGCGATCGCCTCTCGCCTGGCCGAATCGTGGCCGCGGAGCGCGTTGAGGGCGCGTGGGGCGTCATTGATGCCGTCGAGAGCGCCGTAAATCTCGGTCGCCAACCGCCGGGCTTCGTTCGCGTCTGCTTCCGTCCGCTGAACCGTTGCGTTGGCGGCCGGGGACGCTATGACCCGGTTCCCTGCCGCTCCCCCCGAATGCTCTCCGTCCGCCGGCGCCGACTCGGAGGCCCGATTGCTGAACGGTGTCTGCTGAATCGTGTGGGTTAGCTCGTGCGCGAGCAGCCGCCGGCCTGCCGCCGTTTCGGGCTGGAATTGCTGCGAGCCGAAGTAGATGTCCTGGCCGATTGTGAACGCCAGCGCGTTGAGGCCTCGCGCGGCGTGCGCGGCGCGGTCGCCTGCGTGAATGCGGACGCCGGCGAATTGATAGCCAAAGCCGCGCTCGAGGTCCGCGCGCACGGGACCACCGAGCGGCACCCCTTCATCGCCGCCAAGCGTCTCCAGCACAGGCTCGGGATTGATCGAGGCCGCCGAGCTGGGCGCCGCCTGCCGCTGAACTAACCCCTTCTTGTCTTCTTCTTCCTCGCACTCCGGACAGGCGCTGCCGCCGGCCTCACACGTCGCGCACTTGCGCTGCACAGACCGGCTGCCGGCGACCGATAATGCGCCGGGATTGGAGTCGTCTCGGACGACATGGTCAGCGACCCAGTCGGCTTCCTCCTCCAGCGGATCACCGGCCTGGCTCACGGCCCGTTTCGCTTGAATCCTCGGCGCGTGTGGATCGTCCTGTTGTGCAAGCAGAAACCGGGGCATGCCGGCGCGAGCCAGTTGCGGCTCTGCGGTCTGCTCTAGAGTGGGCGCTGGTGACTCAAGCGTCGGCGCGGCGCGTTTCTCGGCTTCGACCTTGACCGCCGCGCTCGTCATATCATGCCGACCGCAGTTCTACGGGCACCTGCTTCCCCAGCTTTCGATACTCGCCCGCCACGCCGATCAGCAGATCGGCAAGGTCGATCCTGCGGCTTTCGTCCCGCGCGCGCACGGCAGCGGCCAACACCGCGTTGCGGATGTGACCTCCTCCCAAGTCGGCGCGTGCGGCGAGGAGATTGATCTCCTGGGGATCGAGATCGTGACTGTCGCCCAGATGCGACCACCACAGCGCCCGTCGTTCCTCCGGACCCGGCAGCGGGAACTCCACGATGAAGTCGAGCCGGCGCATGAAGGACGAGTCGAACCGCGCTCTGCTGTTACTCGTCAGCAGCACGATCCCTTCGTACGACTCGATGCGCTGCAAGAGATAATTGGTTTGCGCGTTCGCGAAGCGGTCGTTCGAATCCCTCACGTCGGTGCGGGTGCCGAACATCGAATCAGCCTCGTCGAACAGCAGCACGACTTCCGACTGCTCGGCGCGCGCCAGCAGCTGCGCAAGATTTTTCTCGGTCTCCCCGATGTACTTGCTCGTGACGCTGGCGAGGTCAACCCGATAGAGCGGCAGACCAAGGGTGGTCGCGAGCCAGCCAGCCGCGAGCGTCTTCCCCGTGCCCGACGGACCGACGAACAGCGCTCGCACGCCCGCACGGTAGCGTGCCCGCGACGACGCCCCTAATCCGTCAACCAGCTCCCCGCGCCACCGACACCGCAACACCAGGTGGCTCAACTCGGTTTGGAGCTGCGGCGTTAACACCAGTGCTGCATTGGAGACGCGGTCCGGCAACGGCTCGGCCAGCGCTTCGAGACCGCCGCTTTCGAGCGTCCAGGATGCGTGGGTGACGTCGTCCGGCGTCGTTGTGGCCCGCCCCGCGATGGCTTGCTCGTGGCGCGCCAGCCGGCCAAGATGCGCGATGCGTCCGCTTCCGTGGCGGTGCCGCGTCGCCAGCTCCACCGCCAGGTCGAGATCGCCGATCGCGATCTGCCAGAGGCGTATCCGCTCGGGAATCGACGGCACCTCCAGTCGCCAGCTCAGCGCCGATCCTCCGTTCGATTCCACCGATCCATCCGGACCAAGCAGCACCAGGCGCGGCCCATCGTAGCCCGGCAGAGCCGGCAGCTGGCGTTGCTCGCCAGGGCCGAGTGCGTAGGTGAATACGGGCAGTAAGCGCCGCAGCAGCAGCCACGGCGCCTCGCCAATGGTGCGCTCGGGATCCAGAAATGCCGCGCGCGAGCCCAGCGCCTCCGCGATAGTGAGCGCAACGCTCCGGGCCTCGAACACGGAGCCCGACCGAATCAGCAACACACGACCCGGCGTCGCTCCGAGAGCCAGCGCCTGCCGCTGGGCTTCCGCGAGCATGGAAGGTGGCAGTGGGACGGTGCTCTCCGGCTCGAGGCCAATCGTCGCGCCTGGCGGCATGCCGTCTCGATCATCGAGCGCGACACACAGATGAATGGGGACAGTAATGGCGCGCTCGGGAAGCGGTGCCCCCTCGCCGGTGAGTGTAAGAACACCGGTCCGTAGCGCGGCCCCGGTGACGATCATGTCCCCGACGCTGAGACCCGAAAGGGCCAAGCGTCCGAATGCGGTCTCCACCAAGCCCATCGTCGGTCGCGAGCCGCCGATTGGAGCCTGCACGTATGCCACGGCACGCCCCGCCATCGCGTCGCGCTCGATCGCAGCAGCCAGTTCGATGCCCAGCATCTCGACTACGGAGAGGTTGAGACGATCGGCGAGCGCGAAGAGCGGCGCGTCAACGGCCCTCGGCGCCGCGAGATACGATCTTAGCCCTTCGTCCCAATGCCCGTCGGCGGCGCCAACCGCTTCGAGATGCTGCAGCAGGAACGCCAGCTCGGCAGACGCAGGCTGCGCACGCGCGTGTGCCACGACGGTGGACCCGAGCGCCGCGAGCGCGAAATCGCGCAGCCGCAGCGCTTCGCTCTCCAGCGGCGCAGCCGAGACGCGAGGACGCGGGACCGTCGCGGTCACGCCTCACCCTCGTAGCGGAAGCTCACGACGCGGCCCAACCACGGCACCCATCCCGGGTCGATATCGAGCCCGACGCGCCGTAGACGAATGTCGAGATCAGCGAGCGGTAGCAGGACGTCGATATGCGTGCGAGTCGCGGCGACCTGGCCCGGGCGCATGACCAGGGCGCGCAAGCCCACTCCGGCCGTGCGGTGCGCCAAACGGCGAACGCGCGTGAGCCATGTCGCCAAGGTCTGCGCCCAATCGTCAGGAGTGGCCGCGTCGAGCTCAGAAGAGGCGAGGGCCTGACGCATCCCATCGGTGTCTGGTACGCGCACGCGGTCTGCGAGGAACAGCAGAAACCGGCGCGCGAAGTCGGCCTCGACGAGCACGGAATTTTCGACAAGGGCCGCGACAATCCCGAGCCGCGACAAGAGGGGCAGGACGAAGAGCAACCCACCAGCAGTCGTGGGACGGAACTCTGATTCCCACGAGGGCCCAGTGGGATCAGAAGATGCTTCTTTCATATCCAAAGGGACGTCCACCGTATCCGGCGACACGCTCGGCGGAGCAACACGCTCGATCGCAGCCGTCGAGCGAGGCGGGATAGCCAGATCGGTTCGCGGCGCACGTTCCGGGTGCTCCGATACATCCATGGTCGGGGGCGGCACGGCGACCGACGTCGGGAGCGATTCGTCTGTCGCTGCCTTCTCACCTTCAGGGATCGGCTCCACGACGAGAAATGGGGACGAGGGCGGCGGACGCCATCGCGCCGAGTCGTACGTGCGCGCCGGTCTGGTTGGCGTTTCCCGGTGCTGCACGACGTTGACGATCGTCTGGCTGAGCGTGGACAACTGCGGATGGGTGACCAGTGATGGCTGCGCGCTGAGCAGTGCCGCTGCCGCGAGCCAGCGCGTCCGGGGGTCGGCTTCTCCCCAGCGGACAGTCCAGGTGGCCAAGGTCGTGTACCAGCACTGCAGCGCGGAAGTTGCCGCCAGCCACCGTGGGAGGGCTGGCTGCGCTCCGCTGGCGAGGAGCTTTTCATCACGCACCGCGACCGGGCCGTGCGCGGGCGGCGTGACAGACAGGTTGTAGGCGGCGAGCAACCGTTCACCGTGGCCCGGCTCCAGCAGGTCGAGCACTCGGTCCACGGTGCCACGAATCCGTAACACGTTGACCACGGCGGCCACGTGCACCGCTCCGCCTGGTAGCTCGAGGAGCCGATCGAGTGCGATGCGAATGCACGCCCCCGGCTCGGCAACCGGGATGGGTCGCTCGAGCAGGCTCTCCCAGTACCATTCGACCGGTGTGTGGCGGCTGGCCACCCGTTCCACAAATGCCCCGGCCGCGGCCAGCGCGTTCGGGAACGTCACGACGTCCGCGGTTGGCGCGGCGGGATCATCGAAGCTGACGGCGCGGGTCGCCGCCGATCGCACCGCTTCTTCGATCAGTGGCGCCAATGCCGCGGGGCTGCGATCGGGATCGACCGTGCCCAGGGTGATGCGCCGGATCACGAGCACGCGATGTTCCGCCTCGCCCGGAAAGGACGCGATCCGGAACGCGTCCTCCACCAGGAGCCGTCCGCGAGACACTCCCTCCTCTGCGGCGGCCGTGAGGTACAGACGGTCGATTCGGCGGAGAGCGCCGACCATGTACGCTCCTAGCGGCGAGCCAGCATGGCGGACAGGACGACTTTTGGCGTCGCCGCCGGCGGAGCCGGTGTGAACTGCACGCGCGCGCCCTGCGCCAGCGTTTCGTTCTTGGTCGTATGGATGATCCGCGTCGCCGCGACACCCGCGCTCAAATCCTCGACGACGCCTCGCGCGACCACGTCCGCGCCTTTGTACATCAGCACGTGCATTCCGATTTTTACGCCCATCGGGGGAACGACCTTGACTTGACCGCCCGGCTGCAGCGGCGTGTCCTGCTGCACGTGCCCGCTGAGGATCTGGTTGACCGGCGAGTGGCTCGCGACCAACAGGCAGGTACGGACGAGATCGTCGATGAGACGCCACGCCTCGGGCTGCGCGTCGTTGATCCGGAGGAACAGCCAGTCGACCAGCTCCTGCATTGCGCGCCGCTCGAGGATGTCCACCTCACCCCAGCGCGGCAGGTCAGACAAGGAGCGCAGGCTCGTCCCGGCATCGTACTGACTGAACAGCTCGGCCCACTCGAGCCGCAGCGACGGAAGCGCCTTGCTGAAATGCTCATAGAGACAGCCCGCAACGCGCGCGATCTGATCGAGCTCCTGCGTCGCGAGATGCGCGACATCGGGCCGGCCGTGCGAGCCGTCCATCAAGTCCGCGAGACCCACGATGGCCGGCGCTATCGAGCGGACCGTCATCCAGCTTTCAGAAGCGAGCAGAGTCAAATCCATCGTCTGGCGCTGCTCCCTTATCGTGCCGATTATCTGGGACTGCGCCTGCTTCACATTGCCGAGCGCCTTCCCGAGAATCGTTTCTGCCGCAACGGGCTGAGCCTCGCGGAGTAGCATCCCGCCGAACTGACTCTTTGTCTTGGCGATGGTCAGCACGTTGTGGATCCCGGCCAGGTGATCGAAGAAATCGAAGAGCTTCGCGACGTGAGCGAACCAACTGGCGGGCGCATCGCGCACGATGTCGAGATAGTCGTGAATTTCTTGAGGCACGGGCTCGTCGTGCGACAGGCACTCCGGCACGGGGCTCGGCGTCGGAGCGGGGTCGAGCATTCGGATCGGGGCGTCGACGAGCGGATCGGTCAGCCGGGGTCGGTGATAGGCGATGAACTTCACATGCTCGCGCAGGATCGCTTCGCGGCGCTCGTTGATCGCCCGGATGCGCTGCTCCTCATCGAGCAAGAGGGCCCGCGCGGTGGCCACATCGTGCCGAGCCTCCGTGAGCTCGTCCTCGATCACCCGCAGCCGCCGGTCGCTGTCGAGTGCCGCGGCGGTGAGCTCATCGACGGTCTGTTGCGCCCTAGTGATCACCGCGCGGTACGCCGCGACGCGTCCCTCGGCATTGCGCAGGAGCGCAATGGTGTGGTTGAGGAGGTCAGACCCGATGGCGAAGTGATTTGCTTCGTTGTCCGACGGTTCGAGTGGGTCGGCTTCGTTGGTGATCCAATTCAGGAGTGTGGCATTGAAAGTCCCCGCCTCGGCGCCGCGGAATCCATGGAGCGGTCGGGACCCCGCTTCGCGCGCGGGCATTCCGGTGCCGTACAGGATTTGCCGTCCGAGCGGTGGTGTGGCCAGTCCGCGATACGGGAACGCTGGGTCGAAAATCGCGGTCCCGATATGGGTGGCGGGGATCGCCGGGAGGTTGCCCTCGCCTTCCTCAGCAGTCGGATCGGGGAGAATCCGCTCGGGTGAAATGTCGACGTTCGAGCTGTCGTGCAACGCGAGGCCGGGAATGGTTAGTTCTTCGACGTTCATCGCCAAGCCGAGCAAGCCCTTGATCACATCGCGCTTGGTGGCAGCACAGAAGTCCTTCGCTTCCGCCGCCCGTGAGTCGAGGATCCGCTCGGCGATCGATGTCGTGCGGATCGTCTTATCGACGATAGGACGAGCATCTTCGACGTCCGTAGGAGGCGGAGGCTCGGAATCCTTCGGGGCGGGTTCCACTGCCCGTTCACCGTTGGCTTTGATTCTCCCGAGCAACACCCCGGCTCGCTCCGCGGCCGTCATCAGTTGGGACTCTCGAGATAATTCGGCATGGCTGGTCGTGAGCACATCGAGCACGCCGGTCTTTGTAGCTTGGAGCATGGTGGTGGCTTTGACCGTTGTGGACCGCATCGGCGTTGTCGCCGTGTCCATGGCCGTACGGATGCCGTTGGGGACCGAGCCGCCGTTGGGGACCGAGCCGCCGTTGGGGATCCCAACGCCGTGGGCCGCGGCGAGCGGCGCATTCGTTTCCAGTTCGCGGCCCCACCAGCGCTGCGGCTTGGCCTCCGACTTTTGCATGGACGTGAAAATCTCGGTGAGGCTCTTATTCACCTGCGCCGCGCCGGCGCTCTCCTTCGCGATCGCCGCCAACACAGGAGTGGTGATCAGGCGGTCGGTCACTTTATCGCCCAAAATCGCCTGGCGCAGGCGGTACATCGCCGTCTGCACACGCAGGTAGCCGAAATTGATCTGATCGTTGGCTTGATCGACGGCCGCCTGGAGAGTCTCAAGAAAGCGCTGCACGCCCTGGCTGTAGGTGACACTCAACTCGCCCCAGCCAATCAGCGTGTCGCGGATTTCCTCCACCAGCCGCTCGACTGCTTCGGCGACCCGAATTGCTGGCGTGCCTCTCAACGCCGTACCGAATGCAGGTTCTGGATCGGTTCCCGTAGGAGCAGCTGCGATCCAGTTCCAGGCCTCGTGAGTGGCGTCAACGGGCATCTCGGTCGCCCCATCGGGCAGTGCGTCGCCCACCCACAGCGACTCCAGCGTGGGGGAGGCATTTGTGATCGGAGAGCGGCCGGCCCGCGCCCAGGTGACGCGACCACCGACGGTTGTAAACAACATTCCGGTGAGGCTCAGGCCGGTGAGGCCCACGTCTGCGGCGGTGACTTCGAGACGTATCCAGCGCCCCGGCTGGGGCAGCGGCCCGGCGTTGGATACGCGAGCGAACAGCATCAACGGCAGCAGGTTCGCGCCCCAATAGACCCGGACTTCCTTCGGCTTCTCGCCCTCGGTGCCGAACCACGTCAGCTGGAGCTGTTGCGGCGGGTCCTTCGGGTCGATGAAGACCCACACAACGAATCGGTCAACAGTTGACAGGTTGATGGGCGTCGTTGCGCCGAAGAAGCCGTGTTGATGTGTGCCGCTACCGCCGCCGGATTGATGTGCTCTCCCGCCCACCGGAATCGGGTAGGCAGCGGCCTCAGGCTCCGGCTCGAGGCGGCCGGGGTCGTCCTCAGGTGGTGGATAAGCTGGCGCTAACCCCGTGAGCGCCTGTAGGAGGACGGCCGCCTTCTGCCGCACACTATCGCGTCGCGTCAACCAGTCGGTACGACGGGCGACGTCGGCATCGATCGCCTGCTGGAACCGCGGATCGACATCCTCCCCATGCAACAGCCTCGGCTCCCACACTTTTTGGGGCACGGGTATCAGGAGACGGACTTGATCGGGGGTAAAGAGATCGTACCGACCGAGCGACGCGCTGGCCTCGAGCGCGACGTCGAGGTGCTCGATGGGGACTGGCGCCGCATCGATGACGTAGCTCGGTGGGAAGAAAAACTGTTGTGCCAGCGCCGGTGAGCACGCGGAAAGCGGCAGCAGGCCGGATGGCGGCATGTAGCGGAAGCGACCAGCGACATCGCCAATTGGCGTATCGCGCGCATCGGCAGCCGCAAGCTCTTCGACCAGCTGATCGAACCGTGCCTGCCACAGGAACGGGTTCCCCGTTCCCGGCAGGAGGCTGGTGCGGCGTTTGGGTTTCCCACCCGCGCGCGCGACGCTGTTTCTGTCGACGAACAGCGGCTGCCACTCATCGTCGAAGGCAACGAGCGCGATCGGCACGCCGATGACTTCCCAGGGAAACGCGGCATCGGGTCCCTTACGACCTTCTTCGCGAAACACCGTATAGGCGAGCTGGTTGCGCCAACGTGCGTCGCGCGCCGGCAACGGCCGCCAATGCGTCGGCCACGGGTACAGGATCGGCCGACAGGCGTCGCGACGCTCCCAGTTTTCAAAAGCGTAAGCCGACGGATCTTCCTCGCACGGGTCCAGCGCCGGATCGTCCGTGCCCTGACGGACCTCGAACAGCTGAAGCTCGATCGGCTGCAGGATCAGGATGCCCGCACGCGGCAGATCGGGGTCGTCCGTCGCCCACTCTTTGAAGGGCTTGGGCGCCTGTTCATCGGCCGGGTTTACCTCCGCCGACCCGTCGACGTCTTCCACGTCTGCATCATCCGGCGGTGGGGTGACAGCCCCGGGCAAGGGCCATAGCACCAGCAGATCCCTGAGTGCAATGCGGAGGTCTGTCGGCACGACGACGTCCTCGCCATCATGCATCAGACCCGTCCCGGCCCGAATGCGGAGAAACGCACCTTCGGTTGGGTCGGTCTCGAGCGCAACATCGAGTCCGGCGATGATGCCCGGCGACAACATTTGCCCTTCCGTCGCCAGCCGGCCGGCGCGGACGTCCTGCTCTGCGGTCAGCGCGTGATCGTCGAGCGCGCGCCCGGGCATGAGATTGAGCCGGCGCCTCCAGCCCGAGTCTACCTCCGGCGCGAGCGGCGGATCGAGGCCGACGACTTGCTCGCCGGGAAGCGGATTGGCGATCGGGTAGACCTTCATCGGACGATCTCCCCGAGTTTGACGTTGATGAGCTGCGCCAGCGCCTCCGTCTTGCCGGCCTCACCGAGTTCACGGACCTGGCTGGCAAAGTCGGCGACCTTGTTCTCCGGCAGCTGCCGGGCGACCAGGTCGAGCTGCGGGACAAGTCCGGCGCGCGTGACGGTGCGGATGACCGCCTCGTTTTCTTTCAGTTGTGGCTGCGTCGTTTCCAGACGGACGACGCCCTTCCCGAAGTCAGGATCGGCGTAGCGCTGCGCGACCTTGAGCACCGACGCCCGGTCGAGGAGGACGCGAGTCTCGGGAGGCGCGTCTTGACTGAGGTCTTTGTGCGCTTCGCGCAACTCGGTGAGCGCTCCTTCCTGGAGCGTGCGGGACAAACTGAACTTCGGCGAGCTGAGCATGAACACCATCTCGGCGTCCGCCTCGGCGCTCGCCGTCGTCTTGAGATGGTGGAATCGATTGTAGAGGTTCTGCGCGCGGAGCCGCTCCACCAACGCCAGCTCGTCAGCGACCTCATCGGTGTGGACGCGGAGGGCATGGCCGGCAGCCTCTGCCTTGAAGTTCAGCGTGCGACGCCGCACGAACCACAACATGTCGACTCCGGCGAGCGCGTTCCGCCATCCGGCATCGATCAGCTCTCGCTGGCTCACCGGCGCCACGAGTGCCGCGCTCGCGGGTCGCGCCAGCAGCATCTCGAACGGCTTCTGCTTCGAGAAGAAACCCGGAGCCGCCGGCAGCAGCACGCGCGTGAGGTTCGTGACGGCCGCGCGCAGCGCGCGGATCTTCGGGCGAGGCACCGGGATCAGCACGAGGATCGCGGTGGCGTCGAGGTCCTCCCGTTCGCCGGCGAGATCGATCGGCGGCGCGAGCAGGCTGTCCTCGATCAGACCGGGGATTTCATCGATGGGTATCGCCGACAGCTCGACGTCCATCTCCGGTGGGAAGAAACTCTGCGTAAAGTTTTTCAGGTCGATTGCCGCGATCGGCATCCGCCCCGCAGCGGGCAGAATCTCGAAGTAATCCGCCGCGGCGAAAAGCAAACCGGTATTCGCGGCGCGCCGCTGCTCCACGACGTCCGACAGATGCTGGTGATACTGCAAGAGATGCGCTTCGCGCAGCGCGCGCGGCGCGAAACCCATACTGATCAGATCGCGGTGCTCCGCACCGACCTCGCGGCGGACGAGGTGCGGATCGATCCATTGAATGATCCCGCCGTCGAGCGCGACGACCGCGAGCGGCAGGGTCCCGGCCGGCTGTCCGGTTCCGTCCTCGAGCAGGAAAACGTCGCGAGCGACGGCTTTCCGCCGATTCGCCAGCGACTCTCTGGCACTGCGGTCGCCAAAGGGAATCAGCACGGCGGCAGCGCCTTCGATCATGTCGCCATCCGTTGCCTGTCGTTTGCCGTCGAGCGTCGTCGGGTATGACTCGATGGGATGCGCCGTGAACTCGACGGGGCGCAGCGCCACGATGTAGAGGCCGGTGAGCCGCGGGTCGTGCTTAGTCATTACATCGAACGCGACGCCGAGCCGCTGGCTCAGGGCCGCGTCGGTGAAGTCGATGCGCAGCGGCTTCGACAGCATCACCATCTCGCCAGAGACCGTGACACCGTGGCCCGCCTGGATGATCGCCACGTTTCCCGAGGCGCCGGGCGCGGGCGTGACCATTAAGCCATGCACGACACCCGCACCGACCGCTTTGCCAAGGTCGGCCTGGCGCGCGAGAAAGTAGGTCTGGTCCCGCGTCAGGTCGTCCGCCACCAGGAAGCGGCCGTCGAAATAGCGCGGACGACGCCGGCGGCTGTCCACGACGAGCTGCCCGCTGCTTTGCAGACGCTCGATATCTTCCTTCGTCAACCGTTCGCGATTCTCGATCGCCTGGCGGCTGGAGCCTTTCACATAATCGATCATCGGTGCTCTCCTTCTCTGCTACAGCCCGAGGAACAGGGCGAGCGTCGGCGTGCCGCGGACGAACTGCCGGCTGTAATTGTCGATTGCGACGGGTTCATCCCGGCGCGTGACGGGAGGCCCTGGATTGGCCGGAATGACGATGCGCGCCAGGAATAGCGCCGCCGGGTCGGTGGCGTCCTGGCCTTGTCGCTTGTGCTCTCGTTCCCACGTCAGCCGTCCCGAGGCCTGCGGATCCGTGCCATTGCGCCAGCTGTTCAACACGGCTTTGCGCGCCGCCCGGGCGCGATCCTCGACGTTGCCGATCTCGGCAACGTCGGTCGTGGGCGGGAGCGGAACCAGCGGATTCGGATCGTCTCGCAGCACAAGGGTGAGCGCGAATCCGTCGCGCACGCGCGAAGGCGCGACCGCGTCGAGCGCGTCGTACGGCCCCGCCTGAAACGCCGGCGTAAGGCCGCGCGTGCAGGCGGTGAACTGAAGGAAGACGTCTGCAATGACCCCATCCACCGTGGTGGGCGAGGCCGCCGGCGGGTCGGCGCTGTCGTCCGACACCGGGATCTCCACTTCCTCATGGAACGCCGCGGCGAGCTGGTCCGCGGTCTCAGACTTGTACCATTCGCCGAGTCGGATGCACCAGGAGCGCGGCACCTCCACGAGTCGGCCCAGCCGGTCGATCGCGAGGCCGGGCCGGACGCGGATGCGCTCGGGTTGACCTCCAGCCGCCGGTTCGTGAACGACCCGCAGGCCAGCCACGGTCCCCGCCCCGTGGAGATAGGCCAGCGCCCGAGCCAGCTGAAAGCGGTGATAGATCTGCTCGGCGGTGAAATCTTCGGCCCCGAGCATCGTGCCGGTCGCGTAGTAGACGCGGTCCGGCGTGAGTGACTGGCTGAGGGGATCGACGCGCGTGGTCATACCGCACCTCCGACGAGACGGTGATCGAGGGTCGCGAGGCGGTTGACCACGTCTCGAACACCCAGCGTGCTCCGATTGAGTTCCACCATTCGGGGAGTGGCGGGCGCCGACATGTACGTGTCGACGCCGATGAGTGCGGCGACGCCGACCAGGAGCGGGTAGGTCGCAGGCACCACGCGGGCGATGATGTGTGCGGGCGCCTCCAACTCCACGGCTCGCTTGATCAGCCCGAGATCACGCTCCTCAACCTCGTTGTGGACCAGGACCGTGACCCGATTGGCCAGGCGGTCGTAAAAAAGGCGCACGCGGGCTTGCTCCGAGGGGCTGAGGTTGCTCGCATCGAACAGCGCCAACAATTCACGACGAAAATCCGTGGTGAGGAACACCTTGTGTTCACGGTCCGAGTCCGCGCCGAGAAACAGCGTGTCACCGACGTACGAGTTGCCGCTCACGGTCAGGCCGCCGAGCAATGGGTCTGTCGCATTTGCGAGATCGGCGCCCAGGATCGTCGCGAAGGTACGGCGCAACCGGAAATCCTCGACGACGACCACTTCGCCGCTCGCGACGGCGTCGTTTGCGATGGCATCAATGGCCATTCGCAATCCGTCGAGCGTGCCGCGCCGGCGATACATCTTGGGCGCATCGAGCAGAATCCGGCGCCGGCGATCCGGCGGATAGCGCGCATCGAACGTCAGACCGATCCAGGAGGCGAGCCACTCGAGCGCGTCGTCGGGCGCCGCGCGTGGATCCGTGAGGAGATAGGCGTTCGCAATGCGATCCTCGATCGGGGTCAGCAGGCCCTCGATGTTGTCGAGAAAGCGCTCGAGGAAGTCGGAAGGCGTGGTCGTGCGAAATTGGGGACTGGGTGCGGGCATGTCCGCGTCCGGGCCGAATACCTGCTCGCGATACAGCTCGGGCAAGTAGTTCTCGAGATACGAGAACCGCGAGGCATAGACGCGGAGCGCCGCGACCTCCGGGGTGGCCCGGCCATCTCCTCTCAGCGCCATGCGCACCCAGAGAAACCGGCCGCGCAGTGTCCGCACGCGACGACCGGCGCGCTGCACGAGGACGGTGAACAAACCTGCCCGATTGCGTTCGATTCCGCGGGGCAGGAATCCCTCGTGAAACGGGATCTCCGACGGATAGGTCATCCACGCCCCCTGCGGGATGACGCCGCGCCCGTCGTTATCCGGACTCTGGCCAAAGCGGTGCTCGTACCAGTCCGCGGCGTCGGTCGGAGCAGTGCGGTCGTCGGTTGCCGCGACTAACACCTGCACACCGGTGCCGGCCGGGAACGCGGCCTCGAGATACATCCGATGCCACACGGTGCCTGCCTCGCCGCTGTCGATCGGCTCAGGCGTCTCGACTTCGGCTCGGGTGGCGAAGGACGGGAACGACACTGGATACAGGGGTGCGCTCCCCGTTCGCGTCAGGTAGTGGCGCGGCAACCCGACTCCTTGCACGAAAGGACCGGCGACGCCGTCGGCCAGCGGGTAGAGGTCGCCCAGTGGAACGGCGGTGGTCCCGGTTTCCGGCAGGGTATAGACGAGCGCTTCTCTTTCG
This sequence comes from Gemmatimonadota bacterium, assembly GCA_003223395.1. Classification (GTDB taxonomy): domain Bacteria; phylum Gemmatimonadota; class Gemmatimonadetes; order Gemmatimonadales; family GWC2-71-9; genus 20CM-2-65-7. Next base: position 52,631 of record QHUZ01000025.1, on the reverse strand, counting down.
AGGCCCGGCGCGGGCGGAGTGGCCCCGTCCTCGAGGCCGAGCGACAAGACCGCGAGCCGACCGGGGGCCACCCACGCGGCACTATAAGGAAAGGCGGCGCCCTGGAGCAGGGTTCTCGGCCCGAGCCTCATCGTCGTCTGATCCAGGCGACGCACACACGCCGCGTCCCCATCGGTCCACGCGACAATGACGACGTCCTCCCCCTGACAGGCGATGGCGACGGGTGACTCATCGGCCGGCCACTCGACGTCCGGAATCAGCCGCAAGCGTGGCGTGTTGGGGTTTTCCTCTTCCGGCCGGAATCGGTCCGCGGCGTGAAGCGCATACGGCCGATCGGGGAACGGAAGTCCCGAGACGCGAGCGAGCGCGCGGTGATCGCGGTCCAGCACCCACACGCCCCCCGCGGCATCGGCTGCCAGACGCCACGCTGTGAACCCCGCGAGCGTTACCGCAATCGGTTCCCACCTGTCGCGCCGGTCGATGAGCACGACGGCTCCTCCCGCCGCGGCATAGAGCACGCCGTCGTAGCCCATGGCGAGGTCGGTCGGAGGTGCCGCTGGGGTGCCCAGGGAGACCTCACCTTCCAGGGCGCCGCCCGCCATCACGCGTCCCATCTCCGGACGCCAGGTGGCGTACGTGCCGAAGGCGTCTCGACACTGTGGGACTACGTCGAGCAGTGTTGTCGCGGTCGACCGCGCGTGGGCGGGCATCGAGATCTTCTGCGCGCGCTTACACGCGAGGCGGAGCAGCCGCCTGGCGACGTCCACGTCGAGCGCAGTCTCATCGGGGCGAGGGCGCCAGTCTGCATAGACTGGATCGCCTTCCCCGGGTTGGCGGTAGGGCGAACCGTCGGGTCGCCGGCGATACACGTCGGCGAGCATCCAAAAGGAAAGGCCGTTCGCGTCCATCATGAGCACATGTCCGGAACGACCGGCACGGGAATGCCCGGCGCGGGCATGCCCGTTCCATTTCCATCGGCGAACGGGTTCGGGGCGACGAGCGTCAGATTCGTGGGGGCATCGGCGCCTTCCACCGTAACGAGCGACCTCAATTCGGGCAGCTCCCACGCTTGGAGAGTCAACCGGACCGCTCCGTCCGTCGTTGTCCGGAGCCTGCGCCAATTACTCCCGTCTTGCTCGAACAGCAGGATTCCTCGCACCGCCTTGACGCCCGGAACTCGAGCGACGGCCACCTCCAGCTCGCGATCACTCACGGCGCGGCCCAGGGGCCAACCCTGTCCATCGGGACCACCGGGCGGGAGCGACCAAACAAACAGACGTATCGACTCGCGCACCGCGTTCAGTATTTCCTCGCGTCCGTGCCCATCCTGCACATCGAGTCCGACACTCAATGGCAGCACCATCACCGACACCACGCCGGGAACATTGCTCATGCGTTGTTGTGGCTTGAAGCGCGGCAGCACTTCCACACGACCCAGCTGCACGCCCGGAGTTTCGGCCGCCAGCCGGCGGTAATCTTCGGCCGTCACCGCGCGATTCTGATTGCGAATCCAGGACGGAATGCGCAACTCGGCTTCCGCAATCGTCTCCGCCCGCGCTCCACCCAATGTCGGCAGTCGTTGTTCGGCTTTGATGCCGCCTTGTACCGTCGCGCCCGTGATGTCCTTGCCGCTGACTTTGGTGAGTGATCCCGGCGGCAGGTTGCCGGCCTCCCCACCGCCGAAGCGGCATGTCACCACACGCACCTGCATACCGGGATCGGGGCTCCAGCCGTGTACGCGATCGCCGAGCCTGACGAGGCCCCCTTCGCTGTCGAGCACGAACGCTCGAGCGTCACGTCCTTCGAGCGCGAGGTCGTCCGTCCGCCTCCAGCGCTGGTAGCCGAGACCCGGTTCCTCGACTTCGAGAATGAGCGTATCCTCTTCGACGGATTGCCCCGGCAGCCGGAATTGCTGATTCGGCGTACCCTCGCTCTTGCCGATGACCCGCGAGGACACCGTCTGGCGCTGATCGATTTCGACGGCGTTTATCCCCACCCAGCTCAGCTTGAGGTTGTTGATGCGCTCGGTGGGTCGCATCCGAATCCAGCACGCGAGCCGGGCCATCTTTTTGGGCGAGTCGAGCCGCGGCGGATAATCGCCGACGCCGGCTGCGAGCAAGGCGCGCGGATCGTCTTCGGGCGCGCCGATGAACTGGCGTTCTGGAAGGGCGAGGCGCACCACGCCTTGGCGGGTGAATCCTTCCGTGCTGTCCGCGACCCTTTCCAGCGTGAGGTAATCGGCCTCGCCGCCGGCGCGTCGAAAACTGATCTCCCAGGTGAGCGGGATGCGCGCCTGTACGCTGACTTCCTCGGAGAGCTCCGCGACGGCCACCGCGGGCGCGACGCCAATGCTGAGCAAGTGTGCCCCACCTGACGCGCCCCGGCTCAATGTTTCGCGCACCGCGTCCAACAGCTTTTCGTCCTTGACGAACAACCCCAGCCACAAGCTCTTGTCGACGGTACCCTCGATCATGTCGAAGCCCGCCGGATCCGCCTGACCGCCCGGGAACACCGGTGTGGTAACGTAGGGCTCTGCGCGCGTCACGTGATACACGCGTTGCAGGCCGTCCAGGACGCCGGCGAGCCGCTGCTTCTCGGCGTCGGGGAGCCGCCGTTTGCAGAACACCTCGAGCTGCACGGGAAGCACGGTGACTTCGTTGCGGGTTTCGAAGTTGACTGAACCTTGCACGCTCGCGAGCGGCACGAGGACGATCTCGTTGGTCGCGTCGTCCTGATCACGCACCAGACTCACGAGCCCACGCGCGGCGCGCGCCGGCTTGAGCGGAATGCCGAGCCGCTGCAGGAACACGAGGCGCTGGCGTTCCGGGATGAGGTTCGCCCGATAGAGCAGCGTATCGATGAGCCACGCCGCGCAGCGGTTGATGGCGTCGCCGGGATCGCCTTTGCGGACGTTCGTCCACTCTGGCGTATGGGCCGGGATCCGCGCCTGGAGCTCCTCGACCAGATCGGGATAACTGCGATCGTCCAGCGCGGGAACAGGAATCGGCATCGTTCAGCGCCCCATCTGTAGGCTTGCGCGCATACTCTGCGCCGCCCCGGTACGACGTAGCCGGTATGCGATTTCGATCTGGACGTGTGACGGCTCGTCGTCATCTTCCGCGACCACAACGCGCTCGATCTCCAGCCGCGTTTCCCAACGCTCCAGCGCCTCGACAATGCGATCACGAATGCGACGCCGCGTGACGAGCGTGTTTTCCTCGTGCACGAATTCTTGCAGGCCGGCGCCGAACTCCGGATGCATGAGCATCTCCCCTGGCCGCGTCAGCAGAATGATCTGAATGGATTGGCGCACGCTTTCGTCGAGCGTCGGCCAAGTGAGCTGTCCGCTCGCGTCGGGAACGGGAAGCAGCGGCCACCCAATGCGGGGACCGGGAAGCAGGGTCGCGGTCATGCGTTGGCCGGCGAGGGCGGCGACGGCGAGCCACCGGGCAGCGGGATGCAGATCTTCACCCAGAACAGCCAGCCGAAGATGATGTTGAACAGCACCAGGAAGATGAACATGATCATGAAGGCGACCATGAAGATGATCAGCAGGTTGAATCCGCAGAGCCACTGCAACGTCGTGCCATCCTCGCTTGGCTTCTTTCCATCCATCAAGTCCTTCATCTTCAGGTTGTTGAGGATGTTGAGCATCTTCGGCGGCACCGCGAAGACGACGTTCGGTTTGAGGTTCTTCAGGAAATCCTTGTCGAAATCCGGTAGCTCGATCTTGACCGGTGGCCGTGCTGGGCCGTCATACCACGGCGCGATGCTGAACGGGTCGGTGTACTCGGTCCAGGTGGGGCCATGCTGGCAGCCGCGTTCTTCACGGAGCCGGACGAACGCCCGCAGGCGATAGGCGCGGCTGCTGTCATCGAAGCGCGCCACTTGGGGCCGGACGTCAGCGACGCGGCTGCGCAGCTGGGTCTGCATTTTCGTAAGGAGCTGCTGGCGCAACTCCGGCCGAAATGCGGGCCATCCCTTCGGCATCTGCAGAGCGGACGGCCCGACGTCCTGATCCTGCACCACCAGCAGCTGCGATGCCTCGCCGAGCCAGTCGCCGAGGCGACGCGTGGCACCGTTGGGGAACGGGAGCTGCTGTTGATTCCACAGGGCCAGCACTTCCCGTCCCGCCTTCGAATCCGGATCAAAGGCGCCGAACTGGAACGTCGCCTGCTGCACGGCTGCGAGAATGCGCATGAACGTGGTGTTGGAACGCAGGGTCTGTGGCGCGTCGCGGCCGATGACCTGCTGCGCAGGCGAGACGCTCAGGTCCACGCCGGAGAACAGATACGGGGAGACGACGCTTCGTACGTCGTCGGTGGAGTACGCAATGCCACCGGGGACCTCGCTCAAATCGGCGCTTGCCGTGGGCAGCATCCCGTAGAGCACCGTCCTGCCGAGCGCGCGGCAGACATCGGGCGGTGCAACGAACAACGGGACCACGGTCTCGAGTAACTGGTCCACGCTCGCGCCGAAGCGCGCCAGCTCGCGGTCGATGTGCGGGTGCCCGGACCGCAGCGCCGGCGGCCGGCGTTGGGGCTCGGGATCGAGGTCTCCCTCCGCGGTGCTCGAGAAGGGGACCCAGGCTCGGAATCGCTTTCCGGTTTGGCGCCACCCCTCGAGCCGATTGCGGTCATCCACGGGCGGAACGCGCGGGTTGCTCCCGCGCCGCGGCCGGCCTTCGCTGATACGGACGCAGCGGCGTATCACGAGACCCGCGCTTTCGATCTGCATCGGATCGAGACGGGGTTCGCCGAAAGTGTCGCAAAGCGCTTCCACCAACACGACGTGGAACGTGCGTTGCAGCGGCGCATACAGCTTGAGCCGGCCGTCCTGATCGCGCGCGCTGGCGACCTTCTCCGGCTTGAGCACTTCCTCGAGTCCGCGGGTTCCGGCGAGCTCCTCCAGCACCGCGCCGATGAAATCCTCATCGGCGCGTTGGAGAATCACCGGCGCACCGAGCTTGCCGCTCACCTGAGGACCGCGCAGCACGATGCCGTGACTCGCTACCATATGTTCCCGAGCCCCGGCGCGTACACGCTGGAGACGACTGTGGTCGATTGCGCCAGAATGGACTTCACGACGCCGCTGAAATCGGAAATCGCGGCGTTGACCGTGACTTGACCGGCGGTGCATTGCCACTGACTCGACTGCATCCGTACGCGGTTGCCGGTCTGGCACGAGAAGCCTTGGGTGTCGAGCGTAACGGTGCAGCCGCCGGCCTGCAGCTCGATCTTTCCGCCGTTCGCCTCCGTCATTGTGATACTGACGTTGCCCGGGGTGGACAGCTTGATGGTTGCCTGCCCCGTTTGCTCCTCGATGATCGCGATGCGAGTTCCGCGCTTCCCGACGAGCGTCCAGCGGTCCACGCGCTCGCCCGACCCGCCGAGTGTTTCTGGCGCGACGGCGTTGCCGTTCCACAGCGAACCCACGACGATTGGAAAGCGCGAGTCACCGTTCACGAAGGAGACGAGCACCTCGTCGCCGACACCGGGCAGCATGAACGCGCCATAGCCGGCGCCCGCAAAGGGCGTTGCCACGCGCGCCCAGATCGGCCCATCCTGGTCGGCAACGCCGTCACAGTTGTACAGGCGCACCTGCACGCGCCGGTCGCGGTCTTTGACCGACACGACTTCGGCCAGGTACATCGCGGACAACATTCCCGGCACGGAGGTCTCGAGACAGTCGTGCTCGCCCGGCATCAGACCCCCCAGTACGCGCATTCGGCGCGGAAATCGGTGACGTAGCCGGGCGATGGCACGGCGTAGCGATGCCGTGCCTCGATTACGTAGTAGGTGTTGTCGAAACGGTCGCCGAGCCCGGTGATGGTGACGTGCGTGCCGACGCGTATTTGCGCGTTGCCTGGCCCCGTCGCCTCGAGACAGACGAAGCGCCGCGCTCGGCGATCCCCGATTGCGGTGGCAAGCGCGCGGGCCTCTGCATCGTCGCGTGCGGCGCACTGACTCACGTGATGGGAGCGGCGACCGAGCTGCGTGTTGCCGAGCACCGTCGCGCCGGTCGATCCGCTGCCCGGGCCCGTCGCTGCGGTCTGGTTCGTCACGGTGATGCGCCGTCCCTGCCCCGCATCCCAACCTGTAACCGTCACCTCGTTCACCTGATGGGCCAGGTCGGCGAGCGCGCGCGCGCGCCGCAAGTCTTCGTGCATCTCGAGAGTCACGGTGCCGCGTTGCACGGCGCTGCGCGCGGATACCTGCATGTCGTCACCCACGACTTGCAGGTCGCCGCCATAGCGGGCCAACAGGCGCCGCAGGAACGCGAGGTCGCTCTCGTTCAGTTGCACCTGCGGACCGATCGGATCCGTGAACCCGTCGATCTTTGGAGTCAGGGAGCAGGCGCGGGCCACGTCCTGGGCCAGCTGTTGGATCGTGAGGGTCGTATGCGTCTTCGTACGCCGCGCCAGCCGCGCGCGCTGAAAGGCATCTTCCGCGTGCACCACGAGCTCCGGCGGTTTTTCGCTGTACTCCCCCTCGATGCCCGTGATCAGCCCACGGAAAACTTCTTGCGGGTTCAATTCCCGGCCGGCGTAAACGACGATTGCGGCACCTAACTTCAGAACCTGATTGTCCTCGAACGCGTATGTCGCACTGCCGCGCTGGCGGCTCTTGAAATTCGTCAGGCGTAGTTGGAGCCTGGACAAGCCGCCTTCGGACTCCAGCATGTCCATGCCGGTGAGCAACTCGTTAACGGTCGCGTACTCTTGGCCATCCACGCGAACCGTGGGCCGAGCAACGAAGGTGGCAGTCGCGGGAGCCATCGATTGCTCTCAGTCCGCCCGTACGCGTGCGGCGAGTTGTGCTTCTCGCTCGAGGAAGGCGCGCACGGCTTCCTCGGGGAGGGGCGGCGGCTCGCTCGCGCGACCGTTGCCGGCACGAGGCGCGGACGCGTGCCCGCTCTCTGGTGCCCGCTGAACCGTGCCGACGACTTCGTGAATGTGAACGCCCATACTCTCCCGCCAGTCCTAGTCGAAGGACACGCCACCGCGCGCGAACGAACGCCCGTTCGCAGCGGCGGTGAAGCCCGCTCCGGCCGTCGCGCGCGCGCGGCCGGTCAGGTCGAAGGCTGCATGTGCGTCAGCGGCGAGGGCGGCTGTAGGCCGGCGCGGCAATAGTAGGCTGGGATCGAGCACGGGCCGCGGCCGCGGCAACGGCACCCGTAGTCCGGCGAATGCACCCAGGCTCGCCGGCACGCCCGCGGAGGCGCGGCCACCGAAGATTGGCGCTTCACCAGGAGCGACGATCGCCGCGCCGAAAACCGTCGTTGCCGAGCCGAAAGCACCTGCGCCGACAACAGCCCCGGCGGTGACGAATGCACCAGCGCCCGCGACGGCACCGGCACCCGCAAAAGCACTGGCGCCCGCAAACGCGGCCGCGCCAAAGCCAGCTCGTGCGCTCGCCCCGATTCCCGCAGATGCGCTACCCGCGGTTCCGAGGCCGGCGAACCCGGCGCCGATCCCCGCACTGAGTCCCGCCCCGAACGCCGCGCCGGCACCGGCGCCAATGCCGGCGCCGCCGGCCGCGAACGCTACCGGAGGACTCAGTGCGACCCCGGCAGCTACGACCAAGGGGCCCTCAGGGAAGCGCATGTTCTCGAGACCGTTCTCTGCCGCGATCCCGCGTCCGCTGTCCTGACTGCCGTTGACGTCCGCGTCGTTCTTGGTCGAGGTCACTCCCAAGCCGCGGGGCGGATTCAGAGTCTCAAAGGTCTCCTCCTCGGCCGTGACATACGTGTCACCTTCTTCGCGTTTGGGACCCTGTTTTGCTGCAGGGCCCTGGGGCGTGCTGCCGAACACCACATCCCTGTGTGACAGCGTCAGATTGACGCCGGCTCGCAAGGGCACGCCATCGGAGGAAAAGAAGTCGAGCGTTTCCTTGTACGATTCGATCATGCCGGTGAACGTGAATGTCCCCCATTCAAACAGCAGGGCCGTCACCTTTTTCTGCTTCGGTGTCATTTGGTCGACGAACTTCTGGGTCTCAACACGCACATCAGTGAGCGATTCGGTGGTGTCGAAGACGAGCTCCATGGTGAGCTTGGCGGAGCTCGTCTTCACCTGCTCGGTCGTCTTGCCGCCCTTGTCTTCCAGCGTGTTGCTCAACTGAAGCTGGAGCGAGGCCGGATTGAAGTGCACGGTAATCTTCTTGTGCGGTTGTGCATTGCCCCGCGCGTCGAGTGGCGTGAACGTCGCACGGGTGACGTCGATTTCAGGGGCGAATGTCGCCATGGTCAGCGCTCCATCTGGATTCGCATGCCCTCGTGAGCCAGGTGCAACTCTTCCACACCGAGTTCTGTCGCCTTGGCGTTGAGATCCGCTGTCTTGACCTTGATGGGCAAGGCGCGCCTGAGCTGCCAAGTCACGACAGCCTTATAGGGGCGTCTTGCGTCCGCGCCGTTCGTGGGGTGGGTGGAGTCGTGCAGCGTTATTTCGACGTCACGGCGACGACCGTACAAACCCTGACTGGTGGCTTCGGTGAACCACTGCCACAGGGTCAGATTCCGGACCATCCCGCGTTTCAGAATCACCGTACCGAACGTCACGGGGCCGGCTCGTTGGGCGGCGCCGAAGTTGCGACCGCCTTCCTTGATCACCTTCGGCTCCATGGTCGCCTCGAGGCCGGAGCACTCGGCGAATCCGGTGTCCGGAATCTTGGGCGCTGTTTGCTGGCTTCCATCAAAAATGGGTGTTGGGTTCTTGAAGGACAGGCTGAACCGGAAGACCTGGAGCGGCGTTGGGGACTGAATGAAGGTGGTCATGCCGCCGCCGTCAGGGGCTCGAGCAGGGAGATCTGCCCACTCTCATCGATTGCCAGGGTCACGGTGACGCGCTCGATCGGTGCCGAAGCGGTGAAAGACACTTCCACCCGCAAACGCCCATTCTCGAGGTCGTCATCGGTCATCGTGCTGCGGTCGCAGCGCACGGCGTACGCCTCCGCTGACGTGGCGCCCGTGAGCACGCCCATTTCCCACAGCGTCTCGAGCAATCCTTCGATCAACCGTCGGATCTCGTCCCACAGGGGCTCGCCCGACGGCTCCCACACGAGCGTCTCGCCCAGGCGCCGCGCGCAGCGAATCAGCAGGGACACGAGGCGATGGACTGCCGCGGGCCGATATGTCTCGTTCAGTGCGGGCGTGTTGTCGGATAACAGTCTCAGCCCGCTCGGCGTCCAGCCGAGGGTGGAGATCCGATCGGGCAACACGGTGAGACCGCGGTCGCGTTCGTCGTTCATCGCGAAATCGGCGCGCGACAATCGGGGCACGAGGTCGGTGACATCCTCGAGGCGTGAACCCGCGGCGGTTCGATACGCGCCGCTGAGCAATGTCACGCGCGCGATGACGCCCGCGAGAATGCCGTCGGGAGGCTCGATGCCCTCGGGGAGCCGCGCGGCGCCGGGCGTCACGGCCCACGGATACGCGAGCTGCACAAATGAGGATCCGATACCGGTCGGCTGTCTGCCACCGTCGAGCGACGTGTTGAGAAACTCGCGGACCAGGAAACGCGGGATCGCGTGGTCCTGGGGCTCGTCCCGGGACGGGAGCGGCACGGCCGCCAACAGCTGCACCTCGCGGAGCGTGGTCTTCAACAGGCGAGCGATGCCGTTGATGACGCCCGCCCATTCCGCATACTCCGCCGCGCCCATTCGCGCGACGCCAACCTGAGGAACGGGCTCCGCACGCTGCTCCTCGAGTTCCCGCAACGCGCATTCCTCGAACACGGGCTCAGGTGGTGCCGGCGGAGGCGGCGTTGGGGCGGGTTGGGGGTCAGCGCCCAATAGATCCGGCAGGTCGGGAACACAGACGAACGAGACCTCTGGAAGCCCATGCAGGTGGCGGATCCCTCTCCACCCTGCCCGATCACCTGGAGTCGAAGTGATGCCGCGTCGCAGTCCCAACAAGGGATCCACGAGTCGCAGCCGTTCGACGCGTGGCGTGCCGAGCGGAATAGGATTGCCGACGCGAACGACATAGCAACGCCGTCCCCCCTGGGCGAAGAACGAGCGCACTGCGGCGCCCAGGTAGGTGCTCGCCCCACCGGCACGCTGCTCCCAGGCGAAGAGCTGGTCGAAGCTCGCCCAGCTCTCGATGGGCACGGGGACGTCCCGCAGTTCCTCCGCATCGGCGGCGCGGGCGTACGGTCCTGCAAGCCACCCGTACTCGTCGAGCCAAGCGAGCACGGCGTCGGGCAGCTCTCCGGGGCGACGCAGCACGAACCCGACGAAGCAGGCGATGTCCGCTCGCGTGGGCGCGCTACGCGACACAGGCGCCTGGACCCGGAAGCCGACTCGGCCCAGCGACAACAGCTCAGCAACCATCAGACACTCAGCTCGTCACGCCTGCTAGTTCGAGCTTCTGCGCCGAAACCACGATCTCCTCCATCGCGACATCGGCGCCGCCCTTTCCGGTCAGTGTGGGCCCGGTGTATTTCAGCGGTATTGCGCCGGAGAGCACCCACGCCTGCACCTTCTCGTGGGTCTCACTCCGCAGAGTGATCACAACGGAGCGCTGGGCGGTGATCCCTTCCTTACGCACGGCTTGAATCCAGAGCCAGAGCTTCGCCGAGTCCACGATCCCTCTCTTGAATGTCACGTCGCCCTGCTTATGCATCCCAGGCACTTTGCGGACGTGATGCTCCGGGTCGATGCCGGTCCGGTATTCGGCGACGGTGACTTCGGTGGTGAGACCCGAAACATCGGAGAAGCCCCCGAAGTCGTCGCCGCCGATTTCGACCAGGTAGTTGAACGCCCCGTAGGGGGTAGTGCGCGAAGAATCAGCCATTGGTCAGTCTCCCTCAGGTTCAAGACCGTGCATCGGCTGTCTTCTGGCCGATGCGGAAGATCACGAACTCGGCCGGCTTGATGGCCGCGACGCCGACCAGACAGATCAAGCGGCCGTTGTCGAGATCATTCTGGGTCATGGTGCTGCGATCGCAGCGAACGAAGAACGCCTGCTTCGGGTCCGCGCCGAGCAACGCGCCAGATACCCACTCGTTGTACAGGAAGTCACTGATGGTCTGCCGAATGTTGTCCCACAGCCGCTCGCCGTTAGGCTCGAATACCGCCCATTGGGTGCCGCGATCGATCGAGCGCTCGAGGTAATTGAAGTAGCGCCGGATGTTCACGTACTTCCATTCCGGATCGGAGCTGGCGGTGCGGGCACCCCACACGCGATATCCCCGTCCGGGGAAGAAGCGCAGGCAGTTGACGCCCAGCGGGTTCAGCAGCTCCTGCTGCGCGAAGTTGATGTCGGTCTCGAAGCGCAGCGCGCCACGGACCACCTCGTTGGCCGGCGCCTTGTAGACGCCATGCTCCACGTCGGACCGCGCGTAGATGCCGCACACGAACCCTGACGGCGGCAACGTCAGCTCGCGCGGGATGCTCTCGTCCCCCGGCCGGGTCAGGGGGTTGGGGACGGTGACCCAGGGGTAGTACATCGCGGCGTGCGTCGAGTCGAACTGGCTGCGCACCGCCTTTGCCTGCGTTACGGTCTGCCCGGGCGGTGTGTCCAGCACGGCGATGCGATAGCGGTGCCCCCCGTCGGCGTGAGTGACCAGCGCGTTCATGATCCCCTGAGCGTCTTGGTACGCAGAACCGCCCGGGGCGGCGACGATCGACACATCATCGTTCTGTTCGATCGCCTTGAGTCCACGCTCGTACGCCGCCGCAGTCGGCTCTGCTCCGTCGAAGCCGCCGGTCAGCCAGATGTCGCGCACCTCACCGGTCGCGAAGAGCCGGTCGCGCAACTCGAACGCGCTGACGCCGGTGCCCTGGTCCATCCACGCCAGCCCCTGGAGCATCTCGAGACGGCTCGTGGGGTCCTTCGCGAGTGCATGCCCTACCCAGCGCGGATGCGCATCATCGAAGCCGAGTCCCTCGTACCCGGTCTCGTTACCATCCGCGTCCATGGTGACGACGCTGAGTGTGATGATGTCGGCGCCGTGGACTGACGTGCCGTTGGTGGGAAACTCGGCGCCGAGGTCCAGCGATTTCGGCGACTGCTGCCCGTCGAGCCAGGTGCCGCCGCGTTTCATGTAGTACTGCACCGGCTCAGTCCCCATGCCCGTCGCGGTCTGGTTGGGCTGGAAGCCAAACGCCTTGGCGACGTCGTCATCGGCCGGATCGCCGTCGCGAACCGTGAGGACTGCCGTCTCGCCCTCGTCTGCCGAGGTCAGCACGAGGCGGTCCACCTCCGGCGAGTAGCCGGCGGATACCTTTCCCTGCGACAGCGTGCCGACCAGGGCGCCCAGCTCATCGGCGGTGATGGCCCACACGTCGTTGACGTTGTTATCCGTTCCCTCGTCAGTGCCCGTGGCGGTGATATGCGTCTTGCCCGTTTCCGGCACAAAGCCAAGGGTCGAATTCCCTTTGACCTTTACCATCGCCGCTTTCCCGCGGCGGTCGCTGGCGATGCGGATCTGGTCATTGCCGCCGCCGGTCACCTCGGCATAGCCGGAGTGGAGCTCGCGGTTGAGCAGAGCGACGATGTCGGCGACGCTGTTGAAGGTGGCGGTGGTCGCTCCCTGGGCAGTGATCAGCGGAATCAGTTGCGGGACGCCATCGATCATGACGTCGAGGACATGGTCGCCCGCCGCCTGCGTCACCGTGAAGGGGGCCGTGATCGCCTCGCCCGTCACGCTGGTTTCGGTGCCCTTGATCTCGACGTCCACGTCCGTCGCTCCGGCTGTCAGTAACAGCTTGCCGCCGGTGGGGAGGGCAAAGGGGGGCTTTGCGCCCAACAGCCGCGCCTTGGTCGCCGGCGAGGTCGTACCGCCGCCGATGCGGACCATGCTGCCCTCCGGCGCGCGCTTGAGGCTCAGTTCCGTGGCCGGCGTCGTGACCTGGCGGACGCGCACCACCCCGTTGCCCGCGCTCCCCGGCGTGCGCGCGCGAAAGAGCGTCGCCTCCGTGCCGGTGCTCGTCTTATCGATGAGGGGAGACGCGGCGAGGCCGTCGGCGGTGTCCGTTTGGAAAACCCGCGACACGAACAGCCGTGAGCCGCCGTTGTCGAAATACGCCTTGACTGCGTGAGCGAGATAGTTCGTGCCGAACGAGAGGTCGTCGAGCCCGCCGTAGATCCGCTCGAAGTCGCCGAAGCTCGTGAGCAGCTCCGGTAGCGTGTCGGGCGACGGCTTGTCCGGGTTGTAGGTGGGACCTTTGCGCGTGGGGCCCACGAACGCGGTGGTGCTGGTGCTGACGCCTTCGATCGACTTCGACCGGAAGCTGGTCTCTTCGACGTAGACGCCTGGCGCGAGATACTCGGGCATGGTTTGGACTCCTCTCCTCAGAGACTCAGATAGAGGCTGCGTCCGGAGGACAGCTGAACCGGCGCGCTTTTCAGGACTGGCTGCGTTTCCAACTGATCGGGATTGCTGGGATCTGTCTCTTGCGTCGGCGCGAAGACTTGGAGACTGGCGGTCACGTCCGTCGCGAGAACCGGACCGGTGCCCGTTCCGAAGGTGGTCACGGGGATACCAGGTACAGGCACAAGCGCTTCGCCGCGTGCGTCGCTGAGACCCCGCGCTAGCACGCGTCCCGTGACGTCTTGCACCACGCGTAACAGCGCTCCCGCTAAGCGGTCGTCCGGTGTGCCGCCGAGCACGGTGACGCGGACTAACGCCCACCCCGGTGCCGTGGACGCCGCGGGCGCCAGGTACAGCGGAACGCCGACCGGGCTAAACAGCGAGCCGGTTTGGGCCGCGTGCGTTGGATCGGGATCGCGCGGCAACGTGATCGTGGCGCGGCGTGGGAGGTACTCACCGAGCGGATCCCTCACGGTCACCGTCAACGTCACGCTGCCGATCGGCGGCGCGGCCGGCGGCGCAGCAAATGCAACCGTGTGCGCGGCAAGTCCAGGCGCGAGCGCGATGACATAATCGCCGCTCCCGTTGCGGATCCACTGCACGTTCGGAGCGCGCACGTCCAGGACTCGGTCAACGGGCAGTCCCGTGACGGCGTTGATGAATCGCACGCCCCCCAACACCCGCCGGTCGAGGAGATCGACGCTCATACGGGCCCCGCAGTCTCGACGGCGAATCGCGTGGCGAGCACGCGCCGGGTATCGGGCGTCCGCTCGGCGTCGATGCGCACGACGCGAGCGACATAGGAGAGGCTCAACCGATACGGCGGCTCGAGCGCATCCCAGATGCGCATCATGTCCTCAGTCGACAGCTCCGCAGGAATCACTTGCACGTAGTCGGCCGGACTCCAGTTCGCCTCCGGGGACAGCGCGGACAAGTCGAGCAGCGGGCGCTGATTCAACTGCTGCATGACCCACGCGACGATCGCCTGCTCGACGAGCGGCGTGTCGCCCCAGACGGTGAGCAGATAGTGGAGATCGACCGACAGCGGGAACTGCTCGCCGCCGAGCTCGTTGCGCCGCTGCAGATTGCGCAGGTGTTCGTTCATGGTGACGCGGTAGAGGAACAGCGTGACCGACGTCTCGAACGACGAGTTCTTGTCGAGCTCGCCGCTCGAGATCTGCTTGAATTCACAGGTGTGGATCGCCTGGAGCTGCGGCGGATAGGCGTTCTGGAGGAACGTCATCAACGACTGCCCGACCGAGTGAATGGCCAGCAAATTGCTCACGGGTCACTCCCAGTAAGTGGCGCGAACGCTGATCCCCGCCGATACGCCAGCCCGCCGTATCACCTCGACGAGCTGTTCCGGAGATAGCTCACCCAACGACACCCGATGGGGGCGCAGCTCAGTCATGTAGGCGTGCCGACCGTCATCGGCGATCCCCAGCACGCGCGCGTGCGGGTATCGATCGAACAGTCGCTCCAGTGCATTGTCCCCGTCGCTGCTCAGCAGACCCGTCACAATGACGTCCGGCTCGTACTCGCCTAGGCGGGCCGGTCCCGACGGCCGCCCTGAGACGATCTGGATGTCCGGCTGTGCGGAGAGCGTCCTTTCGATGATGTCTCGGAGCACGCCGGTCACGTCTGCCACGAGAACGCAAATGCGTGGGATGCGGCCGCTCCATGTTCAGGTGTGGCACGTCAAGGGCGTGGCGAGTATGGGCGGCGATTACGCGGGAGGTAATGAAACGAAGGAGCTAATCTGGGTTCAATCGAGTGTGTAGATCGGTAATGCGGCGGGGCAATTACCTTACGCAACGCGCGGGGTCTGTAGGAGGCGAGACGGCGCGCTGCGAGTGGGCTACGGCTGTATCGCCAGATCTATCATCGCATGCATCTCAGGACCCAGAGATTCACGATCTGTGGATGTGTACCGCCACGGTCAGAACCGGACGCGACCGCCCCCTTGGAGGCTGGAGAAGAAGGTTTTAGTGCTTCCACTGAACACGGTATGCCCTGTGTACTCGGCATCGAACGCGAGTCTCAGGGACGCATTGAACTCGACGCCGACACCAGCATGGGCTCCCGGATCGGTGGATCCAGGATCGAATCGATAGGACCCGCCTCCCGCAGTGATGAACGGCCGGACTCGGCCCGCGTTCAGAAATGCCTTGAGGCCGAGCGACATTTGCGATACATCGACATCAGGGCTTGATGCTTTGCCGTTGAAGCGATGACGACCATACAGCGCTTCAGCCGTGAACGTCTGATTTAGACGCACTGCCAGGTCAGCCGTTACCGCGAACCCCGGGTCGACGGTATTCTTCAAAGATCCATGCGGCAGACTCACGCCGGCGTGGACGCTGAGCGCGTAGCGCTTGGGCGCAAGCGCTTCGATTCTTGTGATCACCGTCGTAAAGCTGTCGTTCGGAACTGTGAGCTTGTAGAAGTTCGGCGCGATGCGATGGAGCGTCACCCCGTGAGCACCTGCGATCGAATGTCGCCAGCCAGCCACGTTGCCATTGTGCTGGACCCAGTACCCGAACGACGTCTGCGGACGCAGACCTGGAACTTTCCGGCCCCGTACCACTACGCTGTCGGGCGTCTCACGATAGACATGGACGCGGTAGGTCGGCGCTACAGAATCGATGCCGTCATTGCCAACGAAAAAGAACGCGCGACGAGCTCTTTCAGCGGCTCCGCCGCTATCGGTCAGCTGGCGGACGACGGAACCAGTTGCTCGCCCATAACCAGGAGCTCGCGGGAGGAGATTAACCCAACCCAACCTTTGTGACCCCGTCGCAAATTCGGGCATGTTATGCGTTTCCACATACAAGTAGACCGTCTTCGGCCCTCGTCCCTCTCTCTCCGGGAGCCTTTGGACGCCGATCTGTGCGTCACGCGTCACAACAGAAGCGGTCTCGAAGTCCATGTTTCGCCAGAAGCTCTTTCTGACGAAGCTGTAAGGTTGCGGAGAAGAGAGTTCCGCCAGGACGCATTGGTGGCTGCCGCGCACCAAGTCGGGACAGGCGCCGGGGAGGGGATAACTGGGATCGAGCCCGCGTCGGAACTGAGCCAGCCAACAACCACTAAGGGCCCACGTGAACTCGATTTCACTCGAACTGGTGGCAAGGCCTGCTCCGATATCACCCACATTCTTGGATTGCTGACGCAACTGGAGCTCGTCTACTGGAGTGAGTTGCTGCCACTGTCCGGTACCGGCCGTCCAGCCGGGCTGAGATCCCCAGTTAGCGATCCAGAACCGAGCGTTGACGCTGTCTTTGGGGACGGACCGCGAAGGGGAGGTAATGTTCGTCGGTCGTACAACGAATAGGTTGTCGGGTGAGGTCCCGGAAACCGAGAACAGAATCTTGGAATCCGGCGTGTTCTTCGTGCCGATGTCTGAGTGGGCGGCGATCGCGAGGTCACCTTGGCAATCGTTAGGGAGCGGATCGGATCGAGTAAACGGTCCCCAATCTGAGAGATTGGGACCCCCAACTCCTCGATAGCTGACGATGGTTCCAAGCTCGCGGGGCCAAGTGTAGTGTACCACGTCGGTCTGGCTAGGTAACCTGACATCGACTTGGTACCACATTTTGAAATCCGTACCGATGTTCGGACCATCGGCAAGACCCACCGCGGTTCCATTAGTCCGCAGCGCAAGCTGGAATCCCCATGCCTCACCGGCCGGGGATAGCTTCCATACCGCTCCAGTGCCGGTGATCCAGGGTGGCGGAAGCTTATTGGGATCAGTGCTATTGCTGCTGTATTGCCAGGCACCCAAGGTCATGAGAGTCGGATCCGCAACCATATCGGCGAGCCAGACCATAACGTTGTATCCATCGGCGTCCGAGTGCGTCAGGGCCTCGCCGGCTCCCGTCGTCTTGAATACAAACTTCAACACCACCGGCGACTCGCCACCTTGTTGTTCGATACCAAACCACAGTTCATCCTCCGCCTGCGTGTCGATAATACCGACATGGGGATTGAGCTCAGGGTCTACCTTAACGACCCATGACAAGAACAGGGTGTCCGAGCGTTGCAGGGCGCGGAAGTCGACGTGCTGAGCGTCACCGCTCCCGTCAGTGTGGCTTGTGGCCCCTTGCCAACGCGGATCGTCGAATCTCGGCAGGCGGGGCCGACCGTTCGACCACCAGTTGGGTGGCTGTTGCCAGAGACCAGGCACTCCAATCGCGCGGGGAATGCAAGTCTTGGCTACGGCTTGAGCTCCTCCGCTACGGCTCCAGGTCAGCATCACGAACGCGGCCCAGAGAATGGCTTTCAAGTTCGTATTCATTCTCCGCTCCTGTACTCCCTAATGGAGACTCGCTAGGAACCTGCTGCTCGCAGCACTCGAGGCTCGGCCACCCGGAGTGGGACGCGACTGCAGGGCACGGGCGAGCCGCTGACTGTGCACGTTCGAAGGGGTGCCTCGGTTCCCAACTGCGCGTCGGTTGCTCGACCCCAGCAGTACATTGCTCCTAGCATGGTGATCCCGCAGGTATGGAAATACCCTGCACTTAGAGAAGCGAAGGTGAGGTTTCCGAGAACCGGCCTGGGTTCTCGGACGTCGGTGTTGGAGAGCGAGTCGACCCCGAGCTGACCATAGTCGTTTGCGCCCCAACAATACGCGTTCCCGCTGGGGCTCAGAGCGCACGAATGAGTGCTGCCAACCGTTATCGAATCGAAGAGAAGGCTTCCCGTCGTTGCCTTCGGGAAGGCTTCGTTAGTCATCAAGCCGGTGCCCAATTGGCCCCGCCCGTTCCACCCCCAGCAGTAAGCAACGCCTGCCGTCGTGATGCCACATGCATGTTTGTCGCCTGCGCTTATCGATCGGAAAGCCAACGCGACGGTTGCGCCGAGAGGAGGCGCAACGGCGCGGGGTGTTCGGCTGCTAAAGACGGTATCTCCCAGTAAGTAGACTCTCGCGAGCGTCAAGGGTTCTTGCGTCCCGCTACCCCAGCAAAAGGCGCGGTCGGTGGACGATGGTTGCTTTGAGATTCCACAGACGTGAGAAGTCCCCACATCGACCGACGAAAATAGGAACGGAGCGTCACTGGCCGTCCTAACGCCACGAGGAGTCAGGCTGCACTCATCACTTCCACATCTGTCGAACGTGTCAGCCGAGACAGGGACACCCAACTGCAGAAGGGCGTTGTTCCCCCAACAGAAGCCTTCCGACGCGGTGGAGATGGCGCAGGTGGTCGCGCCGGCGCGCATCAATAGTGTCGCGCGCCCCAGGGACACTTCAGTTGGGAAGAATCGATCAGCTTGGGAACCATTACCTAGTCGACCTAAACTTCCCGAGCCCCAACAATACGCGAGGCGCTGGATGATGATTCCGCACGTGTTCTCCTCGCCTGCGCTGATTGACTCGAACTCAAAATCGCCGAGCCCCAGTACTTTGTCAGGGACGTCGCTCGTGGTTTGACCATTGCCCAGGGCGCCTTTCTGTCCGTTTCCCCAGCAGTACGCCTCGTGGTTGTAGACGATGCCGCAGGTGTGAGACTTACCGGCGCCAAGTGACAGCCAACGCTCCATGACAACCACTCGTCGACTCAACACGTCACGCTCGAACCCAGGTCTGTCCACCGTCGCGGTGATCGTCACGCTGCTGTCTCGGGCGTAGGCCCTGACGACTGCGCTCAATTGCGCAGAGAGCGAGTCTTCGGTTGTGCCACCTGCAGGTAACGGCAGGACTTCGAGTTTCGCAGGCTTGTCGGACTCCCACGTCACCTGCACACCCGTGATGCTTTGACCGCCTGCCGTGGAAACGCGGATCCCAAAGACCGCTTGGTCCCCCACCATGACCGTGTCCCGCCACCCGGCGGTGTCGATCATCAATGCAAGTGGAGGATTGTTCGTGAATTCATCGCTGCAGCCCAGGAGCACGATCACCACCACCGGAGTCCAGGTGGACAGCGAGCGTCTGGTCACAGGCCCCACCGCAACCCCGCCCCGACGAACGCCGTCGGCAGCTTTGGCACGCTGTCCGGCACCGTGAAGCTCCAGTGCCCCGTCATGACGTCGAGGATGACATGCCGCGCGACGATGGCGGAAAACGTGACTCCGCCGCCGATGCCGATTCCGTCTTCTCTCATCTGATGCCAATATGGGACGTAGCGATTGGGATTCTGCGGATTGCCGGTGGCTATGTAGTAGCCGCCCGCGTCGAACCGGCCTTCCACACGACCAAGCCCGGCCTCGAGGAATCCCGCGGCCGCGAAGCGCCCGCTCCGGAACGTCAACGCGCCGCCGACGAGCCCTGCCCGCACACTCAGATTGTCGGGCGCCAGCCGCAGGAGGCCGACATGCCATGTCAACCGAGACTGTCCTTGTCGCGTCATCACCAGACGCCCGCTCGGCAAACGGTCCTCCGCATACGGATCGCGGGTGGCGGAGACCGGTGCCAGCCAGGATAGCGCAACGCTGTTCCGATATCCCGCCCTCGGCACCGACGGTGGGCGCAGCCGGATCTCAAAGCCTCGCGCCTCGCGCAGCACGTCGTCGATCGAAATCGCGTTCGCCCGCGGCGGCGCGTCCTGCGTCACCATTCCGACGACTTCCCACGAGCCGTTGAACAAGGCGCCACCCGAACTGCCTCGGTCGACGAACGACGACTGAAACAGAATGCCGAGCCGGTCCATGGCGATGATGCGATCCGGAGGTGCCGGCGCCTGCCAGCAACTTCCCTGCGGGCATCCCACGGGACTCACCGGATCATCGTTCTTCAGAGCGTGAACGTCGCCCCGGCGGTCCCATGAGTGAGGCATTACGCGCGCTGCAGCCAAGGGAGCGATGACCACAGTCAGGACGGCGAAGTCCAACCCCGGACGCGGCGGATGCGACACGGTCGCCAACACCGAGTCGCGTGAGGCGAATACGACCCAGATCGTCGTGGCCGCGGTGTCTCGTTGGATGACATGACCGGCCGTTGCGATGTACAGCGAGTTGTTTGAGCCGCCGAGGAGGATGCCGGCGCCGAACGTCGGTGCCCGGCCCTCCTGGAAATAACTGACGACTTTCACGACCAGGCCCTTGGCGTCAGCGGGAACGTTGTCCGCTTGCGCGCTGAGGCAACGCGTGCACACCCCGAACAGGTGGATTGCCAGCATCGCACCCGTCACCACCGTGGAGCGCCACACGGCGATCATCTGGTCCGCTTCCACCAGCCGGAGATACTGAGAAACAGCCCCACGACGTATGTGGTCGTGCCCCACAGAAGCCAGACACCGTGTCGCGCGCGCAGCCAGTCAAGCCAGGTTGGCATCAGGTTACGCTTCGCGGGTCCTGTGCCAGTGCTCATGCCCCTGACCGCGCCATGGAACCGCAAGGCGATCGAACCGCCCTCGAGCTGTAGTTCACGGATCTCGCCATCCGACCACGCGAACTGCAGTCCCTCACCGGTACGCAACGGGAATGCGCGAGCGTCCAGGGCCTCGAAGTACAGCGTGCCAGAACGAATGGTTGAGATGTGTCGCACCAGCGTCTGACCCTCCTGCTGCACCTGGTCGACTCTGGACAGGAGCAGGCCCGTGGCGAGCAGGGGGGACGAGAATGGACGGCGCACACGGGCTGAATCGGCGGCTGTGAAGTCGAGCGTGACTTGGTGGGAATCCAGCGCCAGGGTGACTCGTCGAGGAACTAGGAAGTCGTGTACCTGATTCGTCACCGGCGAGAACACGATCCGCGTTGGACCACGCACAGACGCCACGAGCGGCGGAGTCGCGCCCTGCAGAATGATCCGAGAGCGGCCACCGGATTCCTCGGCCCCCACGAGCACGCGCACTCCCGAAGGGGCGGTAATCGGGTCGACCGTGACCGAACCTAGGCGCTCACCGAGCTGCTCCCGCGCAAGGAGCACATTCACAGCTCCTCGCGATGTCGGCGGGTCCGCACGAGCGTCGGGGAGCTCCGCCGAGCGTACGCCCGACACGCCGAGCTGCGCAACGATCATTGGCTCCGTGATGGCTTGCTCGGTCGGGAGCGCAAAGCTGACCTCCGAGACGTTCAGGTCAGCTTCGATCTCCGTCGTCGAGACACGGGCAAAGAGCAGCAGGCTGGCCACGATCAGCGTCACGAGCGCCACGGCGGGAAGCGTCCAGCGATTCTTGCTTCGTGTATTGGCCGCGTGGCGCAGCTCGACCAACCGCGCCAGCCGCGCGAGCTCTTCCAGCCGGCCCGGCGATACCTGGCCACCGGTGCGCAGCGCTTCAGCGGCGATGTCATCACCCCGCTTGGCCACCAGGTCCTCGAGGGCCCGAGTATCAGCGCTCGTGCCGCGCGCGCCCATAGTAGATCCAGTGCGTCAACGCGACGGAGCCGCCGTTGGTGAGGTCGGCGCTGATCTCGAGGTAGTAGACGCCGGCCTCAGCCTGGTCGCGGAGTTCAATCGGTATCGGCTGCTCCGGTGGATAGTAGCCGTAGTGCAGCGGCTGTCCTTTTTTCATGTACTGCAGCGGATGCCCATCGGCCCCGACGGTCGCGAGCGTCACGTAGACTTCGTTGAGACGGACGGTGGGAAAGAGTACGAGCTCATACAGCGCCGTATCGCGCGGAGTGCTGTGCTGCGCGATGCGGAGGGGCACATAGACATCACGCTCGACTCCCCCAATCGGCTGGCGGATCCAACCCAACACGCCAATGTCTTCCCTCGAAATGCGTTGCGCAGCGAGAACATCGGAGGGCCAGTGGTACGATCGGGGCGCTGCCGAGCGGACAGCGTCCATTCGGTAATAAAGATCGTGCTTGACTCCCTGCGCCCGCAGTCGCATGACCGCGTCGGCCGGGGTACTCCATTCGATGACGAGATCGGCGCCGGAGGTGAGCTCGTAACTTTCGAACGACTGTGTGTACGACGCGACCCACAGCACGGTCCCGCCAACCTGCTGGATGTAGATGCCCTCGCACCGATCGCCGCGCAGCGCGTAGCCGTTGGGACCGTGACCCAATCCCTCGAGCCCCTTATCGCACGGCGAGTTCTGCGCTGCACCACTGGTCGACGCGATCGCCCACATGAAGCACGCCAGCGCTGCGTACCGCGCGGACCTGACACGTGCGAGGGAGCTCATGGCAGGACTCACACCCAGATCGTTTTGGCAGTCGCCCACAGCTGGCGCCGTTCTTCGAGCCCCGTGCGACCGCCGTTGATGGTCGTGCAGATTCGCACGAAGTCCTCATCATCGTTGTCATCGTTGCGATCATCGGCCAGTTCATTCAACCCCCGCGCCTGCCAGAACTGCGCCGCTGCAAGCGCTGCGACATCCGGCGATTCCAACCGCTCCGGCTCTGTTTCCAGCGGAAGTCCGATCCCCAGTCCCGTCGACCGGTAATTCCCACGCCCGGTGATCTGGAGGAGCCCACGGCCCCGAAACCGCCACCCGTCGCCGCTGGCGGAGTCGCCGTTCCCCAAACGGCTGGCATACACGTAGTTCGCGAGCTTCTCCGGCTGCCGTTCGTAAGGTGTCGCCGCCTCCAGCGTCGGAAACCGCTTCGGCCAGACGTTCACGAGCCGGTCGGCGGAGTAGTTCAAGTTTTCGACCAGGTTTCGAAACTGGTTGGATTCGTGCGCGACTTGCGCGAGAAACGCGGCCGCGCGCTCCACGGAATTGATCTGAAATCGGCTCATCGCGGTGTTCAGCGCCGGACACCACACGTCGAGTCGCGGTGCCGCTGGCAAAAACGCTCTCAGTTGTGGCTCGGTACACACGTCGGTCATGCGACTACCCTGCGGCGCTCAGGTGGGGCGTGGGATTGGTACGCAGCACTTTGCGCATGATCGCGGCCGCTTCCGCGCGACGATGCACTTGCAGCTTGTCGAGGATATTGTGGACGTGGTTCTTGACCGTGGCGACCTCGATGCCGAGGCGCCGAGCAATGTCCTTGTTGGCCAGCCCGTCGTCGAGCAAGCGCATGATCTCGGACTCGCGTGGCGTCAGGCGCGCCGCGGTAGGGCCCAATGGCAGCGCACTGGCGAGCTCAGCCAGGCGCCGCAACAGACTGCCCGCCATCCGCGGCGAGCAGAGCGCTTCGCCGCGCTCCGCACTTTCCAGCGTCGCGATCAGATCATTCAGGGAAGCATCCCGCGGGACATAACCGGTGACGCCTGCCTCGGCGCATGCGCACACGTCCGCATCTGTCTCGGCAACCGACAGCGCCACCAGCTTCGTCTCCGGCACACACTGGCGAATCGTGCGGACGACGCCGGCGCTGCCCGCCATCGCCATGTCCACCAGGACCATATCGTGGGTCTGGGCCCGGAGCTGGGCAATCGCGCCGGGCGCATCGCCCGCCGTCCCGATCAGGTCGAACGAGGACTGTCGCGCCAATGCCTGCGCCAGACCCTCGCGGTACAGGCGGATGTCAGCCACGATCAGGATACTGGTCACGGTCTCGGGACTCGTCGGTTGAACCGGCCCAACAGTGATCTAGATCACGCGTTTCGGCTATCGCCTTTTGAGCAAAAGTACGGTTTGCATCCGGCCGGGAATTGTCCCAGATCTGAGGGCCGTTCACTTAGTCCGAACAGTGATCGCAGCCTGCGCACGCGGCGGCGCGCTCGCCGAAGTACTCCAGCAGCATCCTCCTCCGGCACCGCCGAGCTTCCACATATCGCCGCATGGCCGGCGCGATACTGCCCCAGGCGAAGTCCTCGCGCCGCCACACCACGACACAATTAGACGGACAGCCATCGCGCCCAGCCCTGCCGGCTTCCTGGTAATACGCCTCGACCGTCGGCGGCGGACCCCAATGCAGCACCTGCCGCACGTCGGGTTTGTCGATCCCCATGCCGAAGGCGCTCGTCGCCACGATCACATGCACCTGATCCGCGAGGAACGCCCGTAACACACGCCGCCGAATACCGGCGCTGAGACCCGCGTGATAGGGAGCCGCGCGCACGCTCGACCGCAGGAGTGCGCGCGTGACCAGCTCGGTCAGCCGCCGGGTTGGCGTGTAAATGAGCGACGCTCCGGCCCCGTTGCGGACGCGCTGGCGGATCGTCGCGAAACGCTCGCGATCATCTCGCACGCGGCAGACACGAAAGTCGAGATTGGGACGATCGAACGACGTCACCACAACGTCGGCATCGGGCATCCGCAGCACGTGCAGGATGTCGGCGCGCGCGGCCGGCGTCGCGCTTCCCGTCAGGGCAATCGTCGGGGGCCGTCCGAGCGCCGCGCGGAACACGCCAAGGCGTCGGTAGACCGGCCGGAATTCGTTGCCCCATTCGGTGATGCAGTGCGCCTCGTCGATCGCGAGGAGCGTCACCGGCGTGCCTGCGGCCACCAGGCGTCGCGTCAGCGATGCCAATCGCTCCGGCGCGCAGTACAAGAGGGCGAGTCGCCCGCCGATCGCCGCGTCGAGGATGACGCGCCGCTGCCTGACATCCAGCTGGCTGTTGACGTACGCCGCTGCGATGCCACGGCGGCGCAACGCGCCGACCTGGTCTTGCATCAGCGAGATGAGGGGTGAGACGACGAGCGTGAGTCCGTCTGCGAGCAGCGCCGGTACCTGATAACACAGCGATTTGCCCGCGCCGGTAGGAAGCACGGCGAGCACATTGCGACCCGCGAGCAGCGGACCCAGCACCTTGAGCTGGTGGACGCGGAATCGCGGGTGACCGAAGCGTTCTTTGAGGACTGCGCGCGCCGCGTCGAGTCCCACGATGCACGTCGGCATGTCGCACGAAACGCCATGACCGGCTCCGACCCCCTACCCCAAAGCCGCGACACGGGGCACGTTTACGCGTCATGCCTCCCTTATTCCTCGCGACACTCATGCTGGTACAAACCGTGACATATCCCCCCGCCCGCAAAGGCGACATGGTCGATGACTACCATGGCACCAAAGTCGCCGATCCCTACCGCTGGCTCGAGGATGTGGACTCGCCGGAGACGCGGAGCTGGGTCGAGGCCGAGAACCGGGTCACGTTCGCCTACCTGGAGCAGATTCCGGAGCGCGAACGGATCCGCCGGCGCCTCACCGAGCTGTGGGATTATCCGAAATACGGCGCGCCGTTCAAGAAGGGTGGCCGCTACTTCTTCTTCAAGAACTCAGGGTTGCAGAATCAGTCGGTGCTCTACACGCAGGGCACGCTGACGGCGGCGCCGCAGGTCTTGCTCGATCCGAATGCGCTCTCATCCGACGGCACCGTCGCGCTGTCGATCCTCGCGTTCGCCGAAGACGGCAAGACGATGGTCTACGGGACCTCGGGCAGCGGCTCCGACTGGCAGGAATTCCGCGTGCGTGACGTCGCCACGAAGCAGGATCGGACCGATCATCTCAAATGGATCAAGTTCTCGACTGCGGCGTGGACGCATGACGGCGCGGGCTTCTTCTACAGTCGCTATCCCGAGCCGGCCGCCGGCGCGGATCCGCTGCTCGAAGTCAATCACAACCAGAAGGTCTATTATCACAAACTGGGCACCGATCAGGCCGCCGACCGTCTGATCTACGAACGCCCCGATCATCCCGACTGGGGCTTCGGCGTCGAAGTGAGCGCGGACGGCCGCTACGCGGTCTACACGGTCTGGCTCGGCACCGACCGGCGCAATCGCATCTACTACCAGGACCTCGGCGACTCCAAACAGCCGCGGCTCGATGCGCCCGTCGTCCGGCTGCTCGACGATTTCGATGCATCGTACGGATTCGTGGGGAATACCGGACCGACGTTCTACTTCCAGACCGACCACACCGCGCCGCGGGGACGGATCATCGCCGTGGATACGCGGCACCCCGAGCCCGCCGCGTGGCGCGAGGTCGTCCCGCAGGCGCCCGACGTGGTCGAAGGCTCACAGATCGTCCACCACACCTTCGTCATCCGCTATCTGCACGACGCGTACTCGCAGCTGCGCCTGTTCGCGCTCGACGGCAAGCCGGCCGGCACGGTGCCGCTGCCGACGCTGGGCTCGATCGTGCAGGTGACCGGCGAGCCGAACGACACCGAGATGTTCTACGCCTTCACGTCGTTTCTGTATCCGACCACGATCTTCCGGCACGACTTCACGAGCGACACGTCGAGTGTCTTCAAGGCACCGGAGATTGCGTTCGACCCCGCGAAGTACGAAACCGTGCAGGTGTTCTACCACAGCAAAGACGGGACGCGCGTTCCGCTGTTCCTGACCTACAAGAAGGGTCTGAAGCAGGACGGCTCGAATCCGACGTACCTGTACGGCTACGGCGGCTTCAACGTCAACATGACGCCCGGCTTTTCGATCGCCGTGCTCGGCTGGCTCGAGATGGGGGGTGTGTACGCGCAGGCGGTGTTGCGCGGCGGATCGGAGTACGGCGAGGAGTGGCATCAGGCGGGGATGCTGGACCGCAAGCAAAACGTGTTCGACGACTTCATCGCCGCCGCCGAGTACCTGATCGCGGAGCGGTACACGTCACCGCCCAAGCTGGCGATCGGCGGCGGCTCGAACGGGGGGTTGCTGATCGGCGCCGTCCTGAATCAGCGGCCCGAGCTGTTCGGCGCGGCGCTGCCGGCCGTGGGTGTGATGGACATGCTGCGGTTCCACAAATTCACGATCGGCTGGGCGTGGGTGACCGAGTACGGGTCAGCCGACAGCGTCGGGCACTTTCCGTTCCTCTATCGCTACTCACCAATCCACAACATGAAGCCCGGGACGCACTATCCCGCCGCGCTCATCACGACCGCCGATCACGACGATCGCGTCGTGCCCGGCCATTCGTTCAAGTATGCCGCCACGCTGCAGGCAGTCCAGGGCGGACCGGAGCCCGTGCTGATCCGCATCGAAACGAAAGCGGGGCATGGCGCCGGCAAGCCCACCGCGAAAGTCATCGAGGAGCAGACCGATCGCTGGGCGTTCCTCGTTCACAATCTGCATATGCAACTCCCGGCGGAGCGTCCGTCGCCGCCGAGGCCTTAGGAGACGAACGGCATGTCGAAACCCAAGTTGAGCTGCTCTTTGTGCGAGTCTCCTGTGGACGGCCGGTCGCTCCGGTCGCCGCAGAAGCTGGAGAACCGGATCATCGATCTTATCAGACAGGATCGACCAGAATGGGAGGCGAACCGCGGCATCTGCCCCAACTGCCTCGAGACGTATCGGGCCAAGAAATTCGTCGGCTACCTCGAGGCCGAATACCAGAAGCTTTCAGAGATCGAGCACGCGGTTGTCTCGAAAATCACGCGTCGCGGGAGAGTCAGCGGCGTCGTGCATCAGGAATTCGAGACGACGATGACGTTCGGCGAGCGGGTGGCGGACAAAGTGGCGCAATTCGGCGGGAGCTGGCGGTTCATCGGCCTGTTCGGCGGTATCCTCGTCGCGTGGATGATCGTGAACGCCTGGGCGCTCGCGCGCCACCCTTTCGATCCCTACCCCTTCATTCTCTTGAACCTCGTGCTCTCGACCCTCGCCGCGCTGCAAGCGCCGGTCATCATGATGAGCCAGAACCGGCAGGCGCACAAAGACCGCATGCAGGCGAATCAGGACTATGAGATCAACTTGATGGCGGAGATTGAGATCCGGGACCTACACGACAAGCTGGATTCGTTGCGATTCAAGCAGTGGCACGAGCTGTGGCATATTCAAAAGCGCCAGATTGAACTGCTCGAGCATTTGTGTGAGCGGACCGCGAATCCCGAGACAAAAGTGCCGGCACCGACTCCCTACGTCCCCCCGGAGCTTTAGCCGGAATCCTTCCAGTCGATTGCATAACTCCGGCCGCATTCATGGCACTTCGCATCTTTGCGGCCCTCCGGGACGACTGTCCGGGCATGACATCCCGGGCAGACCACGTGCGGCTCACGGACCACACTCCACGCATTGGGCCGTTCATTGCGAATTTCGACATCGCCCTTGGGAATGCGAATCTCGACGTGATGTACGTCAAGGACGACATAATCCTTGGGCGTATTCTCGACGACGCGATACCATGCGCCGCGCCGGAGACCCTGCCCTTCCGCGCGATCGCCACGACTCCGTGCCCAACCGATGTCAGCCATGCTTCCCTCGTACGAGTACCAGAATCGCGGCCTGCGGGACGACCAAGTACGTCTTGCCCTCGAATGTGATTTCGACCGCGGCTTTGCGGAAGAACAGCGCGTAATCGCCGGCCTCCGCCTGGGTCGGCAGATATTTCACTTCGGAACCTCCGCCGTGGATCTTCCAAGGCTCCTCGTCCATGCTCGCGGGCTCCGGCATCGGGGTCCCTGGTCCGGTCGCGACGATGCGCCCGCCCTGCACCTGCCGTCCTTCGATCGCCGAGGGGGGCAAATAGAGGCCGACATTGGTCCGCTCCTCGCCCTCCTCGGGAACGATGAGGACGCGGTCGCCAACGACGATCAAGCGCTTCGGGTCGTCCGCCACACCGAGATGAGTAGCCCCGGCTGGGCATTTTACGCAAGTCGCAAGGGTCCCGTGATGCTCGTCACCCCCCGTTTGCTTGACTTGGCGGGTCCACTTTTATAACAATGTGCCCGCCTCGTAGTGAACGCCGTCCTATCCCGTGGGAGGGCTCTTCCGATGCAAGACGCTGTCGTCAACGCCGCCCAGACCCAGCAGTGGAGCTTCATCCTGTCGCAGCTATTTGCCTGGGTGATGGCGGGACTGGCGTGGATCGTGCCATTCCAGAGTCGGATTTTTGGATTTGTGCTCCAGGGCGAATCGTTCTGGAGCCTCGCTGGCTTGTCGGTGCTGCTGCTGCTGCCCGCAGCGGTCTTCGTCGCCGCGATCTGGGGCACCATGGTATCGCTCTACACGATCCCCTTCCGCCTGGGACGCTCGGTGACGCTCCTGCAGTCGGTCGCGTTGGCGTGGTGGGACGCGCTGCGGATGGTGTGGTTCTATTGGGCCGGCCTCGTGAAGTTTCTCATCGTGCTGGTCGGCTGGGTTTGGGGTCTGCTCAAGCTGAGCGTGCAGCTCATCATCGGCACCCTGAAAAGCGCGATCACTTCCCCGCTCGCCATGCTCGACGCCACCTCGCGTCGCCCCGGTGTTCCCTGGCCAGCGTTCTTCCTGCTGATCGTCTGGTCCGCCGTCGAGGCGACGATCTTCACGTTCACCCTGCGGCCCACGATGAGCGAGCTGCTGGCGGACCTCACGGGATACGAAGTGAACGGGTTCGCGTTGATTCTGATCCTCTGGATTTTCCTCGCGATCATCATCGCCGGCAGCTTCGCGTGCATTCAGGTGCTGAATGAGGCGATCAAGGCGCGGCAGACCGGCAACATCGTCTTCATGATCATGGTGGAAATCGCGGTGGCGATGTTTGAAGTCCTGTTCCTCTATCGCGAACTGGTGGATGCCATGACGCCGTGGCTGGCGCAGCAAGGCATTCAACTGGGTGTGTTCGGCACGATCGGCCTCGCGTTCTTCGGCTGGGTTGGCGTGCGTGGCATGACCTGGTTCCTGTTCGGCCGCTTCGGCGCCCCCGCGCTGATCGGTCTGCTCGGCCGCCAGGCGTTTGCCGTCGAAGGGTCGGTCCCCCACAGCGGCTCGACGGCGGTGCCCGATTACTGGAAGGGCCCCATCAGTGCGCTCAAGGCGGAGCGCGAGTGGTTCCGCAAGGAATCGCGTGAGCTGTT
Source organism: Gemmatimonadota bacterium (assembly GCA_003223395.1). GTDB lineage: Bacteria > Gemmatimonadota > Gemmatimonadetes > Gemmatimonadales > GWC2-71-9 > 20CM-2-65-7. The sequence goes on along the minus strand of QHUZ01000025.1, from coordinate 22,773 downwards.
CGAGCTGGCGTCGCTACCCGTGCTGCAGGTCGTCGCGTCGGGGATGAATTTCCTCTTTGTCGTGTTCACGGGTCGTGGCCACTTTACGCTGCCGTTCAAGTCCATCGAAGACGTGTTGGCCGCAACGCACTTCCCGGCCCGCGTCAGCGGCGAGGTGGCCCGGTGAAGCGCGTCGTAGTGGGGCTGCTCGCCCTCGGGCTCGTCAGCTGCAAACCGCCGTCCAACGCGCAGCCGCCCAAGTCCACGCTCGTCGTGGGCCTTGATATCTCCGGCTCATTCCGCAAGAGCGGTCAGTTCGACGACGCGCTCCGCTACGCGGCGCTGTACATCTATGGGCACATCAACGCGCTCGGCGGCTTGAAGCAGGCCACCGACGTGTTCGTGGGTTCGCTCGGCGGCGAGCACGTCGGACAGCCGAAGAGCTTCCACCCGATCCAGGATCTCTCGGGGAAGACGCCAGCCGAAATTGAAGCGAGCCTTCGCGCGTGGTTCCCGGAGGACGATCCCGTCACCGACTTCAACTCTTTCTTCGAGCGGACCGCGGTGCACATCAAGCGCCAGAACCTCGTGCTTGCTCCGCTCAACATCGTCCTGTTCTCCGATGGCGTGCCCGATTTCCCCGGGGCCGGCCGCATGAGTGCCCCGACGCTCTACGCCAAGATCGACGTCAGCCCGATCGAATACTTGTCGCGCAACGTCACGATCCGATTGCTGTACGCACAACCCCAGGTGGCGCAGAACTGGGAGAAACTCGTCCCGCGCAACCGCGTGAAAATCTGGACTCAGGACCAGAACGTGATGGTGGGCTGGCACCGCCATGAGGTGCAGGGCGTCGCCATGCAGCGGCAAGACTCATTGTGGAGTTGGACGCAGCAGATTGTCGACTTCCGCGTCCGCCGCGGCAAAATCCTCTAAAAAAACGGTGTTACATACGCACCACTCACCACGCACCACGCACGAGTGCGAGCCAATCCTCAGGCTTCACCGCATCATGCGGCACGAGCCCCCGCCACAACTTGTAGCGCAGCTTCCGCCAGCCCTTCGGCTCTGGTCCCAGCACGAACGGTAGCAATCGGCTGATGCGGCGGCGCAGCGCGCGCCGCGCGCCCCGCCACGTGCTCCCGTCATGCGGCCGATACTGGGCCCAGCCGATCGATCCACACAGGCCGGCCGGCCCGAAGTCGTCCGAGTCGAGCAGCTCCTCGGCGAACACGCGTACCGGGCCTTCGAAGGTGTGGAGCACGTCGTGCAACGCGACGATCGCGCCCGGGACCAGGTGCGGGCGAAACAGATCGATATCCTCCTTCGCCCCGCGGTAGGTGTGGTCGCCGTCGATCCAGAGAAACCTGATCGGACGGGTCCAGCCGCGCGCCAAGTCACGGGAGTACGCGCGATGGGCCTCGACGGTGCGCTCGACTCCCGCACTCCGCAGCGATGCCTGAAAGTCATTCCACGACGACTGTCCGGAGCCGTGACCGAAATCGGTGACTGCGGGCGCGGAGTGCGGATCCACGGCGACGACCGGGCCCAGATCGTAGCGCTGTGCGACAGAAGCCAGGCCGACGGTGGACTTTCCCTTGAAGCTCCCAATCTCGAGGATGGTGCCCCCCGCGGGAGCGCAGGCCGCGACGAGGGCGAGAAAGCGGCCTTCACGTTCGGTGAGGAAGCCCGGCGCAGCCCGCACGCGGGCCCACGCCTCATCGATGGCAGCGGCGAAATCGGGCGGGACAGACGGCTGACGGCCGATGGCCGATGGCCTTATCAGCAGTGCTGCTCGAATGCGGCGGTCAGATCGGCCGCGATGTCCGTGGCGTTGCGCCCCTCGATGTTGCGCCGTTCCAGCATGAACACGAGGCGCCCGTCCTTGAACAGGGCAATCTGCGGCGACGAAGGCGCGTAGCCCGTGAAATAGCTGCGCGCGCGGGCGGTTGCGTCGGCATCCTGGCCCGCGAACACCGTCACGAGACGGGCAGGCTTGCGCGCATGCTGAATCGCGAGCGCCGCGGCGGGCCGAGCATTGCGGGCTGCACAGCCGCAGACCGAGTTCACGACGACCAGCGTCGGCGCGCGCTCGCTGGCGAGCACCGCATCTACCTCGTCGGGCGTCCGCAGCTCTTCAAAGCCCAGGCGGGTCAGCTCCTCGCGCATCGGGCGAACCATCTCCGGATCGTACATCGGGACATTCAGATTGCGCATGTGCTCCTCATTTCTTCAGAAACGTACTCAGCGCGGTACGAAAATCGGGCGTACTGCGGCTCACGGCATTGACGTCGGCACCGAGCCGAAGGCCATCGTCGAAGCTCAAGCCATCGAGTTGGTAGAACTGCTGCTTCGTGAACGCCAGCGCCGACGGGCTGGCTTCGGCCAGGACGCGCAGCACCTCCGCGGCCTGCTCCTCGAAGTCGGCGTCCTCGTAGACGCGCGACGCCAGACCCAACGCCGCGGCCTCGGTGCCGTCCAGCAGCCGGCCGGTCGCTGCGAGATCGAACGCGATCTTCTCGCCCACGACGCGCCGCAGCATCGTCATGACGATCGCAGGCACGAACCCCCGCTGCAGCTCCGGATAGCCGAACTGTGCCGACTCCGTCGCCAGAATGAGATCGCACGCCGTCGCGAGGCCGCAGCCGCCGGCCAGCGCCCGGCCCTGCACCAGCGCGACAATCGGTTTGGGCAGCCGCCGCATCCGCTGGAAGACTTGCGCGAAGTGCAGCGCCGCCTGGCGGTTCTGCTCGAGCGTGTGGTCGGCGGACGCGAGGAGCTCGTTCAGATCCATCCCCGCGCAGAAGTCCCGGCCGGCGCCGCGCAGGGCCACCACGCGAACCCCCGCGTCGAGGTCCGCGCGCTCGAGCGCCGCGAGCAACCCGTCGATCATCGCGGAGTCGATCGCGTTGCGCTTGTCGGCGCGGTTGAGCGTCGCGGTCATGATACCGCCCGCGACCTGGAGGAAAACCCGTTCGCTCACGTCTTCACCTCGATCTCCATGCGAAGCAGCGCCGTGGAGAACACCTTCCCCTGGGCATCCGTCTTGAGCGAAACGGTGCCGCCGCCGTCCAGCGCGCCGTGCAACAGGAAGTTGAGCGCGTGGAGGTTCGGCAGCTCGAAGCGCTCGACCGGTCCGTTGATCATGCCCTTAAAATGCCGCGCCACGCGGGCCGCCGTCACCTGCTTCACGAGGATCGGATAGTCCTTCGGCTTCAGGGCGATCAATCCAATATTGGCTGTATCCCCTTTATCTCCTGACCGGGCGTGGGCGAGATCAACGAGCCGCCGTTTCATGTTTCAATCAGCTCCACGGCCGGCTCCACCATTTTCTTGTCGATCAACGCCGGCCAGTACGCCACGATCTCCTCCGGCTTCGGCCGGCCCCCCGCGAATCCCGTGACACTCGGGGGGCCGTTGAGAATGAGTGGCGCGATTTCGCGCGTGAAGCGGTCCACGGGTGCCTCGTCGCGCGCGCGCACGCCCACCCGCAGCTGCACCTCGGGGATCGCTGCGACATCGATGTCTTTCAATCCTAACGGCCCGTGCGTGGCGTCGGCGCCCACGAACTCGGTATGCATTGCCTCGAACGTGAGCCCCAGGTCGTCGAGGCGTTGACGCAGGATGCGATCGGCCGCTTTCGCCTTCTCAAGGGCGTCAGGCCAGGCGTACACGAGTGTCCCGACGGCCTTGTAACCATAGAAGTAGGCGACCGAGACTTTCAGCTTGTCGGTCGCGGGTTTTCCCTTGATGCCCGACACGCGGACGCGGTCCTTCCCTGCCTGCTTAAGCTGGATGGTCGTAAAGTCGGCGACACCGTCGGGTGTGATGTAGGCGTTTGGGTCGCCCATTTCGTAGACCAGCTGCTCGGTCACGGATGCGACGTCGATGCGGCCGCCCGTCCGCGGGTGTTTAACGATGTCGAAGCTGCCGTCGCCGCGCGCCTCGACGATCGGGTAGCCGACGTTGGCCATGTCCGGGATCCGCTTCCAATCGTGGAGGCAATTCCCGCCGCTGCACTGCGCCCCGCACTCGATGATGTGGCCCGCGACCGTGCCGGCCGCAATCCGATCCCATGCGTCGTCCGCCCATCCGAACGCATGCATCAACGGCCCGAGCGTCAAGCCGGTATCGGTGACGCGCCCGGTGATCACGACCTGGGCGCCGCGTTGGAGCGCCTCGACGACCGGCGCCGCGCCGAGGTAGGCGTTGGCCGAGAGCACACGATCGCGCACGTCATGCAACGGCCGGCCGGTGTCGAGATTCTTGAGATCGTGACCCCGGGCGATCAAGCCGTCGAGCCGACCGAGCAGATCGTCGCCCGTGACGACACCGATGGTCAGCCTGCCGCTCAAGCCGAGTTTCCGCGCCACGGCGGCCACGGCCATCGCGCAGGCGCGGGGATTCACGCCGCCGGCGTTGGCGGTGACTTTGATGCCCCGCTCCACGACCGTGGGAAGGATCCGCTCCATTTGCGTGATGAAATCGCTGGCGTAGCCACGGGCCGGATCACGCGATTTCTGTTTCTGCAAAATCGACATCGTGACTTCGGCGAGGTAATCCATCATCAGGTAATCGACCGGACCACCGGTCACCTGACGGTACGGCGCTTCCAGCCAATCTCCCCAAAACCCCTGCCCGCCTGCGACCCGCACCGTCGTAGGACGGCTGATCATTTGAGCCCGCCAGCTCCACGAGCGGGCGGCGTCACGACAGTCCGCCGGGCCGCCAGCGACCCGGTGACCGTCGTGACCCGTGTCTCGACCAGAGTCGCGAATCCTTCTGGCAAGTCGAGCGGCGGCGGGTTGGGCGGCCGGATGACCGTGCGTCCTCCCGCGACTACCGACAGCGAGCTCCCTACGCCAACCGGCTCGTCGGGGCCGAGGAATCGGACCTGCGCAGTGCCGCGCCAGGCGTGACCGGGGAGGCGCGCGAACGCTGGATAGAACTCGACGGTGAGCGGGACGCCGATCAGTGAATCGGACAGCGCCATGCTCAAGCGACCGAACGCGTAGTTCACCGGCTGGTTGCCGCCGCGTACCTGCTGGCCGGTCGAGTCGTAGACGGTGACCGACAGGTCGGTCAGCTCGTCCCAGAGATCGGGCGGCAGCTCGAGATCCACTTCCATTCGCTTCGCCCAGCGCGGCGCGCGCACATGCAGCGACTCCGGCGGCTGCCCGCGGCCCGCGATCGCATAGCTCCGCTCGGCGCCCACGAGCCGGTAGGCGAGCTGTCCGCTGGCGGTCGCGCCGGCCGTCTCGCCGGTGAGCACACTCGAAGCTTCCAGGGCCGCGCCGTTTTGCGTCACGGCGAGCGCGACCGGCCCCAATTCGGCACGCACCGTCACGGTCGCTGCGGTCAGGGGCGGCGCGACGACGTCGAGCTCGTAGACTCCGGGGACGACGTCCTCGGCGCGCACCGTGATGACCGCGCTGCCCCGCTGCTGCTGGCCGAGGTCGATGTCCTCCGGGGCGGACCGCGCCGGCTCGCCGTTCGGCTCGTACAGCCGCACGGTCGCCTGCTGCGCCAGCGAATCGGGCAGCGTGACGGTCGCTCGCAACGTCGAGTTGTCCTGCGGGACGCGCAGGAAGTAGCGCTGCACCGCACTGGGTCCCACGACGCGCCGTTCGTCGAACAGGACCTTCGTCGTGAGGTCCGTGGGCACGATGACGGTGTTGACGAGTGCAAACAGCGGGCCGGCGATGGTATCGCGTGGGTTGCGTGCGGTGACCGTCCCGACGTACACCCCCGGTGCCGTCAGAACGCCCCGGTTATACGTGACCGCGATCTGGGTCGTGCGCGGACCGGCGTCCACCGAATCGTCTACGCTGAGCCATGACACGTCCGCGCGCAGCGTAAACTCTGCCGCGCGCAATCCGGCGATATGGCGCACGGTGAACGTCTCGACGCTGTCCTGCGGTCCGGCAAAGCCGTTGCGGCGGAACGCGGCAGTGACGCCGGTGGATGCGTGCACGCTGTAGATCGAGCCCTGGTGTCCGCCTTCGAGCCACTGATACGCCGTCTCGAGCGCGGGGACTCCCGCGCCGTCGTCGATGATGCGGGCACTATTGAATGGACGCGCCGACATCCGGAGCGCCTGGGCGATGTCGGTCGCCGTGGCGCGGCGGCCCTCCTGCGCCAGTGCGGAGACCAAGCACGCGGCGAGCCCGGCGGCGTGGGGAGACGACATGCTGGTGCCGCCCTTGATCTCATTCCCGGTGTCCCAGCGCGGCACGCTCGAGAACGCCACGCCCGGCGTCACGATGTCCGGCTTCGCCAGCTCGCCGCCGCGAGAGCTGAACCATCCCAGGACGTCGCGCGCGGGTGGGACGCCGGGCTGTGGTGCCGCGGCGAAGACGCCGGGATAGGTCGCGCCGACCGAGAGCGCGAGATCCGCTGAACCGGGGAAGCCCACTGTGGACAGGCCCGGCCCATCGTTCCCGGCACTGATCGTGAAGACCGCTCCGGGATGCGTGAGCAGGAACGCATCGATGATTGAGTCGATCACGGCGCGCCCCTCGTGCTCGTTGCCCACGCCGAAGCTCATGTTCAGCACCAGGGGGAGATTGCGTTGCGCGGCGTAGCGTGCGGCGTAGTCGATCGCGCGCATCATGCTGCCGTGCACGGTGACGCCGCCGCGCGCGTTGTTCGCGATCTTGAGGCCCATGATCTGCGCGCCCGGCGCCACGCCGTTGAATCCGGCCACGTCGAACAGATTGTAGCCGGCGGCGATGCCCGCGACGTGCGTGCCGTGGCCCGAGGTGTCGAAAAAGAGATCGAGCACCGGTGTGCTGTCCGCCGCGGTTTCGCTGAAGTTCGCGACGATGGTGAGAGGTTTGGTGCCGAGCGCGATCATCTCGCGCCCCTGGCGATAGTCGTGCAGTGGCATTTCGTCCTCGAACGAGCCGTCGAGGTTCGTATCGAGGAATGCGACCCAGCCATCCGATGCCTTCACGACGACGACGGGAAACTCATCGGTGTTGCGGCCGTTGCCGTTGACGTCGCCCGCCGGTGGCCGGCCGAGCGGCAGCTCGCGGAACACGCCACGATACCAGGTCGTGGCGGTGGTCAAGCGGCCGATCCGGGCCGCGCCCTTCATTTCACGTTCGGTCGGCGCCGGGAACGCCGTCAGCGGGATTCGTCCCTCGCCGGAGAAATCGCGCAGCTCGATCACCTTGGGGGCGCCCGTGCTGGTGGCGATCAGTCCCGGCACGCCGGGATCGATCCCGCTGTCCAGAATCGCAATCAGCACCCCTCGGCCGTCGTACGTCGGATGGAGCGCGCGGAAGATGTCTACGCCGGTGCTCTTCAGCGGCATCAGCCCCAGCATGTAAGCCACCGCTGGATCGACCGCGGGCTGCGGCATCGCGGCGCGGCTGCCGTCTGAGGGGACGGCGGACGCCGGCGTCGGTGCCTTGGGCTTGAGCTGACCCGGTTTCGTGACGCCCTTGGCGCTGGCGCAGGCGGCGATGATGGCGAGCGAGAAGAGTGCAACAGGCTTCAGCATGCGGAGACACTCGGCAGAGCAAAGGCCCCCAGGTGGGGGCCGGTGAATTCGTTGGCGACCTCGAGGAGAAACGCGAGCGTATCGCGCGTCTCCTCGGGCGTCAGAATCGCATCGACAAACCCGCGCGCGCCGGCGAATTTCGCGTCGAGTTGCTGTTCGTAGTCGGCACGCATCGCCTCGACGGCGGCGGCGTTATCCGGCTTCGCGGCCTCGCCGCCGTACACGGCCTGGACCGCGGACTCCCCCTCCATTACGCCCATCCGACCCGTCGGCCAGGACACGATGAAATCGGGATCGAACCCCTGTCCCGCCATTGCATAATAGCCTGCGCCGGACGCGTGATTGACCGTGAGGACCAGCTTGGGAACCGTCGCCGTCGCCATCGCTTCGACGAACCGCGCGCCGGCCCGGATGATGCCGGTGTGTTCCGCCTCGGTCCCGACCATGAAACCGGACACATCCTGAATGAAGAGCAGCGGCACGCGCTCACGGTCGGCATTCTCGATGAAATACGCCACCTTCTCGGCGCTTTCCGTATAGATGATGCCGCCGATGCGGGGGGCTTCGCCCGTTTTGCCCTTGATCACGCCACGCGAATTGGCGATCACCGCCACGTGCCGGCCCTCGATCGCACCGTGCCCGCAGGTCATCTCGGGTGCGACGTCGGGCTGGAACTCATCGAGCCGCCCGGCGTCCAGCAGACACTCGAACAGCGCTCGTACGTCGTAACTCATGCGGTGATCCACCGGGATCAGGTCGTAGAGCGCCTTCGTGTCGCGCTTCGGCGCCGGATAGGTCCGGCTTGCCAGCGGTGAATGCGGCAAGCGGCCGACGTACTCGCGGATCCGGGCCAGGCACTCCGTGTCGTCTTTGGCTCGGTAGTGCGCAACGGCACTGATCGCGGTATGCGTCCTTGCGCCGCCCAGCGTTTCCGCGTCCACCACCTGCCCCGTCGCTCCTTTGACCAGATTCGGGCCGCCCAGTCCCATGAATGACGTGCCATCCACCATGAAAATCACGTCCGACAGCGCCGGTAGATACGCGCCGCCCGCGATGCACGGACCCATGACGGCAGCGATCTGCGGCACCTTGAGATAGCGGCGCATGATCGAGTTGTAGTAGAAGATCCGGGCCGCCCCATACTGACCCGGGAAGACGCCGCCTTGATACGGCAGGTTCACGCCCGCCGAGTCCACGAGATAGATGATGGGGATGCGCTGGCGCATCGCGATCTCCTGCGCGCGCAGGATCTTCTTGATCGTCTCTGGCCACCAGGAGCCGGCTTTCACCGTGCCGTCATTGGCGACCACCACTACCGGGCGGCCGCCGATGCGGCCCAATCCGGTCACCACGCCTGCCGCCGGCGCCTGGCCGTCGTACTGATCCCAGGCGACGAGCAGCCCGATCTCGACCCAGGGGCCGTCCTTGTCCAGCAGGGCCGTCACGCGTTCGCGCGCGGTCAGCTTTCCTTGATCGTGCTGGCGCTTGATCCGCTCCGCGCCGCCGCCCTGCTCGAGGCGTGCGCGGAGCTTCTGGTATTCTTCGCTGAGCGTCTTGAGGCGACTCACGCGGCGACGTGCTCCGCCGCCCACTCCTGGATGTATTTGATGAGGTCGGACGTCGGCGTGCCCGGGCCGAACAGCTTGCCCGTGCCCTGCGATTCCAGCGCGCTCATGTCTTCGGGGGGAATAATGCCACCGCCGGTCAGCAGCACGTCCTGCCGGCCGGCAGCGTCGAGCAGTTTGCGGACGCGCGGGAACAGCGTCATATGCGCGCCCGACAAGATCGACAGACCGACGACGTCCACGTCCTCCTGGATCGCCGCCTGCGCGATCATCTCGGGCGTCTGGTGCAGGCCGGTGTAAATGACCTCCATCCCGGAGTCGCGGAGCGCCGCGGCCACGACTTTCGCGCCGCGATCGTGTCCGTCCAGGCCCGGCTTGGCCACCAGGATGCGAATGGGACGACGTCGCGCGGTCATCAACGGCGGAAGCGCAGCAGCGCGGCCATCACGTCTACGCCGCGGCGTGCCTTCTCGTCGTACAGGACGTCCACCTGGGACCGTTGGCGCAGCGCGTCTTCCACCGCTTCGTCGATCCGCGGATCGTCATCCTGGCCGTCTGCCAGCAGCGTGCGCACCTGGCCGCGCGACAACGCCTTGAGTGTGGGATCGACGCCGTTCACCGCCCAGCCCTCCGGGACGCCGTCCTTCAGCGCTTCCGCGTGCGCTCGCTCCCAGGCGCGTTCTCGCTCTTCACGCAGGGCCAGGGCCGCATCGCGCACTTCCGCCTTCGTGGCCGTCTTCGGATTGAGTTTCACCACGCCCATCACGAGATCGTGCAGGTAGGTGTGAAGGTGGGGGATGACGGCGCCGCCGTCCGGACCTACGCCGCCGATGAGCAGCCCCGCGAGCGGCCGCACGCGATGGATATTGAAAACCCGGTCCGCGATCTGCGCGTAGAACCGCTGTTTCTCGGTGCGAATGCGCATGTGGTAGTTGTGCTCGCCCGCGCTGCCGGAGGGTGTTCCCGCCCGCGCCATCACCTGCCGCTGATGCGAGCCGTGGAATTTGCTCGCGCGCGAGGCGTCGAGCGCCGGGAGCGCAGTGAGCTCCACGCAGTCGTACGCCGTGACCTCAAAGAATCGGGACGCCGTCCGGTCGTAGACCACCACGAGAATCGTCCCGAACTCCTCGTCGAGGGCAACGAGCTCGCGCACCAGCGGCTCGTGTTCGACCCCGAGGCGGGAGCGATGCACGTGCGGCAGCGGCAGCGTCTCAAACAAATCAAGCCCCTGCGATGCGAAGATCGCGATCGCGCGCGTGCTCGGCAGGTGATTCGGCTCCTCGAGGTAGTCGAGCACGCGCTGTAAATCGGCCGCGATCACCTCGCGGTCCGCGTGCCCCAGCGACTGCCTGGAGAGTGCGTCGGCAGCTTCCTTGACCCGGTTCTTCATCTTGATGAGGTACTTGCCGCGAGTCCGGTCGCGGGGCTCGAGCTTGAGGTAGCACGTCACGACCCAGTACGGGCCTGGGTCGATCGTCGCCAGCCGCTGAACCGCGGCATGGACGTCCTGCTCGGTGATAAGGGCGGGGAGTGTGCTCATAGTCTAGAAGAACACCGGTTCGCGGTACGCTCCCCACACGCGTTCGAGCGCATGGCGAATCTCGTACAACGTGGCATAGACACGCGCACAATCGAGCATTGGGGGGATCACGTTCTGATCGGACTCGGCCGCCTGGCGCAGCGCCTCGAGGCGGCGCTCGACCAGGGCGTTGTCCCGCTCCGCGCGGACCCGCGCGAGCCGGCGGCGCTGTTGCTCCTCCGCATCGTTGGAGACCTTCAGGATCTCGACGGGGTGATCATCGTCGGACAGGAACTCGTTGACCCCGACGATGACCTTCTCACCCATCTCGACCTGACGCTGGAATGCCGCCGCCGATTGGGCAATCTGCCGCTGGAACCAGCCCGTTTCGATCCCCCGGACGACTCCGCCGATCGAGGTGATCTCGGCGAACAGGGCTTCGGCCTCACGCTCGAGCTGATCGGTGAGTGCCTCGATGTAGTACGAGCCGCCCAGCGGGTCGATCACCTGGGCGACGCCCGTTTCGTGTGCCAGGATCTGCTGCGTCCGCAGCGCCACCTGCACGGACTGTTCCGTCGGTAACGCCAGCGTCTCATCCAGGGAATTGGTGTGAAGCGATTGCGTGCCGCCGAGCACCGCGGCCAGGGCCTGATACGCGACACGCACGATGTTGTTCAACGGCTGCTGCGCGGTCAGTGTGACACCCGCCGTCTGGCTGTGAAAGCGCATCATCCAGGAGCGGGCTTGCCGGGCCTTGTAACGCTCGCGCATGTGGCGCGCCCAGATGCGCCGGGCGGCACGCAGCTTGGCGATCTCCTCGAAGAAGTCGTTGTGGATGTCCCAGAAGAAGGAAAGGCGCGCGGCGAAGCTGTCGATATCGAGACCGCGCGCGATGCCGCGCTCCACATAGGTGAAGCCGTTCGCGAGCGTGAACGCGAGCTCCTGGGCCGCCGTCGCCCCCGCCTCGCGGATGTGATAGCCGGAGATCGAAATCGTATTCCAGAGCGGTGTGTGCTTGGCGCCCCACTCGAACATGTCCACGATGACTTTGAGCGCTGGCTCGACCGGATAGACCCACGCATGCTGGGCCATGTACTCCTTGAGGATGTCGTTCTGCACCGTGCCACGGAGCTTGCCGATCGGGACGCCCTGTTTCTCGGCTGCGGCGACGTAGAAGCAGAACAGAATGGCCGCCGGGCCGTTGATCGTCATGGACGTCGAGACTTGGTCGAGCGGGATGCCGGCGAACAACGTCTCCATGTCCGCCAGGGAGGAAATCGCGACACCGCATTTCCCGACTTCTCCCTCCGACCGCGGATGGTCGGAGTCGTAGCCCATCAACGTCGGGAAGTCGAACGCCACCGACAGACCGGTCTGGCCATGCTCGAGCAGGAACTTGTAGCGTTGGTTGGTATCCGCCGCGCTGCCGAAGCCCGCGAACTGCCGCATCGTCCAGAGCTTGCCGCGGTACATCGTGGGATGAATCCCGCGCGTGAACGGGTATTCACCGGGGCGCCCGAGCTGGTGCTCGGCATCGAAGCCAGGGAGATCGGCGGCGGTGTAGACCGGCTTCTTCTGTATGGTCATTTGCCGTTCCTTACTTTGTCCAGGACTTCGGCGGCGACGTCGTAGGGGCTCCGCGTGCCTGCCGCGACGTCGTCGAGTCGCTGCGCGACCAGATCTTCAGCCTCTGTCTCATCCCATACCCACTGACGGATGGCGCGGTTCACCACGGCACGAGTGCGGGCGGCCAGACGGCGTTTGCGACGCTCCTCGAGCTTGCCGCTGGAAGCGAGATAGTCGTGGTGGCGGTCGAGTGCTGCGACGAGCTGCGAGATCCCCTCACCCTTCGATGCAACGGTCGTCAGGACCAGATGCTCCCACGAATTCGCAGTTGCCGCCGCCTCACCTCGCCGCCCTCCGCCGCCCTTCGCCGCCCCATGGTGTGGCGTGATGTGCGCGAACGCGTTGCCCTTCCGGATGCCCAGCATGACCTCGATCTCTTGGCGCAGCTTCTCCGCCCCCGGCCGATCGCTCTTGTTGATCACGAAGAGCTCGGCGATCTCCATGACGCCCGCCTTCAACGTCTGGATGCCGTCGCCCGATTCGGGCACGAGTACCAGCACCGTGGTCTCGGCCGTGGCGGCGACGTCGAGCTCGGTCTGCCCGACGCCGACGGTCTCGATGAGGATGCGGTCGAATCCGAACGCCTCGAGCACATCCGCGACCTCTTCGGTGGTCGTGGCGAGCCCGCCCTGCGCTCCCCGCGTGGCCATCGAGCGAATGAACACTCCGGGATCGAGGCTGACGGACTCCATGCGAATCCGGTCGCCGAGCAGCGCGCCACCGGTAAAGGGGCTGGTGGGATCGACTGCGATGACGGCGACCTTGAGACCGCGCTCGCGATAGGCGCGGACCAGTTGCTCGGTGAGGGTGCTCTTCCCGGCGCCCGGTGGCCCGGTGATGCCGATGCGATGAGTACTTCCCTTCCCAATCTTCCGGTGCAGCGCCGCCAGCACCCGCTCGAACCCGTCGCGCTGGTTCTCGACCAGGCTGATCGCACGGGCCAGCGCCGCCGTGTCCCCGCGCGCCAACCCGTCGAGCACCGCGTCGAGTCGCATATGCCCTAAGGATAACGGCGGCGTGGCCGTCACAGGAGGGTTCCATGCAGAATCACGGACGCCACGGTGAAGTAAATGACCAACCCGGTGACGTCGACCAGCGTGGCCACGAACGGCGCCGACGCACTGGCGGGGTCGAATCCCAGGCGGCGCAGGATAAAGGGCAACAGGGATCCCGCCATCGTTCCGAACGTCACGACGCCGATCAGGCTGCCGAACACGGTGAACGCGACAAGCAGGTAATGCTCCCCATAGATCCCGGTGATCGCGTGCCATAAGGTGATCCGGAGAAAGCCGATCGCGCCCAGCACGAGGCCCAGCACCACGCCCGTCGCGAACTCACGCCGAATGACGCGCCACCAGTCGCGCAGATTGACTTCGCCCAGCGCCATCGCGCGGATGACCAACGTCGACGCCTGCGAGCCGGAGTTGCCGCCGCTCGAGATGATGAGCGGGACGAAGAGGGCGAGAATGACGGCCTTCGCGATTTCCTCCTGGAAGAACGCCATCGCCGTCGCCGTGAGCATTTCGCCGAGAAACAGCGCGGCCAGCCAGCCGGCGCGTTTTCGGACCATGCGGCCGAACGCGACCTTCAGATACGGCGCGTCCAGCGCTTCCATACCGCCGAACTTCAGCAGGTCCTCGGTCGTCTCTGCTTCCACCACGTCGATGACGTCGTCGAAGGTGATCCGTCCTAACAGACGGGCGTTCACATCCACGACGGGGACGGCCGCGACGTTGTAGCGGGCCATGAGCCGGGCGACCTCTTCCTGGTCCTGCTCCGGCTGTACCTGGACGATCGGTTGCTCCATCACGTCGTGCACCAGGCGCGCCGGCGACGTAACGATCAGCCGGGCGACCGGTACGATGCCCCGCAGGTGCCCGTGGACGTCCACGGCATACACCTGGTATAGCTGGCTCTCATCCTCGTCACTTTGTTGGCGGATCGCCTCGATGGCCTCCCCGACCGTCGCATCCTCCCGGACGGTGACCACGTTGCTGGTCATCAGCCCGCCGGCCGAATCCTCCGGATATTCCAGCAGCCGCTCCACATCGGCGCGATCGCTGACCTTCGCAAGTACCGCCTCGCGCTGGCCGGGCGAGAGCTCCGCGACGAGGTCCGCGGCATCGTCCGACGGCATCTCCTCGACCAACTCGGCGGCGTACTCTGGTCCCACCGCGAGCAGCATCTCTTCCGGGTGCTCCGTTGCTTCCATCTCGGCAAGAGCGCTCGAGGCCATGTCGAGTGGCAGCTCGGAGATCACGCGCACACGAATGGATTCTTCCAGCGCTGAGAGGACGTCGGCGAGGTCGGAGGGATGTACGTGGCGAACGCGCAGCAGGAACGGATGGAGGTCATCCTGCTCGGCAAGCTCCTTCAGCTCGTCGAGCCTCAGGTCGGGGGCTTCGGGCGCGGTCACGGCGACCCTCCACCGAGCATAATCGTGCGCACCGGACCGGGGCGCACCGCCACGCGCTCGACGCGCGTCACGCTAGCGGCCAGGACGTCGAATTCGAGTCCCTTGTACGTGAACCGCTCCCCCGCGCGGGGAATGCGGCCCAGAGCCTGGATCAGCAACCCGCCGACGCTCTGGGCCCCGCTCCCGAGCGGCAGCCCCAGCTTCTCGGCCAGCTCGGCGCTCGGCGTGCTGCCCTCGACTTCGATCACGCGCGTGGTGTCGGGAGTCGACGCCGCCGGCTCGAACAGCTCGCTGACGAGATCGTTCAGCAGGTCCTCGAACGTGACGAGTCCCGCCGTGCCGCCGAACTCGTCCAGCACGACCGCGAGGTGGCGCCCGCCGCGCTGCATTTCGAGCATCAGATCGGCGGCGCGCATCGTGCCCGGAACCGAGAGCGGCGGCCGCACCAGGATGGGATCCTCCGGCTGGCGGCCGAGCAGGTCGAGGGTGTGAGCGACGCCGACCACTTCATCCAGCGACCCGCGATGGACGGGATAGCGGCTGTAGCCTGATTGCTGGAGGACGTGCGCCGCTTCGGCCGTGAGGATGCCTTCCGGAAACGCGACAATGGCGGTGCGCGGCGTCATCAGCTCCCGCACCGGACGATCGGCGAAGGCGAGGACTCCGGAGACCACGGCCATCTCGTCGGTCGTGGCGAGCGCGTCGGTATCGGCGCTCGTCAGCAACGCGGCGAGGGTGGTACGCGTCGAGCCCTCGCGCCGCGGGATGAACGGGGACAGCACGCCGCCGAAGCGCTCCATCAACGGCACCGCGTGTCCGACCAGCGGCTCGGCCCAGCGCCTCCCCAGCACGCGCGGGATGAGATACGCCGCGCCGATGAAGAGCGGCACGCCGACTGTGATCGTGAAGATGCCGATGAACGTCGGCGTCGTCGCGGCCAGCAGCGCGGGAATCGCACCGGCGGCGAGGAGGACGCCGAGCGTCGTCAGCATGTTGGATGTGGCGAGGGTCTGCCCGGGGTTTTGCAGCACGTTCATCCTGGCCGCCGAGCCACGCAGCTTGTATGCCACCCAGCGCGTCAATTCGTGCTGGCTCACGGCGGCGGCGGCGACACCGATCGCCGCCGACACACCGGCCATCAGGAGCCCGACCAGCAAGACGGCGAGTGCGACGCTCATCGCTTTTCGAACGAGACCTGGGTGACGCGGCGCTGATCGACGCGCTCCACGACCACGCGGAAGCCGTCGAGCGTCAACTCGTCGCCGGGCCGAGGGACGCGGCCCAGGACCGAGTAGACGAGCCCGCCCACGGTCGAGACTTCGGAATGGGCGATCGTGGTGCCCAGCGCCGCGGAGAGCTCGTCGAGACTGGTGCGACCGTCCACCCACAGCCGCGTGCCGTCCTGGCGAATCGCCGGTGTCGTTTCGGTGTCATGCTCGTCGCGGATCTCACCCACGATTTCCTCGAGAATGTCTTCGCGCGTGATAAGACCCGAGGTCCCACCGAACTCGTCCACCACGATCGCGATGTGCGCGGGCGTGCCCTGAAAGTCGCGGAGCTGATTGTCGAGCGTCTTGGTCTCGGGAACGAACGCCGCGGGACGCATGAGCGTCTGCCAGCGAATGCCCGGCTCCGCGAGCCCCATCGCGATGGGCACCAGGTCCTTTGCGAACACCACACCCCCGACGTTGTCGGGTGAGCCATCCAGCACCGGTAGGCGCGTGTGCTGGCTTTGCCGGAATGCTTCTAGGACCTCCTCAGTGGACGCCGAGATATCGACGCCGGTCATGTCGAGCCGCGGCGTCATGACCTCGTCCACCGTCGTGTCGGCCAGCGTAAAGACGCCGAGCAGCATGTCGCGCTGGGCAACGCCAAGGTTGGGTTGCAGCGGCCGCGGCGTGTGGACGAGGGCATGGAGCCCGCGATCCGCCCACGCGAGGAGCCAGAGCAGCGGGCCGAACGGGGCCAGGGTGCGCCGCGCAAGGGGAAGCGCTGCATCCGACAGCTCGGGTGCGATCCGCGCCACGCTGCGCGGCAGTGCGTCGCCCACGATGAAGAGCAGCAGGGTTCCCACTCCCAGCGTGAGGATTGCCTCCGCCCACGGTCTGGTCCACCAGGCCACCGCATTGGCCGTGGCGACGGCGCCGAGGATGAGCAGCGCCAGGCGTGCCACGTGCAGCGCGCGATGCAGCGGCACGCGCCGCTCGGCGGCTATGGGCGGGGCATCACCGAGGGTGTGGAGCGCCTCGCCCACGGCAGCTTCTTCGGCGAGGGCGAGTAGCGCGGCCCAGACACCCGCGCTGACGGCGACAACCAGCCCGATGAGGCGGAGTGCGGCTTCGGTCAGCATTAGCGAAGCAGTCGTTTGACGTAGCGTTCCTGCAGCTGCCACATCCGCGAGCGGGTGCGCCCAGTGCCCGCGGGATGATCGTACCCCAGGACGTGCAGCGTCCCGTGGACGGCGAGCCGCACGAGCTCTTCGCGGAGTCCCGTGCCGTTCCGTGCGGCCTCGGCTGCCGCGTCCGGGCAGATATACACGTCGCCCAGGAGCTGGCCGTCAGGCTGTGGCAGCGTGTAGGCGATCACGTCGGTCAGGCCGCGGCGGCCGGTGGCGCGGCGGTTGGCACGCCGCATGGCCGCTGCGGGGAGCAGCGTGATGTCCACGTGCGATCGGGCCGGCGCGCGCTCCCACGCCAACACCCGCTTCGCCACGCGCATGAGCTCGTCAGCGCGCGCCTGGCGCGCTCGCCGAGTGCCAGGCCGCACTGATCCCGCCACTGGACTCCGGATAGTCGATGCGATTGTGATACATCCCGCTGAGCACGACCAGGAACGCGGACTTCACCTGCTCCATCTGTTGCAGGGTGAGCGGCGCTTCATCGAGCTGACCCGCGTTGACCTTGGTGCGCACGATGTGGTCGATCGCTTCCTCGATCTTTTGCGGCGTGAGGTCCTCCAGAACCCGCAGCGCCGCTTCGACCGAGTCCGCGATCATCGAGATCGCGGTTTCCATCGACCGTGGCTTGGGACCTGGATACGTGAAGTCCTCCGGATTACGCGCCTGGCCGCCGTCGGACTTCTTCGCCTTGTCGAGGAAGTAGGTGATCTCCGTGGTCCCGTGATGCTCGGGGATGAACGCTGACACCGAATCGGGAAGCTTGGCCTCCGCGGCGAGCGCGATGCCGTCGGTGACGTGCGCCTTGATGATCTGGGCCGATTGCAGCGGCTTCAGCCGATCGTGCGGATTGTTGCCGGGGATCTGATTCTCCACGAAGTACAGCGGATTCTTGACCTTGCCGATGTCGTGGTAGTAGCACCCCACGCGGCCGAGCAGGCCGTTCGCGCCGATGCGGTTGCAGGCCGCCTCGACGAGATTCGCCATCGCCACGCTGTGGGCATATGTGCCGGGTGCCTCGAGCGACAGCCGGCGCAGCAGTGGGCGGCTCGGGTCGGACAACTCGAGCAGTGTCAGATCGGTCGTGATGTGTGTGACCGACTCGGCCACGGGCAGCAGGAAGAAGGTGAGCCCGGCCGACACCAGGCCGTTCAGCGTGCCCCAGAGGCCGCGGAGCCCGATTTCCACGATGGGCCAGCCGCTCGAGAGGCCGAGGGCAAGGGCGCCGAGCAGATATCCCGCCGCGATGATCAGCACGGGCGCGTAGAAGTTGCTCCGGCTGCGGAGCGTCTTCACCGAGAGGGCCGCGGGCACCCCGCCGACGACGCACAGGAACGTCGCGGGAACGTCGTGCAGCACCGGCTGCTGACCGATCACGACCGCCAGAATCATCGCGGCGATCATGGATACGCGGCCGTTGAACAGCACCGTCATCATCATGGCGAGGAACGGCATGAAGATGACTTCCGGGTGGGCCGGATAAAACCGCCCGACCAGTCCCCCCTGCGTCAGCAACACCGCGAACAGGCCGCCGATCAGCGCGACCTGGCGCAGGTCGCGATACGTCTCACGCCGGTAGAAGACCAGCAGGACCCAGAAGATCGCGATGATCAGCGCATCGCGGAGCAACGGGCCGATGACACCGCGGATCGAGTACGTTGTCGCGGCGCCGCGGCGCAGCAGCTCCTGGTGCAGCGTCACGAGGCGCTCGTGGGCCTCGTTCGTCACGACTTCGTTTGCACCGACGATGCGATCGCCGGCGCGCACGATGTACTTGCTCGGATCGACGCTGCCACGGAGCTCGTTGCGGCGCCGCTCCGTTTCCAGCGGTTTGGGAATCAGCGTGGGTCGGAAGAACTGCCGCTGGAGCTTGATGTACAGCACGTCACCCACGCTCGAGCCGGGATCGGGGTGCAACGTCTTGGCGCGGTTCAGGTACTGGTTGAACGTCAGTGCCTGATCGCGCAGCACGGAAGATTCCGTGGAGCCGCGTCGGACGATCAGCTCGCGCGACTGCTCGCCCTGGAGAACCCCGGGGCCGGTGACGCCTTGTGCCAGGGTGCGATCGAACAGCTTCTGGAGCGCTTGTTGCAACTTTTGCCGCTTCCCGCCTTTGCCGACATAGGCCGCCTCCTGCAGCGACAGGGTCACGCCGAAATCACTGCCCGCGCGAACGATCGCCTGCGGACCCTGATCTGCCGCGGCATCCACCGCGGCGAAGAACGCCGCCAGCGTGGTTGCGATGCTGTCGGAGGTGCGCTGCCGGAACTCGTAGATCGGCTTCGCCGACGCGGCGAGCTCCTCCGCCTCGCGCTGCAGCTCGTCTTCAGACTTATTGACGACGAAGTTGAACGGCGCGACGATGTCCTTGTCGGCGCGGGCGCCGGGCTCGAGCAGCGGCGCGACATCGGCGCCGCCGGACGGGAACGCGACATGCGCGACCAGGGCGAGCGCCGGTACCCAAATCCAGCGCGCCAGGTGGTAGCGCACCTTCTCCTGTGTCGGAAGTTTCATCTCAACCCTGGGCGTCCTCGGCGTACGCGCGGATGATGTCCCGCACCAGCCGATGGCGGACGACGTCGGCGTCACCGAGGTAGCAGAAGCCGATCCCCTCGATGCCGGGGAGGATCCGCTCGACCTGCAGGAGCCCGGAGTCCTCGCGGTTGGGCAGGTCGATCTGGGTCTTGTCGCCGGTGATCACGGCGCGGGAATTCACCCCCAGACGGGTGAGGAACATCTTCATCTGCATCCCGGTCGCGTTCTGCGCTTCGTCCAGAATCACGAACGCATCGCTCAAGGTACGGCCGCGCATGTAGGCGAGCGGCGCGATTTCGATGGTGCGCGTCTCGAGCGCCTTTTGCACCCGCTCGCGCGGCATCATGTCCTCGAGCGCATCGTACAGCGGCCGGAGGTAGGGATCGACCTTCTCCTGCAGGTCGCCGGGGAGGAAGCCGAGGTTCTCGCCCGCTTCCACGGCAGGCCGGGCGAGGATGATCCGGCGCACCCGCTTGCGGGCGAGCGCGTCCACCGCGGCCGCGACGGCGAGATAGGTCTTGCCGGTCCCGGCCGGTCCGATGCCGATGACGATATCGTGCTCGGCGATCGATCGCAGGTATTCCCGCTGTCCCGCGGTCTTCGGCTGAATGACGCGGCGCAATCCCGGGAGAATGATCTTCACCGGGTCGGGAGGCGCTCCCGGGCGCCCGAGCTCCCCGTGCGCTTCGTCGGAGATCAGGCGCTCGACGTCGTGGACGTCGAGGTTCTCGCCCATCCGCGCCAGATCGATCAGCGCCTGCGCGACGGGTCCGGCGCGCTCGATCGCCGCGGCGGACCCGGCGAGCGAAAGGTTGTCGCCGCGCAACGAGACGCGCACACCCAGACGGCGCGCGAGCTCGAGCAGATTGGCATCGTTCACGCCGGCCAATGCCAGCGGATCGACGCCTTCCACAGATAACCGGTGGACGACGTCATCACTCATGGGGGGGCACCGCCTTTATATGAAGTGCGGCGAGATCCTCGGGCCGCGCCGGCGCGGGCGCGCCCTCGAATAAGGCACGCGCCGCGGTGGTCTTGGGAAACGCGATCACGTCGCGCATCGAGGCCGCGCCGACGATGAGCATCACCGTGCGATCGAATCCCACGGCGAACCCGCCATGCGGCGGCGCGCCGGCAGCGAGCGCGGTCAACAGGAAACCGAAGCGGGCATCGATGTCGGCCGGCGACAGCCCGAGATGCGCGAAGACCTTCCGCTGGATCGCCGGATCGGTGATCCGGATCGAGCCGGAGCCGAGCTCGTTGCCGTTGTAGACGGCATCGTAGTGCAGCGCGCGGCAGGCGAACGGATCGCTGTCCAGCTTGCCCAGGTCCTCCGGATGCGGGGACGTAAATGGGTGGTGGGCGAACACCGGCTTCCCCGTTTCGGGATCCGGCTCGAACAGCGGGAAGTCGACCACCCAACAGAACGCGTGCGCGAGCTTCGGCTGCGGCGCCAGGCGCCGGATCACTTCCCGCCGCACCTTGTCGAGCGCGGGCGACGTCACGCGGTCCGGTCCGACCGTCATCAGCGCGACATCGCCGTCGCCGACGCCGATCTGTCCCAACGCTGCCGCGTTGAAGTGTTTCCCGACCGAGCCGGACAGCTGCTCGCCCTGACGTTTCACCCACGCCAATCCGGGGGCGCCGTGCGTCTTCGCCGTCTCGGCGAGCTGGTCCACGTCTTTGCGCGACAGGGTGCCCCCACCCCGCACCGCGATCCCTCGGACCCGCGAGCCGTTGGTGGCGCCCTGGAAGAACGGCACGCCGAGCGGCTGGACCTGTGCGGTCCAGTCAGTGATCGGAAAATCGAAGCGCAAATCGGGCTTGTCGGTCCCGTAGCGTTCCATCGCCTCGCGCCACGTCAGCCGCGGGAACGGCCGGGCGATCGTGTGGCCGGCTTCGTCCCACAGGGCGACGAGCACCGTCTCGACGAAGCCCAAGACGTCTTCCTGCCCCACGAACGACGCCTCGATATCGATTTGTGAGAACTCGGGCTGGCGGTCGTAGCGCAGGTCTTCGTCACGGAAGCAGCGCGCGATCTGGAAGTAGCGATCGAACCCCGATACCATCAGCAGCTGCTTGTAGATCTGCGGCGACTGCGGCAGCGCGTAGAACTCGCCCGGGTGCACGCGCGACGGCACGAGATAGTCGCGCGCGCCTTCGGGGGTCGGCTTGGTGAGGTTGGGCGTCTCGATCTCGAGGAAGTCCAGCTCACTCAGCGCGCGACGGGCGCGCTGCAGCAGCCGGTGCCGTAAGATGAGATTGGCTTGGAGCTCGGGCCGCCGCAGGTCGAGGTGGCGATACTTCAGGCGGAGCTCCTCGGCGGCCAGCTCTTCACCCTTGCCGCGCGCCACCGGAATCGCTGGCGTTTCCGCCGGTCCGACGACGCGCAGCGATGTGGCGTGCACCTCGACGTCACCGGTCGCGAGCTCGGCGTTGCGCATGGCTGGCGGACGGGCGACGACCTCGCCTTCGACGAGCAGGACGGTCTCGGGCCCCACCGTTTGCGCGCGGGTCACGAGATCGGGCGACGCCCATCCCGGTCCGACGGCGACCTGGACGAGACCGTCACGATCGCGGAGGTCGAGAAACACGATGCCTCCGAGGTCGCGGCGGCGGTGGACCCAGCCCCCCAACCGAACCCGCTGCCCCACGTGCTCTTTCCGCAGCGCGCCGCAGCGGTGGGTTCGCAGGGTTGTCTGAGTCACGCTGGCGTTTATGCGCCTCCCCTCTCTGCATCACACAGGATGCGATAGAACTCTTGTGCATCGCTGGCCGCGAGCAGCCGCGTGCGAATCGGCTCGCGCCGCACGAGCCGCGAGATGCGGCTCAAGGCCTTGACGTGCGCGCCGGCCTGCGACTCCGGACCGGCGAGCAGGAAGAACAACCGTACCGGTTCGCCATCCACCGTTTCATACGGCACAGGAGTGCGCGCCGTACCGGCGACCGCTACGAGATTGGCGAGGGCTGGGGTCTTGCCATGTGGAACCGCTACGCCGTAGCCAATTCCAGTCGGGAACTGCCGCTCCCGCTCCATGACCGCCTGCAACACATCAGGGGCTGCCCCGTTGCCTCCCACCAAGAGGTCCACTAACTCCCGTAGCACGCCCTCCTTGCTCTGGGCCCTGATGGGGACCCGGATGCGGTCGGGGGTTAGCAGTTCGGAGAGCCGCAATGGAGTATGTCCAAGTGCCGTAACCGATTGAAGATAGTTGACTTGAGTTGACGGCG